>JAXLYT010000012.1:0-192578 GCA_046351295.1 Byssovorax sp.
GTGCTCAATGCCTCCCGCCCGGCCGTCATCTTCACGCATGGCCGCGCGCATGCCCTCTCCGGCCGCGTCCTCGTCTCGGACGACGCCCTTCCGGAAGATGCCGCCGCGGCCCGGAGGAGCACCGGCTGAGATGGCCCTCTCCAACGCGCGCAAGGTCGTGGTGGGGCAGACGCCGTTCGCGCATGAGCGTGAGGCGCTCGACTTCGTCTTCTCCGTCTTGCCCGACACCGACCCGTACCAGGTCTGGGCCCTCACCGAGCTGCTCGATCCTTCCACGGGACGCCTCTACGAGATCGACCTCCTCGTCCTCGGCTATGCGGCCCTCTACCTCGTCGAGATCAAGAGCGGCCCGGGCCGCTACGAGGGCGATCACCAAGAGTGGTGGCGCACGCCGCCCGGGGAGACCCGGCCCCGCTACATGGATGGGCCGTATCCCCTCACCAACCACAAGGCCAAGGTCCTCAAGTCGCGCCTCCTCACCAAGATGGCGCGACCGAAGGACTGCCCCTTCATCGAGCCCCTCGTCTTCCTCAGCGCGACCGACCTCGACCTTCGCCTCAAGCCCGAGGGACGCATCGCCGTCGTCACCCGGAGCGACCTGCTCCCGGCCTTGCAGCATCACCGCTATCCCGGTGCGAACCCGGCATTTCGCGGCGATCGCATCGACCGGCCCACCATGCACGACGTGGCCCAGGCCCTCCAGGCGCTCGGCCTCCGGCCCACCAAAGGGCGCGCGTATGCCGGCAGCTACGAGCTCGGCGCGCTGCTCGCCGAGGGCGCCGGCTATCAGGATCGCGAGGCCAGCCATCGGGACCGGGGCTTCAAGACCAGGGCGCGGGTCTACCTCGTCCCCCAGCAGGCCAACGTCGACCGCCGCCAGCAGCTCCGCCGCGCCGCCGATCGCGAGGCCACCCTGCTCTGGGATCTGCGCGAGCACCCCTCCATCCTCCGCATCGCCGACTATGTGACCGACGCGCCCCTCGGGCCCACCGTCCTCTTCGACAACTTCCCGGGCGGTGTCCCGCTCGACGCCTTCCTCCGCCACAACCCCGCGCTCACCTTCACCGAGCGGCTCACCCTCGTCGAGCTGGTCGGCCGGGCGCTCGCCCATTGTCACCGCAAAGCCATCGTCCACGGCGCGGTCGCGCCCCAGTCGATCCTCGCGCGCCGCCACCCCGACACGGGGGCGCTCGACGTGCGCCTCTTCAACTTCCAGCTCGGCACCGGCCGCGAGGTCGAGGTCACCCAGCACTGGTCGGCGCTCGCCGACGAAGGCTGGGCTGTCTACCAGGCGCCCGAGCTGCGGGAGAATCCCCTCGCCAAGAGCCCCCAGTCCGACATCTTCAGCCTCGGCGCGCTCGCCTACTTCGTCTTCACTGGCCGGGCGCCGGGCGAGCGGGCCGAAGAGGTCGATCGCCGCCTCGAGACCAAGCGCTACCTCGACCCGCGGGCCGTCGACGACGGCGTCCGCCCCAAGGTCGCCGAGGTCTTTGCGTTTGCCACCGACGCGGCGCCCGTCAACCGCTGCGACAGCGTCGACGAGTGGCTCGACCTCCTCCTCGCCGAGGCCACGGCCCCGGAAGACAAACCGCCGGCCGCCGAGATCGACCCGCTCGAAGCCCGCCCGGGTGATGTGCTCGCGGGGGGCCTCCGGGTCGAGCGCTTGCTCGGCGTCGGGTCCACGGCGCGCGTGCTCCTCGTCCAGCGCGAGAGCGACGATCGGTGGTGGGCGCTCAAGGTCGCGACCGAGCCGGCGCATGACGCGCGCCTCGCCGACGAGGCGGCCGTGCTCGACAAATTGCCCCGGCACCAGCGCATCGTCGAGCTCAAGGCCGCGCTCACGATCGCCGGGCGCGCGTGCCTTCTCCTCAGCGTCTCGGGCGAGGTGACGCTCCAGCAGAAGCTCACCCGCACGGGCCCCGTCTTGCTCGACGAGGCCAGCCGCTACGGCGACGACCCCTTCTCGCCCTGGAGCACCTCGAAGAACCAAGGTGCTCCACCGCGACGGCCAACCCGCCAACCTGGGCGTCGGGTCAGTTGGCAAGCTAACCGACCACCTCGCCCTCTTCGACTTCTCGCTCGCGCGCCTCCGGCCTCGAGGTGCCCAGGTCGGCACCGCGGTGTACCGCGACCCTTATCTCCGCACCGCCTGATGCCGAAACAGGTGGGATTTCGCCGCCGACCGCTGGAGCGCCGCCATCACCCTCCACGAGATGCTCACGGGCGCCGCCGAGCTTCGCGAGAGCAGCGCCATCGACCCGGAGGCCCGCCTTATCCTCTCGGCCGAGCGCTTCGACGCCACGCGGTGCGCGACGAGCTCGTCCCGCTTCTTCGAGCAGGCCCTGGCGCGCGCTGCCGCCGATCGCTTCCCCTCCGCCCAGGAGATGCGCCATGCCACCAGGTGGGCATCGTCGGCGCCCGCGCGCAACAACCGGCCCGCGGCGGCCGTGCCGGCCGGCCGGGAGGAGACCGAGGCGCCTCCTCACCGACGACGACATCGCGCGCATCGGCGACGACGCCCATCCCGCTCTTGCCCCTCAAGCGTGCGCGCGCAACGCCCTCGACCAGGCCGGCCTCTCCCGCGCGCAGGACCTTCGGGCCCTCAGCTCCAACCGCGTTTCGGTGATCCGCGGTGTAGGCCGGCTGGTGGCCAAGGAAGTGCTCGTCTTCAAGACCCGGTGGACGGCGCTCCACCCCGGGGAGAGCGAGCCGTGCCCTTCTTCCCGGGCTACGCCAGGGAAGACCAGGCCCTCGGCGCCCTCGCCCTCCCGCCGGCCACGATCACCGATCTCGTCGACGCCGGTCTCCCCTCGCTCCGGGCGCTCGCGCAGGCGCCCTCGGCCCAGGTGCAGAGCCTCGGCGAGCGCCACCACGCCGACCTCGCCTCGCTGCGCAAGGTGCTCGCCGCCGAGCACGAGCGCGCCGCCGAGCGAGCGCGGCCGACGACGCTCGAAGGCTTCCTCGAAGCGGTGCTCCCGGCCAGGAAGGGGAAGGGAGAGCGGCACCTGGTGCGGGCGCTCTTCGGGCTCGATCCGCCCTTCGAGGGGCGGCTCGACGTGACGGTGCGCGAGCTCTCCGAGGCCGAGAAGAAGACGCCCCGGCCGTCTACGTGGCGCTCAGCCGGGCCCGCGACGGCTGGGCCAAGCCGCGCTCGACTGCGCGAGCAGGTGCTGCGCGCTCGACGCGCTCGGCGGCGCGGCCCCGCTCGGCGCGCTCGCGGTCGAGCTCGCGCGCGCCCTGCCGTACGCGGGCGACCTCGGCGCCGAGCAGGCCCGGGTGCTCGGCGCGGCGCCCGCGCGGGTGGTGATCGAGGTCGACAAGGAAGCGCCCGAGGCCGCGCCTCGTGCGCCTGCACGACCGCGATCCGTGGGTGTTCCTCACCGACGATCACGCCCGTCTGGTGCGGATCCTCGGCGACAAGGCCGACGAGCTGGCCGGCCGGCCGACGCTGGCTTCGACGGGCGAGGCGCGGCGGAGCCTGGGCGAGGTGGTGGCCGGCTTGCGCTCGGGTGCTCAAGGAAGAGCGGCTCTTCGAGATCGGCGCGGCGGCGAGTGAGCGGGCGGCATGCTCGGCGCGGCTGGAGATCTACCCGCGCGGGCTCTCGGCGCAGCGGGCGGTGGAGCTGTGCGCCGCGACGTTCAAGGGCGGGGTGGCCGAGAGCGAGGTGCGGGCGCGGGTCGCCGCGCGCTACCCCGAGGCCGAGCCGTTGCCGCCCCGCCCGGCCCTCGACGATCTGCTGCGGGTCATCGGCTTCGGCTGGAACGTGGCCGCGGCGGCGTACCAGCGCGAACGAGGAGCAGCTCACTGATCCGCGGACGCGGCGCGCGTCCCTGGGGCGCGCGCCGACAGCGCTGCCCACCAGCCGCGCGATGGACGCCGACGCGATCGATGCGCGGCAGTTCGATGAAGCTGGAAGCACGCGCTGGGAATGAAGGCGCTTCCGGTTGCTCGGGGTGACGGCCGATCCGGGCGCCGGAGGCGGCGCTGGCCTACAACCGAGCAGCTCGGCGCGCGGCTGGTCGAGGTGGACGTGGAGCTGGCGCGCGAGGTGGCCGCGCAGGCCCGGAAGGCAGATCCCCGACGACGACGTGGTGCACCAGGCCGACCGGGAGGGCCCGGGCGGAGCCTCCTGGCCGAAGCTGCTGAAGCTGGTGCACAAGGCCGGCGAGGCGCTGTCGGCGCGCTGGTTCCCCGCCGGGGAGCCGCTCTTGCTGGCCCAGCCCGGGCTGCTCGGGCGCTACGGGCTGACGGGCCTGCTCGACGCGATCGTGCGGCGGGGAGGCGACCGCGACTCGGCGGCGGTCTTCCTTCTCGTGCCTTGCCACGATACCGGAGGGATTCCGCGGATCAACGAGACCCTGTCGGTGCCCGGCGTGCTGCCCGGGCAGGCGCTCTGGGTGTCGCGTGCCTGGCTCTCCAACTTGCACAACGCCGCGGGGTAACGCGCAATGGCCGGTCGAAAGAAAGCAGTCGCAAGCTCTGTCGAGGCCCAGGAAGACCCCCGGGCCCCGCTCGATCGGGCGCTGTTCCTCGCCCGGGCGCAGGCGCTGGTGGGCGAGCTGGAGGCCGATCTGCTGGAGCGGGCGCGCGGCTCGGCCGGGCTGCGCGAAGGTCTCGCGGCGCGGCACGAGGCCGAGCGGGCCGCGCGGCGAACCGCCGATCCGCGGGAGGTGTGGGAGCGGCACTTCGTGACGCAGGTGGCGGCGAGCTGGCTCTTGTCCTGCGTGTTCGTGCGGACGCTGGAAGACCGGGGGCTGCTCGGGCACGCGCGGATCGCGGGGCCGGGGGCGGCCGATAGCCAGAAGCTGTTCTTCGCGCTGGCCCCGTCGCTGACCGAGCGGGATTATCTGCTGGCGGTGTTCCGGGAGATGACGCGGCTGCCCGCGGCGCAAGAGCTGTTCGATGCGCGGCACAATCCGGTGTGGTCGCTGGCCCCGTCGGCGGCGATGGCGAAGAAGCTGGTGGCGATGTTCCGGTCGCCGAGCACGGAGGCGCCGGCGCTGCGGTTCGGGCAAGAAGATACGCGGTTCCTCGGGGACCTGTACCAGGACCTGTCGGCCGATGTGCGGGAGCGGTACGCGCTGCTGCAAACGCCGCACTTCGTGGAGAAGTACATCCTCGACCGGACGCTGGAGCCGGCGATCCGGCGGTTCGGGCTGGACCAGACGACGGTGATCGATCCGACCTGTGGGAGCGGGCACTTTTTGCTGGGGGCGTTCGAGCGGCTTCTGGATCACCGGCTGCGGAAGGAGCCAGGGCTGGAGATCCGGGTGGCCGCGGGGAAGGCGCTCGAGGCGGTGTTCGGGGCCGATCTGAACCCTTATGCGGTAGCGATCGCGCGGTTCCGGCTGATGCTGGCCTTTCTCGACGGGGGGCTACCGGCAGCTGCGGGATGCGCCGGTGCTGCCCATCCATGTGGTGGTGGCGGATTCTTTGTTGCACAATCCGCAGCATATGCAGGCGAAGCTGGGGGTGTGGCCGGGCAGTCGATGCACGCCTGGGAGGAGAGGCGTTTTCGCTGGAAGACGAGCGGGCGGCGCGGGATGTGCTGGGGCGGCGGTTCGCGGCGGTGGTGGGGGAATCCTCCTTATATCACGGTGAAAGACCCGGTGTTGCGGGAGCGGTACAAGGAGCTTTATGCAAGCTGTTACCGCGAGTTCACCCTTGCGACTCCGTTCACGGAACGATTCTTCTTACTGGCCCAGAAGGGTGGGTTCGTGGGGATGATCACCGAGAACGGCTTCATGAAGCGAGAGCGGGAAAGAAGCTGATCGAAGAGTTCTTGCCGACGGTGAATCTGACGGGTGTGGTGAACACGTCCGGCGCACATATATTCGGGCACATGGGACGCCGACGGTGCTGCTCTTCCGGGGCGAACGAGGAGAAGGAGGGGGATACCGTCTTGACCGTTCTGGCGAAGCGAGGAGAGCCGAGCACGCCGGAGGATCGGAACAGGGGCTGGTATGGGAGAGCATCGCCGAGCATGGAGGTGAGGTTGGGTTCGAGAATGACTATGTGAGCGTGGCCAGAATGCCACGATCGACGCTGGAGAAGCATCCGTGGAGCTTGGGTGGGGGCGGTGTGGCCGAGTTAAAACTATTGCTAGAGACGCATTGGGAGCAGCGTCTCAAAGATGCTGTTGATTGTATCGGGTTTTCCGTGATCACGGGAGAAGACAACGTGCTCATGGCTCCCAAAGAAGTGCTCGTGAGAGCGGGACTTGGTGCGCATATTCGGCGAAATGTTGTTGGCGAAGAGATTCGCGATTGGTCTATTTCTGGTGGAGATAGTTGCGTTTGGCCCAATTCGCCCAACGGTGTGCGGCTTCCCGTGAGCGAATTGCGGAGTGTTTTGCGGTATCTTTGGCCTTATCGAGCCACGCTGCGAGCGCGGAAGGCCTTTGGTGTACCTGTTGAACAAAGGGGAATACCCTGGTGGTCACTGCGAGAAGTCTACTCAGAGCGAATGCGGACGCCGTTTACCATATCGTTCTCATTTATCGCTACGCATAATCATTTTGTGCTCGATCGAGGTGGCAGCGCGTTTAAGCAGTCTGCGCCCATTATTAAGCTTGAAGGAGATGCCACGGAGGAAGACCACCTCGCGCTGTTGGCTTATCTTAATAGTTCGACAGCGTGTTTCTGGATGAAGCAGGTTATGATGAATAAGGGGGCCACGAGTGATCGCGGTGTTTTGCAGGCTGATCCTGAGAAGTTCAGGTTCGAATTCGATGCTACCAAGATGGCGTTTGTGCCAATTCCGGACAGGCTTAAAGATTATCGAGATGGGTTAGCGATTGCGTATGCTCGCCGTTTGTCGGGAGGGGGGGATGCGTTGGAGGATGGGGCGTTTGAGCGTATGATTGAGGAAGTTGCGCCGGGGTCGATTCTTTTGGAGTTGCAGTCGTTGGTTGCCAAAAGAGATCTTCTTCGGCGAAAAATGGTCGCATGGCAGGAAGAGCTTGACTGGCTAATTTATGAAATGTGTGGACTGCTTCCTGCTGACTCTGAATGTGTCGCTGTCCCCGATCCAGATCGAGTTGAGCCGCGCGATCCAGAAGAACGCGCTTATAGGACACCGAGCTCGGATCTGAGGCGCGCGCAGATGATCGCGAATGTCCCTAATCTGGGCCTCATCGAGCGTCCGGAATATAAGCGTCGCTGGTTCCGAGCTGCGGGCGCGTTCGATGCTGAGAACGTCACTGACGCAATGCGAGCAGAAGCGGCCGCTTGGAGAGTGCTTCGCTCCAAGCTTGAGGCCTGTCTGAGTGAATTGCTTCCCGTACGACTATCCGACCTCATGACGAAGCTCCGAGCTATCTCCGGAGCCCTCTCGGCCGCAAAGGTGTTGAAGAGGGAGATAGATAAAAGCCTCGTCACCGAGGCAATTGAACAAGAAGCCGTCCCCTACCTCTCCGTCCTCCGCCACACCCCGGCCGGCCTCGAAAAGCGCGCATCCTGGGAGCGCACCTGGGACCTCCAGCGCGCCGAAGACCGCGGCGAGCAAGTCCCCCCCTTCGACCCTCCGCCCAAGTACGACCAGACCGACTACCGCGACCCCACCACCTGGCGCCTCCGCGGCAAGCTCGACGTCCCCAAGGAACGCTTCATCAGCTACCCCGGCTGCGAATCCGACGAAGACAAAGACCCGGTGTACGGCTGGGCCGGGTGGAACCACGCCCAGCAGGCCCAGGCCCTCGCCACCCTTTACCACCACCGCAAAACCCAGGAGCTCTGGAACAAGCAGCGCCTCCTCCCCATGCTCGCCGGCCTCCTCGAGCTCCTCCCCTGGGTCAAGCAGTGGCACAACGACCCGAGCGACGAGTACGCCGGCCTCCGCTTGGGCGACTACTACGAAGCCTTCCTCGACACCGAATGCCAGGCCCACGCCCTCACCCGCGAAGACCTCCGCGCCTACCGCCCCGCCGAAAAGACCCGCGCCCCCCGGGGCCGCACCCCCCGCAAGAAAGCCACCCCCGACCCGGAGGACGAAGCGTGACCCACCCCCAGATCACCGCCCTCACCCTGGAAAACTTCCGGGGCTTCACCTCCGCCCGCCTCCCCCTCGACCGGCCGCTCACCGTTCTGGTCGGCATCAACGGCGCGGGGAAGACCTCCGCGCTCGATGCGCTGGGACGGCTCGCGGGGATGATCAGCTCCGCCCGTCGTCCGACCTCCCTGACCGAGATCGATATCCGGCGCGGTGCCAAAGGATGCCTGATCACGCTCGATGGTGTCGTGGGTGGCGAGGCATTTGACATCAAAAATAGCCTCGGAGTGAGCGGTGAATCGGAGGAGCTGCTTACGAACGTTGTGCTCAGGCCCGCAGAGGGCGCGGGCTCGATTGGGCATGGGGTTGGATTTCCGGCAGCGTACTATGCCAGTGATCGAGCTGTCTCGGATCGTCGATATGCTCCGCATGTCGATCGTGCTTCAGACGGCGAGCCGCCGTTTGACGTGGCCGATCTTGCAAAACTCGAAAAGCCTAGCCGCCTTCGTGCTCGGGTTGACATAAGTTATCGGACATTCTTCAATTGGTTCCGCTATCGCGAGGATCATGAAAACGAGCAGCGCTCTCGTGGCAACACCACCTACCAGGACCGCTCCCTGACCGCTGTTCGTACAGCCATCGAGCGCGTCGTCCCCGGCATCTCCCGTCCCCGCGTCCAGCGCATCCCTTATCGCCTGGTCGCCACCAAGAACGGCGAAGAATACGCCCTCGACCAACTCTCCGACGGCGAACGCGGCCTCCTCGCGCTGGTCGGCGACCTCGCCTACCGTCTCGCCGTATCGTATCCCGACCTCGCCGACCCCCTCCAGGGCTATGCCCTCGTCCTCATCGACGAAATCGAGCAACACCTCCACCCCGGCTGGCAGCGCATCATCCTCGGCGGCCTCCAGAACGCCTTCCCCAATTGCCAGTTCGTCGTCACCACCCACTCTCCCCAGGTCCTCAGCGAGGCCCCGGAGGGCTCGGTCGTCGTCCTCAGCGACTTCCAGTTCTATGACCCGCCCGCCCCGACCGCCGGGCGCGACACGAACTCCCTCCTCCTCGAAATCCTCGGCGTCGACCCCCACCCCAAGCACATCGTCGACGAGATCAAGGCCATCACCGCCCTCTTCGACGACGGCGACAACGCCGGTGCCCGCGCCCGCCTGGACAAGCTCGCGCACAACCTCACCGAACGGGACCCGGAGGTCGCCCGCCTGCGCACCTTCCTCGACATCGCGGAGCGCATCGATGAAACGAGTTGAGAAGGGAGCCGAGCCTGCGGCCCTCCACGACTACCGCGCCGTCCCGGGGGCCACCTACGACGGACACGACTTCGGCCCGGTCAAAGACCAGATCCGCGACGGCCTCCTCCGCGACCAGCACGCCCTCTGCGCCTACTGCATGCGGCGCATCTCCAAGAAGACGCGCCCCCACCCCACCAAGCCGGACGCGCAGCCCCTCTTCCTCATGAAGATCGACCACTGGCGCTCCCAGGAGCGCCACCCCGAACTCCAGCTCTCGTGGACCAATATGATCGGCGCCTGCCCGGGCGGAGAAGGGCAGCCCGGCCCGGACCAGACCTGTGACACCAAGAAGGGTGAGCACGACATCACCCTCAACCCCCAGACCGAGGCGCATCTCGCCACCCTCCACTGCACGAGCAGCGGCGTCCTTCGGTCCACCAACGCCCAGTTCCAGGAAGACATCGACCAGCGCCTCAACCTCAACCACCGCATCCTCGTCGAGGACCGCAAGGCCAGCCTCAAACGCGCCCTCGATCGACTCTCCAAGAAATTCCCCGGCACAACGATCCCCATCAGCGCCGTCCGCCGCCTCGCCGAAGAGATCGAGACCCCCGCCCTCAACCGGGACGACCCACCGGTCTCCGAGCTCCCGGAGCACAGCCATGTCCTCCGCCTCTGGGCGAAAAAACGCTACCCCGAGGCCGCCTGGTGACCACCGGTCCCGTACGCCTCATGAAAGGAACCTCGCCTCGTGAGCACTGAGCGCATCAAAGACCTCTTCGACCTCCCCGAGAGCGTCCACAAGATCGGCTTCGTCGAGGAGCTCGGCCGCGCTGTCGAGCACCCCCAGGTCACGGCCAGCACCTACGTCGTCACCCCTGCGCTCACCCTCGCCTTCGACCGCGCCCTCGACCTCACGGCCGCGGCCCTCCGCGACGGCCGCAGCCGCGCCGCCTTCCTTCATGGCAGCTTCGGCAGCGGCAAGTCCCACTTCATGGCCCTGCTCTCCCTCCTCCTCGAAGGCAGCGAGCATGCCTGGCGCATCCCCGACCTCCACGGCCTCCGCCAGAAGTACCCCTTTGCCGGCAAGGCCCGCCTCCTCCAGCTCCGATTTCACCTCATCGGCCACACCGGCAACCTCGAAAGCGCCATCTTCGGCCGCTACCTCGATACTGTCCGCAAGCTCCACCCCGACGCCCGCCTCCCCGGCGTCTTCGCCGACGAAAAGCTCTTCGACGACGCCCGCCGCATGCTCGCCGAGCTCGGCGAAGACCGCTTCTTTGCCCCCATGAACGCCGGCGCGGCCGACGACGCGGCCTGGGGCGAGGTCGGCGCGGCCGAGCGCTGGACGGTGGCCCGCTTCGAGAATGCCGCCTCCTCCACCGACCCTCGCCTCCGGGAAGACCTCTTCAACGCCCTCGTCAGGACCCGCTTCGGCGCCTTTGCCGACGACAGCCGCCAGTTCGTCGACCTCGACGACGGCCTCGCCGTCCTCGCCCGCCACGCCAAAGGGCTCGGTTATACCGGCGTCGTCCTCTTCCTCGACGAACTCATCCTCTGGCTCGCCTCCCGCGCCTCGGACCTCTCGTTTTTTCACAACGAAGTCCAGAAGCTCGTCAAGCTCGTCGAGGCCCAGGAGGCCCACCGCGACATCCCTCTCGTCAGCTTCATCGCCCGCCAGCGCGACCTGGCTGAAATGGTCGGCCGCGACCACGAAGGACTCCAGAACGCCCTCGTCCGCGACTCCCTCAAGTGGTCCGAAGGCCGCTTCGACACCATCCGCCTCGAAGACCGCAACCTCCCCACCATCGCCGAAAAGCGCATCTTGCGCCCCAAGAACGACGATCGAAAACCCCTCGACGACGCCTTTCGCGCCATGCGGGCCCGCCTCGGCGACGCCGCCTGGCAAACCCTCCTCGGCGACCTCGACGAAAAAGAGTTCCGCCGCCTCTATCCCTTCAGCCCCATCCTGATGGATGCCCTGGTCGCCCTCTCCAGCTCCCTCCAGCGCGAGCGCACGGCCATGCGCCTCCTCACCGAGCTCCTCGTCGAGCATGTCGAAGACCTCAAGGTCGGTGATGTCGTCGGTGTCGGCGACCTCTTCGACGTCATCGCCGGCGGCGACGACTCCACCGATGGCATCATGCGTGCCCGCTTCGACTCCGCCAAGCAGCTCTACGCCTACCAGTTCCTCCCCGTCATCCAGCAGACCCACGGCACCACCACCCCCGAACGCCGCCAGCGCCTGCGCCCGAGCCACCCCGCGCGCGTCGGCTGCTCCAACTGCGCCGAGCGATCGTGCCGCGCTGACAACCGCCTCGTCAAAACCTTGCTCGTCGCCGCCCTCGTCCCCGAGCTGTCAAACCCTTCAAGGAGCTCTCGGCCGGCAAGCTCGTCCAGCTCAACCACGGATCGCTCCGCGCCCCTATCCCCGGCACCGAGGTCAGCCTCGTCGTCCAGCGCCTCCGCCACTGGGCCAGCTCAGGCACCATCGCTCAGCTCCACGTCGGCCCCGAGAGCGACCCGCAGGTCCACCTCCGCCTCGAAGGCGTCGACCTCGCCCCCATCCTCGAACAGGCCCGCCAGTACGACACCGCGGGCGCCCAGCAAAAGGTCCTCCGCGACTTGCTCTTTTCGGCCCTTCAGATCGAGAGCGCGCAGGAGTGGAGCAAAGACCACGTGATCAAAGGCTGGCGCGGCACCGACCGCATCGGTCATATCCGCTTCGCCAACGTCCGCCGCCTCCCGCAAGATGAATTCCTCTGCCCGGCCGGACAAGACTTCCGGATCATCATCGATTATCCCTTCGACGAAGAGGGCTTCAGCCCGCGCGACGATGAGGCCACGCTCGAAGCTTTCCTCCAGGCCCACGCCGGCGGCACCTATACCCTCGTCTGGCTCCCCACCTTCTTCTCGAAGGATATGAAGCGTATGCTCGGCCAGCTCGTCATCCTCGCGCATATCCTGAGCGACAAGGCCACCACTGCGCAGTACGTGTCCCACTTCTCGGTCGAGAACCAGTCTCGTGCGGAGCTTGACCTCAAGAACCTCCGCACCCAGCGGGAAAGCCGCTTGCTCCAGGTGCTGGAGCAAGCCTATGGCCTGGCCAGGGCGAGCGACGGCGACCTCGACTTCTCCAACGCCGCAGAGAAGCACCTCTGGTTCCTCCGGCCGGGCGCGACCATCCGCCCCCAGCTCGCCGCCCGCCTAGCCGACGCCATCGAGCGCTACGCCCATGAAATCCTGGCGAGCCGCTATCCCCTCCACCCCAAGTTCCCGAAGAAGCTCACGCGCAACACCGCCGAGGAGCTGGTCGCGCGCTTCGGCGAGATCATCGACGCCGACGACAAGAGCATCACCGTGGACCGCGACCGGGCCCAGATGCTCCGCGACTTCCTCGTCGAGCTCGGCCTCGTCCGCGTCACGGAGGACCGGGCCTTCCTCCGCGACGACGACATCCTCCAGCGCCTGGAGAACACCCGGGCGCGCAAGGCCCTCGACCGGCCCGAGGTGGGCGAGGTGCGCTCCTGGATCGACGACACCGGCACCCGCGGCCTCCAGCCCGACGTGCTCGATCTCATCGTGCGCTGCTACGCCCGCTTCGCCGCCCGCGCCCTCGTCAGCGGCGACCAGCCCTTCGAGGTCAAGCCGGGCAAGGAGATCCCCGCCTACGTCGTCCTCGAGCGGCCGGACTTGCCCACCTTCGAGGTCTGGGCCCGGGCCCTCGCGCGCGCGTCCGACTTCGGCGTCACCCTGGCCGGCCGGGCCCTGCACGGCGACAGCCTCAAGCGCTTCGAGGCCCAGGTGCTCGCGCAGCTCGATCCGAAGCGGCAGGCCATGCTCCGCCTCCCGGCGCTGCTCGAACGCCGCCTCGCCGAGATCGGCCAGAGCGGGCCGACAGATCGGAGCACCACCGCCCGCTCGGCAGAAGATCTGGCGAGCCGGACCGCCGGCAAGAAGGGCAAGGCCCTGGTCGAGGCGCTGGCCGCGTTCGAGCCGAAGACGAGCGGCAAGGCCGTCGCCGCTTCGCTGGAGGCCGCGGACGAGCTCTGCCGCATGCTCGACGACGAGCTGATCTGGGGGCCCATCTTGCAGGCCCAGCGGCGCAGCGATCTAGCGGCCAGCGCCGGGCTCGTCGAGCAGGTGACGCGGGCGATGCGGCAAGACGAGCTGCTGGAGAAGCTCGCGCCGCGGCTGCGCACGCTGGCTCAGGAGGCGCTGCGCCTCCTGGCGCCGCCGCCGGTGTCCATGCCGGTGGACGCGCAGCCCGTGCCGGTCGCGGCGCGGAGGTCACCTCCGCCGGACACGGGGACGCAGGAGATCCGGACCTTCCCGGCCGACGGGCGCGGGCGCGCCGCGGTGGAGGCCGCGCTCGATCGGCTCGTGACCGAGGCACGCAAGGCCCTCGCCGAGGCGCCCGACGACGTGGAGATCTCCGGTAGCCTCAGCCTCACCTGGAGGAAGCGCCCGTGACCGACGCGGACCTGCCGCGCCTCGAAGCGAGGGATCTCGAAGACGAGCTGCGGCCGTACTTCGAGGCCCGGCGCGCGCGCTATCTCTTCGCCGTGTACGGCACGGGTGACGAGCAGCGCCTCGACCTCGGCGGCGGGACGGACGTGATCCCGGTGCGGAGCGAGCTCGAGCTGCGCGCTCGCATGCCGCCGCTCGCGGAGCCGGAGCCGCGCCGGGTCTACCTCGTCCCGTGGACGCAGGAGATGCCGCTCGATCTGGCCGGCCGCTTCGCGCGCGCCGGGCGGGTGCTTCGGGTGGGGCGGGAGGCGCGGCTGCGGCGCCTGTTCGGGGTGAGCGAGGTGGACCTCGACGCGGCAGCAGCCCGCTCGCGGAGTTCTTGCTGCGCTCCGGGCGGGCCGCTTCGCACTGCGCGAGAGCCGGCCTACCCACGAGCTGCTCTGGGCCGCGTGGCTCCGGCGAGCTGGACACGGAGGGCGGCCTGGCGCTCGACGCTCGCCTGGGCTGCGCTCGACGGGCGGGGCGCGCGTGTTCTTGAGGCCGGCGAAGGAGCCCGACCTGCGCAACGAGCTGCTCCGGCGTGCTCGGCAAAGCGCTCGGGGTGGCCGGGTTTGGTGGTCTTCGCGCCTGGGATGCTCGGCAGCGCGTCGCTGCTCGAGCATGCGGTGCTGCTGGAGGCGCTCGGCGAATCGCGCGATCCCGCCGTGCGCATGTGGATGAAGCGCGGACGGTGGAGCGAGCTCGCTGCTCGACGAGGCGACGCTCGCGGAGGTGCCCGCGGCGCTCGGGCGCGCGGTGCGCTGGCGCTGCGCCTCGTGGAGCGGCAGCGGATGGGTGTCGGCAAGCCCTGGTGCGCGCGGCGGAGGAGCGGGCACGACGCCGAGATCCGCGCCGCGCTCGCGCCGAGCACGCGCTTGCCCGCGGCGCTGGAGGCGGCGCCTGGGGGCGCTGGGATGGCGCTGCTCGCGGAGCGCCGCGGCCCACCGCCGAGGCCGTGGTCCAGGCCGAGTGCGCTGCACCAGGTGGAAGGCCTACTTCCTGGCGCGCGAGAGCGAGGGCGAGCTCCACCTCGAACGGGCTACGAGCGGCCGCGGCTTCTGGCCTGGCCTGCGTCGCGGCCGGAAGACCGGCCCGAGGGCGCCGCGCCGCACGACGCCGTCGAGGTGCTCGGCCAGTGGTTCGCCGATGAGGGCGGCCATGTCGACTGGCGCCGCGGCCGCGCGGGGCACGACGATGACCGTGCCTTCGATCGGGGCGTGCTGCGGTGGCCGCCGCCGACGAGGTGCGGCAGCGCTTCGATCGCCGGTTCGCGCGCGCCCTCGTTGCCTACTAGTTGCCGGCCAGCCGGCCCACCAGGTGGTGCCGATCGAGCAGGTGCCGTGCGCATCGCGGGCCGCTTCTCGACGAGAACGCCGAGCGCCGCCTGCTGGTGCCGCTCGACGGGATGGCCTGGTGCAGGCGGTGGAGGCTGTTCGAGTCGCCTTCGCGGCGCAACTGGGGCCGGCTCGCCCGGGCGAGCGCCGGTGCCGGGAGGATCGAGCGGGTTGGTCATCCCGGTGCCGGCGCAGGTCCCCTCGATCACCGAGGCCGGCCGCGCTGCGTTCTTCGCCGGCAAGGCGTTGCCCAGGTATTCGAGGACACCCAGCGCGATCGGGAGCGCTTCGCGATCACGCGGTGATGGCGCGCTTCTTCTCGGGCACCGACACGCCCACCTGCTGCTCCGCGCCGAGAGCCACACCCAGAGCGGCAGCGCGTCGGAAGAGGCGCTGCGCCTCGTGGGCGATGCGACCCGGCGGGTCGTCGCGGTCGTCGTCAACGCCATCGACGATTCGCTCAAGGGCAACCCCGCGCTGCGACACCGCTGGGGCGTGGAGAACATCGCGTCCCTCGGCTCCCTGCTCGACAAGGCGCGCGAAGCGGGGCGCGCCGTCCTGTTCGCGAGCGATCACGGCCACGTGCCCGCCGACCTCGCTCGTGTCGAAGGGCAGCGTGCCCGCAGGCGGAGCGCGCTGGCGCTGCTCGCCACGATGAGCGAGCCGGTGCACGACTTCGAGGTGGCCTTCCCGGCCGGCCGGGCCTGGGCGCCGCGCGGGGCCGCCGGTGTGGCCTTGATGGCCGACGACGGCAGCCGGTGGGGCGGGTCCGGTCACGCCGGGGAGCACGGCGGGGCGACGCTGGCCGAGATCATCGCGCCCTGCGTGCTCGTGGGCGCCGAGGAGCTGCAAGGGCCGGCGGGCGACGAGGGGCCGCCCTCACCGCGCCCTACGTGCCCACCTGGTGGCACCTGGCCGTGCCATCGTCCGCGCCCGCAGCGGCGCCGGTGCTCGCGCCGTCGAAGCCGGCGAAGCCCGCGCAGCTCGCGCTCCCGGCGCTCGGCGAGGCCGCCCCCGCGCCCGCGCTGCCGAAGCGAGCGTCCGTGGTTCCGCCGGGTCTTCGGCCTTCGCTCGCTCCGCGGTGCTGGAGGCGCGGGCGCCCGAGGCCGCGCTCCGCATCAGGTGGCGCGCGCCGTGGAGTTCTTTGCTGAGGCAACGGTATCGACCATGCCAGTTTGCCTTCGCCACCGAGATGGAGGTGCCCGGCCGCGTGGGCGGTCTCGTCGCCAAGCTGCAGGAGGTGCTCAACGTCGACGGCTACGAGGTGCTCCGCTTCGACGCCGCCGGCGAGCAGGTGCGCCTCGACCCGGGCAAGCTCCGCCTGCTGTTCGAGGTGCCATGAGCAGCCCTCTGCCGAGCTTGCTCAAGCGCCGAGAGATCATCGGCGCGCTCCGGATGGGCACGGTGCCGCGCCGCGGGCTGGAGCTCTTCGCCGTGGGGCTCGACCGCTTCGAGAAGAGCCTCGACGAAGAGCTCGACCTGGTGGCCGCCGGGCAAGGCAAGCTGAAGGCGGTGCGAGGCGACTACGGGACGGGCAAGACCTTCTTCGCCCGGTGGATCGAGCACCGCGCCCGGGAAAAAGGCTTCGCCACGTCGCTCGTGCAGATCTCGGAGACCGAGACGCCGCTCTACCGGATGGAGACGGTCTACCGCCGGGCGATGGAGGCGCTGGAGACGCGGGAGTGGTCCGACGGGGCCTTCCGATCGCTCCTGGATCGCTGGTTCTTCCAGCTCGAAGAAGAGGTGCTGGCGCAGGCGGGGAGCCGGGGAGACGACGACGCCTGGGTGGAGAAGGCGGTCGGCGATCTGCTCGAACAGCGCCTGCGCGCGGTGAGCGCCATCCAGCCCCAGTTCGCCGCGGCGCTGCGGGCCTGCCACGGGGCCCGGGTGCGCGGCGAGCACGCGGTGGCCGAGGGGCTCATCGCCTGGTTGATGGGGCAGCCGAACGTGGGCGCCGCGGTGCTGCGGGCCGCGAGCCTGAAGGGCGAGCTCGACCATGACGGCGCAGCCGGGTTCTTCCGTGCCGAGCTGGAGGTGCTGCGCCAGGCCGGCCGGCGAGGGCTTTTGCTGGTGCTCGACGAGGTGGAGACGATCCAGCGGGTGCGCGCCGACAGCCGAGAGAAGAGCCTGAACGCGCTGCGACAGCTCATCGACGATCTCGGCAGCGGGCGCTACCCGGGGCTCTACGTGCTCATCACCGGGACGCCGGCGTTCTTCGATGGGCCGCAAGGGGTCCGCCGTCTTCCACCGCTGGTGGAGCGACTTCGCACCGACTTCCCGGCCGATCCGCGCTTCGACAGCGCCCGCGCGACGCAGATCCGGTTGCAACCTTTCGATCTCGACAAGCTGGTCGCCGTGGGCCAGCGGGTGCGATCGATTTACCCGACGGAGGCAGCCGATCGAATGGCCGAGAAGGTGGACGACGCGCTGCTGCATGCGCTCGCGACCACAGTGGCCGGCGCGCTGGGTGGCAAGGTCGGGGTGGCGCCGCGGATCTTCCTGCGCCGGCTGGTCGGGCTCCTCGATCAGGTGGACGAGCATCCGGATTTCGATCCGCGCGTGCACGGCGGTCTCCATGTCGACCCCGCCGAGATGAACGACGAGGAGCGAGCCGCGGCGGGGATCGCCCGGAGCGTCGACGAGATCGAGATCGATCTCGGCGGTGAGCCTGGAGCCGGGCTCGCATGAGCGGGTTCGAGCGGCTGACGCCGGCGCTCCAGTTCCACATCGTCCACACCCTCGGGATCCAGAGCCTGCGCCCCGTGCAGGAGCGGGCGATCGAGACGATCCTCGACGAGAAGAACTGCGTGATCCTCGCCCCCACGGCCGGGGGCAAGACGGAAGCGGCCTTCTTCCCGCTGCTCTCGGCCATGGACGCCGGTGACCGCCGCCCGGTGTCGGTCCTCTACCTGTCCCCGATTCGCGCGCTCCTGAACAACCAGGAGGAGCGCATCCAGCGCTACGCCGAGCTGGTGGGACGGCGAGCGTTCAAGTGGCACGGCGACGTGGCAGACGGGCCGCGGCGGCGCTTCATCCAGGACCCCGCGGACATCCTCCTCACGACGCCGGAGTCGCTGGAGGCGATGCTGATCAGCCCGCGGGTGCCCGTGCGGGCTCTGTTCGCGGGCCTGTCGGCGGTGATCATCGACGAAGTTCACGCCTTCGCCGCCGACGATCGGGGAGCACATCTGTCGGCGCTCCTCGAACGGCTGACGCGCTTCTGCGGGCGCGACGTGCAGCGGATCGGTCTCTCGGCGACAGTGGGCAACCCGGAGGTGATCCTCGCCTGGCTTCAAGGGAGCTCCCGGCGCGCCGCCGAGGTGGTGGACCCGAAGGGCCCGGGAAAGACGCCCGAGCTGTCGCTCGACCACGTGGGCTCGCTGGAGAACGCCGCGACGGTGGTCCGGGCGCTCCACCCGGGTCGCAAGCGGCTCCTGTTCGTCGATTCGCGCCGCAAGGCGGAGGAGATGGGCAAGCTCCTCCGGCAAGGGGGCGTCGATGCTTTCGTGATGCACGGCTCGCTCGGCACGGCCGAGCGGCGCGACGCGGAGCGGGCGTTCCACGATGGCCAAGACTGCGTGATCGTGGCCACGAGCGCGATGGAGCTCGGGATCGACGTGGGCGATCTCGATCACGTGCTGCAAATCGACAGCCCACCGACGGTGGCGAGCTTCCTCCAGCGCATGGGCCGGACAGGGAGGCGCGCCGGGACCGTACCCAACTGCACGTTCCTCGCCATCGCCGAGCCCGCCGTGCTCCAGGCCGCCGCCATTTTGCGCCTCTACCGGGAAGGCTGGGTGGAGCCGGTGGTCCCTTCCCGCCGCGCTCACCATGTGCTGGCGCACCAGATCCTCGGGATCGCGGTGGAGCGGCGGGGTGTTGCGCGAGGTGACCTCGGGGCCTGGCTGCACGGCGCCGCGGCCTTCTCCGGGATAAGCGAGCAGGAGCGGGAGGCGCTCGTGGACACCATGCTCGCCCGGGAGATCCTGGCGATCGATGGGGGCAAGCTCTGGCTCGGCCCTCTGGGGGAAAAGAAATATGGGCGCGCCGGCTTTCGCGCCCTCTACGCGGTGTTCGACGCGCCGCAGACCTTCTCGGTGAAGGCGGCGAGCCGCGAGGTCGGCACCGTCGACGCCCTGTTTCTCCGCAACCTGATCAGCGGGACGGAGCGCCGCACGTTCTCGCTCGCCGGTCAGCCCTGGGAGGTCGTCCACATCGACTGGGAACGAAGTCTCTGCGAGGTTCGTCCGGCGCGTGATGGGCGCGCGCCGCGGTGGACGGGAGAGCCGCGCTTTCTGGGCTACGCGCTATGTCAGGCGATGCGGCGGATCTTGAGCGACGACGCGGCAGATCCGGCATGGTCGCGAAGGTGTCGGACGGTGCTCGAACGGGTGCGAAACGAGCACGCATTTTTGAGGGACGGGGAGATGCTCGTCGAGGGAGGAAAAGAGATCGTCCTCTGGACGTTCGCCGGGGGCGCGGCCAATACGCTCCTCTCCCGGATGCTGGAGCGCGAGCTCGGGAGTCGAATCGTGGCACGCAACACCAGCCTGACGCTGAGCGAAGACGCCGGTAAGAGTAGGGTGGCAGTGCGTGCCTGCCTGCGCGCATGGGCCAGGGAATCGAGACCGGACGCGGAAGAGGCGCGCTCGCTCGCCCCGCTCGCGGCGAGGACGGGGCTGTCGAAGTTCGAGCCGTGCCTGCCGGATGCTCAGCTCGGCGAGCTGCAGATGGCGAGGACATTCGATGTGGAAGGGGCACGGCGCGCGCTCGTGGAAGCCGGAGGATATGACACCGGAAACGCGTGAGAGCGCTTGCCGGGCGACGTAAGAATAGCGACGCTCCGCGCGTGCACGACGCATGGATCCTCCCCCGGGCCGGCCAGAGCCACCTCTTCCGCCGCGCCTCCCCGGCCTACCGCCGCGGTGACGCCGACATCACCGACGCCGGCCCCGTCGCCATGCCCCTCCGCGCAGTCCACCACCTCGATCTCGCGGCCGACCTGCTCGTCTACGCCGACGGCGGCGCCGTTCACCTCCTCCGCGGCCTCCTCGGAGGCACCGCCTCGACCTCCATCAAGCTCCCCGGCAAGCCCAGGATTCACGCCCTCCTCGCGCATGACGGCGTCCTCTTCACGGGCGCCGAGGCCGGCAAGGGCATGCTCGGCTTCATCGACCTCCGCGCCCCTCGCGCGTGGACGAGCATCCCTGTCCCGCGCGAGGCCCTCGCCTTCGGCAAGGGGGTCGATGGCCTCGCGATCCACGGGGATCGCCTCATCGCGGTCGACGACATCGTCCTTCCCCGTTACCTCCTCTGCGCCGACATCGCCGACCCCCGCGCGCCCCGCTTCACCGAGTGTCGCGACCTCGCGGCGCACAGCTCGGCCGAGCATGTCATCTCCGTGTCCGCGGCGGGGGACACCCTCGCGCTCCTCTCCACCTCGGCCAACCATGGCGCGTGCTCCGCGCATGTCTCCTTCCTCGACCTCGGAACGCTCGAAGAACATGCCGCGCTTCATGTCCAGCGCCCGGGGGGCATCCGCCGCTTCGCCGATCGCTCGTACGACCTCCGCGCCCTCGCCCTCGCGGGGGATCGCCTCCTCCTCGCGGCGGGCGACGACGGCCTCGCCCTCCTCCCGGTCCCGCCGCGCCTCTCCGCGGGCTCGCGCTCGTCGCGCCACGCCGTCTCCCTCTCGGATGCACCGTCGATCCCGGTCGAGTCGCTCCGCTTCGTCCCCGTCGCGGAGGGCACCGTCGTCGATGTCGTTCCGGTCGACGAGCGCCGCGCCTTCGCGATCGTCGAGACCCCGCGTCGCGGCCTCTTCGGCGGCAAGCCCCTCGATGCGGTCCTGTGCGCGCTCCCGCCGTGAGCGCTCGTGTCCCACCGCTCGCGCGAGGTGCTGCGCTCTTGCCTGTCGCCTTCCCGGCGCCGGCCCGTTAGAACGCTCTCGCCATGCAGCCTGCTCGCCCCTCCCGCCACCGCGCCGCCCTCGTCCCCGCCGTGCTCCTCGCGGCCACGGCCTCGCTCGACTGCGGCGGCAAGGTCATCCTCGACACCCAGCCCGGCATGAGCAGCGGCGACGCATCGAGCTCGACTGCCACGACCGGCGCAACGACCACCACGGGCGCCGGCGGCGCGGGCGGGCAGGGCGGCGCAGGTGGACAAGGCGGACAAGGTGGCAGCGGCGGGCAGGGGGGTGATCCTCCGCCGCCGCCCGTCGCCGTCTATGCCCACAGCGACACCACCCTGTACCTCCTCGATCCCAACACCAAGGCCCTCACCACCCTCGGTGATTTCAAGGGCTGCAACGGCGTCATCGACCTCGCCGTCGACCGCACGGGCGCGCTCTGGGCGACTACATCGATCGCGCTCGTCACCGTCGATCCCAAGTCGGTACAATGCACCTTCGTCGCTCAAGGCAACTATCCGAACTCCCTCTCTTTCGTCCCCAAAGGCACCCTCGATCCGGACAAGGAGGCGCTCGTCGGCTACCTCGGATCGACCTATGTGCGCATCGACACCGTGACGGGCAGCGCCACGCCGGTGGGCGATCTCGGGGCCGGCTTTTCGTCCAGCGGAGACCTGTTTTCGCTCATCGGCGGAGGCACGTACCTCACGGTGGCGGGCAACGGGTGCAGCGATTGCCTCGCCAAGGTCGATCCGACCACGGGCGCGCTGATTGGCATGATCCAGAAGCTCCCCTTCGGCCAGGTGTGGGGGCTCGCCTCCTGGGGTGGTGTGGCCTATGGCTTCACGAGCGGAGGATTGCTCTTCCAGATCGATCTCACCACGCTCGCCACCGCGGTCATCCCCATCCCCAACGCCCCGCCTGGCCTCTCCTTCTGGGGCGCCGGTTCGAGCACCGCGGCGGACACGAAGTAGGAGCGTCATCGGAGCGGGGACGAGCCGGCGTCGTGATCGGACGATCGAAGAGGCGACTCCCGGCCGCGTCAGGAACGGAGCGCGCTTCTCGTCGTAGGCGCCCATGCACCCCCTGCAAATCGATTTCGCCCGTGCGGGGCTGCCCCTCGAGCTCCGCATGGTCCCGCTCGCCGCCGCGCGCGGCGAGGACACCGAGCAGATCGTCCAGATGGACATCTCCCGTGAGCCGCGCAAGCGCGGCCCGCTCGAGCGCTTCCGCATCTACCGGGGCAACGAGGGCAATCGCCTCGAGGTCCTCGGCATGAACGAGTCGATCCAGCAGCTCGTCCTCCTCGTCGACGAGCCCTCGCGCCCGTTCACCGTGCGCGTCGCGACGGCGGTGGCCCAGCGCCGCGGCCTCACCGTCCTCCGCCGCGAGCGGGGCAGCGTGCTCGTCGAGCAGCACACCACCGCCCGCGAGCGCCGCTTCCTCTGCGGCATGGACGAGCAGCACCTCTTCATCGCGCTCTTGCCCGACGCGGTGGAGAGCGTGAGCGACGCGCATGCATGTCTGCGCGACCGCCGCGTCGACGAGGCCGAGGCTCGCTCCGGGCAGCCGGCGATCCGCCAGGGCGAGTGGTTCTTCGTGCCGATCTCCGGGGACGAGGATCACCTCGTCAAGCACCTCGCGCGCAAGGTCCACCGCGCCAGGCGCCACGTGGGCATCGCCGAGGCCGCGGGCATCCGCCGCGTCGGGCGCCCGCACATCGCCGAGGAGGTCCTGGTCGTCCCCGGCCGCGCCTTCGAGCTCGCCGACGAGGCGCCTCGCGTCTACGTGCGCGGTGCCGTGCAGCACCCGGATCACCAGACCCTGGTGCTGCTCGACTGGCACCTCACCTTCCCCAACCGCGAGTCGATCGAGGAGCCCATCGAGGGCATCGGCTGGATCGACTGACCGGGAGCCGCGCGCGCCGCGCCGTCTGATACGCTCGGCGCGTGCGACCTCCCTCTGCGAACGTCACGGTGCCCGGCGCCGCCGGCCCGCTGCACGAGCTCGTCGCCTCCCTCGATCGCCTGCGCGCGCGCCTCTTCGCGGCGATGCTCGCCTTCGGCCCGGTCGCCTTCGTGCTCCGCCGCAGGGCGCTGCGCATCGAGGCGCGCGCCGCGCTCGCCATCCTCACCGCGCTCCTGCTCGCCGTCGTCGCGCCGGCCTTCATGCTCGCGCTCGGCCCGCTCGTCTTCGGCGTCCCCCACGTCACCGCCGAGATCCGCTACCTCCTCGTGCGTCGCGGCTTCCCCCGGGGCGCGCTCGTCGCCGCCGCGCTCTACTGCGCGGCCCTCTCCGGCTCGCGCCTCGCCGAGCAGCTCCTCCACGCGCCCGGGATGTTCGCGCCGATCGAGATCACCCTCGCGGCTTGCGGCACGCTCGGCGCCGGCCTCTGGGCGGCGCGGACCGGAGGCTCGTACCCGAGGCTCGCGGCGCTCGCCGTGCTCATCGCGCTCGCCGGCGCGCTCTCCGTGCAGCACGCGCTCGCGGCGCGCCTCGTCTTCGTGCACCTCCACAACTTCGGTGCGCTCCTGCTCTGGCTCCTCGTCTTCCGCAAGCGCGGCCCGCTCCCCCGCGTCGCCTTCGTCCTCCTCGCGGGCGCGCTCGCGCTGCTGCTCTCGGGCGCGACCTTGCCCCTCTCCGCGCGCCTCGGCGCGCTCACCTTGCTCGGCGTCGATCTCGCCCGCGTCGCGGCGTGGCTCACCCCGGGGGTCGCCCTCTCGATCGCCATGCCCCTCGCCCTCGTGCACGCCTTCTCCGACTCCGTGCACTACGTCACCTGGCTCGCGCTCATCCCGGAGGAAGAGATCCGCGCCGAAGGGAGCCTCACCTTCCGCATGACGCTGCGCTCCCTCCGCCGCGATCTCGGCCTCGCCGGGATCGGCGCAGTGGGCCTGTGCCTCGCGATCGTGGCGGTGGGGAGCGCCTTCAACCTCGCAGAGACGCGGCGCTACTACTTCGCCGCGGCCGGCTTCCACGGCTACCTGGAGCTCGCGGCGCTCGCGGTGCTGATCGTCCGGGGCCGGCGCTCGCTCACGTGAGCAAGCGAGCGCCTCGCGCGCGTGATCAGACGAGCGCCGCGCGCGGAGATCACTTGGCGGAGCAGGCGTACAGCGCGTCCATCTGCGTCTCGCAGCCGTCGGGGTAGGGGCTCCCGTTCGCGTTGCAGAGGAACGCCGAGGTGGGGCTCGCGCACGCGTCCACCGCGGCGAGCTCGGTGGGGCACTTGGCGGCGACGGTGCCGCACCCGCTCACGCATGCGTCGAAGTCCGGAGGCCCGCTCTTGCACTTGGCCGCGACCACCGCGGGACAGGCCTCGACGCAGAATTTCGGGGCACCGGTCCGGCATGCGATGAACGCGACGTTCTCCGCGTCGCAGCCCTCGGGGAAGGGGTTGCCGCCTCCATCGCAGACGAATTTCGGCGTCTGGCCGGCGCACTGGAGCAGCGCTGTCCACGCGGCGGAGCAGCTCGCCGCGACGGCCATGCAGCCCGTCTCGCACGACGCCGCGTCGGGCGGCCCGTGGGAGCACCCGGCGGCCACCACATCCGGGCAGATCTCGGCGCAGGTCAACGTGGCACCGCCGCCGCCGCTCCCGGTGGTGCTGCCGCCGCCGCTCCCGGTGGTGCCGCTCGTCGTGCTGGTCGTCGAGCCGCCGCCCGACCCCGAGGTGGTGCTCCCTCCGCAACCGGCCGTGGAGAGCGCGAGCGGGACGACGAGCGTGAAGGCAGCGGCGAAGCAAAGAGGGTGACGAACAAGCATGATGGATCTCCTGGGCTGATGGGCGGTGAGCAGGAGCTGCCTTATGGCGGGCAGCGCAGGGGAGGTCAGCGGACGAGCATGATCCTCGCCCGCGGGCCGGTTTCATACGGTCCTGTCGCGTCAAAACCATTCTGCCTTCATGCGGCCATACGACCCTTCGGCCGAGCGGCAGGGCTCACGCCAGGGCGGTGATCCGGGGCAGCTCGGTGTGGATGAAATCTCCCTTACGCACAGCTTCCCTCGTAAAATCGGCGTCGCCATCACCGCGCGGGCGAGGCCCGCTCTGGCCGCGGCGGCCTTTTTGCAGCCATTGCCGAAGGCGATGACGACGATGATCGAGAACAGCTCCAGGTATTGTCCGGCGCTGTGGAGCATCATCTTCTCGACTATCCCCCGCGAGCGCGAAGGCCCCGAGCTCGGCCGTCAGCGAGGCGATCAGGGCGCCGCCGGACTCCACCGCATCACCCCAGGATCGCTCGACCGCGTCGCGATCGGCCGCGCCTTCGCCGCGGCACGATCTCGTCGAGCAGGGCCTTCAACGCCTCTCCTCCGCCGGCCACGGCAGCCGAGCAGGTCGAGGCCCTGAATACCGCTCGTCCTTCGTGGATGGTGATGATGAGCTTCTGATCGCGCAGCCAGGCCTCGGGGAGGTACTCGCTCGAATAGCCGTATCCGCCGTGCACCTGCCGCGAGGGCGTTGGCCTCGAACCCTTCTCGGCGGGAAGGTCTTGGCGTTGTCCCGAAAAGGGGGTGAGCAGATCGAGCAGCAACGAAGCGCGGCACGGCGCTCGCCGGCCTCGTTGCGCATCGCCGGCCGGATCGGCGTAGCGCGCGGCGGTGGCGCAGAGCGAGAGCGCGCCCTCGACGATGGCCTTCTGGCGGGCAGCATCCTGCGCACGTCCGCATCGCGATGATGGGCACCTGCGGTGTGGTCAGGCTCGCCTTGTTCACCGGGCGGCCTTCCCACAGGGCGTGTCTGCGCGTAGGCGAGGGCCTCGTGGTAGGCGACGGAGGCGGTGGCCGTCGCGTTCACGCCGACCAGGATCCGCGCCTCGTTCATCATCTGGAACATGTAGCTGAGCCCCTTGTGCGGCTCGCCTTGACCGCCGGGCTCGGCAATCGTCGGCTCGCGGGTGAGGATCACGCTCGGCAATCCGCGCCGGCCGATCTTGTGGATGACCCCGGCCGTCTCCACGTCGTTCGGCACGAGCCGATCGCCCACTCGAGCCGCTTGCGCAGGACGACGAAGAGCGAGATGCCTTTGATCCCAGGAGGCGCGCCCTCGATGCGGGCGAGCACCATGTTGACGATGTTGTCCGTCGGGTCGTGATCGCCCCGGAGATGAAGATCTTGGTGCCCCGGATGCGATAGTCTTCCTCGCGGTCCTCGTCGCGGTGGTGGTCACGTCGGCGAGGCTGCTCCCGGCCTGGGGCTCGGTGAGCCGCCCATCGTGCCGGTCCCTCGCCCCGGTACATCCGGCCGAGGTACGTGGCCTTGAGCTCGACGTCGCTCCCGGGCCTCGATCCTACGGGTGGGCCACGCCCGTCGTTGAGGAACGCGAAGCCGGCCGCCGAGGTTGCCTGCACCAGCGGAGTAAGCCATCGCCAGCGTGGGATGGTGAGGAGCGGGAGCTTGCATTCCCCGACCTCGGCGGGCCGCGAGGCGCTGATCAGCCCGGACTCGACGAGGCGCGGGTAGATGTCGCGCATCCGCGGGTGGACGGTGACCTTCCCCTCGGCGAAGACGAAGGGGTCGGTGTCCATCGGCTTGTACGCGGGGGTAGAGCACCTCGCGCGCGAGGCGGCGCGCCGTGGCGAGGACGAGATCGAAGGTCTCGCGGGAGTGATCGGCGAAGGCCGGCAGATCGAGGAGGCGCTCGGCGGCGAGGACCTCGTAGAGGATGAACTCGATGTCGCGATCGCGGAGGAGGGGGTTCTTCTGCTCGGCCATGGCGGTCCGGCATAGGGCGACGGTGCGCGCTCGTAAAGCCGCGCGAGATCAGCGCATCGCGTGGATCTGGAAGGCGCCGCAGCTCGGGTGCTTGATCTGCCCGGTGAAGCTCCGCCCGTCGCTCGACAGGAGGCCTTCGAGGCCGACGGCGATGTAGTCGCCCGGATCGCTCAGCCACACGCCCGGGCGAGAGGTCGACCCCGGCCGGTCTCCTCGTCGTAGGTGCCGGCGAGCAGGTACTGCCCGACCGCCGCCGCCTCGGCCTTCTGGAAGGCGAAGAGCGCGCGCACGCGCATGTCACGCGCGTCGATCACCCGCAGCATGCAGCAGGTGACCCTCGGCGCACGCGAAGTCGCCGGTAGCCCAGAGGCGCTTGCGGTCGCGAACAGGGTTTTTGGGCGAGGAAGCTGTCGGGGACCAGAGGTCTTCGGGCGCCGGCGAGGCCGCCGCGACCGCGCCGGTGATCACGGCCTCGCGGGGCGCGGGAGCCGCGGCGCAGGGCTCCTCCGCGCCGATCTGGTACGGCGCAGGGCCGCACCCCGCGGCGAGCAGGAGCGCCGCGCATGCCGGGCCGAGGGAGGGTCTTGCGGAGCCGATCAACCTACGAGCAACGGGGGACCGGGCGCCATGGGATCGTGTGCGGCGTCATCGCGGCGGTCGTGTTGGTCGATGGAGGCGATGATCGTGCACCGCCGCACCCAAACCGCGCGCGCAAGCAAGCGGCAGACGTAGCCCTTGCCCAGAGCGACGATCAACGGTTCCGGTCGCCGCGATCAGAACACCTCGTCGCGCAGCTCCATCCAGGTCGAGCGTTCCGTCGGCGATCCGCCGCGAAGGCCGAGGCCGGGCAGCACGTTCTGGCACCAGAACTTCGTCACCGCGAGCTTGCCCTCGTAGAAGGCGGTCTCGGTCGACCCCGACGCGAGCGCGCAGCTCGCCACCGCTCCCTGCCGCACGGCAGCCAGCCGATGGTCAGCTCGGCGAGGGCGAAGGATGCGATTGCCGTGCAGGAGCCCACGTGGTAGAGCGACTCGCCCACCTTCGTCATCATGGTCATGAAGATCTGCTGCACCTCGCCGAGCCCCTTGCCGAGGGCCGCCCGCTCGGCGGCGAGGCGCCACGGGGCCGCCGTCCTCGAGGCGATCGTCTTCTGCATGTCGGCGAAGAGCCTTGCAGCGTGGCGCCGCCGTCCTTCGCGATCTTGCGGAAGAGGTCGACGCCTGGATGGCAATGCGTCGTGCCCTCGTAGAGCAGGTCGATCTTCTGGTCGCGCAGGTACTGCTCGATGGGATAATCCTGCAAATAGCCCGACCCGCCGAGGGTCTGGGCGAGAGGGAGAGCTGCTCGTAGGCCTTCTCGAGCAATACCCTTCACGAGCGGGAGCATGTCGTTCAATCGATCCATCGCGCCGGCCTTCTTGTCGGCGTGGCCGCCGAGGATCTCGACCTGATCCTGGATGAACGCGGCATAGAGGCAGAGCGCGCGCATGCCCTCGGCGTGGGCCTTCTGCGACATGAGCATCCGGCGCACGTCGGGGTGGTGGATGATGGTGACCCGCGGAGAGGCCTTGTCCGTCGCGTGCTTGAGATCCGGCCCTTGCACGCGCTCTTTCGCGTATTCGAGGGCGTTGAGGTACGCCGTGGAGAGGGTCGAAGCGCTCTTCATGCCGACGGCCATGCGGGCCTGCTCGATGAGGTGGAACATCTGCCGGATGCCGTCGTGGACGCCGCCGAGCAGGAGGCCGCGCGCGGGCTTGCCGTCGCCGAAGGTCATCTCGCAGGTGGCCGAGCCCTTGATGCCCATCTTCTTTTCGAGGTTGGTGCAATAGGCCCCGTTGCGCTCGCCGAGGCTCCCATCTTCGTTGACCCAGAATTTCGGGACGAGGAAGAGCGAGAGCCCCTTGGTGCCGCCCGTCGCCCCCTCCGGCCGGGCCAGGACGAGGTGGACGATGTTCTCCGGGCCGTCGAAATCACCGTTGGTGATGAAGCGCTTGACGCCCTCGATCTCCCACACCTCGCCGCCCACGTGACGCGCCTTCGTGCGCGCCGCGCCGACATCGCTCCCCGCGTCCGGCTCGGTGAGCACCATGGTGCCGCCCCAGCCGCGCTCGATGAGGTTGGTCACGTACCGCTGCTTCTGGTCGTCGGTGCCGTGGCGATCGATCGTGCGGGCGATGAAGGTGCCGAGGAGGTAGAAGGCGAGCACCGAGTTCGCGCCGACGAGCATGTCGAACGCGCCCCAGGTGACCGAGGGCGGCGCGCCCATGCCGCCGAGGTGCTCGGGCAGCCCGAGGCGGTGGCAGTCGTTGTCGTAGTAGGCCTTGAAGGCCGCCTTCATCCCCTCGGGGATGGTGACGTTGCCCTGGGCGTCGAGCGCGAGCGGGACGCGATCGGACTCGACGAAGCTCTTCTGGAACTCGCCGAGGCAGATCTGCTCGAAGCCCTTGAGCGCGTCGCGCGTCGTCCCCTCGTCGAGGGGTCCGAAGGGCGCGTGGCCGAGCGAGGTCTTGCCGATCTCGTGCAGCTCGAAGAGGTTGAAGAGGACGTCGCGGAGGTTCGATCGGTAGTGGGGGGCGGCGGCGGTAGACATCGGCGCGGGAGCCTACCCGAAGCCGGCGCGGAGGACAGCCTGGATCCGCCGGGGAGCCGCGATCGAAGGAGAAAGTGTCGCTACGTCGTCGAGGTCGACCGGGCGCGAGGCCTCTGCCGGCTCGCGAGCCCCGCCCTGAGCGTGGCCCTCGCCGCGAGCGTTCGCCGCGTCTTCTCGATGGCCTCGACGAGGAGCTGCTCCGCTGGTCGCGCTGTCGGCTGACGAAAGTGAGACGGTCGTCCAGTCCGAGAAGCTCGCGTCGAGCTGCGAGACGAGCGCAGCATCCAGATCGATCTCTGGGGACACCCCCACATCTGTGAGGAGCTTTTCTGTTGAGCCGGAGCGTCCTGCTCCGCCCCGGGTTTTAACCCGGGGCATCGCTCCAGCACATAGGGCGCCTTGATCTCCTCCTCGGGCGTCACCGCGTCTTCTGGCTTCAAGGCCGCGCCCTTGCGCAACATGGCCGCCTTGTTCCGCGACAGCGCCGTGCGCTCGTAGAACTGCGACTGGATCTGCCGGTCGAGCTGTCGCACCGTCCATCCGCCTCGGAGCGCTTCGACCTCGTAGAAGGCCCGCGCATGCTCGTTCGTCACCGCGAGCAGCCGCGCGTAGTGCGACCAGGGCAGGGGGAAGTGAAGCCAGAGATCGTGTGCAGATTCGGCAGACGCTGTCTGCGGAATTAGGTTGCCCAGGGTCGAGGGGAGCGACGCTCCAGATTTCGCAGACGCTGTCTGCGGAATTGACCAGCCCAGGTAGAAAGCGCGCATTTGCTCGATGTTGCGCGCTGAAAACCCGCGCCCGAAGCGGGCGGTGAGGTCTATGGCGAGCCGTTCGATGAGCGCCTCGCCATAGCCGGCGCGAGATCTTCCTCCCTGCTCCTGCTCGACGATGCGGCGGCCGATGAGCAAGTAGGTGGCCGTCATCACGGCGTTCACCGAGCGGGCGGCCTTCCGCCGCGCCTGCTCGATCACCTGGACGATCTCGGCGAAGAAGCGCTCGTAAGGGACGAGCGCAGCGGGCGCATTCTTCCGGGTGATCTTCTTGCTCGGCCGCACCATGCGCGGCGCAGGATGCCTCACCCGAACCGCGAGGGGAAGCTCGGCCGGATGCTGCGCTCAGCCGGTGGCGCGCGGTCCCGTGTCGCGCTTCACGCGGTCCATCCACGCGAGGTACAAGCTCACCCCCTCTCCACCCGCCGCCGCGACAGCGCCTCGATCTCCTCTTCCAGCGCCTGCTCCCCCTCCGCGGCCCGCTCCAGGAGGGCCCTCAAATCCGGATCGGCCGTCCCGCTCGCCGCGATTCGCAGCTTCACCCGCTCCCCTTCCTCCGCGCTCCGCCCGAGCAGCGCGCCCGCGGCGGCCCGCGTCGCGGCGGGCGCGCGCCCATCCTCCACAGCCTCCCACAGCTCCTCCCGGCTCGGTCCGGCCGCTTCCCGATAACCGCTCTCCGTGGACGTTGTGTCCCGCTGGGTCACGCGCAGTCGATGGATCAGCGCCTCGACCGACAGCCCTTGTGGCTCGCCCGCCTGCCGCTTCTCCACCTCCCCCTGGATCCGGGCGAGCAGCGCCCGGCAGCTCTCCTCGTAGCGCTCCTTGCCCGTGTTCTCTTCACGCCCCGTGTAGATATCCACCGGCTTACCGTCCCGGAGCGTCAGGCGGATCAACCGCCCTTCGACCTCCTCGGCCGACGTGATGATCGCAAAGGGAACGAACCTCCGCCCGCCCAGCCGCTCGATCAACACCCCCTCCGGGCCCACCGTCACCCGGGCCATCACGAACAGCACCGTCAGCGCGAACATCAGCGTCGTGAGGCCCATCGCCAGGAACGGCACATGCGCGCCTGCGCCCTGCGCGGTGAAGAGCAGCAGAAGCGGGGTCAGGAACAGGGACAGGAAGATCGGGACGAACACCCACACGAGCGGGCGGCTGGTCAGCCAGACGCGGAGGAGCGCGGGGGAAGGGCGCGGAGCAGGGGCGGTCACGTCGCCCAGGGTACTCCACGGACTGTGCGCTCGATCGCGTCCTCGCGATGCGGCGGGCCGATCTTCGTCATCGAACGCATCCTTGCCATGAACGCGTGGAGCCGGTGGCCTTCGCGTGCGCCGAGTCGCCCGTTGAGCGGGGTGGGGCTTTCGCGTAGCGTTGTGGTGATGGCCCACCCGCGTGATGCAGCGACCGCCGAGGCGCCGCTCGCGTCCTTGCATCACGTCCGCCTGACGGGGGCCGACATCGAGGTCGTGTCGGGGCCCGACGCGGGGGCCACCATTGCGGCGCAAGGCGCGCCGATCGTGGTCGGGACGGGATCGGCCTGCGATCTGCGCCTCACCGACGACCTCGTCTCGCGCCGGCATGTCGAGCTCTTCTCGGAGCCCTCGGGTGTCCGCGTCGTCGACCTCGGCAGCCGCAACGGGACCTTCTTCGGCGAGGCGCGGGTGCGCGAGATGCAGCTCGCGCGATCGGCCGTCATCTCCCTCGGCGGGACCTCGCTGTCCATTCGCCTCCGGGGCGAGCCCCTGGATGTCGCCCTCTGCCCTCGCTCGCGCTTCGGTGACGCGGTGGGGCACAGCACGGCGATGCGCCAGGTCTTCGCGCTCCTCGAGCGGGCCGCGACGAACCAGGTCACGGTGCTGCTCGAAGGCGACTCGGGCTCGGGCAAGGACATCCTCGCGACCTCGCTTCATCAGGAGAGCGCGCGGCGCGAGGGGCCCTTCGTGGTCGTCGACTGCGGGGCCATCCCGCGCGAGCTGATCGAGAGCGAGCTCTTCGGGCACGAGAAGGGCGCCTTCACCGGGGCGAACGCCGCGCGCGTCGGCGCATTCGAGCAGGCCGACGGGGGCACTTTGTTCCTCGACGAGATCGGCGAGCTCCCGCTCGATCTCCAGCCCAAGCTCCTCCGCGTCCTCGAGTCGCGCTCCTTCCGCCGCGTCGGCTCGAGCCGGGTCATGTCGGTCGACGTGCGCGTCGTGGCGGCGACCAACCGGCGGCTGCGCGAGGCGGTGCGCCTGCGCGAGTTCCGCGAAGATCTCTTCTATCGCCTCGCCGTCGTGCACGTGCGCGTGCCCTCGCTCGCCGAGCGCCGCGAGGACGTGGGGCCGCTCGCCGAGCGCTTCCTCCGGCGGGCGACGGGAGACGCGGCCGCCGCGGTGCCACCGGATCTCCTCCGGTTGCTCGTCGCGTACGACTGGCCCGGCAACGTGCGCGAGCTGCGCAACGTCGTCGAGCGCTTCGCCACCTTCGAGCGCGCCGACCCCGCGCTGCTCTTCCAGGGAGGAGCGGCCCAACCGGGCAGCTCCGTCGCGCGCCCGGCGCCCGCCGATCTGCCGTATCACGAGGCCAAGCGACGTGTGCTCGAGAGCTTCAACCGCGCGATCCTTGGAGACGCGCTCGCCCGCGCCGGCGGCTCGATCCCCCGCGCCGCCGAGCTGCTCGGGCTCCCGCGGCAGAGCGTCTACCGGATGCTCAAGGAGACCCGAGGAGAGGACGCGGATGAGGGCTAGCTCGCCGCGCTTCCGGAGGATCCCCTCGGCGCTCGTGGTCGCGCTCTACCTCGCGGGTGGGCATGCGGCCCCCGCGCACGCCGCGCCGGACCCGCCCGCCTTCGACGCCGAGGACGCGTTTCGCCAGGGGCTCGAGCGTCATCGCAAAGGCGATGCTCTCGGCGCCGTGGAGATCTGGACCCGCATCGTGAGCACCCTCGGCGAGGAGCGCGCCTACAAGGTGCTTTACAACCTCGGTGTCGCCCACCAGCAGCTCGGCGAGATCACCCGGGCGGTGCAGCGTTTCGAGGCGTTCCTCCGGATCCTCGGCGTGCAGCCCGAGCCCGTTCGCGCGGCCGCGTCCGCGCAGCGTGAGGACGCCGAGGCGCGCCTCGCGGCCATCCGCGCCGCCTATGGCCTTCTCTCGCTGCGCGCTCCCGAGGGCGGCGAGCTCGTCCTCGTGCGCGTCGGCGGCGGTGCGCCGGAGCCGGCGGGGCTCGTGCGCTGGCTCGCGCCGGGCGGTCACGACATCGAGCTCTACAGCGGCACCTCCCGCGCCGAGAAAAGGCACGTTCACCTCGCCGGCGGAGAGACGATCGTGATCGCGACCACGGCGACCGCGCCGCTCGCGCCGAGCGTCGTTGCTCCGCCTGTCCTCGTGCCCGCCGCGCCGCCCACAACACGACCTCTCCTCGTCGTGCCCCCACCTCCTGCCGATCCGCCGCGCGCGTCTCCCCTCCCGTGGCTGCTCGGAGGGCTCGGCGCCACGGCGGCCTCGTTTGCGCTGCCGCTCTCGCTCCGCGCGCACGCCCTCTCGGTCCGCGGCGACGCCGAGGGCATCCCCACGAGCGACAGCGCGTATCCAGGCGCCGTCGAAGACTACGAGTCTGCGCGCAGGGGCTATTACCTGTCGTATGCGCTCCCCGCCACGCTCGCCGTGGCCACGGTCGTCGCCGTCGTCGTCACCGCGACCCGGGGATCGGCGCCTCGCCCCAAGGCACCTCCGCCCTCCGGCGAGGGCTCGAAGCGCCGCGCGATCACCGCGCGCCGGAGCGACGATCCGTGAGGCGCGCGCTCTGGCTCCTGGCGTTCCCGTGGCTCTTGCCGACGTGCCTGGCGGATCTCCCTCCACCCACGACCGACCCCTGCGCCCAGCTCGCGGACGCGCCCATGCCCGCGTGCGAGGCGACCCCCCGCACCACCATGGCGTCGGGGTGCAACCCCCTCTCGGACGAGGCCTTGGCCTGCTACGCGCAAAGCGCGGTGGGCTGCGACTGCCCTTGTGCGCCGCCGGCGGACGAGACGGCCTGTCCTCCGGGCGCCGCCGGCGCTGTCCCCGGGATCGCGTGCATCCCCTCGACTCCCACGTTGCAGCCCGAGTGTACCCTTTGCCGGCAGGCGTCGTGCAGCGCCGCCTGCGACGGCGTGGGTGTGGTGATTGGCAACTCCGGCAAGCTCAAGAGCGGTTATATCGGGCCGATGATGGCGCGCGTCGACGGCGCGGACCTCCCGGGGGCTGCCAAGTTCGGGGTCTATGTCCGGCTGCGCGGTCGAGGGACGGCGTCGTTCATCCTCAAGGTGAGCGGCAGCGACAAGCTGCGCTACACGCACGCGCTGCTCGGTGGGGATGCCTTCGAAGATCTCGTGCTCTGGGACGAGCCCGACGGCGGCTCGGCTGCGGGCGCTCCCCTCCGGTGGACCAACCCGACGGACACCCCCACGGCGATCGACATCCTCGTCGGCCCCGACGATGCCTCTCCGATGCTCGCCGAGATCGACTGTTTCGTGCCCTTCGTGCTCGCCAACTGACCGGGCGCGCTCTCGCCCGGCGGGCGCCTCGGTCACCGCTGTCTGAGCGACGCTGTCACCTCGCCGTGACAGGAGCGCGCCGCGTCGCAAAAGGCCGGAGAACCACGGCGCATCGCATGCAGCGCTCGGGGCTGTAACACCCGTGGGACAGGCCCCGGCGCGAGGCTCCTCAGGGCCGCTTCGCCGCGGGGCCTCGATCCGGCGCGATCGCTGCCATTGCGGGCGCGCTCTCGCTATGGCACGGCCCCTGCTGAGGGGAGAGATACCGCGCCTCGCGGATCGTCGCAGCGCGCACCCACCAGGAGACCTCCCATGCGCCCCCGTTCCTTCTCGATTCTGCCCACCTCGCTGCTCTTCGCCACGGCGCTCCTCGGCGCCTGCGCTGTCGATCCTGCCTCGGAGGACGAGGGCGAGAGCGAGCCCGTCGCCGAGACCCAGCAGGCGCTCAACGGGGGGTGGGCGCCATGGTACGCCAGCGGCCAAGTTCCGTGCTCCGTGGCCGAGTACGACATCATCGCCGATGCCTTCGTCATCCTGGAGAACGAGATCATCAACGACTCCTCCGCGTTCCAGGGGTGCATGAAGAACGCGGTGTTCAGCTACGATTTCGGCCAGACCATCGAAACGCTCATGGCAATTCTGCCCGATGCTCAGACCACCCTCATTCAGTGCGTCGACATGCAGTCTTTCATCGGTAAAGACGCGAACGCCTGCGAGCTCAACGGGGTGTTGAGCGAGAAGATCGCCATTGACCATGGCTTCCTCGCGACACAGATCGCCGCGGGGGACGCGCGGGAGGTAGCTACCGTGATCCTCCACGAGATCCTTCACGATCGCGGCATTCACCACGCGGACGTCGGGGCGGGGTTTGGCCAGTCGATCAACGAGCAGGCGCAGAACTGCCTCCGCGACGGCGCCATCAGCGGCACGAGGCGCAGCGACTGGCTCAAGGAGGCCGAGCTCGCGCAAATCGGGGGCGATGACGGCGAGCCCTTCGGCGTGCGCACCTGCCTGCCCAACAACTTTCTCTTCGGCCAATCGATCGCGCTCAACGCCGCAGGCAACGACATCTCCGGCTTCCGGATGCGCTGCGGCGACGCGCTGCACGGGAACCTCCATTTTCGCTATGTCGGCGACATGACGAACCCCACGATGAACGACTGCGGCCCGGGAGAGGTCGTCGTCGGCGTGACGGGCAACGCCGACGTCCGCGGTGTCCACAAGATGGGCCTCCATTGCGCTCCGCTCTTCAACGTCTTCGCCAAGGACAACACGGTGACCACCGTGCTCCCGGAGATCGGTGTCGCCACCGGACCACGCTTCAAGCGTTTCTGTCCGCCGGGGATGGCCGTCAAAGGCATCCTGGGTCGATCCACCTCGTCGTCGGTCGAGCAGCTCCGCCTGGTGTGCGACGACTACATGGGCTGGAATCTCGGCGAGCCCTTCGCGGGCGCCACGCTGGGGGTTGCGGCGGGGACCTCGCCCTTCACCACCTACGAGGTGTGCTCGGATCGCGCTTTCGCGACCAGGTTCCTCGGGACCGATGATCCGACGCTCGCCGAGCTGGTCCTCCAGGCCGACGAAAACGGGGACGCGCTGCCGACAGCGGACAACGGCGATTTTTCGAGGGTGCGAACCCTCGGCCTGGAGTGTACGCCCAGTGAGCGGAGCGGCCCGAACCTCGACCTCAAGGCCCGCGCTGCGGGGGTGCACATCACTCCGCTCGGAGGCGCGAAGCCGGGGACGGGCGGCACCCCTGGAGAAGCCTTCGCCAACATCGCCTGTCCCGCGGGCAAGGCGCTCATCGGCGTGCGCACCTGGCCCGCGGTCCCCGGGGGCGTCGCGGCCATCGAGGGCATCTGCCAGGACACGGTGTCGTGGGCGAAAAACATCGCGTTGGTGGAGAGCACCATCGGGCCGTTCGGTCGGGTGCGTGCCACGCCGTCGACCGCGAAGTGCCCGTTGGGCTCCTTCCTCGTCGGGCTGAAGGTGCGCGCGGCGCAGGAGATCAACGCCGCCGGGCAGACCGAGGACGACGCGTGCGTCGACCAGGTCACGCCGATCTGCCGCACGATGTGAGCCGCGCGGACGCGATCAGGGCCCGAGCTTATCGAAGAGCGGCGGGCCCTCGGGGGCCGCGGTCGCCGGCGCAGGCGACACCACGGGGCGCGAGGAGGCACGCGGCGCAGGCGCGCCGGCTCCTCGCGCTCCCTGCCCGCGACGGGCGCAGAAGCCGGTGGCTGCTGCCGGCTCGATCACGCTCGGGTGATGCCGGCGGCGTGGAGAACGAGGGCGCGCTGCTCGCCGCGGGCGAGGCGCGCCGCTCGCCGCGACGGCGCTGGGCGGCGTGGCGGGCGTGTCACGGCGCGCGAGGGCGTCGACGCGGTGACGACGCCGAAGTGATCGCCGAAACCACCCCGATCCAGCGCCGCCGCGAAGGTTCGAGCGACACCGCGACCGATCCGCGATCGACCTCGGCCGCGGTCGCCTCGGGCGCGCCTCCTCGCGCGCCGCGGGGGTCGCGCTCGCTGCCAGCCGCTCGCGGAGGCGCTCGCGCTCGTCGCCCAGCGCGCTCCGCACATGCGCGGCGAGGTCGCGCTCGTCGACGTGCAAGCCCTCGCCGCGGATGGCCTCGCGGAGCGCCTCGGCCACGTCGCGCGCGGTGGCGTAGCGGCGCGCGGGATCGCGCTCCAGGCAGCGCATCGCCACGCGCGAGAGCGGGGCCGGTACGGCGCTCCTCCGCTCGTGCGGGGCCGCGGGCGGGCCCGACATCAGACGGTGCACGGACGCCGCGGGCGACGCGGCGTCGAAGAGGCGCTCTCCGGTGAGCGCCTCGTGGAACACGATGCCGAGGGCGAACACGTCCGAGCGCCGATCGAGGCGCTCGCCCGACGCCTGCTCCGGCGACAGGTACGCGAACTTCCCCTTCACCACGCCGGTCGTCGTCTGCGCGCCCGCCGAGAGCTTGGCGATGCCGAAGTCGGTGACGTAGACCCGACCGTCGAACGAGATGAGGACGTTGTGCGGTGACACGTCCCGGTGCACCAGATCGAGCCGGCGCGCCGTCGTCGTCGGCGAGCTCGTGCGCGGCGTGCAGCCCTTCTGCGGCCTGCCCGACGATGAAGCCCGCGAGCGCCGGATCGAGCGGCGCGCGCTGCTCCATCGCCTGCCGCAGCAACGCGTCGAGCGAGGCGCCTTGCGCGAGCTCACCATGACGAGGAAGACGCCCCTCTTCCCCGAGATCCAGGGTGCGGATGACGTTGGGGTGATCGATCCTCGCCGCCACCTTCGCCTCGCGGTGGAACGCGGCCCGCCCCTCGGGGGTCGGCTGCACGGCCGACATCACCTTGATCGCCACGAGCCGGTCGAAGCCGTGGGGCCCGCGGAGGCGCCCGGCGTAGACAGCGCCCATCCCACCGTCGGCCAGGTGGACGAGCACCTCGTAGCGCCCGAGCCGCCGCGGGATCACGCGCTCTCTCCGAGGCTCGGGCGGCGGCGCGGCCTCGGGGCCGCTCTCGGAGGCTCGCCCGCGGACGGGCGCGGTGCGGGTGACCTCCTCGTCGCGCCTCGATCGCATGAGCCCCGAAGCGTACCACGGCCTCCGCGCGATCGTCGCGCCGATCCCACGGATCATTGGCCCGGGGCGTGCGGTGGGTCATCACCATGGTGAGCGGCGGGCTCGGCTTCGTCGGGCCGAACAGCGCTCATGAGCGCGGCTATTTCCGCACCCCGCTGCTCGATGACTATCGCGACCCCGTGACCTTCGCCATGCAGCCCGATTCATCGTGCATCGATGACGGTCGATGGATAATCGAAGACTCAATACCAGTCGTCGTCGTCCCGCGGGAGCTGCGCCCTCCACGCGTCCCAGGAGGGAAACCAGGTGGTCTCGGGCGACGGCGGCGCCTCGGCTTGCCCGGCCCACGTGAACGTCACCTGGGCGACGGGGGCGTCTTCACCGACGGCGAAGACAACCTGCATTCCATCCACGCTCTGGGCGAGCGGGCGCGCGCTCTTGCCGTGCAGCGCATGCCCGGGCGCGACCTCGCGCCACAGCTCGTCGAGGAGCGGTTGGGCCTCGTAGGCAGACGTCGCGTCGATCCGCGTCCACGAGCGCGGGATGTCGCGGGCATCGCTCCAGATCCGCCGGTCGGCCCAGTCGCTCATCGCGAGCAGGTGGATCGGGAGCTCGGCGATGGCCCGGGCGGGGACGTCGACGTTCCAGAGGTTGACGCAGCAGCCGCAGCCGTGGTTTCGGGGTTTGCCGCCGAGCGCGCTCTCCCACCGGGAGAACCAGGCCTTCACGGTCTCGTTGCCGGGGAGATCCCCGGCGTCGGTGCAGAGGGTCGCGCGCATGGTGCTCCGGGCTCCCCGCGACGCTTCTTGGTGGCGCGGTGCGATGCGGCGCGGCTTTGAGGCTGGTGTCGCCTCGCCGCCGCGCCGCGCTCTCGAGGTCACTCCACCGACTGCGCGCGCTCGATCGCGTCCTCGCGGCGCTCGCGACGGTTGCAGGCGAGGATCTTCTTGCGCACGCGCACCGCGTCGGGCGTCACCTCGACGAGCTCGTCGCTGTCGATCCACTCCATCGCCGTCTCGATCGTCAGGAGGCGCGGGCTGGCGAGCAGCACGTTGTCGTCCTTGCCGTGGTTGCGGACGTTGGAGAGCTTCTTCTCCTTGATCACGTTCACGTCGGTGTCGTTCGGCCGGTTGTGCTCGCCGATGATCATCCCCTCGTAGACCTCGACGCCGGGCACGATGAAGAACTGCCCGCGCGGCTGGAGGTGGTCGAGGGCGTAGGGCGTGGAGACGCCGGCGCGGTCGGCGACGATGGCGCCGGTCGGCCTGCGCATCATCGGGCCGCCCCAGGGGGCCCAGCCGTCGAAGAGGGTGTTGAGCAGGCCGGTGCCGCGGGTCGAGGTGAGGAACTCGCCGCGGAAGCCGATGAGGCCGCGGGAGGGCACGCGGAACTCCAGGCGGGCGCGGCCGAAGCCGGGGTTGGTCATCTTCACCATCCGGCCGCGGCGGGTCGAGAGCCGCTCGGTCACGATGCCCACGTAGGTGTCGGGCACGTCGACCACCACGAGCTCGACGGGCTCCATGATCTGGCCCTCGATCTCGCGCGTCACGACCTCGGGGTTCGAGAGCTGCATCTCGTAGCCCTCGCGGCGCATCGTCTCGACCAGGATGGCGAGCTGCAATTCGCCGCGGCCGAGCACCACGAAGGTGTCGGGCGACTCCGTGGGCTCGACGCGGATCGCCAGGTTCTTCAGGGCCTCGCGCTCCAGCCGGTCCTTCAGGTGGCGGCTCGTGAGGTACTTGCTCTCCTTGCACTTGCCGGCGAAGGTCGACGTGTTGACGCCGATCTTCATCTTGATCGTCGGCTCCTCCACCACGATGCGCGCGAGGGCCTCGGGCCGATCCTCGGTGCAGACGGTGTCGCCGATGTTCACGTTCTCCAGGCCGGCGAGGGCGACCACCTCGCCCGCGGCCGCGCTCTCCACGGCCACGCGCTTGAGCCCCTCGAAGACGAAGAGCTTCTTGACGGTGCCCTTGTGCTGCTCGCCCTCGCCGAGCACGAGCAGCTCGTCGCCCGCGCGCAGCGTGCCCCGCACCACGCGGCCCACGGCGAGGCGACCGACGTAGTCGTCGTGCGTCGTGTTGCAGACGATCATCTGGAGCGGGCCCTCCGGGTCGCCCGAGGGCGCCGGCACGCGCTCCAGGATGGTCTCGAGGAGCGGCACGAGGTCGGTCGCGGTGTGCTCCAATTCGCGCTTCGCCTGGCCCCACTTGGCGATCGCGTAGAGGGTCGCGAAATCCATCTGCGCGTCGTGGGCCTCGAGGTCGCAGAAGAGGTCGAAGACCTCGGAGAGCACCTCGTGGGCGCGGGCGTCGCTGCGGTCGATCTTGTTGATCACCACGATCACGGGGAAGTTCCGCTCCAGGCACTTGGAGAGCACGAAGCGGGTCTGCGGGAGCGGGCCCTCGGCGGCGTCGACGAGGAGCAGGGCGCCGTCGGCCATCATCAGGGTGCGCTCGACCTCGCCGCCGAAGTCGGAGTGGCCTGGGGTGTCGACGATGTTGATCTTCACGCCCCGGAACCGCACGCTCGTGTTCTTCGCGAGGATGGTGATGCCGCGCTCGCGCTCGAGGTCGTTCGAGTCCATGACCCGCTCGGCCACGACCTCGTTCTCGCGGAAGGCGCCGGTCTGGCGGAGGAGGTGATCGACGAGCGTCGTCTTGCCGTGGTCGACGTGGGCCACGATGGCGATGTTGCGGAGGTCTTTGCGGGGCATGTTGGCGCGGCCGTCTAGCACGACCCGGCGCGCCGGGCGAGCCGCATTCCGGCGCGCACCGGGAGGCTGGAGCCGCGCTCGTCGCTCTCGCAGGATCCGCTAGCGCGCGGGAGCTCGCGGGGGAGCGCCCGGCGGCCCCTCGGCGCCCTTGCCGTCCGAGATCGAGTGCGCCACCGCGTACGCCGCGACGAGCACGGTGATCACGGCCGCGAGCATGGTGATCGCGGCCACGCCCTGGTGGGACGAGCGCTTCGGCACGGGGCGCGCCCGGCGGTGCGGATCCCACCCGGACCGCGCGGACATGGGCGGCGGGGAGATGGGCGGCTCGTCGGGCTCCACGTCGGGCGCGGGCGGCGAGGGCGGCACGAAGGGCGGCATCGGGCGCGGGCGCTCGCTCGGCTTGCGCGACACGAGCGGCGCCCCCGTCACGTCGATCGTCGCGCCGTGATCGAGGGCCCACTCGATCAGCTCGGCGCGCATGTCGGCCATGCTCGCCCAGCGCTCCTTCGGCTCCTTCTGCAGCCCGCGGCGGATGATCCGCCAGAGATCGCCGTCGGTCTCCGGCAGGAGGTCGGTGGTCGGCTTGGGCTCCTCGTGGAGCACGGCGGCGATCGAGGCATGCTCGTTCGCGCGGGCGAAGGGGCCGATGCCGGTCACCATCTCGTAGAGCACCACCGAGAACGCCCAGATGTCGGCCGCCGCGCCGATCTCGAGCCCGCTCACCGACTGCTCGGGCGCCATGTAACCGGGGCTGCCGATGATCTCCCCCGCCAGGGTGATCCGATCGCGGATCGCGCTGTTGGTGCGGATGGCCAGGCCGAAGTCGACGAGCTTGGGCAGGCGCGCGCCGTCGTCGCCCTGGGTCGACATGACGATGTTGCCGGGCTTGAGATCGCGGTGGACGATGCCGCGCCCATGCGCCGCCACGAGCGCGTCGGCGATGGGGAGCATCATCTGCACGGCGGCCGTCTCGGTGAAGCGGCCGCGCAGATCCATGAGGTCGGCGAGCGACTCGCCGCGGATGAGCTCCATGACGAGGTACGGCTCGCCGTACCGCGTCTCGCCGAAGTCGAAGACCCGCACGATCGAGGGGTGCTCCAGCACCACCGCGGCCTTCGCCTCGCGGGCGAAGCGGGCCGCGCTGTCGGGAGAGCGCAGCTCGCCGTGGAGGAGCTTGATCGCGACATCCCAGCCGAGGCTCAGGCCCTCGGCGCGCCAGACGGCGCCCATCCCGCCCTCGGCGATCCGCTCGATCAGGCGGTAGCGATCGCCCAGCACGTCGCCGGGCGCGTAGACCGGGCCCACCGGCGGCGTCGCGTCGGGTGAGGGAGAAGTCGGGGTGGACATCATGGTGCAGCGAGGCGGGCAGAGACCCGGAGGCAGCTTGATTTTCTAGCACGGTCCACCGCGCAGGGCCCAAATCGAGGATCGAGATCGGATCGAAAACGACCGAGATCCAAGGCCCGATGTGGGCATCCCAACAAGCCCCGTCGCCGGCCCGGCGCGACCGGTGTATGCCTCCGAGCTGTCCAGTCGAGCCGCCGTCGCGAGGATCGCCATGACCGAGAGCCCCTTCGAGATCACCATGAACGGCCCGGGAAAGAACGCCCTCGGGGCCGCGATGATGACGTTCTTGATCGACGCGCTCCGCGAGGCCGGGGGGCGCCCGGTGCTGCTCACGGGTACAGGAGACGCCTTCTCCGCCGGCCTGAACCTCAGAGAAGTGGCGGGCCTCGACGAGGCCGGGATGCTCGATTTCCTGCGCCTGCTCGAGCGGTGCATGAGCGCGCTCTACCTCTACCCCGGGCCCACCGTCGCCGCGATCAACGGGCATGCCATCGCCGGGGGTGCGGTGCTCGCGTGCTGCTGCGACGACCGGGTGGCGACGGCGAGCCCGCGGGCGCGGATCGGGCTCAACGAGGTGGCGCTCGGGGTGCGCTTTCCGCCGCGGATCTTGACGATCCTGCGGCGCCGCCTGCCGCCCGAGCACCTCGAGACGCTCATCCTCGGGGCGCGCCTCGTCGACCCTGCGGAGGCCGCGCGGCTCGGGCTCGTCGACGTGGTCGCGGAGGATCCTCTCGCCGCGGCCCGCGCCCGGCTCGCCCTCCTCGCGTCGCACCCTGCCGCGGCCTACGCCGCGAGCAAGCGCGATCTGCGCGGCGCGACCGACATCGATCTCTGCCCGGACGACGAGGCGGAGCGGTTGCTCGTGCAGGCCTTGCCCGCCTGGAGCTCGCCCGCGCTCAAGGAGAAGATCGCGTCCATCCTCGGGCGCTGAGCCGCTTCATGCCCCTCGCCCCGCAGCCGATTCCCTACCAGGGCAGCAAGCGCCGGCAGGTGCCTGTCATTCTACGCGTCCTCCCCGGGGACACCGATACGCTGTACGAGCCCTTCGTCGGTTCGGGCGCGGTGACGATCGGAGCCGCCATGGCCGGCGCGGCCCGGCGCTTCGTGATGGGTGACACGCTCCGCCCGCTCGCCGGCATCTGGCAGCAGATCCTCGGGAGCCCGGGGGAGCTCTGCGACGAATACGAGCAGCTATGGACAGCGCAGCTCGGGGACCCGCGGGCGTATTTCGATCGGGTGCGAGCCTCGTTCAACGGGGATCCACGGCCCGCGGCGCTCCTGTACCTGATCGCGCGCTGCGTGAAGAACGCGATTCGCTTCAACGCCGAGGGGCAATTCAATCAATCGCCCGACAGGCGACGTCTGGGGATGCGCCCGGCCCTGCTCCGGAGCCGCGTCATGGCCGTTCACGCGCTCCTCTCGAATCGCGCAAAGGCCATTTGCGCCGATTACGCGGAGAGCTTGCAAAGGGCGCTCCCGGCTGACGTGGTGTACATGGATCCGCCCTACATGGGGGTGAGCGGCCCGCGGGACGCGCGTTATCACCAGGGGCTCGATTACGATCGGTTCGTGCGCGCGCTGGAGGATGCCAATCGACGGGGCGTGTCTTACCTGGTGAGCTTCGACGGCCGGTGCGGCGAGCGGACCTATGGCCCCGGGCTCCCCGCATCGCTCGGCTTGTCGAAGATGGAGGTGCCGATGGGCCGGTCGTCGCAGTCGACGCTGAGCGGCCGCGCCGAGGAGACGATCGAGTCGCTCTACCTCTCGCCGGCGCTCGAAGCGCGCCTGCCCGGGCGCGCGCGCCCGTCGGCCTCCCGGGCAGGTCGAGCCCGCTCCTCGCCGGCGGCGCGGGGCTGACCGGCGCGCGAAGGGGTGGATGTTTGCGCCGTTCTTCGCCATGGTGCGCGCCATGGAGCTCGACATCCTCCACCAGGTCGCCGAGGAGCTGATCCCCTTCAACAAGTTCCTGGGCATCAAGGTCACCGTCGTGGAGCACGGCCGCGTGGAGATGGTGCTCCCCTTCCGCGAGGAGCTGATCGGCGATCCGATGAAGCGCGCGCTCCACGGCGGCGTCATCAGCACGCTCGTCGACACCGCGGGCGGGATGGCGATCTGGGGCGCGCTCGTCGACCCGCACCAGCGCGTCTCGACGATCGATCTGCGGATCGACTATCTCCGCCCGGGCAAGCCGGAGGCGCTCGTGTGCGAGGGCGTCGCGGTGCGGGTCGGGCGGAGCGTGGGCGTGGCGGACATGCGCGCGTTCCACCGGAGCGCGCCCGCCGAGACGGTGGCGACGGGCAAGGGCGTGTACGCGATCAAGTCCCCCCGCCCGAGCAAGGCCGTGGTCTGATCGAAGGCCGGCATGGTCTCTCCCTCCGCGCGCCTCGAACGCCCCCTCGTCCGGGCCGAGCTCATCGCGGCCGGCTGGGAGACGTTCTCGGGCCTGCTCTTCGTCTCCTCCGTCGTCCCGGCGGCCTTCGGCGCGGCCTTTCCGGCCCTGGTCTTCCTCGGATCCATGGCGATCAGCGCTGGGCTCGCGGCGGCCGCGGCGGCCGCCGAGCAGCGGGCCCGCGCGCTCGCGCTCGCGGCGGCCTTCCGCATGCCGGTGTGGCTCGTGGCCTTGATCCCGCAGATCCAGCGCGGCGGCTTCCGCGTCATGGTCACCGCCTTCGCCTTCGGGCTGATGGCGTACGGCATGCGCCGGGCCATCTACCGCCGCCTCCTCGAGCCGCTCGACGCCGCGCTCTCCGACGAGGAATACCGCCGCGGTATCCGCGCCCGCCTCGCCGAGTCCGCCACCGTGGCCGGCATCGCGGGCGGCCACGTGATGCTCCTCTTCAGCGTCGCCTTCCTGCGCGCGCAGAGCCAGGTCGTCTTCGACGCGTGGTTCGAGATCGTCCCGATCATGGCCGTCGGCGGCACGCTCGGCTTCACCCTCGCCGTGCGGCCGGCGACGAGCGTCGTGCTGCGCGCGCTCGAGGCGGGCCCGTCGGCCGACCCGGCGCTCCTCGCCCGCGCCCTCGCGCGCGCCGAGGCGCTGCCGGCGTGGCTCGCGTACCTCAACTTCGGGGTGTGGTCGGCGTGCACCGCGCTCGGCGTGCTGCGCACCAAGCTCGGGCCCGTGTCGTGGGAGCTCGGCGACGCGGTGATGCAGGTCGCGGTCGGCCTGCTCTTCGCGTTCGGCGTGGCGTTCTACCAGCGGGTCTGGCACCGCGACGCGATGGCGCCGGCCGAGGAGCGGCTGCGCCGGTGGACGTCGATCGAGAAGCGCGTCGAGCCGACGCCGCTCCGTCGAAGGATGCTCTTCGACTTCGGCTTGCCGCTGCTCTTCACCGCGGCGCTCTCGCTGCTCTCGTCGATCGGCCTCTACCGCGCCCTCGGGCCCGAGCTCGGCGTGCGCGAGGATTTCAACGCCGTCAGCGCGCTCTTCGCGTCGTTCCTGATGCTCCTGCTCGCGGCCGGGGGCGTGGTCGCCCGCGCGGCCGGGGAGCTGTCGCGGCCGATGACGGCGCTCGCGGCGGCGGCGGATCGCGTGGCCAAGGGGCAGCTCGAGGCGGCGGTGCCGCGCGTGCTCGGGCCGATCGAGGTCGTGGGCCTCGGCGAGAGCATCGAGCGGATGCGCGAGGCGCTTGCGCGCACCATCGCCGAGCTCTCGGAGGAGCGGGCGGGGCTCGAGGCCAACGTCGCGGCGCGCACGGCGGAGCTCACCTTCGCGCTCGCCGAGCTCAAGCGGACGCAGGCGGCGCTCGTGCAGGGCGAGCGGCTCGCGACGATCGGCGAGCTCTACGCGGGCGTGGCGCACGAGATCTACAACCCGCTCAACGCGGTGGCGGGCGCGGCCGTGCCCCTCGAAGGGCTGGCGGCCGATCTGCGCGAGGTGCTCGACGCCTACCGCGAGGCCGAGGCCGAGCTGCCCCCCGAGCGGCGAAGGGCCCTCGAGGCCCTGCGCGCGCGGCTCGATCTCGCCGGATCGCTCGACGATCTCGGGGGGATCGCGACGGTGATCAAGCGGGCCACCGACCGGGCGGTGAAGATCGTCGGCAACCTCAAGAGCTTCTCCCGCGTCTCGGGTGAGCTCGCGCCGGCCGACCTGAACGAGGGCCTCGAGGAGACGCTGATGCTGCTCGGGCCGCGGATGCGCAAGGCGGGGATCGAGGTCGAGCGCCGCTACGGCGAGCTGCCGAGCGTGATCTGCTCGGCGGGGGAGCTGAACCAGGTCTACCTGAACCTGCTCGTCAACGCGATCCAGGCGCTCGACCCCGAGGGCAAGGGCGAGGCCGCGGCGCCTCCCGCGCGGCGGATCGTGGTCGAGACGCGCGTGGAGGGCGACAGCGCGGTGGTGAGCGTCGCCGACAACGGACCGGGCGTGCCCGAGCCCTTCGCTGCACGGATCTTCGATCCCTTCTTCACCACCAAGCCCAAGGGGCAGGGCACGGGGCTCGGGCTCTCGATCTCCACGGAGATCCTCCGCCGCCACGGCGGATCGCTCGGCCTCGATCGGCCGGAGGGCGGCGGTGCCCGCTTCACCTGCCGGATCCCGCTCGGCAAGGGGGCCGCAAGCGGGCGCCCGGCCGCGCGTTGAGCCTTGCGAAAACGGGAATGCGCTCGTGCTGCGAAGCGCCGCTCGCACAGGTGGAATGCGGCAGGCGGGACGTACGGCCGGTCCCGGTATCGACTCGAACGCGCAGGCTCGGTAGTATCGGCCGCCGGAGCCCGGGCTCGTCCCGGGGAACATCACCAGTATGGATCAGCGTACGAGCCAGCGTTCGACTGCGGCCCCGAAGCCCGCCGACCCGATGATCGGGAAGGTCGTGGCGGGCCGCTACCGCCTCGAGGCGCGCCTCGGTGAAGGCGGCATGGGCATCGTCTACCGGGCCCGCCACGTCCTCATCGACAGGGTCGTGGCCCTCAAGCTGATCCGCCCGGATCTACGCGGCGAGACGCACCTCAGGGCCTGGATGCTCCGCGAGGCGCGCGCCGCCAACCGCGTCGATCACGCGCACATCATCGACATCCACGACATCGGCGAGACGGAGGACGGCGAGCTCTACCTGGTGATGGAGTACCTCGTCGGCACGCCGCTCTCGGCCGAGCTCGCCCGCGGCCCGATGCCGATCGCGCGGGCCGTCGACATCCTCGAGCAGATGTGCGCCGCGCTCGCCCGCGCCCACGACCTCGGCGTCGTGCACCGCGACCTCAAGAGCGACAACATCTTGCTCACGCAGCGCGGAGGCCGGAAGGACTTCGTGAAGATCCTCGACTTCGGTCTCGCGGCGATCGCGCGCGATCCGCGCCTCGCCCCCAAGGGCGCGATCTTCGGCACGCCCGAGTACATGTCGCCCGAGCAGGCGCGCGGCGAAGAGGCGGGACCGCAGTCCGACCTCTACGCGCTCGGCGTGCTCTTCTTCGAGATGCTCGCGGGTCAGCTCCCCTTCCGCGCCAACGATCGCGACACGCTGCTCGAGATGCAGCGATCGCAGCCGCCCCCGCGGCCGCGGCAGATCCGGCCCGACGCGCACCCGCAGGGCGAGGCGATCTCGCTGCGCCTGCTCGAGAAGGACGTGCGCAAGCGCTACCGCGACGCCCACCACCTCCAGGAGGAGATGAAGGCGCTCCAGCGGAGCCTGCCCGCCCAAGCCTTCGATCTCGAGGGTGGCGAGCATGTGGCGGCGCCGCCTCCGCCGCCTCCGCCGCAGTCGCCCGGCGTGATCGAGTGGGCGAGCCGCGCCGCGCTCTTCGCCCGGATGGTCTCGCGCGCGTACCCGTCGGGCAACGCGCCGCCGGACATGATGAACGGGCTCAGCCAGGCGTGGGATCTGGCCGCGCGCGCCAACCGCCTCGAGGGCGAGGTGGCGAGCTACACGCGCAAGCTCGAGGCGCTCGAGCGGCGCGGCCGCGCGCTGCGCGCCGAGATCGGCCGCAAGGTCGAGGAGCTCGCGCACGAGGAGTCGCGCGTGATGCGCGAGGCCGCGGCCGACGGCGAGGACGTGGAGAAGGTGCGCAGCGAGCTGGGGGCGGCCGAGAAGGCGGCGACCAGCGCCCGCCAGCTCGCCGACGCGGCGATCCGCCAGGGCGGGGGCGACCCTTCGATCTTCGAGCGGGCCGGCGCCGCCGCGGCCACGGCCCAGGCCAAGCGCGAGCAGCTCGGCCGCTACGAGCACAAGAAGAACACCCGCGAGACGACGGCGCGCGATCTGCGCCGGCAGATCGAGGAGCTGCGCAGCCAGCTCTCCCGCTACGCCGAGGCGCTCGAGGAAGACCTCTCCCAGGGCCGCGAGAAGGTGGCCGCGCGGACGCGCGAGGGCCTCGCGTTCGAGAAGAGCTTCAGCGAGGTCTCGGCCCTGCTGCTCGGCCACCTCCGCAGCAAGCCCGAGTGCCGCGATCTCGTGACCGAGCTGCTCAACGCGTCGCCCGGCGCGCTCGGCCCCGGCCCGGTGTCGATCGAAGCCGGCGAGAAATTCCCCAGCGAAAAACGAGCCTAACGCGCAGCCTTTGCGTTCTCTCCCTGAACAGAGAGCCAGCTTCGCACTTAGGATCTCGACTGGAAACGGCGCGTATGGTAGCTAGCGCGCGCCTCGTCGGCCCCCGAGCCGTCGAGGGCGAGGCTGTGCTGAAGCGTCGGCGGTAGGCAGCCGCCCGAAGGCCCCAGGGTCGTTGAGCCCGGGGCAAGGCGGGCGACCTTAGCGCAGGCGGCCAACCCCTCGAAACCCACGGGGCCGCCGGACGGTGACTCATCCAAGCTCGGCGGCTTGAGTTGGAAGGAGGCACACCGAACATGGTTTCCAAGCGTTACGAGGCGTGGCTGGCGAAGGCCGCTGCCCTCAGCGCAGCGCTCTTCACGCTGCTCTCGTTCTCGTCGCCGGCCCGCGCCGACGAGGCCGACCTCAAGCTGCCCGACCTCGGGTCCGTCAAGTTCCTCGGCGAAGGCGGCGGGGGCATCGACGGCCGCACGCTGCTGATGGCCGGCATGGGCGTCTCGCTCCTCGGCTTCGTCTTCGGCGTGGCGATCTTCATGCAGTTGAACCGCCTGCCCGTCCACAAGGCGATGCGGGAGATCTCGGAGCTCATCTACGAGACCTGCAAGACGTACCTCATCACCCAGATCAAGTTCATCCTCATGCTCGAGGTGCTGATCGGGGCGATCATGGTCGTCTACTTCGGCGTCCTCCGGCACTTCGAGGCGAGCAAGGTCGTGATGATCCTGCTCTGCAGCCTGATCGGCATCGCCGGCTCCTCGGGCGTGGCCTGGTTCGGGATGCGCATCAACACCTTCGCCAACAGCCGCACGGCCTTCGCCGCCCTCCGCGGCAAGCCCTTCCCGACCTACGCGATCCCGCTCAAGGCCGGCATGAGCATCGGCACGGTGCTGATCAGCGTCGAGCTCTTCGTGATGCTCACCATCCTCCTCTTCGTCCCGCGCGACAGCGCCGGCGTGTGCTTCATCGGCTTCGCCATCGGCGAGTCGCTCGGCGCCTCGGCCCTCCGCATCGCGGGCGGCATCTTCACCAAGATCGCCGACATCGGCTCCGACCTGATGAAGATCGTCTTCAACATCAAGGAAGACGACGCGCGCAACCCGGGCGTCATCGCCGACTGCACCGGTGACAACGCGGGCGACTCCGTGGGCCCGAGCGCCGACGGCTTCGAGACCTACGGCGTGACGGGCGTGGCGCTCGTCTCCTTCATCATCCTCGCCGTCCACGAGACGCACCGGGTGGAGCTCCTCGTCTGGATCTTCGCGATGCGCATCATGATGGTGGTGGCGAGCGTGCTCAGCTACCTCGTCAACGAGACGGTGGCCAAGGGCCGCTACGGCGACGCCGACAAGATGAACTTCGAGCAGCCGCTCACCGCGCTCGTGTGGCTCACCTCGGTCGTCTCGGTGGCGATGACGTTTGCGGTCAGCTACCTGCTCCTGCCGCACCTCGGCGACGGCACCCTCTGGTGGAAGCTCGCCGCGATCATCTCCTGCGGCACGCTCGCCGGCGCCGTGATCCCGGAGCTCGTGAAGATCTTCACCTCGACGGAGTCGGGCCACGTCCGCGAGGTCGTCACCTCCTCGCGCGAGGGCGGCGCCTCGCTCAACGTGCTCTCGGGCCTCGTGGCCGGTAACTTCAGCGGCTACTGGCTCGGCATCGGCATCGTCATCCTCACCGGCATCGCCTACTGGGTCTCGCTCCAGGGCCTGCACTCGATCATGATCGCCGAGCCCGTCTTCGCCTTCGGCCTCGTGGCCTTCGGCTTCCTCGGCATGGGCCCGGTGACGATCGCCGTCGACTCGTACGGCCCCGTGACCGACAACGCCCAGAGCGTCTACGAGCTCAGCGTGATCGAGACGATCCCGAACGTCGAGGCCGAGGTGAAGAAGGAGTTCGGCTTCGATCTCAACTTCGAGAAGGCCAAGCACTACCTCGAGGAGAACGACGGCGCCGGCAACACCTTCAAGGCGACGGCGAAGCCCGTGCTCATCGGCACCGCGGTCGTCGGCTCCACGACGATGATCTTCTCGATCATCATGCTGCTGACCAACGGCCTCAACGACCAGGCGGCCCTCGCGTCGCTCTCGATCCTCCACGCGCCCTTCCTCCTCGGCCTCATCACCGGCGGCGCGGTGATCTACTGGTTCACCGGCGCCTCCACCCAGGCCGTCGTCACCGGCGCCTACCGCGCGGTCGAGTTCATCAAGGCCAACATCAAGCTCGACGGCAGCGCCGAGAAGGCCTCGATCGAGGACAGCAAGAAGGTCGTCGAGATCTGCACGCAGTACGCGCAGCGCGGGATGCTCAACATCTTCCTCGGCGTCTTCTTCTCCACCCTGGCCTTCGCCTGCCTCGAGCCGTACTTCTTCATCGGCTACCTGGTGAGCATCGCCATCTTCGGCCTCTACCAGGCGCTCTTCATGGCCAACGCCGGCGGCGCCTGGGACAACGCGAAGAAGCTCGTCGAGGTGGAGCTCAAGGAGAAGGGCACCCCGCTCCACGCGGCCTGCGTCGTCGGCGACACCGTGGGCGATCCCTACAAGGACACCTCCTCGGTGGCCATGAACCCCATCATCAAGTTCACCACGCTCTTCGGCCTCCTCGCCCTCGAGCTCGCGCTGAACATCTCGGCCGGCACGCTCCGCATCCTCGCGGCCGTGTTCTTCATCGCCTCGACCTACTTCATCTACCGCTCCTTCTACGGGATGCGGATCACGAGCGGCGCCAAGACGCCCGTGAAGTCCGAGGCCTGAGAGGCCCCCCGGCGGAGGGGCAGCCCCGCTCCTCCGCTCCCTCCCTCCCAGAAAATCCTTGCCAAGATCGCCGCTCCCGGCGTGAATCGGGCCCCTCGAAAGGTCGCCCGCGACGCTCGTCGCGCGCCCCAGGGAGGCCCCCGATCGCCATGCCCGCCGTCATCTTCGTCGCCCCCTACTTCACCGAGACCGCCAAGCGCTACCTCGCCGCCACCGCGTCCTTGCCCGGCGTGCGGCTCGGCGTGATCAGCCAGGAGCCGGAGCAAGTCCTCCCGCCCGAGCTCCGCGGTCTGTTCGCGGCCCACTTCCGGGTGGACGACCCCTTCGACGCCCACCAGCTCGTCCACGCCGCGCGGTGGATCGAGCGGCGCCTCGGGCCCCTGCACCGGATGCTCGCCGTGATGGAGCAGATCCAGGTCCCCGTGGCCGAGGCGCGCGAGGCGCTGAATCTCCCGGGGCTGCACGCGCGCGAGGCGCACAACTTCCGCGACAAGCACCTGATGAAGGACGTGCTCGCCGCGGCCGGGCTGCCCGTGGCGCGGCACCGCCTCGTGCGCACCGAGGACGAGGCCGTGCGCTTCGCCGCCGAGGTCGGCTATCCGTTGGTGGTCAAACCACCTGCGGGCGTCGCCTCGCAGTCGACCTTCCGCGCGGTGGACGAGGCGGCGCTCCGGGCCGCGCTCGCCCCCGTCGAGGCAGCGGGCGGCGGCTTCGCGCTCCTCGAAGAGCTGGTGCTCGGGCAGGAGAGCTCGTTCGACGCCTTTTTCCTCGACGACCGGGTGCTCTTCAGCTCCGTGTCGCACTACCACCCGTCACCGCTCGTGGTGATGGAAAACCCCTGGATCCAGGGGATCGTCGTCGTGCCCCGCGAGCACGACCCGCCCGAGCAGGAAGACCTCCGACAGATCGGCGCGCGCGCCCTCTCCGCGCTCGGCCTCGGGACGGGGATGTGCCACCTCGAGTGGTTCCGGACGCCGAGCGGCGGGGTGATGATCTCCGAGGTCGGCGCCCGCCCGCCCGGCGCGCATATCACCACCATCATCGATCGCGCGCACGACGGCGACAGCGCGGTGGCCTGGGCCCGCCTGATGGTGTTCGATCGCTTCGATCCCTTCCCGCCGCGGCGCTACGCGGCCGGCGCGGCCTACCTGCGCGGGCAGGGGCAAGGCTGCGTGAAGGCCGTGCACGGGATCGAGCAGGTGGCGCGCGACATCGGGCACCTGGTGACGGACTACGAGCTGCCCCACCTCGGCTGGGGGCGCGGCCCGGCCTTCGACGGCGATGGGTTCATCCTGCTCCGCCACCCGGAGACGCGGGTGGTGGAGGAGGCGCTGCGCCACATCATCGAGACGGTGCGCGTCGAGCTGGGGTAGGCGCGCGGCTTCTCAAGTCGGCAGCACACCTTGCGGCTCGCCGCTCGGTTTCTTGCAGCGGCAGACCGCCGGTCAGTCCTGGTCGATCTCACCTACGGTGGCATCGATCTCCGCGCCGAGCTCGTTCATCCTCCGCTCAAGAGCACGCATGCGATCGATCGCGGATCCGAGTTGCTCGGAGAGTGCTCGACGCTCCCGAAGAGCGCGACGGTACGCGACGAGCTGCGGTCGGTTCAGGTGGAGCCTCGCCACGAAGAACTCTCCCTCGGGCGTTGTTCCGTGAATGTTGCCGCCGTCATCTTCTCGAAGATGCGCCGCGAGGGCGTCGTGCCCCGGGTGAAGCAAGCGAACATGGGGCGGCGTATCCTCGTGCCAGTAGGAGCCCTTATGCTCGTTGCAGCGAGGACACGCGTAGACGAGGTTGTCGCTCTGATCTTCGCCCCGATGGGCGCGGGGTCGATGATGGTCGAGCGCCAGCGTCGCACCGGCGTCGTCTTCATGCACTCCGCAATATCCACAGCGATGGCCGAACCGTTGGCGTGCCCGTTCTCGACGCGAATCTTGCAAGGTGCGCTCAGCGGGAGGCGGGCATCCCGCTCTCCTGGACGCGTCTGAACTCCTCTACCAGCGCCGTACGGCGGCGGCGCAGCAGCTCGGCGTACGCATGCGCTTCGGCGAGGAGCTTCTCCTGCTGAGCGACGATGCGCTCGAGCTCCACGGAGGCCGCATCGACGCGGGCCTTGCGTTCGCGGAGAGAGTCAACCTCGTGCCCCATGCGCTCCAGCGCGGGGGCGAGCGCGCGCGCCTCCTCGGCGTCCAGCTCCGCGAAGAGGGTCGAGAGCTCCGTCCGCTCGGAGTCGGTCAGCAAGCGCCGCGCTTCCTCGGCGCGAAGGTGGTCGAACCGCTCAGCTCTGTCCTTGCTCCACATCTTGATGGCAACAGCGTACCGTGCGAGCGCCCCTTCTGCCAACCCGGCTGGGCAACCACATCACGCGGGGGTTGGTGGAGGCGCGCCGGCGCATCATCAACGCGGTGCGCGTGGAGCTCAGGTAGGCGCGCAGCTTCCCGATCATCGACGCAGCTCGTCCGCGGCGGCTCGGAGGCGGGCGATCTCGGCTTCGAGCCTGGCGCGCTCGGCCTGCGCAGTCGCCGTCGCGCGCTGATGTGCTTCGAGCGCTCTCCGCGCGGCCTGCTCGGCTTCCGCGTCGGTCGGGACAAGGTCCTCGCCGTTGAAGCCGGTGGCGAGACGCACCCGAAGGGCGCCGCCCTCGCCCACGACGCGGAGATGACAGCCGAGCACCTTGGACCGCACCCGGTCTGCATCGGTGTGCTGCACGCAGGTCCACCCCTTCTTGCCTGGCCGGTAGATCTGGAAGCGGGTCCGATCGCGAGCCTGCTCGAAATCCGCGTCGAAGACGATCAGCTCGTCCACGCCGAGCCGGCCATATCTGGGGGTCAAGGTGCGGTAGGCCCTCTCGGGATCCCCGGAGATGAATTCGAAAGCGAAGCTCGGGACGAAGCCTGTTTCCCAGACTTTCCAGGCACTTATGTTGGGCGAGAGAGGCGCGCCGGGCAGCACGTAGACATCCGGGGCGAGGTGCTCGGAGGCGTCGAACTGCTTCCAGTAGAAGAGCTGGTTCGCGCCGACGAACGCCGGCTTGCCCTGCGAGGCGAGCCAGCGCTCGATGAGCACGCGGAGCGTCTCCGAGACGAGACGCTGGAGCGTGCCCTCGCCCATGTCGTCCTCGATGGGATAGACCGTCGGGTCGGGTGCGACGGCGATCTTGGCGACGGCGCTGCGCATGGGCGGAGCTTACCATGCGGACGATGGGGGAGGAGGGCCGAGGATCTCTCTTGCCAGGAGGTGGATAGGAGGCCAGCATGATCCTGGTGAGAGAAGCACAGCGGAGACAATGCTCGTCGGGCTCGCTCGAGGCCGGTTCTCGTTGGCTGATTTTTTTGGCGCATCCGGGTTTCTAATGGGTAGCACTGGCACCTACACTGGCAGGGTAGAGGTCGAGCCCACCGCAGTGGAAGTATATCGCGGTCTTGAAGTTCTCCTTGTTCCGAAACCCGTACGCCCGTTTCTTGATGGTTTGGATCTTGGAGTTGATCCCCTCGCTGACCGCATTGGTGATCCGATGCGTAAAGTAGGTCAGTACGTTGTCGATGTGGCGGTGCACCGTTCGCGCGGCCTTGATCATGGGCTGGAGTCGGCTGTGCGTGGCCCAGAAGTACCAGCGCCTCCAGTACGCTTCACCGTTGAACCGTCTCTTGTAGTCCCAGAGGTGGCGCAAGGTCTCCTTGATGCTCCACGCGCGGCCGGTCTTCAGGTCGATCTGCCGAAGCTCCTCGAACCGAGGCCTGTCCTTGTCCGGAAGGTTCTCCTCCGCGTACAGCCAGAGGTACTTCGATTTGGCCAGGGTATCGTCGCCCTGCGCGTTCAGAGCGCGGTGCTCCTGCTTGCGGACCGTATCGACGGCTTTGCCGACGTGCTGCATGATGTGAAACCGATCGAAGACGATCTTGTCTCCCGCGCCGGGCACGTGCGCATGGATGGCGTGCTGGTACGGCTCCCACATGTCCATCGCGATGGCCTCGATGCCCGCCCGTTGCTCGGACGTGAGCGTGACGAAGAAGGAGGCCAGGCTCTCGGTGGTTCGATCCTCGGCAATGTACTCGACCGTTCCCCGGTCCAGGTCGCTCACGATCGTCAGGTAGGTATGTCCCTTGGCGGCGGCTTTCTCGTCGACGGCGAGACGCGGCACCACGCGCGTTTCCTTGGCCATCAAGCCGCGCGCCACAGCGCGCTCCATGAGGTGCCATGCCTCGTCCCAGCTGATGCGCAGGATGCGGGTCGCCCCCAGGACATCGGTCTCTCGCAAGACGTCGATGGCCAGGCGCTCGAACAACGCGGTGAAGCGCGCCTTGGGCTCCGCCCAGGGGAGCCGGACCTGCTTGATCCCGTGCTCCGGACAGTTGACCCGAGGCGGTCGGGCGCGCAGGAACGTCAAGAACTGGCAGCTGTCGAGGTGCCTCCACGCGCGCTCCGGGGCATGGTCGTAGCCGGCGAGCGCGGTGCCGCACTCCGGGCAAGGCCACCGCGTGCCTTCGGGGTGACCGGCCCAGACGTCGACGCGCTGGTCCTTCACGTTCAACTCCACGCGCTCCACGGTCCACGGAGCCTCCAGCCCGAGCAGATGACGGTACAGGTCGGTGTCACGCATGCCCCAAGGCTACCCCAAGCCCGAGCAGCGTGCGCCTGGCGCGGGGCTCGCCCTTGGGACGCGCCGCGATCGATCCCGAGATGCGAGCGCCGTGACAGGCGCCCTTCCGGTCGCGCCAGACTCCTTATGCTACCCATTAGAAAGCCGGAACAACCTAAATTTAACGCAAAGGCGCAAAGGCGCAAAGACGCAAGAAGATGAAGAAGAGCCCCGTTTCTCTTCTTCTTTTTTTGCGCCTTGGCGCCTTTGCGTCTTTGCGTTAAAAAAGAAGCCTTCAAACCATCGAGAGGCTCTGGGGAGAACGAGCGACAGATGCCGGCCGAAATCTTGGCCCTCCCTCTCCAGCCGCCTACGCTCCCCGGCGATGCGATCCCTTGAAAGAGCTGCGTCTTCGCTCCTCTTGCTGGCCCTCGGCGCCTGCTCCGGCCCGGCCGCGACCACCCCGCCTGCCGTACCTCCGCCCGCGCCGGCGCCCGGCCCCGTGGTCGGCCCGGCCTCGAACCAGCCCGAGATCAAGGCCGATCTGCGGATCGATCCCCCCGAGGCGCTCGGCGCTGAGAACGCCAAGTCTCCTCCCCCGGCCGACGCCGCGCCTCCCCCGGCGACCGCGCCCGTGGCTGACAATCGCCCTCGCATGGGGGCCGTCGGGCCCTTCGCGTACATCTACAAAAGCCCCTCCGGCGCCGGCCTCGCCCTTGGCTACATCCGCATGGGCACCTCGGTTGTGCTCCGCACCGGCAAGCCCGAGGGCAACAGCCCGGGGTGCGCCCGGGGATGGTATGCCGTCGAGCCGCGCGGCTATGCCTGCCTCGCCTCCGGCCGCACCACGCTCGACGTGAACGACCCGTATTTCAAGGCCTTGCAGAGCGTCGCCCCCACGACGGACGCCGTCTGGTACTACCGCTATGCCTTCTCCAACGGCGCTCCCATGTACAGCCGCGTGCCCACCGAGGCCGAGGCCGAAAAAGAAGAGGCCAAGCTCGGGCCCCGGGGCTCGTTCGTGCAGCTCGGGAAATGGTCGGCGGGGCATGAAGAGCTCCTCGAAAAAGAGCCGATCAAGGCGACCGATCCGGTCCCGGAGATCTTCGCGGGCGGCACGCGCCACGTGGGCGGCGGCACCTTCAACCCCGATGTCCTCCGCTGGCGCACCATCCCCAACGGCTCGATGGTGGCCTATGCCAAGGCCTTCGAGCAGGGCGGGCGCACCTGGCTCATGACACCCGATCTCATGCTCGTCCCGGCCGATCGCGTGAGGTCCATTCGCCGCTCCACCTTCCACGGCGTCAAGCTCGAAGGGGGGTTGTCCCTGCCGCTCGCCTGGAATCGCACCAAGGCGATGAAGACCAAGTACAAGCGGGAGAACGGCGCGCTCACCGCCGTCACCGATTCGTTCCCGTCGAAGACCTGGCTCCCCGTCGGCGAAGCCAAGGAGATGATCGACGGCAAGGCCTATTACCCGGTGCGCGGCGAGCCCGAGACCTTCGTGGCCGAGTCGGACATCACCCTCTCCACCGCGAGGAAGGGCCTCCCCCGCGGCGTCTCGCCCGGGGAAAAGTGGATCGAGGTCAAGATCCTCCCCGGCACGCTCACCGCCTATGTCGGCGAGACCCCGGTGATGGCCACCCTCTTCTCGCCGGGCAAGGGCGGTGTCCCGGTGCCGGGCAACGACAACACCGTCTATGCCACCACCGCGACCGGGTATTTCCCCATCGAGTGGAAAGACCATGTGGCCACCATGAGCAACGAGAAGGGCGCGCCCTCCGTGCTCTGGTTCACCGACGTTCCTCACATTCAGTATCTCAAGGCCCCGCTCGCCATGCACGTGGCCTACTGGCATGAAGATTTCGGCAACCCGAAGAGCGCCGAGTGCGTCAACGTCGCCCCCGAGGACGGGCATTTCCTCTTCAACTGGACGGAGCCCGGCCTGCCCGAGGGCTGGGGGGCCATCCGTCCCGGCGACGGCGCCGGCAAGTCGACGCCCGTGATCGTGACCGCCCAGTGAGCCCTGGGTGATCCCCGGGATCACGGGCCCCGCCGGGGGCGCCGTGGTACACCACGGGCCATGGATCAAGGCACGGCGCTGCTCCTCTCGCTCTTCATCGGCTCCGCCGGCTTCGTCTGCTTCGCCTATGGCAAGAAGCAGCGCCGCCTCCCGCAGATGTTGATCGGCCTCGCGGCCATGATCTACCCGTACTTCGTGTCGAGCCTCGCGGCGATGCTCGGCGTCGCCGCCGCTCTCACCGCCGCGCTCGTCCTCATGCTGAAGGCGGGCCTGTGACACGCGGCGGGACGGGCACCACCGCCCTCATCCGCCCGGCACGCCCGAGCGACGCCGAGGCCATCGCCCGCGTGCACGTGGACAGCTGGCAGGCCGCGTACCTCGGGATCATCCCCGCGCCCGTTCTCAACGCGATGAACGTGGGCGGCCTCGCCGAGGGATACCACCGCTCGCTGCGGCGCGAGCCCCAGGGCCACTCCCGCACCCTGGTGGCCGCGGTCGACGGCGAGGTGCTCGGCTTCACGAGCCTCGGCCCCACCCGAGACCCGGACGACAATCCCCACTTCATCGGCGAGATCTACGCGCTCTATCTCACCCCCATCGTCTGGGGCAAAGGCCTCGGCTTCGAGCTCTTCAAGGCCGCCCAAGACCACCTGCAAGCCCAGCTCTTCGCCGCCGCCACCGTCTGGGTGCTCCGGCAGAACACCCGCGCTCGGCGGTTCTACGAGATGGCGGGTTTCCAGCGCGATCGAGGCGCCCGCGACGCGGTGCTCGGCCAGGTGCGGTTGCCCGAGGTGCGGTATCGCGCGCGGCTGTGAGGGGCGCTCGGCGCACAAGCAACCAGGCTCGACAAGCCCCCTGAGACGCCCCCTCGGGCCCCATCACTCCTTCCCCGCATACCCCGCCAGCACCCCATCCGGCCGCACCACATAGGCGCTGTGCCGCGCCCGCTCCCCGCTCCCGTGCTCCAGCCACAGAAACGGCCACGCATACGAGCGCACGTCGTGGAGCACGATCTCCGTCTTCGGCTTCATCATGCTCCGGAGCGACGCCCGCGCCGCCTCGAGCGCGTCCTCGAAGCGGTGCCCGTAGAACACCGGATCGGGGTCCTTGCGCACCGCGTCCCGGTAAGCGCTGCTCTTCGCCTGCGCGAAGAGCGGGCTCGCGAGCTCGATCGGGGGCACCACGTTGTCCAGCATGTCGCGGAGCAACGCAGGGAAGGAGAACAGGGGTGGCAGGTAGCGGAAGGCCTCGGGGATGAAGATGTCATGGAGCACGACGTGGACATCGTTGACGTAGCGGATGCGCACCCCGACGGCCCGCTGGATCCCGTCGCACGTCGCGCAGATCACGAAGCCCTGGTCGCACGCGAGGCAGCTCCCGCCGTCGTTGCCGAGCCAGCCGGAGCCGCCGCAGTTGTGGCAGAGCGAGTGGCCCGGCTTGCGCAGGTCGCAGGACGTGCACGGGCGCTCCTCGCGGCCGCCGGAGATGCGGACGAGGTAGCTCTGATCCGTGAAATCGCGCGGGGGAGGCGGCATCTCGGGCAGGAGGTACGAGGCGCGGCCGAGGGACATCTCGGTGTCCTCGTCGCGGGACTCGCGGCGCACCACGCGGGCGAAGATCACGATGGCCGCGAGCCTGCGCGCGGTGGTCGGATCGCCGGGTGGGAGCGCGGGCGCGTCCTCGGAGGGGTCGAGCGGGACGCACCCTTCGCGGATCATCTCCAGGGTGGGGAGGAAGCGCCTGGCGGCGTCCGGGATGCCGTCGGTCGGGGTCTGGCTCATGGGCGAGCCTGCACGGTAGCACCGCGTTCCGGGCGGCGGGGCGTCGACTCTCTTGGTGCAGGGCCGCCGGGAGGGTGTAGGGTCACCGCATGTCGTCCTCCTCCCCGAGCCCTTCCTCGTCCACTGCGGTTGCGCGCACGGCTCCCCCGCCGACCGGGAGGCTCGCCGTGCTCACGGCCTACGCCATGGCGGCCACGGCGATCCCGCTGCCGTTCTTGCCGGATCGCGTGCTCGCCCGCCTCCGCGGCGCGGTGGTGCAGGACGTGATCTCCCGGCACGGGCTGAGCCTCACGTCCGACGCGCGCGAGCTGCTCGCCGAGCCCGAGTCGGAGACGCGCACCCGCCTCGTCCGCGCGGCCGAGGGCGTGGCGCGCACCCTGCTCCGCCGCCTCCGGCCCCTCGGCGTGCTCAACGCGGCCTCGCGGGGCGCGGAGATCTTCGCCCTCGGCCTGCTGCTCGATCGCTACATCGAGCAGGTCCGCGCCACCTCGGCGGTGCGCATCCACCGCGAGGAGGCGCGCCGCCTGCGCGCGGCGATCGACAAGGCCGTGATGCGCGCGCTCTCCCCCGCGCTCCACCCCGGGGCGACCACGATCGAGCCCGGCCCGGAGGACCTGCGGGACGAGCTGACCCGGTGGATCGACACGCTCCTGCTCACGAGCGCGACCTTGCCGAGCTACCTGGAGCGCAGGCTCGAGGCGGCCTTCGATCAGGTCGTCGCCGAGTCGCCGGAGATGCGCGAGGGATCGGCATGACGGAGAGCGCGGCGCGGGCCCGGCTGCGGAAGGCCCGCCGGGTGGTGATCAAGATCGGGTCGAAGTCGCTCTCGGGCGACGCGTGGGAGCGCCTCGCCGCCGAGGTGGCCGAGGTGCGCGGCGACGCCAGACGCAGCGTGATCCTCGTGTCGAGCGGCGCCATCGCCCTCGGGATGGGCAAGCTCGGCCTCAAGAGCCGGCCGAAGGACATGGCCTGGCTGCAAGCGGCCGCGGCCGCGGGGCAGAGCGTGCTCATGCAGCGCTACGAAGAGGCCTTCGGCAAGCGCGGGATGATGGTCGCGCAGGTGCTCTTGACCCACGCGGATCTGGCCGATCGGGCGCGCACCAACAACGCCCGGGCCGCGCTCGACGCGCTGCTCGACGCGGGCGCGGTGCCGATCATCAACGAGAACGACGCGGTCGCGGTGGAGGAGATCAAGTTCGGCGACAACGACCAGCTCGCCTCCATGGTCACCCCGCTGTGCGGCGCCGATCTGCTCTTCTTGCTCTCCGACGTGGAGGGCCTGCTCGACAAGGAGGGCAAGCGCGTGCCCTTCGTGCGCAGCGTGGCGCGCGAGGCGAAGCCGCTCGCGGGCGGGTCGACCTCGGGCGTCGGCACGGGCGGCATGCTCAGCAAGGTCGAGGCGGCCCGGCGCGCCACCCTGGCCGGGGCCGACGTGGTGATCGCCGCGGCGCGCGAGCCCCGCGTGGTCCCGCGCATCCTCGAAGGCGAGGACCTCGGGACGATCTTCGCGGCCGTGCCGCAGCGCCTGAGCGCCCGCAAGCACTGGATCGCGTACACGCTGCGCCCGCGCGGGGCGATCCTCGTCGACCGCGGCGCGGCCGCCGCCATCTGCGAGAAGCAGCGGAGCATCCTCGCGGTCGGCGTGCTCGGGGTGCGGGGCGCGTTTCTCCCCGGCGACTCCATTTCCGTCGTGGACCCGGAGGGCGTGGAGATCGCCCGCGGGCTCTCGCGCCTCTCGGCCGGCGACGCCGCCCGGATCGCAGGGACGAAGCGCGAGGAGGCCGACGAGGTGATCCACCGCGACGACTTGGTGGTCCTGCCAGTCGAGTGAGCCCGAGGGAGCGCCGCGCTCGCCCCTTTGCCTACATCGCCTCACCAAAATGCGCCTGATCGCGCGCCGGCTGGAACTCCGGGCGCCCGGGCAACGTCTACCCATTACTCTCCGGAGGTCTTGGCATGCGACTGGCGCAGCTCACCATGAACGGGCTGGTTCTCGGGGCGATCGGGTGGATGGTGGCGTTCGGCGCCACCGAGCAGCGCGCGGCGGAGCTGCTCCCGCAGAAGGCGGCGCCCGGCGTTGCCCCGGCCGATTTCGCGGGCCTGGAGGCGAGCGCGGCCCAGGCCCCGACGGTCCGCTCGGTGGTGGCCCTCGCCAATGCGTACCTCGATCGCGATCAGCCTGGCCTGGCCAGCGCGGTGCTCGAAAAGGCCCCGCGCGAGGTGCTGAGCCGGCCCGAGGTGGGCGAGGTCCTGGCGCGCGCCCTCTTCCACCGCGGGCGCGCCCGCGAGGCCCTGGCGGCGGCCCGGAGCGCCAACGAGGCATGCCTCGACGCGCCCTCCTGCGCCCCCTGGCTGATGAGCAAGACGACGCGCCAGGTGGCGTTCTTCGAGCAGGTGGTGGCCGCCGGGATCGACGATCCGCTGACCGATCCGGAGGGGACGATGGTGGCCTACGAGCGCAGCTCCCACGAGGTGCGGCTCGTGGCGATGCGGTGAGCCCAGGGTGTGAACAATCGTACATGTAACCCTGGTCTGGAGGCCGTCTCGCAAAAACGAAATTTGTTCCCAAGCGCGCGGGCATGATCGGGTCGAAGCTTCCACCGCCCCGCTCGCTTTGCTTTTTCGACTGCACCCCGCTGCTCGGTGATGGTCTCATGAACCACCGGGCTCCCGTACGATCCTCCACCCTGGGAGGCACCGCTCGCGTGGACCAGCCGACACCCCGAGAACCCCAGAACCTCCTTCGCGCATCGGTCCGTGGGCTGCTCGGCGGCTTGCTTCCCTTCGCTCTGCTCGCGAGCGCCGCGCTCACCGGCGGCTGCGTGGAGCCCGCGCAGCACCGGAGCGCCGTCGTCCCTGCCTCGCTCTCGTCCGAGGTGATGGAGCGTCCCTTCCACGCGGTCACGCCGGAGGCCTTCGTCCAGACGGACGACTCGATCGTCCGGATCACCGGCGACGTGAGCTGCACCGGGACGCTGATCGCCGACGATCGCGTGCTGACCGCGCACCACTGTGTCGCGGCGCGCGACAAGGACGGTCGCGCGCTCGACCACGACAAGCGCCCCTCGGAGCTGACCATCGAGCTCGGCGGCGACTACCTGCCCTGGGGCGAGGTGAAGGTGCGCGCGATCCTCGCGCCCGAATGCGGCTACGAGTCGGGTGACGGCGACATCGCGATCCTCGTGCTCTCGCGTCACCTCATCGGCATCCCCACCGCGCTGCCGCACCTCGAGGGCGCGCCCAAGGTCGGCGCGCGCGTGGAGGTGCTCGGGTTCGGGCGCTGCGCCCTCTCGCACGACGCGATCCGGCGGGACACGCGCTCGACCCTGCCCATCGGTGAGGTGGACGCGGGGCACGTGGAGGCACAGGCCGCGATCTGCCCCGGCGACTCGGGCGGCCCGCTCCGCGGCGAGAAGTCGAAGGAGATCCTCGGCGTCGTGTCCGCGAGCGTGATGGATGGCGACGCCACCACGCTCGGCCGCTCGCTCTTCACCCGCACCGACGTCTGGCCCGAGCTCTTCTGGGCCGCGGAAGAGGTCTCGAACGGGGCGAGCCCGAGCGAGCTGCCTCCGTATGGCACCTGCCGCGGGCGAGGCCGCGGGGCGTACCGCGCTCGCTGATTCGCGCTGATCTGCTCGTCGCGGCCACGGTCGAGCAGACAGCGCGCCGCGGGCACGGTTCCACGAAAAGGGTGCGGGAGAGCGCCCGCGGCGGATGCGCCGCGCGGTGTCGTGGTAGCCTCCGACCATGCGCAAGCTCTTGCGCGCGATCCTCTGGATCGGCGGCATCGCCTTCGTGATCGGCCTCGTCCTGCGCACCCTGGTGTTCGACCTCTGGACGATCCCCGACGACCCCAAGCTCGCCGCCTCGATCGCGCCCACGCTGCGCGCCGGCGATCGCGTGCTCCTGATGAAGCGCGGCGAGATCGGCTTCGGATCCCTCGTCCGCTGCCGCAACCCGCAGGACGAGACCCAGCTCGTCGTCGCGCGCATCGCCGGTCTCCAGGGCGACAGCCTCGACATCGACGGCAAGCAGCTCCTCGTCAACGGCGTGCCGTACAACGGCGAGACGGCGTGCCCCAAGCCGACGTACACGATCGAGCACCCGGTGAGCGGCGAGCCCATCGAGCTCTTCTGCGATCGGGTCGCGATCGGCGGCGGCTGGCACTACCGCGCCTACAGCAAGAAGCGCCTCTTCGCGCAGCCGAAATCGGTCGCGAAGGTCGGCGAGGACATGCTCTACCTGCTGAGCGACGACCGCGACTACCACGACGACTCGCGCGACTTCGGTCCGGTGCCGCGGCAATCGTGCAAAGGGCCGATCGTCTTTCGTTTGTGGGGCAAAGAGGGCTTCTTCAAGGACCCGCTGCGCTTCGAGGTCATCCACTGACGACGTGGCGCGGGCCGGTCGATCGGTCAGAGCCCGATCACCGTCGCGCGCCCGCTCTTCTTGACCTTGCCCGTCGTCTGGCAGCCGCGCACCGTCACCGTCGCGTTCCCGCTCGCCTCCACCGCGACGGGCGCGTCGATCGTCGCGCCGGTGATCATCACCGTCGCGTTCCCGCTCGCGGAGATGCCCGTGTCGGCCTTGATCTGCCCGCCGGTGAAGTTGAGCACGCAGGTCCCGTTGGCCTGGATCGCCGTCCCCTTGAGGCTCGCGCTCATGCCGACGAAGTCCATCACCTGCCCGCTCGAGCAGATGAGCGTCTTCTTCCCGTCCCACCCGCCGAGCCCGCTCGCGATGCTGCCGATCGAGCCGCCGGCGCTGCTCACCATGAAGAGCGCGCGCACCACTGCGATGATGCCGACCAGCGCGCCGATGCCGCCCGCGATCAGGCCGGGCAACATCGCCCATTTCGCCACGCGGCGGGCGCTCGCCACGTTGGCCTGCACCTCCTGCTGGATCGCGTCCCGGCGCTGCCGCTGCTCGGCCGCCTGGCGCTCCGCCTCGAGCAGCTCGTGGCGCACCGCGAGGTCGGGCACGGGCTGCTGGGTGCCGCAGTAGCGGCAGGTGATCACGGTGATCGAGAGCTCCTCCGGCAGCGGGAGGGCCGCGCCGCAGCGAGGGCATGCGACCGAGGTGGGCATGGGCATCTCCGGGCCCAAGATACCACGCTCAGGGCTGCTTCTTCCGCTCGCGCTTCTCCAGGTTGGTCAGCGGATCGGGGCACACCACGGGGATCTGGCGCGCCGGATCGCGGCTCTCCCGCATGCACGTCTTGCCCGCGATCCGCAGCCGCTCGCCCGGCTCGACGCTCGTCGGGCACGGCGTGCGGATCGGGGGCGAGCGCTGCTCTTCGTCGACGAAGTAGACCTCGCAGCGCCCGTCTTCGTTGTCGAGGTAGTAGCGCCGGATCGGGCGGCGCGCGGAGACGGCGGGCTCGGGCTCGCTCGCCGACGCGCTCGCGCTCGCGCTCGCGGATGCGCTCGCGGCGCCGGCGGCCGGGTCGGCGGTGCGGCTCCCGCAGGCCGCGAGGCCGGCCGCGCAGAGCCACGGGCCGAGGAGCAGCGCGCGCATGGAGAGCGCCATCACCGGGCCGGGAAGATGATGATCGAGACCTTGGTGAGGAAGAAGTCGGCGATGAGGATCGCGATGGAGATGGCCACCACGGTGCGCGTCGTCGCATGGCCCACGCCCTCGGTGCCGCCGCGGGTGATCATCCCGAAGTGGCAGCCGAGGATGGCGATGATCCCGCCGAAGAACGGGGTCTTGAACATCCCGCTGAAGTAGTCGGCGAAGTTGACCGAGCCGAGGGCGGTGCGCAGAAAGAAGCCGGGGGCGATGCCGAACTCGGTCGCGCAGATGAGCATGGCGCCGGAGAAGCCGAGCACGAGCGCGAACGCGCAGAGCACCGGCATGACGATCACGCTCGCGACGAGGCGGGGGACGACGAGCTTCTTCACCGGGTCGGCGCCGAGGGCGCGGATGGCGTCGATCTGCTCGGTCACGGCCATCGAGCCCACCTCGGCGGCGATGCCGGAGCCGATGCGGCCGCCGACGATCACCGCCGTCAGCGTGGGCGCGAGCTCGCGCGAGAACGAGAGGCCGATGATGCGGCCCGTGTACTCCATGCCGCCGAACTTCTGGAGGCCGAAGGCGAACTGCACGGCCATGACCATCCCGACGAAGACGGCCGTGACCGACGCGATGCCCATCGAGCTCACCCCGAGGGCCTCCATCTGGTAGATGGTCGACTGGTTCTCGAAGGGGCGGCGGAACATGGCGAACATCGCGCCCCAGCACATCTTCCCGATCATCCCGAGGTGCTCGAGGAAGCCGAGGAAGGCCTCGACCGATTTCAGCCCCTTCGCCTTCTTCGGCGGCGGCACGAACGGCTTGGAGGTCGGGCCCTCAGTCGGCATGGCTCTCCACCGTGGCGAAGCCGTGGACGAAGCGATCGAAATCCGCGGCGGATCGCTCGTAACGAGCGGGGTGGCTGATCAGGTAGAGATCGTAGACGCAGCCGTCCTTCTTGAGCACCCAGACGTCGAACGTCTTCGGGACGCCGTCGAGCTTGGCCGAGACGACGCTGTGCATGGCCTCGCGCCCGTCGAAGGGGACGACGGTCTGGGCCTTGATCTCGCGCTCCGTGAACTCGAGGAAGAGGTGCTGGGTGAGGGAGGCGAGGGGCACGTCCTCGCCGTCGACGCCGCAGCGCCGGTTGACGGCGATCGTGGCGTCCCCGGCGTCGTCGCGGAAGGCGAGGGCCGCCTGGCTGATGTCGATCCGCCGCCAGCGCTCGGGCGTCGGGCCGACCTGGAAGGCGTACCCCGGCCCGCGGACCACCTTGCCGTCGAAGCTCGCGCCGCCGCACCCCGGTAGATCGAGGACGATCAGCGTCGCGCTCGCCATGGCGAGCGCCGTCGAGAGGGCGCGGAAGCGCCGCATGCTCCGTCGTCGCAGCGAGGGGTCGGGGGGGCCAGCGGGCATCGGCGACCGGACGCTATCACTTCGTCCCCATTCGGCCCAAGGCTCCCGTCAATCCCAGCGATCCGGGCCCCAGGGGGCGCGCCGGTAGCCCGGGGGCATCCGAGGTGGGCGGAAGCCGTCCCAGCGCCGGTGATCGCGCTGCGGCCGGTCCGGGAGGAAGAAGCGCACCAGGAAGAGGCCCGCCACGAACCCGCCGAGGTGGGCGAAGAAGGCCACCCCACCCTTCGCGCCGAGGCCGAGCCCGCCGAGGCCGCTCCAGAGGTTGGCCACGAAGAACTCCAGGATGATCACCCAGGCCGGGAGCTGGATGAAGATCCCGAAGAAAAACCAGAGCGGCAGGATCGGGTTGACGACCGTGACGGGCGATCGCGGGTAGAGCGATCCATACGCCGCGAGGACGCCCGCGATGGCCCCGGAGGCGCCGACCATGGGCACCATCGAGCCCGGGTCGATGGCGATCTGCGCGCACGCGGCGGCGAGCCCGGACAGCAGGTAAAACGCGAGGTAGCGGCCCCGGCCGAGCGCGTCCTCGACGTTGTCCCCGAAGATCCAGAGGAAGAGCATGTTGCCGCCGAGGTGCAGGTAGCCCGACGGATCGTGCATGAACATGCTGGAGAGCACGGTGACCCCGTGATCGATCGGCGCGGCGAGCAGCTCGCGGGGGACGAGGCCGAACGCGGCGAGCAGGCGCTGCGGGGGCACGCCCGCGGCCATGACGAACCGCTCCCACGCGAAGACCAGCACATTGATCGCGATGAGCAGGATGTTGACGATCGGCACCCGCCGCGTCGGAAGCTGATCACGAATGGGGATCATGTGACCTCGACCATAAGCACGGCGAGCCCGTTGCCCAGGCAGAACCAGCCATCCCCCGATCCTCATCCCGCGACCGCCCCCACCGCACATCACCCCGCCCCTCCGCCGATCATGATAAAGCGACCGCTCCCATGACCGCGCTTCGCCTCCACCTTCACGACACCCTCACCGGCCAGCTCGTCCCCTTCGTCCCCCGCCACCCGGGCGAGGCCCGGATCTACTGCTGCGGGCCGACCACCTACGACATCGCCCACGTGGGCCACGCCCGCGCGGCGCTCGCGCCCGACGTGCTGGTGCGCGCGCTGCGGGCGCGCGGGCTCCAGGTGACGTACGCGCGGAACATCACCGACGTGGACGACAAGATCCTCAAGCGCGCGTCCGAGCGCAGCGAGGAGCCGATGGCCCTCTCCGCGCGCATGGCCAGCCTCTACCAGGAGGACATGGCCGCCCTCGGGTGCCTCACGCCCGACGTGGAGCCGCGCGTCTCGGAGCACATCGCCGAGATCATCGCCTTGATCCAGCAGCTCATCGAGAAGGGCGCGGCCTACGAGGTGACGATGCCGAGCGGGGCGCGCGACGTGTACTACGCCGTCCGCGCCTTCGCCGGGTACGGCAAGCTCTCCAAGCGCAACGTGGACGACCTGCGCGTCGGCGCGCGGATCGAGGCCTCGGACGACAAACGCGATCCGCTGGATTTCGCGCTGTGGAAGGGCTGCGCGGGCGAGAGCTGGGGCTGGGGCTCGCCGTGGGGCAAGGGGCGGCCGGGCTGGCACATCGAGTGCTCGGCCATGTCGGCGCGCTACCTCGGCCACGGCTTCGATGTGCACTGCGGGGGGATGGATCTGATCTTCCCCCACCACGAGAACGAGATCGCCCAGAGCGAGGCCGCGCACCCGGGCGAGGGGCCCTTCGCCTCGATCTGGATCCACAACGGCTTCGTCAACGTCGACAAGGAGAAGATGGCGAAGTCGCTCGGCAACTTCGTGACGATCCGCGACGTGTACACGCGCAACGATCCGGAGGCTCTGCGCTACTTCCTGCTCGGCGTGCACTACCGCGGGCCGATCGGCTTCGACACCGAGAAGCTCGACGACGGGCGCGTGGTCTTCCCCGGCGTGGTCGAGGCGGAGCGGCGGGTCGACTACCTCTACCAGGCGCTCGGGCGGCTGATGGTGCTCACCGCCCAGGCCGGCTCGAACACCGCGCCGACGAAGCACCCGAAGGACCTCATCCCCTTCGTCAAGCTGAGCGCCGACGCGCTCTCCCGGGCCGAGGCCGCGCTCGACGACGACCTGAACACGCCGGTGGTGCTGGCCGTGCTCGCCGAGCTCGGCAAGGCCGGCAACGAGCTCGCCGACCTCGCGCAGAAGCGGAAGAAGGACGCCGAGCTGACCCGCGCCGCGCCCTTCGTGGCCGCGCAGCTCACGATCGCCCTCCGCGGCGTGGCCGCCCTCGTGGGCCTGCTCCACACGAGCCCGGAGGTCTACAAGGAGCGCACCCAGACCCAGCGCCTGCGCCTCTCCGGGATGACGGCCGCCGCGATCCAGGCGAAGCTCGCCGAGCGCGATCAGGCCCGCAAGGACAAGGATTTTGCGCGCGCGGACGCCATCCGCAAGGACCTCGACGCCCGGAAGATCGAGGTGGCCGACGGGCCCGAAGGGTCGACCTGGCGCGTGGGCATCTGAGCCCTGAAGGGGCGGTGATCGAGGCAAGATCGGGGCCCGGGAGTGGACGGCGCGGCGGCGTGGATTTACGTTCCGGCCGACGCCCCATCCCGGGGCACCACGCGACGATCACCATGGGCAAGGATCTCTATTCGGTGCTCGGCGTCGCCCGCGACGCCGACGAAGAGACGATCAAGAAGGCGTTCCGCAAGCTCGCCATGAAGTACCACCCGGACAAGGCGCCGGGCAAAGCGAACGAGGCGCGCTTCAAGGAAGTGAACCAGGCGCACGAGGTGCTCGCCGACAAGAAGCGGCGCGCGCTCTACGACGAGTTCGGCGAGGAGAGCCTCTCGCAGAACTTCGATCCCGAGCGGGCCCGCGTCATCCGCCAGTACGGCGGCCGCGGCCCGGGGGGCGGCGGAGGCGGCGGCTTCAACGTGCAAGACATCTTCGGCGGCGGGGGCGGCGCCGACTTCAACGACATCCTCGGCGACCTCTTCCGCCAGCAGCGCGGCGGCGGCGGCCGCGTCCCCCGCCAGCCCGTCAAGGGGCAGGACATCGAGAGCGAGGTGACGATCGACTTCGCCTCGGCCGTGAAGGGCACGCAGCTCGAGCTCTCGCGCGGCGACGAGAAGGTGACGGTGCGCATCCCCGCCGGCGCCGACGAGGGGAGCCGGCTGCGCATCCCGGGGCAAGGCAGCCCCGGTCGCGGCGGCGGCCCGCACGGCGATCTGGTGCTCCTGGTGCACGTGATGCCGCACCCCTTGTTCCACCGGGAGGGCGACGATCTGCACCTCGACGTCCCCGTGACGCTCGGCGAGGCCTACCAGGGCGCCAAGGTGAAGGTGCCGACGCCCGACGGCGAGGTGACGCTCAAAGTGCCACCCCGCACGCAGAGCGGGAGCGTGACGCGCCTGCGCGGCAAGGGCGTGGCCCGCAAGGGGCGCGAGCCGGGCGATCTCTACGTGAAGTTCATCGTCCACGTGCCCACCTCGGACGACCCCGAGGTGGCGAAGGCGATGGAGGTCCTCGCCGACAAGGTGCCCGATCCCCGAGGATCGCTGCACTTCTAGCGCGAGGTCACGGCGCCTGCGGCGAGACCGCGGGCGCGCGCCACATCTTCGGCAGCAGGAAGACGGCCCACACCGTCACGCCGGTGAGCCACACGATCGCGGCCGCGCCGAGCCACTCGAAGTAGATCTGCGGCACGAGCAGGGCCGTGGAGCGCAGCCCCGCGGCGACCAGGAAGAGCAGGCCGAAGACCAGCACCGGCCAGGGCTTGCCACCCTGGAGCGCGTCGAAGCCGGTGTGTCCCAGCGTGACATGCGCGGCAACAGCGTGGGACATCATCCCGAAGCCGCCGATGTACGCGACGTGCATGGCCGCGACGCGGTGGTCCGGGAAGATCGCCGCCGCGAGGAGGCCCGCGGGGATGGCCCAGCCGGCGAGCCAGATGAGCCGCCGGTTGTAGCCCGGCCGGGTGGGCAGGCGGTGCGCGCCCGCCGCCACGAAGACGGCCGTGAAGATCAAGGCGCGCAGGAGCACGCCCTCGCGCACGCGGCCGATCTCCTGGAGGACGAGCCCGCCCAGGGCGAGCAGCGCGGCGAGCGCGTAGGTCGAGGCGCGGCCGATGTCGCGGCGCGAGGCGGTGAGGTCGGGCGCGGCCTCGCCGCGGAGCGCGAGCGCGAAGAAGAACGCGCCGATGCCGATCACGAGGCCGGTGAAGGTCCCTTCGAGCACCAGCGATTTGCCGAGCGAGTGCGTCCACGAAGGGGCGCCGCGATCGGCCGCGATGATCAGCGCCGCGCCGATCACCCCGGCGAAGAGGCCCACCGGCACGGCCGCGAACGAGGCCGGCGGCCTGCGCCCCGCGGCGCGGCCGAGGAAGCGGCGCACCGCGAACTGCACGAGCAGGCCGATCGCCGCGAGGTAGGCGACCTCCGCCAGGGCCAGGTGATCGAAGAGCGCGCCGAGCGACACGGCCGGGACGAGCATGCCGAGCGCCGCGATCTCCAGCCACGAGGCCGGCGCGGTGCGCGTGCGCTTGGGGAGCGCGGTGAGGAGGAAGCCGCACGCGAAGGCCAGGAGGAACGACTGCATCTGCGAGACGGCGTGGAACTGCCCGAGGTACTGGGTGATCACGCCGCCCGCGAAGAGCGCCCAGTGCGAGACGCCCGCCGCGCCGAGGAGGAAGGCCAGGGGGAAGAAGAGCCGGAAGGGCTCGTTCCGGAGGAGCGTGGCGAAGTCGGGCTCGGCGGGGGCAGGGGAGGTGGCCATGGGCTGCCCGGGGGCTCCAGCATCGGCCGTGCCGCGCTGGATCGGCGCAAAGATCGAGGTCCATGGCCCGCAGGACGCACCGGGTGCAGGCGCACGCAACCCTTGCGCCGCCCCCATCCCATGGACCCGCCCCGGGGGGCCTGTGGTATTCACCCGATTGCTGGAGGCAAGCCCCGATGAGCCTGCGTGATGTCGTTCGCGATCCCCAAAAGAAACCCGCCGTGGTGAAGGACTGCGTGGAGCTGGTCGACCAGGAGGTGGCCGACAAGTCGGGCCTCTCCGGCCTCGCCGTCAAGGCCGGGTACGCCGCCGTCAAGGGCATCAAGCCGGGCTTCGTGGCCGAGGTGGTCGACAAGCTGATCGGCGAGTTCGCCGACAAGCTCGACCCGATCTGGGCCGAGGGCGTGCAGAAGGGCAACGCCGTGAGCCACTTCACGTCCAACAAGTCCCGCGTGGCCGACGCGCTGCTCGCCATCACCGACGCCAAGTCGAAGAACGCGAAGAGCTCGACCGTGCGCGGCGCCTACGAGAAGCTCCGCGGCTCCGCGAAGAAGAACGTGGAAGAGGCCGTCCCCCGCCTCGCCAAGCTGCTCGAAAAGCACGTCAAGTAGGGCCGGGCTCAGTTCGCTCCGCCCACCACCACCTTGCCCGCCACGTCGCCCGGCGCGGCCGGGCCGGGGAGGAAGTGCGGCAGCCACTTGCGCAGGGTGATCCCCACCATCGCGTCGTGGGGGCTCGCCATCGACGGCTGCTGCGGGTCGAGCTCGCGGAGGATGCCGGCGGGCGGCGGGGACTTCTTCACCTCGCGCTTGAAGGCGTTGCGGAAGTCGTCGAAGTAGCGGTCGTCCCAGCTGATCGTTTGCCAGCTCACGACGATGTTGGTGCTCGGCCGCACCTGGGCCATGCTCACGGCCTCCTCGACGAGCAGGCAGGTGTCGATCACCAGGCCGGCGAGCACCTGGGTCTTCGATTTGAGGGCCGTGGTGAGCCCGCCGCGGGTGTTGCAGCCCGCGCCCGAGTGGCCGGCCACGATGACGCGGCTCCGGTCGATGGTGGCGAGGTTCTTGAGCCGCTCCTGCGTCCTGTCGAGGAAGACGTCGAGGTCGAAGCCCGGCCAGAGGAGGATGGCGTTCGAGGCCGTCACCGCGTCGATCGTGCTCGGTCCGGCCACGATCACCGGCTCGATCTGCTCCGACTCCATGAGCGTCGAGACGATGCGCCGCACGTCGCCCTCCTGCCCGCCGCCCATCCACCGGTACTTGATCTGCTCGGTGTTCATCCCGTGCAAAAAGACCACGATCGGCAGGGGGCGCTGCGGGTCGACCGCGGCCTTGGTGTGGATGAAGCTGCGGCCGAGGAAGCTCCGCTCCGGGTGGCCGGCCTCGCTCCCGTCGTACTCGAAGTCGTAGGTGTTGCCGTCGAGCGGCGGGAGCGGCGCGGGCCGCATGGGCACCGCGCCCTTGTTGCTGCCGGCCTGGGCCACGGTGGTGGCCTTCTTCTTCCGGTCCTTGTCGCGGCTCGTCTTGCTCTTCGGCTTGTCCTTGGCCGGGGCCGGCTTCTTCGACGGCTTGTCCTTGGCCGGAGACTTGGCGGCCGGCTTCGCTTTCGCGGGCTTCGCCGGCTTGGCGAGCAGGCTCGTGGAGATGCCGGGCGCCGCCGCCGAAGGCTCGGGCGCGAGCACGAGCGCCGGGAGCGCGAGGAGCGGCAGCGCGCGGGCGAGCTTCGCGATCTTCATGCGACCGAGCATGGGCTTGTTATTACCTGCGCGCGGGCCCGAAGCTCAATCTTTTGCACGTCGCGATCGGGCCGGGCGGCCCGGGCGTCTCACTGCCCTTCCTTGCGTGGCGCCTCGAGCGGCGCGTCGGCGTCCATCGGCAGCGTCTTGATCCGGGCGAAATCGCGCGTCGGATCGACCACCTTCACCTGCCCGAAATGGCTGAGCATCGGCCCGATGGTCGCGGCGTCACCGGCCACCACCAGCACCAGGTGGCCCGGGCGGATCGCCCCGCTCGCCGCGTTGAGCGCCAGCGCCGGCGTCACGTCGCGCACCTCCTTGCGGTAGCCGTCGTCGTAGTCGTCCGGCAGGCCCAGCGTGCGCAGGCGGACGAGCTCGTCGGCCACCGCGCCGATGGTCTCGAGCTTGATCGCGAACACGTCCGACAGGTACGCCGTCGCCGTGTGGATCTCGCTGTCGTCCGCGGTCGTCGTGCCGATCTTCTCCAGGTTGTCGAGCACGCCCTTCACCGCGAGGCCCGTCTTGGCGCTCTGCGTGCCGGCGTAGGCGACGAGGAGCGAGGGCCCGTGCCCCAGCTCGATCACCGACGAGTTGGTGCGATACGCGAGCGATTGCCGCTCGCGCACGTCGAGGAAGAGCCTCCCGGCCACGCCCCCGCCGAGCACCTGGTTGGCCACGGCGAACGACGCGAACGCCTTGCTCTGCCGCTCGGGCCCGAGCACCGCCGCGTAGATGTCGCTCTGCGAGCTCTTCGGCCGATCGACGAGCGTGATCTTCAGCTCCTCGGGCGGGTTCGGATCGGTGAAGGTCGGGAGCTGGGGCTCGCCGCCCTGGTAGCCGCTGAAGGCCTTCTTCACCGCGGCGTTCACGCTCTCGGGCGTGGTGTCGCCGGCCACGACCACGAAGGTGTTCTTCGGGACGAAGAGCTTTCTGTGCTGGGCGCGGCAGTCGGCGATCGAGATCTTGGCGTACTCGTCCGCCGTCGCGTCGTACGTGGCATACGGGTGGTGCTCGCTCGGGAGCGCGAAGAGGTCGCGGTAGAGCACCATGCTCGCCCCCCACCGCCCGCTGGTGCGCGCCGCGTCGCTCGTCCGGTCGATCTCGCGCTTCTTGAGCTTGTCGAGCTCGCCCGAGTCGAGGCGCGGCTTGCCCACCACCGCGCCGAGCAGGTCGAGCGCCTCGTCGAGGTGATCCTTCGTCACCGCGAGCGACAGGACGGTGCTGTCGAAGCCGGTGTCGATCGTGAGGTTGCCCCCCATCGACTCGATCTTCGTCACGAGATCGCGGCTCGACATCGAGCCCGCGCCCCCGTCTTCGAGGAGCTGCGCGGTGATCGCGGTGAGCCCGGGGCGCTCTCCGTCAGCCGATTTGCCGCCGAGCACGACCACGCGGATCTGCACGATCGGCAGGGCCTTGCTGGGGATGGTACCGACCTTGAGCCCCGTGGGCAGCTCGCTCCACGCCACGGCGGGGAAGCGGTAGTCGCGCGCCGGCCCGGAGGCAGGCGGCTGCTCCTTGGGCGGCGGGCCCTTGGGCTTCGGCGTGGTGTCGCGGATCGGGATGACCACGCCCGCGAGCTCGGGCTGCGTCGGGTAGTCGGTGAAGGTGCAGCCGGCGAGGCCGGCGAGGCTCGCGGCGATGAGCCCGGAGGAGAGGACGCGCGCGCGCATGATCACTTCTTCGCGCCTTTCTTGGCAGGAGCCGCAGGCGCGGCCGGGCCGCCTTGCTTTTTCGGTGGAGCGGCCGGTGCCTTGTCGGCAGGCTTCTTCTCAGGCGGCTTCTTCTCCACCTTCGCGGGCGGCTTCTTCTCGGCCTTGTCGGCGGGCTTCTTGTCGGCGTCGTCCGCCTGCTCGTGCTTGGCGGGCAAGGTCTCGACGATGGTGCGGCGGGTCGGCGAGAGGTACTGCGCCGTCACGCGCTTGATGTCCTCCTTCGTCACCGCGAGGTAGCGCGGCAGCTCGGCGTTGAGCTGCCGCGCGTCGCCGAAGTACACCTCGTACTCGCCGAGGCGCCGGGCGCGGCTGAGGTTCGACTGGAGCTGGAGCAGGAGGCCGCTCTTCACCTGGCTCCGCACCTTCTCGACCTCCGCGTCGCTCGGCCCCTTGGTCGCGAGCGCCTTGACCTCGTCCTCGACGAGCTTCTCCACCTTGCCGAGGTCGCCCGTCGCCGAGAGCCGCACGTCGATCGCGAAGAGGTCGGCGCCCCGCCGGTCATCCGTATGAGCGGAAGCGTTCTGCGCGAAGCCCTTGTCCCGCACGAGGAGCTGGTGGAGCCGGGAGCTGTCCCCGTCACCGAGCAGCGTCGAGGCGAGCTCGAGCGCGTAGTGGTCGGCGCTCCGCATCGGGGGGATGGCCCAGCCGTAGAGCACGCCGGGGAAGCGCGCGTTGTCGTCGTGGACGACCGCGGTCCGCTGGCTCGTCTGCTCGGGGAAGGGCGGGTCGACGAAGGGCGTGACGGAGACCTTCTTCGCGCTGTCGAAGTAGCGGTGGGCCATCGCGAGGGCCTCGTTCGGATCGAAGTCGCCCGAGATCACCAGCACGGCGTTGTTCGGCCCGTAGTAGTGCGCGTGGAAGTCCCTCACCCAGTCGAGCTTGGCGCCGTCGAGGTCGGCCATCGAGCCGATGGTCGAGTGCGCGTACGGCCAGTACCCCTCGAAGACCAGCTCGTCACGCCGCAGCTCGCTCGGCACGTACGCGGCGTTGGAGACCCGCATCCGGTACTCCTCCTGCACGACCTTGCGCTGGTTCTCGAAGTTCGCCCCGCTCACGTCGAGCGACTTCATCCGGTCGGCCTCGAGCCACAGCCCGAGCGCGAGCTCGTTCGCGGGCAGCACCTCGAAGTAGTTCGTCCGGTCGCTGTTGGTCGTGCCGTTGAGGATGCCGCCGTGCGCGCTGATCAGCTTGAAATGGCCGCCCTTTTCGACGTTCTGGCTGCCCTGGAACATCATGTGCTCGAAGAGGTGGGCGAAGCCGCTGCGGCCCTCCTGCTCGTTGCGCGAGCCCACGTCGTAGACGACCGCCACCGCCACCGTGGGCGAGGTGTGATCGACGTTGAGCACCACGCGCAGGCCGTTGTCGAACGTCTCGCGCTGCACGGCGAGGCGGAGCTCGATCGCGTCGCTCGGCGCCGGGGCGAGCGCCGTCTTCGCGGGCTTCGGCGCGGGCGCGGCGGCGGGCTTCGCCGGCTTCGCCGCGGGCTTCGCGGCCTTCGGCTCGGGGGGCTTCGCGGTGGCCTTCGGCTTCGCGGGCGCGGCGCCCTTGCCGCCGGTCTGGGCCACGGGCGCGCGCGGTGCGTCGCCCGCGAGCGCGGGCGTCGCGAGCGTGGCGCCTTGCGCGGCGCCGAGCGCGGCGAGCATGACTTGCGTCAGCGTGGATGTGCGAACGGAGCTACGCTGTCGGCCGGAGCGCGTCGATTTCACGCGCGCTCCTTAGCATGGGACGGCGCGCCGCCCAACGACGCCACGATTGCCGCGCCGCGACGTGCATTTCGCGCCTGACGAGATGTGGCCACGAGCCTTGACCTCCGCGGCCTGCGCGAGCGACGCTGGCCGAGGCATGTCTCTCTTGCTCCCCGGGCGGGCCGCGAGCACAGGGCGAGGCGGGCGCGGCCTGTCGGGGCTCGTCGCGCTCGTCCCGCTCGCGCTGCTCGGGTCCGCGAGCTGCGCGGGGGGCGACGACCTCACCCGCGCGCCGCAGCCGATCGTCACCGCGGCCGATCCCACGCCGCCCGTGCCGCCGCCGCTCCCCACCGGCCGCCTCCCCGGCACCGCGTCGCCGCTCCGCTACGCGCTGTCGCTCGCGATCGATCCCGAAAAAGACCGCTTCACGGGCGACGTCACCATCACCCTCGACGTGCCGAAGGCGACGCGCGCGATCGTGCTGCACGGGCGCGACCTGACCATCGGCCGGGCCGAGGTGCTCGCCGAGGGGCAGCCGATCGCGGTGACGCCGAGCGCCCGCGCCTCCGCGGGCCAGAAGGAGGGCCTCGACGAGCTCGTGCTCACCCTCGCGCGCCCCCTCCGCGCCGGCAAGGCCGAGCTCAGGATCGCGTACTCGGCGGAGATCAGCGACAAGCTGAGCGGGCTCTACCGCGTGCGCGAGGGCGAGGGCCGCTACGTCTTCACCCAGCTCGAACCGACCGAGGCGCGGCGCGTGCTCCCCTGCTTCGACGAGCCGAGCTTCAAGGTTCCGTTGGAGCTCAAAGTAACCGTGCCGAAGGGCAACCTCGTCGTGGCCAACGGCGAAGAGGCCGAGCGCACCCCCTCCGAGGACGGCAAGAGCCTCACCTTCCGCTTCACCCCCACCGCGCCCCTGCCCACCTACCTCTTCGCCCTCGCCGCGGGCCCGCTCGAGGTCCGCGAGGGCGCCCGCTCGCCCGTGAAGATCCGCCTCGTCACCACGAAGGGCAAGGCCGCGCAGGGCGACCTCGTGCTCGAGGCCGCGGCCGCGCACACCGAGCTGCTCGCCGCCTACTTCGACCGGCCCTTCCCGTACCAGAAGCTCGACCTGCTCGCGGTGCCCGAGTTCGGCTTCGGCGCGATGGAGAACGCGGGGCTCATCGCCTTCCGCGAGGAGCTGATCCTCCTCGACCTGAAGGGCGCGTCCACCGCGGCCCGGCAGAAGCTCGCGGCCAACGTGGCCCACGAGATCTCGCACCACTGGTTCGGCAACCTGGTGACGATGCCCTGGTGGGACGACCTCTGGCTGAACGAGGGCTTCGCGACGATGATGGAGAGCCGGATCGTCGACGCGTGGCGCCCGGAGCTCGGCCTCGGCCTCGACGCGCTGCGGGCCAAGGCGGTGGTGATGGGCCGCGACGCCCTCGGCGCCGCCCGCGCCGTGCGCACGCCCGTCGCCACGAGCAGCGAGGCCGAGGAGGCCTTCGACGAGATCACCTACGACAAGGGCGCCGCCGTCTTCGCGATGCTCGAAGGCTGGCTCGGCAAGGACGTGTTCCAGCAGGGGATCCGCGGTTATTTGAAGGCCCACGAGCACGGCAACGCCTCGGCGGCGGAGCTCTTCTCGGCCCTCTCCTCGACCTCCGGCAAAGACATCGCCCGCGTCGCCGGGACCTTCCTCGATCAGCCCGGCGTGCCCCTCCTGCGCGCCGAGATCGCATGCGACAAGGGCAAGCCGCCCCTCGTCAAGCTGCGGCAAGAGCGCTACCGGCCGAAGCGGGCAGGGGTCGACACTGCTTCAGGCGGCGAGGCCCGGTGGAGCGTGCCGTACTGCCTGCGCCACGAGGGCGGCGAGAAGAGCGCGCCGCTCTGCGGCCTGCTCGACGCGGCGAGCGCCGAGGTGCCGCTCGGCGTGGAGAGGTGCCCGCGGTGGGTCCACCCCAACGCCGAGCAGAGCGGCTACTACCGCTTCGCGCTCCCGCCCGCCGAGACCCGCGCCCTCTTCGCCGCGGCCCGCGCGCTCGATCCGCGATCGCGCCTCGGCGTGATCGACAACGCCTGGGCGCTCGTGCAGAGCGGCGACCTCGGCGCCGATCGGCTGATCGACCTGCTCTCCGGGCTCCGCGGCGAGCGGAGCCGCGCGGTGGTCGAGCAGATGATCGCCGCCCTCGACGCGATGGATCGCACGCTGGTGGACGATGCCGCGCGGCCCGCGTTCCGGCGCCTCGTCTCGTCGCTGCTCCTGCCCCTCGGCAAGCAGCTCGGCTGGGACGCGAAGAAGACCGACACCGACGATCAGCGCCTGCTCCGGCGGAGCGTGCTCGCCGCGCTCTCCACGCTCGCCGAAGACCCCTGGCTCGACGCCGAGGCCGATCGCCGCGCGCGCAAGTACCTCGCCGATCCGCGGAGCGTGGACCCGGACATCGCGGCCATCGCCCTCTCCGTCTCGTCGCGCCGCGCCGGCGAGACGCGCTTCGACGAGCTCCTCGCGGCCTCGCGCAAGGCCACCTCGGCCGCCGATCGCGTGGTCGCCGTGAGCGCGCTCGGGAGCTTCGCCGATCCGATCCTGCTCCGCCACGCCCTCGACCGGATGCTGGGCGACCAGATCAAGCTGGCCGACAGCTTCTACGTGTTCAACGCCGCGATGACCTGGGCCGCCTCGCGCCCCACAGTCCTCGGCTGGGTGAAGGAGCACTTCGCCGAGCTGAAGACGCGGATGCCCGATTTCCTCGTGGCGCGCCTCTCCAGCGTGGTCGCGTCGATCTGCGACGCCGGCGAGCGGCAGGAGTCGGCGCGCTTCTTCACCGAGGGGCTGCGCGCGACGGAGGGGGCCGAGCGGGCGCTCGCGCTCGCGCTCGAGACCGTCGACGGGTGCGTCGACCTGCGCGCGCGAGAGGGCGCGCGGCTGAAGAAGCGCCTCGGCCGGCCCTAGACGCCGGCGCGGCCGGCGGGGAGCGCGAGATCAGCGCCTTTGCAATTGTCCAGTGTAGGTGATGGTCTCACCTTGTCGTAAAGCGTCGGGCAAATTGCCGCAAATTGTCACCCGTGGCTCTGGATCGGTGACGATTTACGGCGTCTGCCTTGAGGGCCGGATCGCAGAGGTCGGTTGCAAATCGCCAATTTGCTCGTGGTCGTGCAAAGATCCCGGGGCAGCCACGATCTGCCAAAAGAGCGGCACGAGGCTTGCTTATGCCCACCCGGCGCTCCCCGGCCCCGTGCGGCAATCGGCTCGCAGGCGGTCCGTGCGGGTGGACGTGTGACTGAAGCGCACGACGACGGAGGAAGAGACATGCGGACGTTCAAGCGATTCGACAACCGAGGGTTCACGCTGGTCGAGCTGATGATCGTGGTCGCCATCATCGGCGTGCTCGCCGCGCTGGCGATCTACGGCGTGCGCCGCTACCTGGCGAGCGCGAAGACCTCCGAGGCCAAGAACTCGATCGGCGCCATCTCGCGCAACGCGCAGGCCGCGTACGAGCGTGAGACGGTGGACTCGCAGATCCTCGGCGACGCCGCGAACTCGAACGCCGCCAGCCACGCCCTCTGCAAGAGCTCGGCGAACCCGGTGCCCCAGGGCGGCGTGCCCCTCGGCAAGAAGTACCAGCCGAGCACCCTCAAGGACGCCGACTTCGACGCGGGTGACGCGCTCACCGGCTGGAAGTGCCTGAAGTTCACGATCAGCTCGCCGATCTACTACCAGTACAACTACAAGGCGGGCGGCGGGTACGTCTCCGCCGGTCTCGCCGGCGCTCCGGACCCGGGCGCGACGGGCTTCGAGGCCTCGGCGCAGGGCGACATCAACGCGAACGGTACGCTCAGCACCTTCGCCCGCGGCGGCACCGTGACGGCGACCGGGCAGCTCAAGCTCGCCACGCAGGTCTTCGTCGACAACGAGTTCGAGTGATCGCCGAGCGCTCGTTCCTGATCTGATCGAGAGCGCCGCTCCCACCTGGAGCGGCGCTTCGTTTTCATCAACAGACCGCTGTCTCCCCAGAATTCAACGCAAAGGCGCAAAGGCGCAAAAAAGCGGGAAGAGAACGCTTCTCTCTTTCTTCTTGCGTCTTTGCGGTCTTTGCGCCTTTGCGTTAAAATTGGACCGTCCAGATCATCGAGCGGCTTCTTAAGGAAATGGCCGGTCGTTGGTTTCATTGCGGCGCGCCGGGGTCGTCGGGCTCGGGGACGGGCGGGCGCCGTTCGAGCTGCTCGCCGGCGGCCGCGCGCACCTCGACGGGCAAGTCGGCCGCCGAGACAACCTCCTGGAGCTCGGGGCGGATGAGCAGGCGCACGAGCGGCACGCTCACCCCGGCCGGCGATCCAGGGTTTTGCACGATGGCCATCCGGATCCGCGGGCGCGCGAGCCAGCCCGGGTGGCGGGCGATCTCGAGGATCGCCTCGCGGTGCGCGGGCCTGCGCGTGACGAGGCGCATCACGTCGTCCTCGGTGAGGCGCGGGTTCACGAGGAGGTGGCGGATCACCGATGGATCGGGGTCGAGGAGCAGCCGCTCGATCGCCGCGCGCGAGGGGCGCCGCGCCAGTGATTTGCGCTCGCCCAGCGTGAGCGTGCGCCCCGTGGCCGACGTGGCGATGCGCCGCTTGTCGACCGGCGCCTCGCGCTCTCGCTCCTCGTCGCGGAAGCGGAAGAGGCGGCCGAGGGCGAGGAGCGCGTCGCGCGCGGCGAGGGCGCGCAGCTCCTCGATCCGGTCGAGGAAGGCCGGATCGGCGAACACGGAGACGGCGGCGGAGAGCACCTCGCGCGCCCGCGGATCGGCTTGCTCGGCGAGAGAGCACACCTCGTCGAGGGCGAGCGCGAGATCGTCCACCGGGTGGCGCTCGATCTCCGATCGAAGGTAGGCGACGCGGAGCGCGCTCTCCCGGAGCGAGGTGGTGGCCCGGAGCCAGCGCTGGGCGAGCGGAGCCTGCGTCGCCGTCACGCCCTGCGCCCTCTCAGCGCTGCGCCCCGGCGCTCGCCGAAGGGCCAGGATCGACCAGCCCGTCGATCACCTCGAGCGCCATCTCGTAGCGCCCGAGCGGCGGCATGATGTACGCGCCCGCGACCTTGGACCTTACCGCGGCGAGCATCTCGCGGGCGATGCGCACGCCCTCGCGCCGCGCGTCGGGGCCGCTGCCCGCGGATTTCATGCGGGCGCGCACGTCCTCCGGGATCTGCATCCCGGGGACCTCGTTGTGGAGGAACTCGGCGTTCCTGTGGCTCGCGAGCGGGAGCAGGCCCACGAGCACGGGGAGGCCGAGGGGCGCGGCGTCGCGGAGGAAGCGATCGAGCACCGCCGGATCGTAGACCGGCTGGGTCATGATGAGCTCGGCCCCGGCGCGCTTCTTCTGCTCCAGGCGGCTCAGCTCGCGCGGGTAGTTGAGCGCGGCCGGCTCGGCCCCGGTGGCGCAGAAGAACGAGGTGGCCGCGCCGAGCGGCTTTCCGCCCGGATCGATGCCCTTGTTGAGCCGGCTCACGAGCCGCAGGATGCCGATCGAGTCGAGGTCGTAGACGGCGGTGGCGTCGGGGAAATCGCCCATCTTGGGCGGGTCGCCGGTGATGATCACCAGGTTCTTCATCCCGAGCGCGTGCGCGCCGAGCAGGTGCGCCACCTGGCCGAGCAGGTTGCGATCGCGCCCGCACACATGGAGCAGCGTCTCGATCCCGAGCTCTTGCTGGAGGCGCACGGCCAGGGCCAGGTTGCTCATCCGCGCCTGCGCGCGCGCGCCGTCGGCGATGTTGATCACGTCGGCGCCGCCCTCGGTCAACATCTTCGCGGCCCTGATCGCCGAGGCCGGATCGAGCCCGATCGGCGGGTTGACCTCGACCGAGACGACGAACTTGGTCTTGCCCGCGATCTTCGCGGCGAGCTTGCTCTTGTCCTCGCGCGCCACGATCCGCACGCCCGCGCTCGGCAGCGGGGTGAGCGAGGGATCGGCGCGATCCGCGCCCTCTTCGCCCGCGCCCGTGCCGACCCACAAGGGACCGTCCGACTCGGCCTCGGTGATCGACACCGCCGAGGCGCCTTCCATCCGCGCCGCGGCCGCGATCCGCCGGATGTGGTCGGGCGTCGTCCCGCAGCAGCCGCCGATCATCTTCACGCCGAGCTTGCAGAGGCGGCGCGCGAACACCCCGAAATACTCGGGCGTCGACACGTAGATGAAGCGATCGTCCACCCGCCGCGGCAGGCCGGCGTTGGGGATGGCCGAGAGCGGGATGCCGAGCGGGAGGAGCTTCTCCACCGCCGCGAGCACCACCTGCGGCCCGTCCGAGCAGTTGACCCCGATCACGTCGCAGCCGAGGTTCTTCAGCCGCTCGCCCATCGCCGCCACGGTGGTGCCGTCGGCCATGGTGAGGCTCTCGTCGACCGAGATCTGTGCGATCAAGGGCACCGCGTTGCCCGCGGCGAGGCGCACGCCCTCGATGGCCAGCTCGATCTCCTCCGGCTGGCGCATCGTCTCCACCACCAGCGCGTCGACGCCCTCGTCCGTCAGCGCGTCGGCCTGCTCGCGGAAGGCGTCCCGCACCTTCGTCCGCTCCTCCTCCGTGAAGCCCGCGAACACGAGCCCCGTCGGCCCGATCGCCCCGCCGATCCAGGCCCTGTCGCTCGCGGCCATGCGCGCGAGCTTGACCGCCGCGCGGTTCAGCTCGCGCACCCGATCGTCGAGCCCGTGGCGCGCGAGGCGTACGCGGTTACCGCCGAAGGTGTTGGTCTCGATGAGCTGCGCGCCGGCGCGCAGGTAGTCCTCGTGGATCTTCAGCACCAGCTCGGGCCGCGAGACGCAGAGCTCCTCGTAGTTGACGTTGAAGAGCACGCCGCGCTCGTAGAGCTGCGTCCCCATGCCTCCGTCGACGGTGATCACCCCCCGCTCGATGGCTTCGAGGAGAGGACGGGCCGGGCGCCCCGAGGGCGGCGCCCCGACCGGTGAACCAGGACGGGCGGAGGTGGACATCGCGCCGACCTTAGGCCCACGGCGAGGAGGGCGCAAGGCAGCGCACCCCACAGAACCGCGCGCGTCAGCAAGCGGCCGACGTCGCTGCTGTCGGGAGCGATGACCAACGCATGCGGCGTCGCGCTACAGAACCGCGCGCGTCAGCGAGCGGCAGACGTCGCTGTCATCCACAGCGACGCTCAACGCATGCAGCCCTGCGCTAGTAGATGTTGGCGTCGACCGAGAAGGACTTGGACACGGTGACGGGCCCGCCGTCGAAGGCCGGGATGTGCAGATCGCGGAAGCGCGCGGCCACGCAGGCACCCGCGCGCGTCTGCGCGAGGGACGGGTCTTGCAGCACCGCGGAGCGCACGGCGCCGCTCGGCTCGAAGGTGATCTGGATCTTCGTGGTGCGGCCCACGCCGCCGGGGGCGTTGCAGCTCTTCACCCCGGCGGCCGCGGCGGCCAGGATCTTCGCGGCGGCGGCGCGATCGAAGTCGCGGTGGACGCCGGTCTCGTTCGCCGGATCGGCCGCGAGCGCGCCGGCCGGCACGGGCGGGATCGCCTGGATCGAGGGCGGGAGCGCGCGCAAGGCCTCGTTCTCTCCGCGCTCCATCTCGAGCTCCGCGCGCAGCCGGGCGATCTCCTCCTGCGCCTGGCTGCTCCCGCAGGTCGCGCGGGCGCGGAGCGCGCGGGCGCCCACCATCGACGCGATCATCGCCAGCATCAGCGCGCCGCCGAGGATGCGCAGCGGCCCGCTCGTCGCGTCGCGCGGCGCGGCGACCGCGTGCTCGCCGTGCACCCGATCGAGCTCGGCGCGTAGCTCGACGAGCTCGACCTCGCGGGCACGAAGCGCCGCGTTGGCCTCGACCAGCTTGGCCTCCAGGGTGTCGATCCGCAGCTCCGCCTGGGTGTCGCGATAACCAGCCATGCTCCGATGATAGCGCCTCGGAGCGCGCTGGGTAGGCCCCTCGGAGCGCCCCGTGGCGGGTCGTCAGAAGCAGCGGAGCCAGCTCGGCTCCTGCTCGCAGCGCTCGAAGCGATACACGTCCTCGGCGGCCTCCCAGCGCCGCGGGTCCATCGTCCGCAGGTAGCAGTCGCGCCGGGCCGTGAGTGTCTCCTGGTCCCACGGGCCGTAGGGCTCGAGCGCCTCCCAGCCCGCGACGCAGCGCCTCGATCCCTCGATCCGCTGGGCGATCCACGCCGATTCGAGGAGGCGCGCCACGTCGACCGCCTGCACCGCGAAGGGCGTCCCCAGGAGGTCGAGCAGCGCGTTCTGCGCCGGTGCCCCCGTCTGGCTGAGCGCCTCGGCCACGTCCATCGCGCGGCGCATGATCGCCTGCGAGGGCCAGGGGTCCGTGCGGTAGCCCACGAAGGCCTTGGTCAGCGCGGCGAGGGCCTCGTCGTTCCTGCCCTGACGCACGCGCAGGCGCGCCAGCATCGCGTCGGCCTCGATCGGCTCGTCGGCCCGCAGCTTGTCGATGTACGGCAGCGCCTCGTCGCTCCCCGCCTCGGCCAGGCTCTCCGCGAGCATCTCCGTCTCCGCCGCGCCGATCGGCCCGCGGGTCTGGAATCTCCACTTGGCGAGCGCGCCGCTCAGGTTGCCGCTCACCCAGTTGATCGCCGCCCCGCCGCGCACCTCCAGGTCGACCGGCAGCCCCTCGCCGAGCTCCGGCTCGACCCCTTCGGCCGCGAGCTGCATCATCCGCTCCTCGACGACGCGCGTCGGATCCACGTCGTCGTGCAGCAGCGCGGGCTTCTCCTCGCCGCGCGCCTTCGCCTCCTCGAAGAGCGTGTCCACCCGGGCGAAATTGCCGAGGTTCTTCGCGAAGCCCGACTCGACGATGTTCCTGTCGTCGGTGTTGATGGTCTGCCCCTCGCCGAGCCGCCTGGCGAGCGACGGCCGCGCCACATGGTGCGCGAGCAGCCCTTCGATCCCCTCGGCCCGCCACGCCGCGTGGAGCGCGCTCCGGTACGGCTCCTCGGCCGTGCGCGCCCGGAGCGCTGCGGCGTCATGCACGAGCGCCTCCTTCGACGCGACGAGGACGAGATCGCTCGACCCGAGGCGCCAGGTCTCGACCGAGGGGAAGACCGAGCCCACCGTCGCGTAGATCGTCGTGACCGTGCTCCGGTCGATCTCGTACATCTGGAGCCACTGGAGGAAGACGCCGCCCGGCTCGAGCCGCGAGGCGATCGCCTGGTAGTACTCGGCCGTGAAGAGGCTCGCGACGCCGGCCCGGTAAGGGTTCGAGGGCTCGGAGAAGATCACGTCGTAGCGGGCCGGGATCGTGAGCAACGTCTCGCGCGCGTCGCCGATCAAGATGCGCACCTTGGGGTTTCCGAGCACATCGTGGTTCACCGTGGCACAACGTCGCGCGACCTCCTTCATCGAGGCTTCCAGCTCGGCCACGTCGACGCGCTCGATCGAGGGCACCGCGCCGAGCCACCCGGCGCTGCTCCCGGTGCCGAGCCCGATCACCATCGCGCTCCTCGGGTGCGGGTGGAGCAGCGCGCCGAGCAGCCCGCCCATCACCTGCGTGGGCGCGTCGGCCCTGGAGTTCCCGTCGACCTTGCCGTTGACGACCATGGCGAGGCCATCCGTCGCGTCGAGGGCCACGCTGCTCTCCACGCCCTCCGTCTCCCAGCGCACGGCGTGGCGTATCTCGTTGCGGAAGCGGCGAAAGGTGTTGGGCGTGGCCGCCACCGATCGCTCGACGCGCCCCGCGCCGATCGGGCTGTGGCGAAAGGCCGCGGTGGGCCCGGGCGCGGCGATGAAGAGCAGGCCGAGGATCGCCGGGATGGAAGGCGCGATCCGGCGGATCCACAGGCGCGTGCGGGCGAAGGGGCGAGGCAGGACCGCATCGGGCCCGCTCGCCGGCTCCACGCGCGAGGGCGCCCAGCGCGCCGAGAGCGCGAGCGTGCCGAGGCCGAGCGCGGCGAGGAGCACGACCATGGCGCGGAAGCAGCCGATCGCCGAGAGGCGAGGCAAGAGGACGAAGCCGCCGAGCAGCGAGCCGAGCATCGCGCCCCCCGTGTTGAACGCCGCGGCGACGCCGATCTGCGATCCCACCCGATCGCGCCCCTGGCCGAGCAGCGCGATGAGGTGCGGGTACTGCGCGCCCGCCACCACCGCGGCCGGGAGCACCACGATCGCCGCGACGAGCGCCCAGCCGGGGAGGAACGCGGAGAGGCTCGATCCGCCGTCCGGACGGAGCTTCAGCGCGAGCAGCGCCAGCCGATCGCCGAGCGCGAAGGGGAGCCCGAGGCACGCGGCCTCGAGCGCGCAGGTGAGCGCGAAGCCGCCGAGCGTCGCGCGCTTGCCCGCGGCGCCTCCGGCCGAGGAGAGCCCGTAGGCGAAGCCGCCGAGGCCGATGCCGAGGAGCGCGACCGCGAGGATCAGGCCGAAGGTGAAGACCGAGCCGCCGAGCAGCGGGCCGAGCAGCCGATACCAGACGAGCTCCATCACGAAGAACGCGAAGCCCACGAGCGCCGAGGCCAGGTAGACGAAGCGGCGAGGCGCCTCGGGGCCCTGGTCAACATCGTCAACGGCTGAAATTTGCGGCTCGATCGCTCCGACCGGCGCGCCCTCCTCTCGCCGCGCGAGCGCGAGCGCGACGAGCGCCACGGCCGCGTTGAGCGCGCATGCGATCCAGAGCGAGCCGCGGTTGCCCGCGCGCGGCAAGAGCCAGAAGGTCGCGAGGGCAGCGCCGGCGACGGCCCCGAGCGTGTTGGCGCCGTAGAGCAGCCCCACCGCGCGTCGTCGCGCGTCGCCCTCGGTCTGCACGGCGCGCACGGCGGCCGGGAGCGTGCCGCCCATGAGCAGCGTGGGGACGGCCAGGACGAGCGCGGCGAGGCCGAGGCGGAGGAGCGTGCCGCCGGCGAGGCCGAGGCGCACCGAGCCGCCGAGGGCGAGGTACGCCGCGCGGCTCAGGCCGATGAAGAGCGGCGTGAGCGAGGTGAAGGCCGCGATCAACAGCTCGAGCTGCGCATAGAGGCGCAGCGGCCGGGGGCTCCGATCGGCGGTGCGGCCGAGGAGGAGGCCGCCCGTGCCCATGCCGCCGATGAAGATCGCGAGCACGGCCGCGCTGGCGGCGGTCGAGGAGCCGAAGATCAGCCGCAGCTCGCGCTGCCAGGTGATCTGGTATGCGAGGGCCGAGAGGCCGGAGCCGAACAGGAGGAGGGAGACCTTGGCGCGGTTCAGGGGCGCGATCCTACGGCAACGAACCGCTCGACGGCGATTGGTTCGAGGGCCGAGGGGTGCGATACTCCGCCGGTGACCGCCGCACACCGTCTCTCTTACACGTACGACGACTACCTCGCGTTCGAGGCGTCGAGCAACGTCAAGCACGAGTACCTCGACGGGCAGATCTACGCGATGGCCGGCGGGACGCCGGAGCATGCGGCGCTCTCGGCGGCCGTGATCGGGCTCCTGTTCGGCGCGCTGCGCGGGGGGAGCTGCCGCGTCTACGACGCCGATCTACGGGTGCACGTGCCCGCGACGGGGCTCTCGACCTACCCCGACGTGACGGTGGTGTGTGGACCGAAGAAGGTCGACGGAAAAGACAAGCTCTCGGTGGTCAACCCAACCGTGCTCGTGGAGGTGTTGAGTCGGAGCACCGAGGAGTACGATCGAGGCGAGAAGTTCGAGCACTACAGGACGCTGCCGTCCCTCAAAGAGTATGTGCTGGTATGGAGTCTGGAGCGGAAGGTCGAGGTGAGGTCGCTCGGGGACGACGGGGGCTGGACAGCGCGGGTCCTCGGGGTGGACGATACGGTGGATCTCGCGTCGCTCGGGGCTCGATTCTCGGTGCGGGAGCTGTACGAGGCGGCGGCGGAGCCGACCGGGTGAGCGGCGCCCGATGCGCCTGATCGCGGCGGTCGTGAAAGCTCAGAACGTCTTGTAGAGGAAGAGGTCGGTCCCGGCCACGCGCGAAGGGTCGCACCCTGCTTTGCCGGGGCTGCCCAGCAAGACCTTGGCCTCCTTGTTCCACGACATGCCCTCGGTGTCCGAGAGATAGCTCTCGATCCCCATGGCGCAGACATAGAGCCTCACCTTGCCGTCATCGAGCAGGGACAGCTCGGGCACGCCCCCGTAATTGAGCGTCTCGCCCTGGGTGAAGGTATATCCATCGTCCGATCGGGCGAGGATGGTTTGCTGCCCCTGGGAGAGGGCCATCAACCACTTCCCGCTGGTGAGGTGAATGACCGAAGGATCGGTGATCATGGGCATGGAGGGCAATTCGAGGGCGCGGCCGAGGATGTCGAAGGTGACTCCATCGCTCGACTCGGCGATGCAGATGCCCCGCGGCTTGCCGCTGTTCGGCGGGCCGAAGCCGCCGAGATAATAGAGGCGGACCTTGCCCCCGACGAGCTGGACGTCCGGGTCGACGACCCCGCCCGGCGCCTGAACGCCGCCGAGGGTGATGGGGCCGAGGGGCGTCGCCTGATCTCCCTCGATCCTGGCCACCGCGAGGGTGCTCTTTGCGCCGTCGACGTAATAGACTCGGGCGCTGCCGTCGGCCATGCGGGTCCCGTCGGGCACCGAGGCGTGGTCGAGGATCTGATGGTCTCCCTGGAGGGTTATCCCATCCATCGTGTGGGCGAGGACGACCTGGTGATAATATGGGCCGTTCGGGTCCATGACGGGCATGCCGGGTGAGGGGGTCGGGATGCACCCCTCCATGGGGAGGGAAGGCGCGCCGCCCCCACCGCCGCTCCCACCACCCGCGCCGCCGCCCCCACCGGTCCCGCCGGTTGTGGCGCTCGCGGTCGATGCGGCCGAGGATCCGCCCGCGCCGGTGGTGCCGGAGGTCTGCCCCGGCGTGGTCGTTCCACCGCAGGCGAGGAGCGATGCAGCGAGGAGCGGGGCGAGAGGGATCAGCGCGCGAGCGGGCAGGTGCATGGAGCCACGATACGCGAAACGCAGGAGAGGCGTTGCGTTCTCGCGCCGGCTCGTCGACGTTGCTCGATCGAAACGCGATCACCCGGATCGTCACGTCGCGGAACAATCCAGGGTTCGAGCGTTCTCATGCACGTCATGCCCAGACACACCCTGACGCTCGCCACCGCTCTCGCCGTGACGCTGGCGGCGCTCGCGCCCGAGGCTCGCGCGGCCGACGCCTGTATCCCGCCGAAGGTGATCGACGCGCTCGCCGACTGCACGGCCATCCTCGCGCAGCCCGCGCCCCCCGCGGTGAGCCCGCCGCCCGCGAGCCCAGGGCCCTCGAAGGGGAGGTCGCGTAGGGCGATGAATCTGGCGCCGCGCGAGCTCGACGCGGCCGAGCAGGCGCAGGAGGAGCAGGCGCACCGTGTCGTCTGCCAGGGCAAGCCTGCCCCCGGGGACGCCAAGGCCCGCGAGCGATACGCGGAGGCGCAGTACACCCGCGCGTGGGTCCTCTTCCAGGCGAACCGCTTCCAGGAGTCGGCCGCGCTCTTCGGCGCGATCGCCCGCGATTTCTCCGACACGCCGGACGGGATCCTCGCGGCGCAGCTCTGCCTGGAGTCGCTCAACGTCCTCGGCGCGAGGTTCGACACGCCGGGCTGCTTCGACGACATGGCCCGCGACGTCCCGGTGTTCCTCGAGCTGTATTGCAAGGACGACAAGGCGGCGGTTAACGCCGAGCGGTGCGACGTGCTCGTGCTGATCCAGCGCGACATCCTGCGTTTGCAGGCCGATGATCGCGTCAAGGCCGCCGATCGCAAGGGGCAAGGCGGCGACGCCGACTACGAGGCCGCCGCCGACCTCTACCTCTCGATCTGGACGCGTTACGGCAAGGACGCGTGCGAGGCGCAGCGCCCCGGGTGCGAGCGCTCCGAGGAGATCCTCTACAACGCCGCGCGCGCCTACCAGGCCGCGCACCTGCCTTCAAAAGCCATGGCGGCGCGCCGGTTGCTGGTCGATCCGCGCTATCACCTCCAGAACAGCGAGCCTGCGATCAAGGCCGTGTACGCGATCGGCGTGGCGTACCAGGCCATGGGCATCTACGACGAGGCCGCCTCCTGGTACGAGCGCTTCGCGCTCGCAAACCCGAGGAAGGACAAGGCCCCCGAGGCGCTGAAGGACGCGGTGGTGCTGCGCCTCGCGCTCGGGCAAATCGATCGGGCGACGAGCGACGCGGACGCGTTCAACAAGCAATACGGCATGTCGAAGCCCGCGGAGACCGCGCAGGTTGCCTATGCGATCGGGCAGCATATGCTCGACGGCGGCGACGCCGGCGGGGCGAAGCTCCGCCTGGAAGGGGCGATGTCGATGATCGATCGGAACGCGACGATCGATGTGCAGGTGCGCGCGCACGGGGCGCTCGCCCGGGCGCTCGCGGCGCTCGGAAAGGCGCCGGCCGCCGGGGCAGAGTATGCGCGCGTCAAGGCCTTTTACCGGGATCCCGCGGCGGTGGCGGCGAAGCTTGCCGGCAACGAAGACGGGGGCATAAGGGCGCTCGTTGCCGTGCTCGCCACCGTCGGTGAGGCGATGTTCTTTTTCGCCGAGGAGAAGCGCCGCGCCGCCGAGGCGATCCACCTGCCGGTTTATGCGGGGACAGGGCGCGCGGGGGACATCAAGGGTTACATGGAGGATGTGCTCCAGAAGTGGATCATCGAGAGGCGCCGCGCGATCGAGGAGGCCGAGAAGGCTTATGTCGAGATCTACGCGCTCCAGCCTGCTGCGCCGCCGTGGTGGGTGGTGCGCGCGTTCGCGCAGGTGGCGAAGATGCACGGCGATCTGGCGGCCGAGCTCGCCGCCGCGCCCACACCACGTGGCTGGAAGACGCAGGGGCCGAGCCCGTGGGGCGCGCCGTGGGAGGCGATCCTTGCCCGCTGGAAGGGTGGCCTCGACACCGTGGGCGCGCCGCTCTGGCAGCGGGCCAAGGCCGCTCACAAGAGCTGCGTCACCACAGCGGTGAAATTCGATTACGGCGACGAGGAGAGCCGGGGCTGCGCAGACTGGCTGTCGCGGGTATATCCGGCCGAGTTTCCGAGGCTCGATGAGCTCATGGACAGGCCTTTGCACAGGGCCTTTGGGATCGAGCTCGCGCCTGCGCCGGGGTACGTCGGGCGCTGAGCTACCGCGCGTGGATCTGGACGCTTGCCCCGGGGGAGGCCAGGACGCTCGCCGATCAGCGCCGCGCGCCGGTGAGCAGCGCGCGCGCCAGCTTCTTCCGGTGGAGCTGGCCGCGACGGAGCACCCAGATCTTCACCGCGCGGCCTGCGGCCACGTAGATCACCCACCAGATCAGGATCCCCGCGGCGAGCGAGGCGCCTGCGCCGATGAACGACCACGGCCGATCGAGCGCCACGCTGGAGCGCGCGCCGTAGATCGCCACGAAGAAGCCCGCGAAGATGGCGAGGAAGCGGACGATCATCCCCCGGCGGGCGCCGTAGTCGACGCGCTGCTGCTTCCACACCGTCTCGGGCAACTGGTGGGCGCCCTCGTCGGACGTGTGCAGCAGGGGGCCGCCGCAGAAGTCGCAGCGGAAGCCGCCTGGAGAGACCTCGTGACATCTCGCGCAGATCTTGACCACGGGCTATGCATAGCACGGTGCGCGACGCGGCGATGCTCCTCGGGATCGTGGAGAGCCTCGAACGATCCTTCGAGGAGCGGGTCGAGGCCGCGGAAACCCTTGGTTTGCAGGGTGATCCGCGCGCGCTCGCGGAGGAGAGGGTCAACGTCCCTGCTGGACCTTTCCTCTACCGTGGCAGCGCGGGGCACCCGGTGCGCGTGCATGTCTCGGCGTTCGCGATCGATCGCTACCCGGTGACGGTCGCGGCGTATGCGCGCTTCATCGAGGCCGGCGGCTACCAGACGCGCCGCTACTGGTCGCGCGCGGGCTGGGCGTTTCGCGCGCGCGAGCAGATCGACAAGCCGCGCTTCTGGGACGACCCGGCCTGGGCGGCGTACCTCGTCCCGAACCACCCGGTCGTGGGGGTGAGCGTCCACGAGGCCGAGGCCTACGCGGCCTTCCGCGGCGCGCGGCTGCCCACGGAGGCCGAGTGGGAGAAGGCCGCGCGGGGCACGGATGGGCGCCGCTACCCCTGGGGGAACGACTGGATCGACGACGCATGCGCGAGCCGCGAGCATGGGCCGCGGAGCACATTGCCCATCGGTGTCTTCCCGCGTGGACGAAGCCCCTACGGTGTCAACGATGTGGTCGGCTGTGTCTGGCAGTGGTGCGCCGACGCCGCGGGCGAGGCCGGGGACGATGTGGAGCCGGACGACGAGGACCCCTTCGTCGACCCGGAGGGCTACGCCGAGGACGCCGAGCGGGTGACCCGGGGCGGGGGCTGGAACAACCTTTTGTGGAGCCTCTCCACGACGAGCCGCAACGGCTACCCCCCGGAGGCCCGCTTCTCCAACCTGGGCTTTCGGTGCGTGGTCGGGGCCGATCGCCGGGGTTGAGCGGGGAGCAGGGGCGGGCGTCCTGGAAAGCCGGGAAGAACGTCTCGGCTGAATCTCGGAGGATCCGGTTGACAGACGAGCCAGGGGGGCCTAGAAGTGACCCTAGGTAACCCTCACGTTCGCGTAAGGGTTAGGGTTTGAACGATGCGACCGGTCCGACACCTCCCTCTGGCTCCCATGGCGATCCCCCCGCGCGGGGCCCTCGCCGGCCCTCCGGCCGTGGAGGAGCTGCCCGAGGTGACGGACGAGCGCTCCCTCCTCCAGGTGGGCGACCTCGCGCGCGTCAGCGGCAAGACGGTGCGCGCCATCCACCACTACGAAGAGGTGGGCCTCCTGCGCCCGCACGCGCGCTCGAAGGGCCGCTACCGCCTGTACGATCAGTCCGCCGTCAACCGCGTGCGGTGGATCGGCAAGCTCCACGATCTGGGGCTCTCGCTCGCGCAGATCGAGGAGATCGTGCGGACGTGGGAGTCGGCGCCCTCCGCGCCCGGCGCGATGGCGAAGATCCGCGGCGTCTACGCCCAGAAGCTCGAAGAGACGCGCGCGCAGATCGCACATCTTGCCACGCTCGAGCGCGAGCTGTCGGCGAGCATCGACTACCTCGACACCTGCGACACCTGCGATCCGGCCGAGATCATCAAGGCCTGCACGTCGTGCAACGTGCACGACAAGTCCCAGCAGCCCGAGCCCGAGCTCGTGGCCGGCATCCACGGCGGCAACGGGTACCGCGTGGCCCCCGCGGCCCCGCCCAGCACCTCCGCCTCCGACCGATAGCGCAAGCTAGCGTTGAACGAGAGAGAAGCGACCATGACCATCCAGCTCCCCATCTACATGGACTACCACGCGACCACGCCGGTCGACCCGCGCGTGCTCGAAGCGATGCTGCCCTACTTCACCGAGAAGTTCGGCAACGCCGCGAGCCGGAGCCATGTCTACGGCTGGACGGCCGAGGCCGCGGTCTCCGCGGCGCGCGAGAAGGTGGCCGCGCTGATCGGCGCGCAGAACCCGAAGGAGATCGTCTTCACCTCGGGCGCGACCGAGAGCGACAACGCCGCGATCAAGGGCGTCGCCGAGTTCTACAAGGACAAGGGCAACCACATCATCACGAGCGTGATCGAGCACAAGGCGGTGCTCGACACGTGCAAGCGCCTGGAGAAGCAGGGCTACGAGGTGACGTACCTCAAGGTCGACGCCAAGGGCATGGTCGACCCGGGCGACGTGGAGCGCGCCATCACCGACAAGACGATCCTCGTGAGCGTGATGCTCGCCAACAACGAGGTCGGCACGGTGCAGCCCATCGCCGAGATCGGCAAGATCACGCGAAAGCGCGGGGTGCTCTTCCACAGCGACGCGGTGCAGGGCATCGGCAAGGTCCCCTTCGACGTGGAGAAGATGAGCGTCGACCTCGCCTCGGTGACCGCGCACAAGATGTACGGGCCGAAGGGCGTGGGCGCGCTCTACGTGCGGCGATCCAAGCCTCGCGTGCGCATCACCGCGCAGATGGATGGCGGCGGGCACGAGTTCGGGATGCGCTCGGGCACGCTGAACGTGCCGGGCATCGTCGGGTTCGGCAAGGCCGCCGAGATCATGATGAGCGAGGGCGCCGACGAGGCGAAGCGCCTCTTCGCGCTGCGCGAGAAGCTCCGCAAGCGGCTCACCACGGAGCTCGACTTCGTGGAGGTGAACGGCTCGATGGAGCACCGGCTGCCGGGCAACCTGAACCTCTCGTTCTCCTTCGTGGAGGGCGAGGCGCTGCTCATGGCGATCAAGGACGTGTGCGTGTCGAGCGGCTCGGCGTGCACGAGCGCGAGCCTGGAGCCCTCGTACGTGCTGCACGCGATGGGCATCGGCGACGACCTCGCCCACTCCTCGATCCGGTTCGGCCTCGGCCGCTTCAACACCGAGGCGGAGGTCGATTTCGTCGCGGATCTGGTGATCCGCAAGGTCAACAAGCTCCGGGACATGTCGCCCCTCTACGAGATGCACAAGGAAGGCATCGATCTGAAGAGCGTGCAGTGGGCGGCGCACTGAGAGCGCAAGAACAAGGTTTCTAGGAACGGACGGAGACGACGATGGCGTACAGCGACAAGGTGATCGACCACTACGAGAACCCGCGCAACGTGGGCACGCTCGACAAGAACGACGACGCGGTGGGCACCGGCCTGGTCGGCGCGCCCGCCTGCGGCGACGTGATGCGCCTGCAGATCAAGGTCGGCGACGACGGCCGGATCGAGGACGCGAAGTTCAAGACCTTCGGCTGCGGCTCGGCCATCGCGTCGTCGTCGCTGGCGACCGAGTGGCTGAAGGGCAAGACGGTGGACGAGGCCGAGACGATCAAGAACAGCATGATCGCCGAGGAGCTCCACCTGCCGCCGGTGAAGATCCACTGCTCGGTGCTCGCCGAGGACGCGATCAAGAGCGCGATCGCCGACTTCCGCGCCAAGCAGGAGGCCAGGCGCGCGATCGCGTCCGGCGCCGCGGGCGAGCCGGCCGCGGCCGAGCGCGCCGCGTCCGAGTGAACCACCCTCCCCGAGGTTGACGATGATGACCAGCAGCGAACAGACCCCCGGACCGGGCTTCAAGGCCGCGCCCCCCATCGACACCGGCGTGTCCAAGAAGACGATCGCCGTCTCCCCCCAGGCGGTCGAAGCGATCCGGATGCAGCTCAAGAAGCGGGGCACGCCCGAGGGCGCGATCCGCGTGGGCATCCGGGGCGGCGGCTGCTCGGGCTTCTCCTACGTGATCGAGTTCGAGGACAGCCCGCCCCGCACGGGCGACCTCGTGCTCGAGTTCGCGGAGCCCGACAAGGCCACGGTGCGCGTCATCTGCGACAAGAAGAGCATCATCTACCTCGGCGGCTCGGTGCTCGACTGGGAGAAGACGCTGATGTACCAGGGGTTCAAGTTCAAGAACCCGCAGGAGGCCAGCCGATGCGGCTGCGGGCACTCGTTCACGGTGACGTGAACGACGCGGTGCTGGGTAGCCATGGGTGATCCGTTCGAGGTTCTGGGTGTAGAGGCGCGGTTCGATCTCGATTCGAAGGCGCTGGAGCAGCGGCATCGCGATCTGTCGAAGGCGCTGCACCCCGATCGCTACGCGGGCGCGCCGGCGGCGGAGCGGCGCCTCGCGCTCGGGCGCGCGGTCGACGTGAACGAGGCCTTCCGCGCGCTGCGCGACCCGATCCGCCGCGCCGAGGCGCTCCTTCGCCGCGCCGGCGCGCTCGCCGCCGAGGGGGCCGAGCCCAAGGCCTCGCCCGCGCTCCTGATGGAGATGATGGAGGCGCGCGAGGAGCTCGCCGAGGCCCGCGCCAAGAAGGACCTCGGGCGCGTGGCGAAGCTCGGCGAGGCGATGGCGGCGCGGCAAAGGGCCGTGCTCGCCTCCCTCGGTCGCGCCTTCGACGCCGCCGCGGGCGATCCCGAAAAGAGCAAGGCCATCCTCCCCGCCGTGGGCGAGCTGCGCTATCTCCGCCGCTTCCTCGACGAGGTGAGCGCGATCGAGGAAGACCTCGCCTCCTAGCGCGCTCGAATCCGTTGCAGCTCAAACGATCCTCTCATGCTCCTCGAAATCTTCGACCCCAAAGCCACGCCCCGCCCGATCGGGATCGACCTCGGGACCACCAACTCCCTGGTCGCCCGGGTGCGCGACGGCAAGCCGCTCGTCATCGCCGACTGCAACGGCGAGCGCCTGCTCCCCTCGGCCGTCCACTACGACGCCCGCGGCGCGGTGATCGTCGGCCACGACGCCCTCCGCCTCGCCGCGGCGCACCCGCGCGAGACGATCGTGAGCGTCAAGCGCTTCATGGGCCGCGGCGCCGACGATCCGGAGACGAGGCGCCTCGGCACCTACGATTTCGCGACGCCGAAGACGCCGGACGAGGCCAAGAGCGTGCGCTTCCGCGTCGACGGCAAGGTCGTCACGCCCATCGAGGTGTCGGCCGAGATCTTGAAGGCGTTGCGCCTGCTCGCGGAGGACGAGCTGCGCAGCGTGGGCGGGGTGGTGATCACCGTCCCCGCCTACTTCGACGACGCCCAGCGCCAGGCCACGAAGGACGCCGGGCGCCTCGCCGGGCTCGACGTGCTCCGCTTGCTCAACGAGCCCACGGCCGCGGCCCTGGCGTACGGCCTCGAGAAGCAGAAGAACGGCCTCTTCGCCGTCTACGACCTCGGCGGCGGCACCTTCGACATCACGATCCTCCTGCTCGACAACGGGGTCTTCCAGGTCAAGTCGACGGGCGGCGACAGCGCCCTCGGGGGCGACGACATGGATCGCGCCCTCGCCCACCGCCTGCTCCAGGAGATGGGCGCGACGAGTGAGACGCCCGAGGTGGTGCGCCTCGCCCTCGACGCGGCCCGCAAGGTGAAGCACGGGCTCACCGACGCGCGCGAGGTGGAGATCGAGCTGCCCGCGGCCTCGGGGACGAAGAAGGTCACCGTGACGCGCGACGAATTCGACGCGCTGATCGCGCCGATCGTGGAGCGCACCGGGGTCGCATGCCGGCGGGCGCTGCGCGACGCGGGCGTCTCGGCGAGCGAGCTCGACGGGGTGATCCTGGTCGGCGGGTCGACCCGCGTGCCCTACGTGCGCACGTACGTGGAGAAGCTCTTCGGCAAGCCGCCGCTCGGCGACATCAACCCCGACGAGGTGGTGGCGCTCGGGGCCGCGATCCAGGCCGATCTGCTCGCGGGCGAGGGCGCGCACGAGGGCGAGGTGCTCCTGCTCGACGTGCTGCCGCTCTCGCTCGGCATCGAGACGATGGGCGGGGTGGCCGAGAAGATCTTGCCCCGCAACACCACCATCCCGGCCGGGGCGCGGCAGATCTTCACCACCTACGCCGACAACCAGACGGGCTTCGATCTGCACATCGTCCAGGGCGAGCGCGAGCTCGCGGCCGACTGCCGATCCCTCGCGCGCTTCGTGCTCAAAGGAATTCCTCCCATGCCCGCGGGCCTCGCGCGGCTGGAGGTGACCTTCCGCGTCGACGCCGACGGCCTGCTCAGCGTGACCGCGAAGGAGACGACCACCGGCGTCGAGCAGAAGGTCGAGGTCGTGCCGAGCTACGGGCTCTCCGACGAGGAGGTGGAGAACATGCTGCTCTCCGCGCTCGATCACGGGGAAGAAGACTTCGAGCGGCGCCGCCTGATCGAGGCCCGCGTCGAGGCCGGGCAGGTGGTGGCCGCGACGAAGAAGGCCCTCGCGGCGGACGCCGATCTGCTGAGCGCCGAGGAGCGCGCCCGGATCGATCACGCGCTCGCGGAGCTCGAGGCGGCGCTCGCCGGCGAGCGGCTCGCGGCGATCACCGCGCGCACCGAGGAGCTCGATCACGCGACGCACGACTGGGCCGGCCGCCGCATGGATCGGGCCGTGGCCAAGGCCATCGCCGGCAAGCAGCTCGGCGAGGTCGAGAAGGACGTGGAGCGCGCCGCGGGCGTCGACGCGCATGTCGAGGCGCACGCGGCGATGGTGCGGCCCGGCGGCGCCCAGCCCGATCACGCGGATCACGCCGCTCATCACGCGGATCACGCCGCTCATCACGCACACCCCCACCGAGACGATTGATGGCCAAGGTAGTCTTCCTCGCGCACGGCAAGAGCTGGGATGTCGAGGTGCCCGTCGGCACCACGCTCTTGCAGGCGTCCAAGCAGATCCACGCCCCCGAGGGCGACGCATGCGGCGGCGTGTGCGCATGCTCGACCTGCCATGTCTACGTGACCGAGGGGCGCGCGCTGCTCAGCGATGCCGAGGAAGAAGAGGAGGACATCCTCGACAAGGCCTTCGACGTGCGGGCCACGAGCCGCCTCGGCTGCCAGGCGAAGATCGAGCGCGAGGGCGCGATCCGCTGCGAGATCACCCGCGAGAGCCTCGACGCGTTCTACAACGAGCACCCGAACGAGAAGGACCCGCGCAAGGGCTAGCGTTCACCCTCGGTGCCCGCCGTCCCCTCGTCGGTGGGGGCGGTCGGAGTCGGCTTCTTCCGGTGGTGCTCGCGCAGATCGGCGAAGGCCTCGCCGGCCCTCGACGCGGCCTTCCGGGCGGCGCCGGCGAAGGCGCTCGCGGCCTCGCGCGCGGGCGGCGTGCTGAAGATGGCCACGCAGTGCTGGGCGGCGGTCTTCCGGCCGATGGGGACGAGGAAGAAGGTGAGCGCCGCGAGCAGGAGCACGAGCCCGTTCACCACGCGCTTCACGAAGTCGCCGAGCACCGGCGGCGAGCCTAGAAAGGCCGCGGATCGCGGGCCAACTTTCGTGCAGCCGTGAGAGCGCGATCGAGCGATCGAGCGATCGATCAGCGCTGGATCCGGTGCGGAACGCGCACGCCCTTCTCCTCGGACACGCGGATCGCCGTCTCGTAGCCGGCGTCGGCGTGGCGGATGACGCCCATGCCGGGATCGATCGTGAGCACGCGCTCGAGGCGCTTCGCGGCCGCGTCGGTTCCGTCGGCGACGATGACCATGCCCGCGTGGAGCGAGTTGCCGATGCCCACGCCGCCGCCGTGGTGGAAGCTCACCCAGGAGGCGCCGCCGGCGGTGTTGGCGAGCGCGTTCAGGATCGCCCAGTCGGCGATCGCGTCGGAGCCGTCTTTCATGGCCTCGGTCTCGCGGAAGGGCGAGGCCACCGAGCCGCAGTCGAGGTGATCGCGCCCGATCACGATCGGCGCCTTCACCTTGCCCGTGCGCACGAGCTCGTTGAACGCGAGGCCCACCTTCGCCCGGTCGCCGTAGCCGAGCCAGCAGATGCGCGCGGGCAGGCCCTGGAAGGCGATCCGCTCCTCGGCGAGGTGGATCCACCGGGCGAGGTCCTCGTCGTGCGGCACGGCAGAGAGCACCGCGCGATCGGTGGCGAGGATGTCCTCCGGATCGCCCGAGAGCGCCACCCAGCGGAAGGGCCCCTTGCCCTGGCAGAACAGCTCGCGCACGTACGCGGGCACGAAGCCGGGGATGTCGAAGGCGTTCGCGCAGCCGACCTCCATCGCGCAGGTGCGGATGTTGTTGCCGTAGTCGAACACCTCGGCCCCGCGGCGCTGCATCTCCAGCATCGCCTCCACCTCGAGGCGCATCCCGGCCTTGGCGAGCTGCACGTAGCGCGCGGGATCGGAGGCGCGGAGCGCGGCCGCCGAGGCGAGGTCGAAGCCCGGCGGGATGTAGCCGACCAGCGGGTCGTGCGCGGCGGTCTGCTCCGTCACGAGGTCGGGCGTGATCCCGCGGCGCACGAGCTCGGGGTAGATGTCGGCGGCGTTGGCGCACAGCGCGATCGAGCGCGGCTTGCCGGCCGCGATCGAGGCCTGGATGGCCGCGAGCGCCTGGTCGAGGTCGTCGATCCGCTCGTCCACGTAGCGCGTCTTGAGGCGCTTCTCGATCCGCGTGGGATCGATCTCCACGCCGAGGCATGCGACGCCGGCCATGGTCGACGCGAGCGGCTGCGCCCCGCCCATCCCGCCGAGGCCCGCGGTGAGCGCCCAGCGCCCGCCCGGCTTGCCCGTGCGCGCCTCGTGGGCCTTGCGCGCGGCCACGAAGGTCTCGAACGTCCCCTGCACGATGCCCTGCGATCCGATGTAGATCCACGAGCCCGCCGTCATCTGCCCGTACATGATGAGCCCGAGCCCCTCGAGCCGGCGGAACTCTTCCCAGGTGGCCCAGCGGCCGACGAGGTTAGAGTTCGCGAGGAGCACGCGCGGCGCGTCGGGGTGCGTGCGGAAGCGCCCCACGGCCTTGCCCGACTGCACGAGCAACGTCTCGTCGTCGCCGAGCTCGCGCAGCTCGCGGAGGATCACCTCCAGCGCCGGCCACGAGCGCGCGGCCTTGCCCGTGCCGCCGTAGACGACGAGATCGTCCGGCCGCTCGGCCACCTCCGGGTCGAGGTTGTTCTGGAGCATCCGGTAGGCGGCCTCCTGGATCCAGCCCTTGCAGTGGAGCTCGGTGCCGCGGGGAGCGCGGAGCGGTCGGGGCCCGGGGTGCGCGTCGCTTGTCGCCATGGAGCGCTCCTAGCGCAAAAATGGGTTGAAATACGCAGGAAAACGAAAATCGTGCGGCCATTTTGCAGCGGTGATTCTCCCCGTTCCCGTTCCCGCTCCCGCTCCCGTTCCCGCCCCCGCTCCCCCAAGAGCCGCATCCTCGCGGTTTCCCGCCGTTTCAATGGGAACGGCGCTCCGTCGAGCATCGCGCCCATGCTACGGTGCGGACGTTGCGCCGCCCTTTTGCCTTCCCCCGCCGGCGCTGCCAATGTTACGTTAGGTCACCACTGGTTTCCCAGGAGAAGTATGAAGGTCACGTTCGTGGAGCTGACGGTCTTTGCCGGCGTTCTTCCGCTGGCCTCCGGGTACATGGAGGCCTACTGCCGGAAAGATCCCGAGCTCGCCGCGGCGCTGACCTTCGAGAAGATCTCGCTCCCCATTGCGACGCCCTATGACGACGTGCTCGCCGCCCTCCAGAAGAGCGAGGCCGATGTCTACGCCTTCTCCTGCTACGTCTGGAACAGCGGCCGCGTCCGCCGCCTGATCGCGGCCCTGCAGGAGACCCGGCCGGGCGCCCATTACATCCTCGGCGGCCCGCAGGTGATGAACCAGGGCAAGAAGTACCTCACCCCGGCAGAGGAGAACGTCTACCTCTGCAACGGCGAGGGCGAGCGCACCTTCTCCCATTTTGCCCGCGCCCTCCTCGCGCCGGCCGGCACGCCCGAGAGCGACCTCCGCAACGTGAAGAACCTCAGCTTCTACCGGGCGGGCGAGCTCGTCACCACGCCGCCCGAGCCGCGCATCGCCGACCTCAGCGAGGTGCCTTCGCCCTTCCTCGAAGGGATCTTCGAGAAGAACAAGTACACCTGGCTGGTCTTCGAGACCAACCGCGGCTGCCCCTTCAAGTGCAACTACTGCTACTGGGGCGCGGCGATCGGGGCCAAGGTCTACAAGTACGACAACGAGCGGCTCCAGCGGGAGATCACGTGGATCAGCCAGTCGGGCTGCGTCTACGTGTTCATCGCCGACGCCAACTGGGGGATGCTCCCGCGCGACGTCGACCTGACCCGCCAGATGGCCGAGGACCAGAAGCGCTACGGCGCGCCGATGAGCGTCTATTTCGCCGGCTCGAAGAACACCCCCGAGCGGGTGGCCGAGATCACCAAGATCTTCCACGACGCGGGGATGATCGCGACGCAGTCGGTGGCCCTCCAGACGATGAGCCAGGAGACGCTCATCAAGGTCAACCGGGACAACATCAAGACCTCGGCCTACACCTCGCTCCAGATGGCCTTGAACCGGCAGGGTATCTCGTCGTTCGTGGAGATGATGTGGCCCTTGCCCGGCGAGACCTTGCAGAGCTTCGAGGTGGGGCTCGCCAAGCTCTGCGAGATCGGCGCCGACTCGTTCGTCATCTATCCTCTGCTCCTGATGAACAACGTCGAGCTCAACCAGAAGCGCGACGAGTACGGGCTCGTCACCATCTTCGACCCCGACCCGAACAGCGAGGCGGAGATCGTCATCCAGACCAACGAGGTCTCGCAGGATGCCTATCGCGAGGGGCACCGCTACGCCTACGCGGTCACGAGCCTCTACACGCTGCGCGGCCTGTGGTGCCTCGGCCGTTACCTGCAAAAGACGGGGAAGCGGCAGTATGTCGAGCTCTTCCGGGCCTTCGTCGAGTTCTACAAGAAGAACCCGGATCACCCCTACAGCCGCTTCTGCGAGGACTCGATCAAGGCGATCGATTTCTCGAAGTTCGACAACGTGGGCACGCTGCTCCACCTGACGTTGCACGCCGAGCGCGAGGTCTTCGACGACCTGCTCGTGCAGTTCGTGAAGAGCCAGGATTTCTGGGCCGATCCGGTGGCGCGCTTCTTCTTCGAGGTCGATCTGGTCAACAGGCCTTACGTGTACCGGAACACCAAGATCGTCCCGAAGAAGCACAAGCTGGAGAAGCTCAAGGTGCTGAGCGTCACGCCGAGCAGCTACATGGTCGAGGTGCCGGCCGAGCACCTCCCCGCCCTGCGCGAGTACCTCGGCATGCCCGAGAGCGAGAGCCGGGTGACGCGCTTCGAGGTGAGCTATCGCCGCTCGCAGATGCCCTTCATGCCCAACAAATCCCTCGGCGAGCACTACTCGTACTGTCAAGACGTGTCGCAGCGGATGGGCAGCCTCCTCCCCGTGTGGAAGGAGGCCGGCCGCCCCGCCGCCGCCAAGGGAGCCCCCGCCGCCCGCGCCTGAGGAGAGTCGACCCCACCATGCCCGGTTACAAGCTCGTCACGACCGCGACCCGCATCCCCGTCCCCGGAGGCAAGCTCATCGAGGAGCTCTTCGGGCGGGTGAACACGAAGACCGAAAACTTCAGCCTCGCGCACATGATCGCGCCGCCCGGCTGGGGCGAGGTCGCGCAAACACCCACCTTCGGCGAGCTGACGATCATGGTGCGCGGGACGATGCGCGTCGAGATGGACGGCGAGACGGTGGACGTGACCGCCGGACAGGCCATCTGGACCGAGCCCGGCACGAAGGTGCGCTACAGCAACCCGGCGAGCGAGCCGAACGAGTACTTCGCGGTGTGCATCCCCGCCTTCTCGCCCGACGCGGCCAGGAGGGACGAAGGGTGAGCTTCTTGGCTCGATCGCGCGCGGGCTTTGATCTTCGGATGGATCCATTGGCCGATCTGTCGAGATCCATTTTCAACGCAAAGGCGCAAAGGCGCAAAGGCGCAAGAAGAAATGAAGATGCCTCTTCTTTCTTTTTTGCGTCTTTGCGGTCTTTGCGTCTTTGCGTTAAATTCAAACCGTCTCAAATCATCGAGCGGCTTCACCTTCAGCGATTTTTGTCGTTGGTCATAGAACAGTCGTGTCCGAGCTTCGGCTGGGCGCCTTGTGGTACGGGAGAGTAGGCGATGAGCAAGAAGGTCGCGTTCGTCGAGCTGACGGTGTTCTCCGGGGTGCTCCCGCTCGCCTCCGGGTACATGGAGGCATGCTGCCGGAAAGATCCGGCGCTCGTGGAGGCGCTCACCTTCGAGAAGATCTCCCTCCCCGTCTCCACCACCCCCTACGAGACGGTGCTCGAGGCGCTCCGCAAGGCCGACGCGGATGTCTACGCCTTCTCGAGCTACGTGTGGAACATCGGCATGGTGCGCCGCCTGCTCGCGGTGCTGCTCGTCGAGAAGCCGGGCGCCCATTTCATCCTCGGCGGCCCCCAGGTGATCAACCAAGGTCACCGCTACCTCACGAAGGAGCACGAGAACGTCTTCGTCTGCAACGGCGAGGGCGAGCGCACCTTCCCCAATTTCGTGCGGGCCCTGCTCTCTCCCGAGAAGGATTTCAGCGCCGTGCGCGGGATCAGCTTCTTCAAGGGCGGCGAGATGGTGACGACCGAGGAGGAGCCCAGGATCACCGACCTCAGCGAGGTGCCCTCGCCCTTCCTCGAAGGGCTCTTCGAGAAGAACAAGTACACCTGGACGGTGATCGAGACCAACCGCGGCTGCCCCTTCAAGTGCAATTACTGCTACTGGGGCGCGGCCATCGGCGCCAAGGTCTACAAGTACGACAACGCCCGGATCGAGAAGGAGATGACCTGGATCGGCGAGTCGGGCTGCATGTACGTGTTCATCGCCGACGCCAACTGGGGCATGCTCCCGCGCGACGTCGACCTCTCGAAGCACCTCGCCGACACGGGGAAGAAATTCGGCGCGCCCATGGCCGTGTATTTCTGCGGCTCGAAGAACACGCCCGAGCGGGTCTCCGAGATCACCGGCATCTTCCACGGCGCGGGGATGCTGGCGACGCAGTCGGTGGCGCTCCAGACCATGAGCGCGGAGACGTTGAAGAAGGTCAACCGCGACAACATCAAGACCTCGGCGTACATCGATCTCCAGCGCTCGCTGAACGAGAAGGGCATCTCCTCGCTCGTGGAGATCATCTGGCCTCTGCCGGGCGAGACGCTGCCCTCGTTCAAGGAGGGGCTCGCCAAGCTCTGCGAGATGGGCGCCGACTCGTTCGTGTTCTATCCGCTCCTCTTGATGAACAACGTCGAGCTCAACGACAAGCGCGAGGAGTACGGCCTCGTGACGATGAAGGAGTCCGATCCGAACAGCGAGGCCGAGGTGGTGATCCAGACCAACGAGATCGGCCCCGTCGAGTACGCCGAGGGGATTCGCTACATCTACTCGGTGAGCACGCTCCACACGCTGCGCAGCCTGTGGGCGCTCTCGCGCTACCTGCACAGCCGCGGGCTCATGGGCTACGAGGCGCTGTTCGAGGGCTTCATGCAGCTCTGCAAGAACAAGCCCAATCAGCCGTACGTGAAGTTCCTCGAAGAGTCGATCAAGACCTACGAGTTCCAGAAATTCGACGCGATCGGCGCGGCCCTGCACATCAACCACCACGCCGAGCGCGAGGCCTTCGACACCCTGCTCTTCGAGTTCTGCAAGGCGCAGGACTTCTGGGTCGACGCGACCGCGCGCTTCTATTTCGAGGTCGATCTCTTGAACCGGCCTTATCCGTACCGGAACAGCAAGATCCTCCCGAAGAAGTACAAGTTCGAGCGGTTGAAGTCCGTCTCCGTGACGCCCGAAGGGTACATGGTCGAGATCAACCCCGACGATCTGCCGCTGCTCGAGGAGTACATCAAGCTCCAGGGCGCCGAGCCGGGGTCGACGCGCTTCGAGGTCAATCACCGGAGGACGCAGCTCCCCTACATGCCCAGCAAATCGCTCAAGGAGCATTACAGCTACTGCCAGGACCTCTCCCAGCGCATGGGCGGTCTGCTCCCGATCTGGCGCGTGCCCGCCAAGATCGGCAAGCTGCGGATGGCGCCCGCGCCGCGGGTGTGATCGCCCACCGGCCGTCGCGCTCGCGCCCGGCGGCGTTGCTTCGCCGGGCGGCCCGCTCTACCGTGGCCGCCCGATGGATGCTCTTTCTTCCTCCGAGGCGCGCCGCTATTCGCTCCATGCGCTGATCGATGGTGTCCTCCCCATCGCCCTGATCCTGGCCGGCTTCCTCCACCCCGAGAGCCCGTCGCGCTGGTTCATGTGCCTCGGGCTCGGCTTCGTGGCCCTGTGGGCGCCGCTCCTCGGGAGCGCGCTCCTCTGCACCTTCCTCGCCGAGCGCAAACGGCCGCGGATCCAGGGCGATCGGAGCAAGCCGGCGCCCTTCGTCAAGGAGGCGCTGGAGACATCGCGGGCCGCGGTGGTGGCCTCTTGCCTGATGGCCTGGCCGCTCACCCAGTGGCAGCTCGGCCACCCGACCGGGATGGTCTGGCACCTCGAAGGCGGCGCCCTCGGCGTCCTGCGCGCGCTCGTCCAGACCTTCGCCGGGGTGATGATCATCGACGCCTGGCTCTACTGGAAGCACCGCCTCCTCCACACCCGCGCTCTCTTCGGCTTCCACAAGGCCCATCACGCCTTCCGCGACCCCTCGCCCCTGGCCGGCTTCGCCGTCGCCCCGGTGGAGGCGCTGCTCACCTTCTGGCCGATCCTCATCCTCTGCATCCCCGAGGCGACCCACTGGGCGCCGCTCTATTTCGCCCTCGTGATCGGCTTCGTCCACCTCAACTTCTACCTGCACTCGGGGGTGACGATCGGGCTCGTGGAGAGGCTTTTACCGAAGCTCTACGTCAACACCTCTCTGTTCCACAACGTGCACCACGCGCGGGCCAACACCCATTTCGGCGAGGCGTTGACGCTGTGGGACACGATCTGCAAGACGCGGATCGATCGCCCGGACGCAGAGGCGGTGGCGGCCGGATCACCGGGGAGCCCGTCGGTGCTCTGAGCGCGGCGAGCGGTCAGGAGCGGCTCGATCCGGCGGAGATCTCGCGCATCCGGCGGAGGCCCTCTTCAACGGTGATCACCGGGGCATAGCCGAGCTCGCGGCGGGCGCGGCTCGTGTCGAGGGTGACCGTCGAAGAGAGCATGTCCGCGGCGAAGCAGGTGATGGGGGGCGTGCTCGTCAGACGGAGGGCGCGCCAGGCGCCTTCGACCACCCGGGCGAGGGGGCGGGCGACGGCGCGGGGGAGCACGCGCGTGCCGAGGTCCACACCCTGGGTGTCGAGCAGGGCGGTGAGGAACTCGCGGAGCGTCCGCTCGCCGTCGTCGGTCACGAAGTAGGCGCGGCCGCCCTCGCCGCGGGTGAGCGCCAGCGTGAGCCCATGGACGACATTGGCGACATGTGTTGTCGATGTCAACGCGCGACCACCGTCGATCCAGGCGAACTTGCCGGCGCGGGCGCGGTCGAGGATGGCCGGCAGCACGCTGGTGTCGCGCGGGCCCCAGACGAAGCGGGGGCGAATCGAGAGGGCGGCGAAGCCCGGCGTCGAGGCGGCGAGGACGCGGCGCTCGGCCTCGGCCTTGGTCTCCGCGTAGAGGTAGCGATGGCGCGCGGGGTAGGGGACGGTCTCGTCGGCATGCACGAGGTCTTGCCCCGCGAAGATCGCGGCCTCGGTGCCGACGTGGATGAAGCGGCGCGCGCCGGCCTCCTTGGCCGCGGCGAGCACGGCCGTGGTGCCGTCGACGTTGGCCTCCCAGAACTGCGCGCGGGTGCCCCACTCCTCGGCGCGCGCGGCGGCGTGGATGACGGCCTCGGCGTCGCCGATCTGGGCGGCCGTCACGGCCCCGAGGTCCCCGCGCACCGGCCTCGCCCCGTAGCCCTTCACGGTCTCCGCGGCGCGATCGGAGCGGGCAAGCGCGGCGACCTCGTGCCCGTCGCGCGCGAGGGCCTCGATCAGGTGGCCGCCCACGAAGCCGGAGCCGCCGGTGACGAAGATCTTCATGGCCTGTCCTGATAATGCCTGGAGCGCCGGGAGGGGAGGGCCGACCGAGATCCACAACATTGGGCCCCCGCCGGGCCCCTTCTGTTAGGCTCCATCCGATCGTCGTCCCCCGAGCCCAGGATGAGCCCTCCCGAACGCCCGCGCGACTCTTCCCCCTCGGGGTTTCCCGCCGGTTTCCCCAGGCGGACGATGCCCCCGCCCGAGCTGTACGATCGCTCGGCGCCGGCCTCGGTGGGGGCGCTGCTGCTGGAGAACCTGCGGATCGAGGTGCCGATGTCGCGGCACACCGGGCCGCGGGCCGAGGAGGCGTACCTGCGAGCCCAGCTCGCGGAGAGCCGGGCGGTGGTCGATCCGGCGGCCGAGCGGGCGAGCTCGATCGCGCTCGCGCGGTACCTGGCCCAGCGCGGGCGGGACCTCGGGGCGGCCACCAGGCTCTCGCGGCGCGCGCTGCTCCTCGGGGATGACGCGGCCCTGCGCGTCGAGCTGGCCGGGTGGCTCTCGGCCCTCGGCGAGCGCTCGCTCGCGGCAGCGACGCTGCGCGGGCTGGTCGACCCGGACAAACCGGCCGAGGCCGCGCGGATGCTGGTGAAGATCGCGGTGCTCCTCGCGCGGGGCGAGGAGACGGCGGGCGCGGTGGAGGCCCTGCGCGAGGCCTCGGCGCTGGAGCCGCAGGACGCGATGGCGAGCGAGCTGCTCGGGACGCTGGCCGCCTGGGCGCCGGACGCGGTGGGCCCGGCGGAGGCGGCGAGCGCGTACCTCGAGGCGGCGCGGCGCCGGGAGGCCGCGGGGGACAAGGACGCGGCCTTCGAGGATCGGCTGCGGGCGCTGGAGCTCGCGCCGGAGAGCGACGCCGCGGCCGAGGCCGTGGCCGAGGCGCTGATCGCGCGCGGGCGGGCCGGCGCGGCCGACGAGGTGCGGCGGGCCCACGCCGAGGCGCTGGCGAACATCGACGAGAGCGCCGATGAAGAGACGATCCGGGCCCGCGCGCTCGGCGCGATGGCGGCCAACCGGAGGCGGCTCGCGGCCGCGCTCAAGGCCGAGGACGCGGGCGCTGCGCTCGGGGCGGTGCTTGACGCGGGGCTCGAAGGGACGATCGGGGGCGAGGACGCTGCCGCGGTGGACGAGGCCCTCGCGCTCTCGGGGCTCTACGAGCTGTGCGCGCTGCGGCTGGAGCTGTCGGCCGAGCAGGAGCGCGGGGCGGCGCGCGCCGCGACGTACCAGGAGCTCGCGAAGTTGCTCAGCGGGCCGCTGGCCAGCCCCGATCGGGCGATCGAGGCCTGGATCGAGGCTGCGGCCGATCTGGTCGACGACGAGGCCCTCGCCGCGCTGCGCGCGCACGCCGAGAGCCACCAGGATCACGATCCGCTGATCGAGGCCCTGATCCGGCTGGGATCGGGCCCGATGGAGGTCGCGGAGGAGGCCCGCGCCCACCGGATCAAGGCCCTGCGCGAGCTGTTCACGCTCGCGAGCGGCACGCTGGACGACGCGGCGCTCGCGTCGTTCGCGCTCGATCGCCTGGCGATGGTCGGGGCGGAGGCCGCGCTGGTCGAGGCCGAGCGGCCCGGGCTCGCCGCTCGCCTCGCGCAGCAGGACGAGGCGCGGAGGGAGGCCGCGCGCGCGGTGGAGACCGCGGGCGACCCCGAGGCCAGGCGGGCGGCGCAGATCGCGCTGCTCCCGCTCCTGCGCGGGCGGGTGGCCGAGCCCGAGGCGCTCTCGGCGCTGCTGGTCGATCTGTGCAGCGCGAGCCCGGCCGACCGGGCGCACCTCGCGGCGCTCGAGCGGCTCTCCGCGCGGCGCGGCGATTTCGAGCCGCTCGCCGAGGTGCTGCGGCGCAGGCTGGCGAGCGACCCGTCCCGGGTCGAGCTGTCGCGGGCGCGGCTCGGGCTCTCGGCCCTCGCGCGACGACGTGGCGACGAGGCGAAGGCGCTCGACGAGGTGCTCCCGCTGCTCACCGAGGCACCGGGGCACCGCGGCGCGGCCTGCACGGCGCTCTTCCTGGCGACCCGCGCCGATCGAGGGCGAGCGCGCGCCGATGCGCTGGTCCAGCTCGCCGGGCCGGTGTGGCCGGCGCTCCGCTCGACGCTGCTCGCGGTGGCGGCCGAGCTGTACGACGCCGCGGGCGACCCCGAGACCGCGCGGCGCACGGCCGAGCAGGCCGCCGAGGCCGATCCGACCTGCGGGCGCGCCGCGACCGTCCTCGGGACGATCGCGGGCCGCAACGACGATCGCGACGGCGCCGCGGCGCTGGAGCGGGCGATGACCGTGGTGCTCCCCCATGGCGCCACCTGCGGGCGGCTCGCCCGCATCTTCGAGGTGCTGGGCGACAAGGAGCTCGCGCTGGCCTGGACGCAGCGCTGGCTGGCGCTCTGCCCGGGCAGCGTCGAGGCGATGGCGGAGCTGCTCCGGCGGGCCGCGAAGGTGGGCGATCCGGCGCCGATCGCCGACGCGCTCGGCTGGGTGCTGGCGCAGCCCAAGCCGCTCTCCGAGCTGACCGAGCCGATCGCCGACACCCTCGACGCGCTGCTCGCGACCGATCGGAGCCGCGCCCGCGCCTTCGCGCGCCGCGCCCTCGACGTGCTCGGCCCGCGGGTGCCGATCCTGCGGGCCCGGCTCCTCAGGCTCGCCGAAAAGGCCGCAGATCCAGGGCTTTCCATCGCGGTGCTCGAGCGCTACGTGGCGGTGGAGGGGCTCGGGGCGTTCGCGTGCGAGCTGCTCATCGAGCTCGCGGAGCGACGGACCGCGGCCGGCGATTACGACGGCGCGGCGCGCGAGCTCAGCCGCGCCGTGGAGGGCGGCGCCGACCCGGGCGCGGTGCTGGCCCAGGTGGACGCGCTGGAGCAGGCCATGCGCGAGGCGGGCGCCTGGCTCGGCTCGGACGGGCTCATCGCCCACGCCGAGGCGCGCGCGGCCGCGCTCGCCGCGCTCGCCGCCCAGGAGCCCCCGGCCCCGGCGGAGGGCCAGGCCGATCCGCCGGATCCCGCGCGGATCAAGGACGCGGCGGCCAACGCCTACCGGGAGCTCGGGAGCCTGCGCTGGGATCTGGCCGAGGATCGGCGCGGCGCGGAGGAGGCCTTCTTCCGCGCCGGCGAGCTCGCGCCGCGGGGAGGCGTGGAGCGCTACGCCCGCGATCTGCTCGCGTTCGCCGGCGTGGATTACGCGATCGAGGCGCTGGCGATGCGCGCCGGCAAGCTCCGCGGGGACGACGCCCGCAAGATGCGGGCGAACCTGCTCATCGAGGCCGCCAACCTGGCCAACGAGCACGGGCAGGCCGAGCATGCGCTGGTCGCGGCGTCGAGCGCGATCGAGAGCGATCCCTCGCGGGCCGACGCGGTGGCGCTCGTCGAGAAGAACGCCCACGTGGAGGGTGGGCTGCCGATCCTCGATCACACCTACGACCTGCTCGCCGCGGCGGCGCTCGGGCGCTACGGGCGGCGCGCGGCGCACTACCGCGGCGCCCGCCAGCTCGAGCGGCGGGGCGCGCTGGATCTGGCGCTCCGGCACGCCGCCGCCTGCTTCGAGGCGGTGCCGGGCGAGGGGACGTCGTACGTGCTGCTCTCGCGCCTCGCGGAGCGGGTGGACGACCCCACCGAGGCGGTGCGCGCCCTCGAGCGGGTGGCGGCCGACGGGCATGCGGGCGACCGGACGATCTGGCTCAAGCGCGCCGCGGCGCTCGCCGGCAAGACCGAGGAGGGCGCGCGCGTGCGGCTCGATCTGCTGCTGCGCGCCCTCAACCTGCGGCCCGATCCGGACACGGTGGCCCAGGTGGGCAAGGCGGTGACGGAGCTGCTCGGCTTCACGGGGGATCGCGAGGTGGTGGCCCTCCGCTACGAGCGCGCGGTCAAGGCGTCGCTCACCAAGCTCGACGGGCCCGACGGCGCGCGCGCCGCGGTGGCCATGGCCCGGCTGGCGGTGGATCTCGGCACGAGCGCGCTGGCCTTCGCCGCGCTCGTGAAGTCGATGGCCGCGGACGGTGACATCGACGAGTACCTCACGCTCTCCGATCTGGTGCCCGCGCTGATCGGCGAGGGCGAAGCCTCGCGCGGCGAGGCCTCGCGGTGGATCGAGAGCGTGCGCACGGCCGCCGATCGGCCGTACTCCAGCGTCGGGCCCGCGCTGCTCCGGCTGGCCGCGAGGGTGGCGGCCGCGCTCGGCGACGAGCGGACGCGCGCGACCCTGCTGATCCAGGCGGTGAAGCGGGCGACCGACGACGACGCCCTGGTCGACGAGGCCGATCGCGCCGTCGCCGCGCTGGGGGACGAGGCGCTCGATCGCGCCTTCGAGGCCGTCCTGCCGCCGTCGCGCAAGGTCGAGGCGCTGCTCCACCTCGCCGAGCAGCACGAGCGCGAGGGCAACGAGGACCTGGCGATCGAGCAACTCGAGCGCGCCATCGCCTCGGGCGATCTGCGCCCGGAGGCCCATGATCGGGCCGCGCGGCGGCTGCGCTCGCTGCTGCACCAGAAGGGCCGCCTCGAGGACGCCGACGTGCTGCTCCGCGACCAGCTCGACCGGGGCGAGCTGTCGCCGGAGGCGCGCTCCCACGCCGCCCGCGAGCTCGCGGCGAGCATCGCCCGGCGCGGCGACACGCAGGGCGCGCTCGATCTGCTGGTGGCGGAGGCGGGGCGCGGCGCGGTCGACGCCGAGCTCCTCACCGACCTCAAGGACCTCGCGGGCACCGCCGACGAGGGCCGGCGCTACGCAGAGCTGCTCGGCCAGATCCTCGACCAGCTCCACCCCGGGCCCGTTCGCCTGCCGATCCTGCGCGAGCTCGCGCCGCTCGCCGAGGAGCTCGGCGATCACGCCGCGTCGATCGCCCATTATGCGGCCCTGTCGCAGCTCGACCCCGCGGACGAGGGCGCGCTGGAGAGGCTGGAGCAGGACGCCAACGAGCGCGGCGACCACGAGGCGATCGCCGACCTGCTGGGCCGGCGGATCGCGGCCGCGCCGAGCGCCGAGCGGCGGCGCATGCTGCACCTGCGGCGCGCCGCGGTGCTGGAGCAGCGGCTCGGCCGGCTGGAAGACGCGGCGGGCGAGCTCGAGCAGATCCTCGCCGAGGTGCCCGACGACGTGAGCACGCTCCGCTTCCTCACGGACATCCAGGAGCGGCTCGGGGCCTCGCGCAAGGCCGCGGAGCTTCTCCGCCGGCTGGGGGACCTGAGCGGCACCTCCGACGAGAAGGCCGACTACGCGCTGCGCGCGTCGGCGGCGTACATCGCCGCGGGCGACTGCGAGGCCGCGGAAGACCTGCTGGAGACGGTGGCGCCGATCGCCGAGCGCGAGTCGGTGGCCGAGCTGCGGGTCGAGCTGGCTCGCAAGCGCGGCGATGGGCAGGCTCTCTCCGACGAGCTGGATCGCCTGGCCGCATGCTCGCGGGCGCCGGCGGACCGGCGGGCGGCGATCCTCCTCGAGGCCTCGCGGGCGGCGCTCGCCGTCGGCGACGAGGCCGCGGCGCTCGACCGGGTGCGCCGCGCCGCCAAGCTCGCGCCCGGCTGGCCCGACGCGGTGCTGGAGTCGAAGCGCCTCTCCTACCGGAGCGGCGGCGCCGGGGCTCCGCGCGAGGCCCAGATCACCGCCGACGATCTCGGGCGGATCGCGGCCCGCCTCACCCCCGAGCAGGTCCCGCTCCACGCCTTCCTCCTGGCCGAGGTGCTCGACGCGGTGCAGGGCGGCGGCGCGGGGATGCGCGAGCTCTCGCGCCGCCACGCGGAGGTGGGCGCGCTGCCGCTCGTCGCGCTCGGGATGGCCGAGCGCCTCGTGCGCAGCAAGAGCTTCGAGGCGGCGGTGCCCCTCTTCGAGCAGGCGCTCGGCGGCGATCTGCAGGGCGTGCGATCGCGCGGGAAGGTGGCGCTCGCGGCCTCCGAGGCGGCGATGAGCGCGCTCGATCTCGACGCGGCCGCGCGCTTCCTGGAGATGGCCGTCTCCGAGCCCGAGACGCGCGCCGTCGCCCAGCGCAAGCAGCTCGAGGTGGTGGCGGCCCGCGGCGAGCCGGCCGAGGCGCGCAAGGCGCTGGAGGAGCTCGTCCGGCGATCGAGCGGCGCCGAGAAGGGGCGCGCGCTGTTCCAGCTCGGCAAGCTCCTCGCCTCGAACGAGCCGGAGGCCGCCGGCAAGCTCTTCGCGGAGGCCACGCCGCTCGCGGCGACCGATCGCGCGCTCGCCGCGGAGATCGCCGAGGCCGTGGCTCGCCTGCCCGCCGCGCCTGCCCCGTCCGCCGCGGCGCGCGGGGCGTCCACGCCGGCTGCGTCCGCGCCCGCGGCCGCGGGCAAGCCGGCCATCATGGCCCGCCTGGCGTCGGCGGCGCCTCGCCTCGCCGGCACGCCCTCGGCGGCCATGACCCCGGCCTCCGAGCCCTCGTCGAGCGCCCTCCTCGACGCCGCGCCCGACAGCCTGCCGCCGATGCGCTCGGTGCTCCCGCTCGACGACTCGCCGCTCGTGCGCGAGCTGCAAGCCGGGTCCTTCGAGGCGGGCGAGCAGCTCGTCGAGCTCTACGGTGCCCGATCCGCCGAGCGCGCGCACGACGTGATGATCGTGCGCCGCCAGCAGGCGCTGATCCACCTGGGCGACGCCGACGCCCTCCGCAAGCTGTGCGAGGCCGCGATGCACGACGGCAACACCGTGTACGGCCGCGCCGTCGAGCATGTGCTCGCCCTGGTCGATCCCTCGATCACCGCGCCGCAGGCCCCGCCGCTCGCCGGGCAGCGCCCCGCGCCCGATCTCGTCGCGGCCCTGCTCTTCCGCAGCATCGCCGATTCGCCGGTGCACGAGGCGCTCGCCATCGTGCTGGAGACCGGGCTCTACCGGCGCGACGTGGGGCAGTACCAGCTCACCGGCGTGGCCCGCGTGCAGCCCGGCGCGGCCACCCCGCTCGGCGAGACCTTCGGGGCCGTCTCGCGCTTCCTCGGCCAGGGGCGCACCGCCCTCTTCTACCAGCGGAGCGCCGCGGCCCTCACCACGAAGATCGCGCTGCTCTCGCCGCCCGCGATCGTGCTCACCGGCGAGGTGCGCGAGGAGACGCCGGAGCTGCGCTACCAGCTCGGCGCGTCGCTCGCGGGCGCCATGCCCGAGCATGCCCTCGTCAACGCCCTCGGCGACGACGCGCTCCACACGTTGATCGACGCGCTGCACGCCGCCTTCGGCCCGGTGGCGAACCTCCCCAAGGGCAACGCCGCCGTGGCGAGGCTGGGCCAGAACCTCTGGCAGCTCGTCTCGCCGCGCGCCGATCGCCGCCTCCGCGAGCTGTGCGCCAAACCGGAGAGCATCACCTACGAGGCGGCGGTCACCGGCACCCGCCAGGCCATGCGCCGCGCCGGGCTCTTCGGCGCGGGCAACCTCACGACTGCCCTCGGCGCGCTCGCGACCGAGCTCGGCCTCCCGCCCGGCGCGCTCGTCGATCCGCCGGTCGCCCTCGCCCGGGCCTGCGAGGATCACCCCTCGGTGGCCGATCTGGTGCGGCTCGCCCTCCGCGCCGAGTTCGCCGAGGCCCGCTGGGTCACCGGATCGACCCCCGACCGGCGCAGATCCGAGGTGGCTCCCCGCACGCGCGCCGGCACGAGCTGATGCTCTCCGCCGCCCGCCGCCGCGCGGCGTGGCAGATCGGCCCGCGATCGGGCAGGATCGACGGCGAGCTTGCCTTCCTGCAAAACCCCATGAGCGCCCGGCCCTCGTTCCAGACTCTCCTGCTTCCCACAGCGCGCAATGCGCCACACCGGAGCATGCGCGTCGCGACACCGCTGTCACGCCTCGATCCGCGCGCTCCCGCGGGGGTGCGCCCGCTCGCCCGCAGAGGCGCCTTGGCACGCTCGTCGCTTTGCATCGTGGTCATCGCGATGTGTACCCCGGCGTGCCTCGTCACCTCGACGCCCTCCTTCGATCCACCGCAGCAGACGCGCCCCTTCCTCGTCCCCTCCAGCGCCGACCCCGACCCGCGCGGCATCCTGATCGTCGACTCGCTCAACCTGCCCACGTACTTCGAGTTCACCGCGAACGTCGTCTCCAACGACGCCAACGAGAAGGTCGATCTCAAGCTCTACCTCGACTACGGCTTCACCAACGTCGCCGGCCAGCCGTTCCGCAAATCGATCGGCAGCCCAGCCTCGCTCGACGCGAGCACGATGGACAACGACAAGCGCCCGCCCGCGCGGATCAAATGGTACCCCGGGCTCGAGCCCATCGACATGGGCTGCCACACGATGACGCTCATCGCGTCGCACCACTTCGACGACACCATGGAGTGCCCGGTGTGCCGCAACGACTCGAGCCAGATCACCTGGCCGGTCTTCCGCTGCGACTCGAGCAACCCGATCGACACGCCCTGCTCCGCCGACTTCGGCGCTTGCACGGAGTGGAAGGACACCTGCCACGAGCAGGCCGACCCCGACGCGGGCGTCGCCTGCGGAGCCGCGCCATGAGCACCCAGCGCCACCGCCACGCAACGTCCCTCGCCGCGCGGACGGCCGTGATCCTCGGCGCCGTGGGCTTCACCGCGGGCTGCGCGATCCCCTACAGCGACCCGAGCACGCGCACCGCCGTCAACCGCTGCTCGACCGACGACGAGTGCGGCGCGGGCGCGGTGTGCCGCGACGAGCGCTGCACCGGCACCGAGGTCGATCTCACCGGGATGATCCTCGCGGTGCGCCCCAACTCCGGGGCGAGCTTCGGCGCCAGCACCTCGTTCCTCATCGACCCGGGCGACACCATCGCGCTCCACACGAGCGACCCCTCGGGCTACTCGGTCGAGCTCGACGCCAAGCTCCCCACGCCCATCCCGCTCACCGAGGGCAAGGTCCACCTCGAGTACGCGTCGACCTGCCCGCTCGCCGCGGACAAGTCGTTCCCCGCCACCATCCGCTTCGACCGCGTGACGGACTTCACCGGCTTCCATTTCGACTCGTTCACCGCCACCGCGGAGAAATCCAAGGCGTCGATGGTGTACGCGTTCGACGCGAGCGTGTTCCCGGGCGTCTACGATGTCTACATCCAGCCCTTGCCGATCCCCGGCTGCGAGAACGACACGCCGCCGCCGGTCTTCTATCCCAAGCAGGTGCTGAAGAGCGCCGACGACACGCCCAACTGGGGCGTGATCAAGCCAACGCTCCTCAAGGGCGAGATCCAGATCCCGGAGGGCGGCGATCTCACGGATTTCCGGCTCGATCTCGTCGAGCCCACCGGAGGGCGGGTCGTCTCCACGACGCAGACCCTCGCGCCCGGGGACGTGCCGCTCTCGGTCCCCGTCCACCTCGCCTTCTCCTGGGCCGACACCACGACCTCGCCGTACATCCGCCTGCGCCCGCCGGAGGGCGTGGCCATGCCGAGCGTGTACTGGGGGCTCTTCGAGTCGCTCAAATCGCTGAGCGATCCGGAGGTGCACCTCTCCGTCCAGAACCTCAAGGTCGCCCCGCGGATCGTGGAGATCCAGGTGCAGGACGCCGATCACCACGGGGTGTCGGCGTCGGTGCGGGTGCAGAGCCTCGCGCTCTCCGGCGAGGTCGCCAAGAACGCGGCGTACTCCATCGACGACGGCGAGACGGACGAGAAGGGCTTCTTCAAGACGCTGCTCCCGCCGGGCGACTACCGGGTCCGGGTCACGCCCAACCAGGACGACTCGCTCGCGATCTCCGAGCGCGACATCAAGGTGCCGGTGGTCGATCCGAGCAAGGGCGACGATCCGAGCGTGTGCATCTGCGGCCAGGTCGTCACCGCGCAGAAGCGCACCGAGCTGTCGGGCAAGGTCGTGACGCCGACGGGCCGCCCGCTCGGCAACGCGCCGATCGACACCGATCCCTCGCAGCCCGCGCCGGTCTCGTACTGGAACAAGGTGCATGCGCTCGACGCGGCGCTCCCGCGCTCGACCACCTCGCTCACCGACGATCAGGGGCTCTTCCGCCTCGGCGTCGATCAGGGCGCGTCCGATCTCTCCGTGCGCCCGCCGGCCGAGTCGGGCTTCCCGTGGCTCGTCCACCCGCGGGTCACGGTGCAGCTCGCCGACAACGCCGTGCAGCTCGATCCGCTCGCCGTCTCCAACCCGGCCGTGCTCCACGGCGCGGTGCTCGATCCCTCGGGCGCGGCCGTCGCCAACGTGGTCATCGACGCCTGGCTCCCGCTGCGGGATCCGAGCGCCCCGGACGGGCTCACCGGCACGGTGATCCAGATCGGCACGACGATCAGCGACGAGAACGGGCGCTACACGCTCCTCTTGCCCGCCATGCTCGCGTCGCCCTGAGGATCGACACGCTCCGAGGAGGTCGACGCCTGCCGGCTCGTCCGTCCGGCGAGCGGATTTGCCGTACCCTTGTACCTTCCGGCGCGTTACGCTCTGCCCCGTGGCGGATTCCTCCTTGCCCCCGTCGTTGCGCCTGGCCGCCATGGCCGAGCCCCGCGGCGACGAGGCCTCGACTCCCTCGTCCAGCACCGTCCCGCGGATCGCGCCCGAGAGCGACCTCACCGGCGCGCTGCACGAGGTCTCGAACGCCCTCACGGTGATCCTCGGCTGGATCGATCGCGCCCGCGCGGAGGTGAGCGCTCCCGAGATCGTGGAGCAAGCCCTCGGCATCGCCGCGTCGCGCGCCTCGCAGGCCCGGGACATCGTCCGCCGGGCGATCGGGGCCGAGGTCGACAAGGCCGCGCCCCGCTCGGCGGGCGAGCTCGTCGAGGACGCGGTGACGGGGCTCTCGCCCGAGCTGCGCGGCAAGGGCCTCACGCTCTCGTGCGACGTCGATCCGCACATCGAAGATCAGCTCCTCGAGCCGCCCCAGCCGCTGCTCCAGATCCTCACCAACCTCCTGCTCAACGCGATCTCCATGACCGCGCCCGGAGGCCGGATCGAGGTCGAGGCGCGCGCCGCCGGCACGCACGTGCTCTTCGCCGTGAGCGACGAGGGGCCGGGCATCCCGCCCGAGCGGCGCGACACGCTCTTCAGCGCCGGCATCAGCACCCGCCCCGGGGGCGCCGGCATCGGCCTGCGCCACTCCGCCGCGCTCGCCCGCGCCTCAGGCGCCGAGCTCAGCCTGGCCGACTCGACCGCGGGCGCCCGCTTCGAGCTGCGCTGGCCGATCGCGGCGCTGCTCACCGATCGCGAGCCGGGGAGCATGCCGCTCGTGCCGACCACGCCGTCCCAGCGCCCCTCGTCGGAGGGCGAGCTGCCCCTGCCGCCGCCGCGCCAGGCCTCGCTCGACGGCGCCCGCGTGCTGCTCGTGGAGGACGACGACGCGGTGATCGATCTGCTCGACACGGCCCTCACCGCCCGCGGCGCGGACGTGATCAGCATCCGCGGCCGGGGCGAGCTCGACGGGGCGCTCGCCGCGGGCCCCTTCGACGCGGCCCTCGTCGACCTGTCCCCGATTCGCGACGACATCGAGGGCGCCCTGGCCTCGGTGCGCGAGGCGAGCGAGGCGGTGCGGGTGGTGCTCATCTCCGGCAGCGCCGAGCAGATGCCCTCGCTGCCGGAGGACTGGGTCTCGGCGTGGGTGCGCAAGCCCTTCGAGGTGGGCGAGATCGTGCGCGCGCTGAGCGCGAAGAAGGATTGAGCGGCGCCCCGCCGGCGGTCCGAAGAAGCTCCCCCTTGACCGCGGCGGCGCCGCCGCGTGCGATGGAGCGGTGAAGGGCAGAGTGTGCGTGGTCACCGGCGCGTCGTCCGGCATCGGCAAGGTGACGGCGCGCGCCCTCGCCGCGCGGGGCGCGACGGTGATCCTCGTGGTGCGCGACGAGGCGCGCGGCGCGCAGGCCGCCCGGGAGATCCGCCGCGCCACGGGCAGCCGCCGGGTCTCCGTCCGCCTCGGCGATCTCTCCTCGCAGCGCTCGGTCTCCGCGCTCGCGGCCGCGCTCCTGGCCGAGCTCCCGGCCCTCCATGTCCTCGTCAACAACGCCGGCGCCGTGTTCGCCGAGCGCGCCCTCGGCGAGGACGGCCTGGAGCTGACCTTCGCCACCAACCACCTCGGCCCCTACCTGCTCACGCGCCTGCTCCTGCCGCGCCTGTGCGCGTCAACACCGTCGCGGATCGTCAACGTCGCCTCGGAGATGCACCGCTTCGGCACCCTCTGCTGGAGCGATTTGCAGCACCGCCGCGGCTACGCGCCCCTGCGCGCCTACAACGCGGCCAAGCTCGCCAACGTCGCGTTCACCTTCGAGCTCTCGCGGCGCCTGCGCGGCACCGGCGTCACCGCCAACGCCGTCCACCCCGGGGTCATCGAGAGCCGCCTCGGGGGCCACGGGACGGCCGCCTTCCAGGACTTCATGCACCTCGTAGGGCCGCTGCTCCTCGACGAGGAAGAGGGCGCGCTCCCCCTCGTGCAGCTCGCGGCCGAGCCCTCGCTCGCGACGGTCAGCGGCAAGTACTTCCGCCGCATGCGCCCGGCGCGGGCCTCCGCGGAGGCGCGCGATCCCGCGGTGGGCCGGCGCCTCTGGGAGGTGAGCGAGCGGCTGACGGGCCTCGGCTGAGCTCGGGACGGCCCGGGCGCCCGCCGGGCGGGACGCTTGACGCGCAGAAGGCGAGCCGGCGACCATGGGCGCTCCCTCATGGGGACGAAGCGGAAAAAGCGCATCAAGGTCGCGATCATCGGGGGCGGTTGCGCCGCGATGGCGGCCGCCTTCGAGCTGACCCGCCCCGAGCACCGGCGCCGCTACGCGGTCACCGTCTACCAGATGGGCTTCCGGCTCGGCGGCAAGGGGGCCTCAGGGCGCGGGCCGAACGATCGGATCGAGGAGCACGGCCTCCACCTCTGGATGGGCTTCTACGAGAACGCCTTCCGCCTGATGCGCGAGTGCTACGCCGAGCTCGATCGCGACCCGGAGGAGCACCACATCGCGCGCTGGGACGACGCCTTCACGCCGTGCCCCTTGGTCGCGCTCGCGGAGCGGACGCCGCACGGCGACTGGGAGCCGTGGATCGCCAACTTCCCGCCCATGCGCGGCCTGCCGGGCGATCCGATCGAGGAGCAAAGCCCGTTCAGCATCGGCAACTACCTCGCGCAGGCGGCCGGCCTCATCGGGGAGCTGATCCGCTCGGCCCACCCGCGGCACGGTCGAGGCAAGAGGCGGCGGCGCCCCGCGGTCGGCGATGTGGCGGGCCTCTTCGCCTCGGCGGACGAGCTGCTCCAGATGGGGCGGCTCGCCGGCGCGGCCGCGCTCTTCGAGGCCACCGACCTGCTCCGATCGATCTCGCTGGCCCTCTTCCCCGAGGCCTACCGCACGGGGAGCGAGGTGCTGCTGCGCCTCGTCGACGCCATCGCCGGCGCGGCCCGCGGGGAGCTCTCCGCGCTCGTCGATCACGACCCCGCGCTCGAGCGGATCTGGCAGGTGATCGACGTGATCCTCGCGATCTTCCGGGGCGTGCTCCTCTCGGGCCTGCTCCTCGATCCGCGGGGCTTCGACGTCCTCGACGATCTCGAGTGGACCGACTGGCTCCGGCAGCACGGCGCGAGCGATCGCTCGCTCGACGCCGGCTTCATGCGCGGCATCTACGACCTGATGTTCGCCTTCGCCGGCGGTGACACGAGCGAGCGCTCGTTCTCCGCCGCGGTGGCGCTCCGCGGCGCGCTCCGGATGTTCTTCACCTACCGCGGCGCCCTCTTCTGGAAGATGAGCGCCGGCATGGGCGACATCGTCTTCGCCCCGCTCTACCAGGTGCTCAAGCGGCGCGGCGTGCGCTTCCGCTTCTTCCACCGCCTGACGAACCTCAAGCTCTCGCCCGCCGTCCCCGGCGAGCGCCCCTTCATCGAGGCGATGGACTTCGACGTCCAGGCCAAGATCCAGGGCGGCGGCGAGTACCAGCCGCTCGTGCCGGTGCGCGATCTGCCCTGCTGGCCGGCCGAGCCGGACTACGCGCAGCTCGTCGAGGGCGAGCGCCTCAAGGCCGAGGGCTGGGCCTTCGAGTCGCCCTGGGAGGCGCGGCGCGCCGGCACGAAGACGCTCCACGTCGGCGAGGGCTTCGATCTCGTGGTGCTCGGGCTGAGCCTGGGCTCGGTGCCCGCGTGCTGCGGCGAGCTGATCGAGCGGCTCCCGCGCTGGAAATCCATGGTCGAGCAGGTGAAGACCACGGGCACCCAGGCCTTCCAGATCTGGATGCGCGAGGACATGCGCGAGCTCGGCTGGAACGAGCCGCCCGTCAACCTCTCCGGCTTCGTCGAGCCCTTCGACACCTGGGCGGACATGAGCCACCTCGCCCCGGAGGAGAGCTGGAAGGGCGAGGTGCGCTCGATCGCCTACTTCTGTAGCCCGCTCCCCGGGGGCCCGCCGCCGTCCGGCGCCGAGGAGGGCATGCGCTACCGCAGCGCGGAGAGAGACAAGGTGCGCGCCCGGGCGATCGATTTTTTGAACCACGAGATCGGCGGCCTCTGGCCCGCGGCGGTCCGGGGCAGGAAGGGCTTTCGCTTCGAGGTCCTCGCGGGCGCACCGCCCGAGGTCCACGGCGAGGCGCGCTTCGACAGCCAGCTCTGGGCGGCCAACGTCGGCGGCTCCGACCGCTACGTGCTCTCGGTGCCGGGCTCGTCGAAATACCGCATTTCGCCGCTCGATCTGAGCGTCGACAACCTGACCATCGCGGGCGACTGGACGGAGACCGGGCTCAACACCGGCTGCGTGGAGTCGGCGGTGATGTCGGGCCTGCTCGCCGCCCACGCGATCTGCGGGAGCCCGCGGCTCGAAGACATCATCGGCTACGATCACCCCTGACGAGGAAGAGGAGCAGCACCGTGAAGGAACGACAGCGCGGGGCACGCCGGAGCCGTCATGCCGATCGGTCCGGCCGAGACCGGGACGATCTCTCGAACATCACCGGCCAGGCCCTGGGCTTGCTGGGCGAGATCAGCCGCCTCTGGCTCACGGCGCTCACCCGCCTGCCCTTGACGGGCGCTCCCCTCGGTCGCCGGCGCGGGCAGGCCCGCGCGGGCTGGGACGATCGCGACGACGACGACGATCGCGACGATGACTGGGACGATCGCGACGACGACGAACGCGATGACGACGATCGCGACGAAGACGCGGAGATCGACAGGGACGAGGACGACGAGATCGACGAGCTCGCGCGCGACGACGAGGACCTCGACGGTCCGGAGAGCGGCGGCGAGGACGACGACGAGCCGCCGTCGTCGAGGGCGCCCGCGTCGAGGCCGCCGCGCGGATCGCGCTCGCGCGGGGAGCAAGGGCACCGGTCGAGCTCGCGTGGCCGCGCGCCGCGCTGGGAGGACGAGGAGCGGGCGCTGCGGAGCCCGGAGGGCGGTCACGGCGCGCGGCGCGGCGCGCGCGGCGGGCGATCGTCCACGCTCGGGGTGAGCGTGGAGGTGAGCTCCACCCAGCCGGTCGAGGTCTCGCTCAAGCTCCACCGCGACGTGTCCTTCCAGGGGCTGGAGGCGCAGGAGCTCGGCGCTCGCGACCGGAAGAAGCCCGCGCTCGTGGCGATCGAGCTCGACGAGGTGCACGGGCGCCCGCGCCTGCGCGTCGCCGTGCCGCCCGATCAGCCCGAGGGCGTGTACGCGGGCGCGATCACCGACGAGCAGGGCGAGCCCTGCGGGACCTTGCGGATCAAGATCGGCGCCGCCGAGGGCGCGGGTGGAGAACACCGGGAGGCGCGGGGCGAGAGGCAGGCCTCGTCGTGAAGAACCCGCGCTTCGCCGACAACCAGACCTTCAGCCTCGCGGCCAAGCCGCCCTTCTATTTCGAGGGGATGACGACGCGCGTCTTCCCGCTGCGCGCCAGCCTCTTCCAGCAGCAGCGCTTCGCCGACGCGTACTTCAACCAGGTGGTCCCCCGCGAGGTCGGGCGCTTCCGCGCCTTCATGCCCTACGTCCTGTTGATGATCATGGACTACGGCAAGATGGCCGCGGCGGCGACGAACCTCGGGTGGGTGTCGCAGCGCGAGATCATGTTCACGGTGCCGCTCCTCTGGTACCGCGTCATCGACGGCCGCTGGGTCTTCCACGACTGGGCCACGGTGACGCCGTTCATCTACGTCGACGACGAGCTCTCGATGACGCTCGGGCGCACCGCGTACGGCTGGCCGAAGACGCTGGCCTGGCTCGCCCCGGGGCTGAACGAGTGGATCGAAGATCCGCGCGCAGAGCCGCGCGCCGCCGCGGTGAGCACCATGGTCTTCCCGGAGGTGTACGCCGGCAAGCGCCAGCAGCCGCGCGAGTTCCTGGAGATCCACGAGTCCGCCTCGCTCTCGCCGCTCGCCTTCCCGCAAGACCCCCAGGGCCCCTTCATGCCGTGGAGCGTCCTCGCCAACCTGGCCCGGAGCGGCGCCGGGCTGATCGGCGACGGGATCGACCTGATGAGCGGGCTCGGGCTGCTCCGGCAGCAGCGCGGCATCAGCCCCAGGAACTTCCAGCGGATGGCCGACCGGGCCGCCGAGCTCGCCGATCTCTACGCGATGCAGACGGCGATCAACACCATCAACCTCAAGCAGTTCAGGAGCTCCGAGCACCCGTCCCAGTACTGCTACCAGGCGCTCACCAACGCCCAGATGAAGCTCACGTACTTCAAGCGCGGCGGCATGATGGGCGACGTCCACCTCCTCGCCGGCGACGCCTCCGGCGGGTATTCCCTCGACATCCACCGCTGGAGCTCGCTGCCGATCATCGAGACCCTGGGGATCAAGGTCGAGCGCGAGTGGCAGGGGGACGGCGCGCGGGTCTCGCGGGTCCGGCCCGTGATGCCCTTCTGGTACGAGGTGAACATGGACTACGACGTGGGCCGCACGGAGTGCTGGCGGACCCGCGAGGTGGACTGGCTCGATCGCCGCGGCCGCTCCATCGCCAGGAAGCGCGGTGTCCCGAGGGACATCACCTTCAACACGGCCCTCGGCGCCTCGGGGCAGGCCGTGGCGGGGCCCTTCCGCTTCCCGAGCACCACCATCCGCGTGCTCCCGCTCCTCGCGTACCGCCGCAAGCTCCAGGAGTTCCTCGACGGGTACCTGAACCGGCCGCTGTCGAGCGCGGGGCTGCGCTTCACCGTGTGGAGCGACGCGCGCTCGGAGCTGTCGTACGTCTACGTGCTGGCGATCAACTACGAGGAGATGTCCTCGGCCACCAACAACATCGGCTGGTGGGCCGAGCGCGAGCTGTTCTTCGCCGTGCCCGTCAAGGTCGAGCGGCGCCGGGACGACGGCGGCTACGAGCTCTGCACCGTCGGGCTCGTGCCCGTCTTCAGCTACGCCAACAGCACCACCGCCGCCATCGCCCGCTCGGAGGTCATCGGCATCGCCACGACCAAGGCCGAGATCGAGAGCCCGCCCGAGGTGTGGATGACCGATCGCGGCCCGGCCCGCGACAAGCTGCGGACGCTGCTCCGGGTGTCGAGCGAGGTCCTGCCGGTGATCGGCGAGGGGCAAAAGACGCAGACGCAGGTGATCCTCGACGTGCAGGAGGGCGAGGTCCTCTCCTCCTACGACGACCCGCGCTGGCGCAGCATCGGCGAGGACTGGGGCCGGATGCTGAAGAGCGAGCTCGAGCGCAAGAAGACGAACGCCCGCAGCCGCGACGTGGAGAACACCGACGCGCGCGCCCTCTCCCTGGAGCTGCTCGCCAACCGGATGCCCTTCAACTTCTTCACCCTCAAGCAGTACCGGGACATCGAGGATCCGAGCCGGGCCTGCTACCAGTCGCTCGTCGAAATCGAGCGGACGATCGAGGAGGTGCTGGAGATCCGCGAGATCGAGTCGCCCTGCCATGTCCGCGTGCACCACTACCCGAGCCAGCCGTTCGTCGAGGCGCTCGGCCTCGTGGTGAAGCTCACGCGCGAGGACGAGGGCGGGGTCATCCATTGCCTGCAACCGATCCGGCCCTTCTGGATGAAGGTCTCGCTCACCGAGAAGCTCGGGCGGCGCGTGACGACCCGGGCCGGCACCGAGGACTGGATGAAGGCCGAGCTGCGCGATCCGTACTTCCTCGGCCCGCGTCCACCCAGCAACCCGGCCGCCTTGCCGACCTGGCCGCTCGTGGGCCGCGGCCTGGTCGATCAGCTCAAGAGCGAGGAGCCCGTGCGCCTCCGCTCGACGGCGCGCGAGTGGCTCGGGTGGGTCACCCTGTTCTGGGAGATCCGCGACGTCGAGACCGGCCTGGTCGCCGGAGAGCCGATCGAGCCGAAGTACCAGCCGCTCAGCGTCGAGAACGCGAAGGACGCAGTGGAGGCCATCGATCCGCAGATGGTCATCGAGACCATCCTCAGCCGCGAGTGGGAGAACTGGGACACCCGGGCCCGCTGGCGGCGGTCGCGGAGCGAGATGCAACGGAGGCTCGACCGGCTGCTCTCCGACGCCACCTCGCAGGAGATCTCCCAGCGCGAGGTCGACTTTCTCCGGACGACCCTGGCCAACATCCGGCAGGAGTCGCCCCGGCCCCAGATCGGCAAGGACATCGAGGAGAGCCTCGCCATCCTCGAGCTGCTCGGCGACGCTCGCCACGCCCTCGAAGGGGCGTTCGGGCGGATCGGCAAGGCGGCGACCCGGGAAGAGTTCTACGAGAGCGTCTCCGAGTTCACGAAAGAGGTCGAGCGGTTCATCGCGACGAAGGCGCTCGCCAGGGACAAGCAGAGCCTCGACTGGCTGCAGACCACGCTCCGGACGATCAAGCTCCCCAACCCGAACGCGACCCGGCTGCGCCCGCAGGCCCACGTGTGGAAGCAGATCGAGGTCGCGTTCGACGCCTTCCGACGGGGGGACGAGTCCTCGCAGCTCCGCGCGCTCGTGCAGGCCATCCGCGGCATCCACGACTCCCGCCGGACGCAGGTGATCGATCGGCTGGCGAAGTCCGCCCAGAAGCCGCCCTTCTGCGTGCCGCGCCTCTGCGTCGGGCCCGAGGCCGATCGGGTCTTCCCGCGGGATCAGACGTGGGACGAGTACTGGTACGTGGGGTTCATCGACCAGTCGGATCTCGGCGTCGGCGCGGGGGAAGACATCCTGCCGGGCGGGAGCGAGGAGCCCGCGGGCCCGGTCTCTGCCGCCGGCGCGGCGGTGACCGGCTCGCCCGCCGCGCTCGCCCAGGCGGCCGCGCTCGCGTCCTCCTCGATGTCGTCCGTCATGATGGCCATCCCCGCCCCCGAGCCGCCTCCGCAGAGCCCGAGCACCGTCGACGCGCCGCCGATCGAGGCGAGCGCGCCCGCGCTCCCCGAGGCGACTGCGGCGGAGACCAAAGAGCCGCCGAAGGACGGCTCGCCCCCCGCGGCCCCCGCTACACCCGCTCGATGACCCAGGTGGGCAGCGCCTGCAAGAAGCGCTTGTCCCGCGAGTCCGGCAGGTCGCCGAAGATCTGATCGGCCTCGTGGGCCGCCGCGCCCGCGAGGCCCTGGGCCACCTCGCGCGCGTACTCGATCGCGCCGTAATGATCCATGCGCTCGCGCACCCAGCGCACGTCCTCGACCGTCCGCTCCGCGCGCGGGCGGCCGAGCATCCGCTCGAGGCGCGCCCGCTCGTCCTCCGTCCCGTTCTCGAAGAGGTGGATGATCATCAGCGTCCGCTTGCCCTCGTGGATGTCCCCCTCGAGCTCCTTGCCGTAGGCGCCCGCGTCGCCGACGAGGTTGAGCAGGTCGTCCTGGATCTGGAACGCCGCGCCGAGGAAGAAGCCGAAGCGGATGAAGGGGTCGAGGTCGACGCGGCCGCGCGTGCCGATGATCGCGCCGACCCGCGCCGGGTGGATGGTGGCAAGCCAGCAGGTCTTCTTGAGCACCATCTCCAGGTAATCGGCCTCGCCGAGGCCCATCACGTTGTCCCGCCGCCAGCCGAGCTCGATGGCCTGCCCCTCCGCCGACTCCCGCGCCATCCGCTCCGTCTCGAGCAAGATCCGGAGCGCCATCGACGACCCGAGGCTCGACCGGTTCTCCAGGAGCGGGCGGAAGCTCAGCATGCAGAGCATGTCGCCCGCGTTGATCGCGATCGGCACCCCCTCGGTCACGTGCATGGCCGGCTTGCCCCGACGCATCTCGCTCTCGTCCTCGATGTCGTCGTGGATGAGCATGGCGTTGTGGAGCATCTCGATCGACGCGGCGGTGCCAACAACGTCGTCCATCGTGCAACCGAAGGCGCGGGCGGTGGCGATGCACAGGCTCGGCCGGAACGAGCGGCCGCCGCGCTTCGGGTAGTCGGCGACCAGATCGTAGAGCCAGCGCCTGGGCTCCACGGAGGGCAGGTAGGCGAAGAGCTCGGCGCGCGCGGCCTTGCCGTACTCTTCGAGCATGCGGGGGACGAGATCGCGGCGGGCCATCGCTTCCGAGACCGCTAGGCCGCGCGGACCACGACGCGGAGGGTGCCGGCGGCCTCGCCGCTCTCCCGGTCGATCACCACGCCGAAGTAAGCCCCGGCGGGCAGCTCGTCCGGCACGGTGAGCCGGAGGCGCAGCCGGCCTCCCTCGTGATCGAGGCGCGCCCCGCGGAGGTGGTCGGGGCCATGGCGATGATCGTGATCGTGCCCGTGATCGCGATCTCGATCTCGCCCGTGATCGTGATCGTGCGCGTGATCGCGATCGTGCCGATGACGCCCATGGCCATGCGCATGCTCGCCCACCGGGTGGAGCGGGTTGACGTGGACGGGGCCGTCGAGGTCTTCCTCGTGGAGGTCGAGCGTCACCTCGACCGGGCGGGTCGACCTGAGCGAGAGCACGAGATCGAGCGGATCCGACGCGTGCCGGGCGCGGCGGCGCTCGCCCCGCTGCGGGCGACGCCCGAAGCCCGCGGGGCTGAGGAGCGACAGCCACATCTCCATCATGTCGGTGAAGTAGTGGCCCGCGCCCTCGGCGATGTCGCGCATGTCGCCGTCGAAGCGCGGCGCCCGCCGCCCGGTGGTGAGGCGGCTCATGCCGTCGGCGGCCTCGCGCCCGCGGCGCATGTACTCCTCGTACACCCGGTAGGCGTTCTCCACCCCGCGCTCCACGACGCCGCGCGCGAAGTCGCCGCGGCCCTGGCCGGAGGATCGCACCGCCAGGGAGGTGTTGCGGATCGGCCTCGCGCGCTCCGGCTCTCCGCGGTGCACCCGCGCTCGCTCGCTCGACCCCCGACCCGCGTGATCACGCCCCCGTTCGTTCGACCGCTCGCTCACTCGCTCCTCCTGTCGCTCGCCGCCTCGTCGGATGTCCCTCTCCGCGACGTGACCGGGAGCGAGACGATCATCTCCGTGTACTCGCCCTCCTCCGACTCCGCCCGGATCTCGCCGCCGTGGCCGACCACGATGTCGTGGCCGATCGACAGGCCGAGCCCGGCGCCGTCGCCGGTGGGCTTGGTGGTGAAGAAGGGATTGAAGATCTGCCCGAGCACCGCCGGGGCGATGCCCGTCCCGTTGTCGCGGAGGCGGAGCTCCACCCGGTCGCCCGCGTTGCGCGTCCGCACGACGAGGCGCGGCTCGTAGCCGGGGCCCGCCTTCTTCCGCCGCTCGCGCATCGCGTAGCAGGCGTTGTCGACGAGGTTTATCACCACGCGGCCGAGCTCGCCGCTCGCGACCTCGACGGGCGGGAGGGCCCGGTCGTAGTCCTTCTCGATCCGCAGGTCGAAGAGCGGATCTTTCGTGCGCACGGCCTGGTAGGCGAGGTCGACGTTCTCGGCCACGAGGGCGTTGAGGTCCGTCTCTTCCTGCGGGCGCCCCTCGCCGCTCCGCGAGTGCATGAGCATGGCGTTGATGATCCCGTCGGCGCGCTTGCCGTGCTCGCGGATCTTCTTGAGGTTATTCTGGAGCATCTCGAGCGCCTCGCCCACTTCTTCCGCGAGGTCGGCCCCGAGCCTGCCCCGCTCGGCCCCGAGCGTCTCGCCGAGCTCGACGGCGAGGTCGGCGGACAGCTCGGCGAAGTTGGAGACGAAGTTGAGCGGGTTCTTGATCTCGTGGGCGATGCCGGCGGTCAGCGCGCCGAGCGAGGCGAGCTTCTCCTGCGTCACGAGGCGCTTCTGCGCGTCGCGGAGCTGCTTGAGCGCGGCGCCGAGCTCGTCGTTGCGCTGCGACAGCTCGCGCGTCCGCTCGATCACCTTCTGCTCCAGCGTGCGGCTGTGCTCGTTGAGGCTCGCGAAGAGCACCGCGTTCTGGATGGAGAGGGCGGCCTGGGCCGAGAGCATGCGGAGCAATTCGAGGCGGTCCGCGGTGAAGGCGCCCGCGGTCAGGTTGTTCTCCAGGTAGACGAGCGCGACGAGCCTGCCCTGGTTGACGAGCGGCGCGCAGAGCACCGAGCGCGGGCGCCTCTTCGCGACGTACGCGTCCTTGGTGAAGAGGCCCTCCTGCGCCGCGTCGGAGAGCACGAGCGCCTCGCCCGTGCGCGCCGCGTAGTAGACGATCGCCGGGGAGAGCAGGTCGCTGCCCTCGACCCTGGCCGGGAGCGCGGGCTTGTCGCCCTCGCCCACGTGCCGCTCGGCCGCGATGCTGAGCTGCCCCTCGGTGGAGAGGACGAGCAGGCCCCGCTCCGCGCCCGCGTTGACGATCGCGATCTCCATCACCTTGTCGAGCAGCCGATCGAGGACGATCTCCCCCGAGAGCACCGACGCGGCCTTGAGCACCGTCGGCAGATCGAGCAGCGTCCCGGTGCCCTGGCGCTCGCTGGTGATGATGCTGGTGGCGTCCGCCATCATCGAGGCGGGGCCGCGCCGGTCCATGAACGGGTAGCGCCGCTGGAGCTGGGCCACCTTGGCGGCGCCGCCCCACGCCGCGTAGCCGTGGGCGGCCTCGGAGAGCGTGAGCCGCCCGGCGCGCTCGCGCCCGAGGGTGAGGTAGAACTTGGCGGTGAGCTCCTCGGCGAGGGCGGCGTCGAGGAGGAAGCCGTTGCGGCTCGCCCCGATCACGCTCTGCTCGTAGAGCGAGAGGGCGAGCGGCACGTCGCCGAGCACGCGGGCGCGCTCCGCCTCGACGAGCTGGTGGCGGTGGAGGCTGTTCTCCGGGCAGTGATCGGCCCAGCGCTTCATCGCCTCCTGGTTCTTCTCGACCTTGGCGAGCTTCGCCTCGCGCGCCTCGCCCTCTTCCTTCCCGGCGAGCGCGAGGAGGGCGAGCGACTGGAAGAAATTCAGCTCGACGCCCGAGAACTGGCCGAGCTGCGCGGAGATGAGCGCCTCGCCCTTCTCGGCGACGGCCGCGGCGCCGGCCGGGTCGTCGAAGAGGTAGAGCAGCATCGCCTTGAGCACATGGTAGAGCGAGAGGACGGAGTAGTTCTTCGCCTCGAGCAGCGCCGCGAGGTGGGTCGACTCGCCGAAGCTCGGGCCTTCGATCACCGTCGGATCGCCCTGCTCGCGCATGAGGTTCTGGATCACCTCCTGGACGACACCCACCGCGTCGACGGCGAAGGAGAGCCCGTTCCGGCGCAGCAGATCGAGGATCCCCGCGTTCTCGGGGACGAGCTCGTCGAGCGGCCTGCCGGCGAAGAACGCGTACATGGCCGTGCCGATCGCGGCGTAGCCGACGTACTCGAGGTCGCCTCCTTCGAGGCCGGAGGTCATGGCGGTGGCGAAGAGGGGGAGCGAGCGCCGGAGCGGCTCCTTCCAGTGCTGGATGAAGAGGCCGACCTGCACGTTGGCCCGCGCGGTGACCCGCGGGGTGGAGAAGCGCTGCGAGAGGGCGAGCGCGGCCTTTCCGTAGGCGTAGCCGGTGTCGAGATCGGTGAGCACGGCCGACTGGATGAGCCCGTAGACCGCGAAGGCGAAGGGCGCGAACTCGCTCAGCCCGTGCCGGAGGCAGAGGTTGAACATCTCCGTGTAGATGTGCAGCGAGAGCAGCGGGTTGACGAGGTACGCGGGCGAGGCGATCGCCACGAAGATCCGCATCGCCGCGAGCACTTCTTCCGACGAGGTGACGGGCAGGCCGAGCAGCGCGTCGGCGCCGCGTCCGGCGAGCAGGCCGGCGGTGACGCCCAGGCCCTCCTGGAAGCGGGGGAAATCCACCGCGACGGGCAGGTCGATCCCGAGCAGCGCGAGGGCGCGGGCCCCGTCCTCGATCGCCGCCATCAGCTCCCCGCGCGCGGTGCGGGCGTAGATGCGCGTCTCGTAGATCCGGCTCTTTTCGAGCGGCGTCCGCGCTTTGTCGAGGAGCAGGTCGGCCCGCGCGGCGAGCTCGTCGAAGCTCGCGGCCGCGAAGGAGGCGTGGAAGGCCGCGGCGTGGAGGCCGATCGCGAGGTCGTAGCAGCGGGTGAAGGCGTCGTCCGGGAGCAGCGCGATGCCCGTCCGCGCGTAGTGCAAGGCGGGCGCGGCGGCCGACGAGGCGCGCGCGGTCTCGGCGGCGAGCAGGTTCAGGCGGGCGAGCTCGAGACGCTCGTCGAGGGGCGTCGCGTCTCCATGGCCGAGATCGAGCTGGTTGACGATCTCGAAGATGCGGCCCCGGAGCTCGGCGGGCGGCGTCTCGTCGAGCCAGAGGCGGCCGACGCGGTGGTGGATGTCGCGCCGCGCGTCCGGATCGAGCTGGGCGTAGGCCGCGGCCTGGACGCGGTCGTGGAGGAAGCGGAGCGAGAGCTGCTCGGCGCTGCGGAGCAGACCGTCGTCGACCGGGAGCACCAGCCCCTCGACGAGCGGCCCGTCGAGGTCCATGACGAGCTGATCGGGCGTGCGCGACGAGACGCGGGCCAGCGTGGCGATGTCGAACTGGCTCCCGATGCATGCCCCGATCTCCAGCGCGGCCCGCGCCGGGCCGTCGAGCTTCTGGATCTGGCTGGCCATCAGCTCGACCACGTTCTCGGTGTGCCCGCGGGCCGCGATGCCCGGGAGATCGAAGCGGAACGCGCGCGCCTCGGGGTCGAAGGCGATGAGCCCGTCCTCGTGGAGCGAGCGGAGGAACTGCCCGAGGAAGAAGGGGTTGCCCGCGGTGCGCTGGAAGCAGAGGTGGGCGAGCGGCTCGGTGCTCGCGTGATCGCCGCGCAGCGCGTCGGCGACGAGCTCGGCCGTCTCCTCCTCGGTGAGGGGGCGGAGGCGGATCTCGCTCACCTTCGCCCCGGCCTTCTCCGCGGCCTCGGCCATCCTGCGCATCGGGTGGGCGAACGTCACCTCGTTGTCGCGGTACGACGCGACGATGAGCAGCCGGCCCACCGAGGGATCGCCGAGGAGCAGCTCGATCAGCTTGAGCGAGGGCAGGTCGGCCCACTGGAGGTCGTCGAGGAAGATCGCGAGCGGGCGCTCGTCGGTGGCGATCGCCTTGACGAAGCGGAGGAACGTGAAATTGAAGCGGTTCTGCGCCTCGACCGGGGGCAGCGCCGGCACCTCGGGCTGCGGGCCGATGACGGCGCCGAGCTCCGGGATGAGGTCGGTCAGCACGCGACCGCTCTTGCCGACGGCCTCGGTGATCGCGGCCCGGGCCGCGTCGAGCACCTCGTCGGTCTCGGTGAGGAGGTGGCGCGTGAGGGCCGTGAAGGCCTGCACCAGCGACGCGTACGGGACCTCGCGCCGGAGCTGCTCGAACTTGCCGCCCACGAACTGGCCGCGCCGCGCGACCACCGGCCGGTGCAGCTCGTTCACGAGCGCCGTCTTGCCGATGCCGGAGTAGCCGCCCACGAGGACGAGCTCGGCCCGACCCCGGCTCGCCCGCTCGTACGCGGCGACGAGCTCCGCGGCCTCGGCCTCGCGCCCGTAGAGCTTCTGGGGGATCTGGAAGCGATCGGAGATGTCGCGCGCGCCGGGCTCGGACCAGGCGACCTCGGCGCCCGCGCGCGCGGCGGCGAGCAGGTCTTCGAGGTCGGCGATCAGCCCCTCGGCGCTCTGGTAGCGATCCTCGACCGTCTTCTCGAGCAGCCGGAGGATGAGCGCGGAGAGCGGGCGCGGCAGCGAGGGCTCGCGCTCGTGCGGGGGCTGGGGCGCCCGGGCGATGTGCTGGTGGACGAGCTCGGCCGCGTCGTCGCTCGCGAAGGGGACGGCGCCGGTGAACAGCTCGTAGAGCACGACGCCGAGCGAGTAGAGATCGCTCCGGGCGTCGATGTCGCGGTTGGTGCGGCCCGTCTGCTCCGGCGACATGTAGCGCAGCGTGCCCTCGAGCACGTTGGGGCTCCGCACGCTGGGGCGCTCGCGGGTGAGGCGCGTCGCGATGCCGAAATCGATGATCCTGACCGCGCCGTCCTGCCCGCTCACGACGATGTTGGCGGGCTTGATGTCCTTGTGGACGATGCCGCGGCGGTGGAGCGCGCCGAGGGCCCGAGCCGTGCTCACCGCGAGGGCGAGGGCCTCGTCGAGCGGGATCCGCCGGCTGCCGAGGATGGTGCTCAGCGCCTCGCCGCCGTCGTCCATCACGATGGTCGGCTGATCGGCCACGGCCTCCATCCCGTGCACGAGGACGGTGCCCGCGCCTTCGAGGCTCCGGAGCAGCTCGAACTCGCGGCGGAAGCGCGCGGCGTCGTCGGCCGAGGGCGCGTCCATCGCCAGCGACTTGAGGATCAGCGGGTGCCCGTCGCTCGTGCGCCGGGCGCGATGGACGATCGACCGACGGCCTCCATGAGCTCGCTTGAGCACTTCGTACGCAGGTAACGTTCGCATCGCCGTCCTCCCCGAAGCGGAGTCGCCCGAGATCACCCGAGGTGCCCGTCGCGTTCAGCCCTGGTCAGGTCCTTGCACGGCCGCGCCGCGAAGGCGGGCGGGGACGTGGAGGATAAATCAGTCCCTGGCGCCAGGGTGAGCGGATCTCGTACGAGCCGAGCGCGGAGGTGTCGATGCCAGGAGCTTGCATTTCCGCGGGGAAGCGGCCGCAAGGCAAGCCGGGGAGGAACTGCTCGTCGATCTGGACGACCGTCGCGAGGGGCCGGATCTCGCCCCCCTCGACGTCCCGGTGGAAGTCGGAGAAGGCGAAGAAGGGCCCCACCGCGGCCGGGACCTGGGAGACGAGGGGCTGGCGCATGATCTCGCGGATCGGCGCCATCCGCGGGAAGCTCGCGAGGCTCCGGAAGGGCCCGCGCGGCTCGAAATCGAGGGAGATGAGCGGCTCGCCCTCCTGCGCGACGGAGAAGCGGCGCGCGGTGAGGCGCATCTCGGCCATCTGCTTGGCGAAGCCCCACCAGAGCACGCCCCCCGCCGTGGCGAGGAGGCTGTCGAGGTAGAGCCGCGCCATGAAGAAGGCGGGCCCGGGCGTGCGCCGATCGATCGCCCCGCGCGTGACGTACACGAAGGGGACGCCGAAGATATGCTCGAGGTACGTCATGCTCGGCAGCAGCGTGGGCACCGACATATGGGCCCGGAGCATGATCTGGAACCACAGGACGACAGGGTGCGTGCCGGGCGGCGTGAGGCGCTGGTCGCCGAGATCCAGGCCGTAGGGGAGCATGCCCCGCACGGTGTCGCTCGGGAGCGCCAGCGTGACGCCGCGGAGGATCGCGTCACCGTCGAGGCTCACCGAGCCGTACGGGTCGAGGAGGTTCATGGGCGTTCGAGCGCCATCATAGCCGGCGGCGGTCCGGGTGGGTGATCGAGCGCGAGGGCTCCGGCGATGGGCTTCGCCGGAGCCTCTTTGCTTCAGCGCAGATCGAGCAGCAGCCCGCCCGGTCCGCCGGCGTTGGCGGCCGCGACCGCGAGCACGTACTGGCTCCCGGCCGTGGTGGCGACGCCGAACGAGTACACCGTGGGCCAGTTGTTCCCCGAGCCGACGACGCTCCCGTTGAGGTAGGCCGTGAACGAGTTGTCGGCCGTGACGTAGAGCGTGTAGCTGTTCTTCGTCGCGGTGAACTTCTTGCGGAAGTACACCGTCTGGTTGTCGCCGCTGCCGCGCGAGTCGTACGACCAGATCCAGTGGGCGGTCGAACCCGAGGGGAGGGCCATCCCGCCCCAGGGCGAGGTGGGCGGTGCCGCCTCGTCCACCGCGGCGAGCCAGCTAGAGTCCACGAAGGCCAGGTTCTGCCAGCCGGCGGGGGCGTTCTGGATCTGCTTCCACGAGGTGTCGCTCACGAGCGACGAGGTGACGTCGGTGTTGGAGATGTCGGCGAGCAGGCCACCCTGCCCGCCGGCGTTGATCGCCTGCACCGCGATCACGTTCGTCTGGCCGGCGTTGAGGGCGATGTTGAACGAGTACACCGTCGTGTAGTTGTTGCCCGAGCCGACGAGGCTCCCGTTCACGTAAACGTTGAAGCTGTTGTCGGCGGTGATCCGGAGCGTCGCCGACGACGAGCTCGGCACGAACGACTTGCGGAAGTACACCGTGAAGGTGTCGGCGCTGGACTTCGAATCGTAGGGCCAGATCCAGTGCGCGGCCGACCACGAGGGCATGGCGACCGCGCCCCACGGCGCGATGGGCGGCGCGCCCTCGTCCACGGCGTTCGCCCAGGTGGAGTCGTCGAAGACCGTGTTCTGCCAGCCGGCCGCAGGGTTCTGCGTCTGCTTCCAGCTCGCGTTGGTGTAGGTGACGGCGGCGCAGCTCAGCCCGTCGTCCACGCTCCCGTTGCAGTTGTTGTCGAGCCCGTCGCAGACCTCGGCGCTCGACGCGGTGGTCTGCACGCAGCTCGGGCTCGCGCCGCTGCCGGAGCAGGTGTTGTTGCCCGCCGAGCAGACGCCGGAGAGCCCCGTCACGCAGGCGCCGACCTTGGTGCCCGCCGCGACGAAGCCGTCGGCCGGGCATGCGCTGTTCGACCCGTCGCAGCTCTCGGCCACGTCGCAGGTGCCCGCGGACGCGCGGCAAGTGGTGCCGGCCGCGATCTTGGTGTCGGCCGGGCATGCCGCCGCCGAGCCCGTGCAGGTCTCCTGCACGTCGCACACGCCGCCCGACGCGCGGCACACCGTGCCTGCGGCGCTCAGCGTGTCGGCGGGGCATGCCGCCGACACGCCGTTGCAAGCCTCGGCCGGATCGCAGGCGCCGGCCGAGGGGCGACAGATCGTACCGGCGGCGCTGATCGCGTCGGCCGGGCAGGTGTTGCTCGACCCGTTGCAGGTCTCGGCCGGATCGCAGGCGCCCGTCGAGGCGCGGCACACCGTCCCCGCGGCGAGCTTGCCGTCCGCCGGGCAGTCCGGCGCCGAGCCCGTGCAGGTCTCCGCCGCGTCGCATGCGCCGGCCGAGGCGCGGCACACCGTCCCCGCCGGCTTGTTCTGCCCCGCGCATGCCCCGTTGCTGCACGCGTCGTTCTGGGTGCAGTCGTGTCCATCGTTGCAGCTCAAACCATCGCTGAGGTGCGGGTTGCACGCCTGAGGCGCCCCGTTCACGCACGACGGCACCGTCACCTGGCAGGCCCCGGCTCCGCACGAGACCGTGGGCATGTTCTCGTCCACCTGCCCGTCGCAGTTGTTGTCGATCCCGTCGCAGATCTCGGCGCCCGGCGCGCCCGGCGCGCAGCTCTGCGCCTTGCCGTTCACGCAGTTCTGCACCATCACCTGGCACGCGCCGACCCCGCAGATCGTCGAGCCGAGGTCCTCGTCGACCTGGCCGTCGCAGTCGTCGTCGAGCCCGTTGCAGCTCTCGGCCCCTGGCTTCACCTCGCCCTGGCATGCGCCCCAGTGCCCGAGCACGCAGGTCTGCGTCCCGCCGTGGCACACGCCCACGCCGAGCGTCTGCGCCGAGCCCGTGTAGCAGCCCTGGGTCGCCCCGTTCACGCAGTCGCAGCCGTTGTCGACGGTGCCGTCGCAGTCGTCGTCGAGCACGCCGTCGCATGCCTCGGCCACGGGCGCGCCGGGCACGCAGCTCTGCGCCTGCCCGTTCGCGCAGTTCGGCACGGTGACCTGGCATGCGCCGATGCCGCAGGTGGTGGAGCCGAGCCCCTCGTCGACGGAGCCGTTGCAGTCATCGTCGACGCCGTTGCACACCTCGGGGATCGTGCAGGCGCCGCCGCAGTCGATGCCCGTCTCGTTCCCGTTCTTCACGCCGTCCGAGCAGGTCGCCGGCTGGCAGTGCCCGGCCGTGCACACGCCGTTCGTGCAGTCGCCCGGGTTCTGGCAGGTCTGGTTGTCGTTGCAGTCCGCGCACGATCCGCCGCAGTCCACGTCGGACTCGCTGCCGTTCTTCACGCCGTCGGCGCAGCTCGGGATCTGGCAGACGTTGCCCGCGCACACGCCGCTCTGGCAGTCGGCCGCGATCGCACACCCCGTCCCGTTCGCGCAGGGGCCGCACGACCCGCCGCAGTCGATGCCCGTCTCGCTCCCGTTCTTCACGCTGTCGGTGCAGCCCGGGGCCTGGCATGCGCCGCCGAGGCAGACGCCGCTCTGGCAATCGGCCGCGATCGTGCAGCCCGATCCGTCGGCGCACTTGGCGCACGATCCACCGCAGTCCGCGCCGGACTCGTTGCCGTTCTTCACGCCGTCGGCGCAGGTCGCCGGCTGGCAAGCGCCGCCTGCGCACACGCTGCTCTGGCAGTCGGCCGCGCCGCCGCACGATCCACCGTCCGCGCAGGGCGGGCAGGACCCGCCGCAGTCCACGTCGGTCTCGCTCCCGTTCTGGGCGTGGTCGCTGCAGATCGGCGAGGCGCAGAAGCCGGCGGCGCAGACGTGGCTCGCGCAGTCGCCCGCGCTCGCGCAGTGCGATCCGTTGCCGCAGGGCAGGGGCTCGCAGCCGTCGGCGAGCGAGCCGTCGCAGTCGAAGGAGCCGGCGTTGCACGAGAGCGCCTTGCAGCTCCCACCCGCGCACGAGACGGCCGCGTTCGGCAGGGCGCATGCCACGCCGCATGCGCCGCAGTTGGCCGTCGAGGTGAGGTCGGTCTCGCAGCCGTTCTGCGGGTTACCGTCGCAGTCGCCCCAGCCGAGATCGCAGCTCCCGACGGCGCACGCGCCCGTGGCGCAGCTCGCGGTGGCGTGCGGCAGGGCGCAGGGCGTGCCGCAGCTCCCGCAGGTGGCCGTGCTGTGCAGGTCGGCCTCGCAGCCGTCGGCGGCGACGCCGTTGCAGTCGGCGAAATTGGCCGCGCAGGTCACCTTGTAACAGGCGGTGATCGTCGGGCGCGAGCCGACCACCAAAAACTCCTGCGTCTTGATCTGCGACTGGGAGCTGCCTGGCTGCTCGATGAGCAGGCCGTGGTTCGGGAGGTTGCCGCTCACCCACCCTTGCACCTGCGGCGCGACGCTGAAGACGACGCTCGCGGTGGCGGTGCTGGCGCTCTTGAAGGTGACCGGGTTGAAGGCGCTCGCGAAGCTCTGCCAGGTGACGGTGGCCTCGTCCCACGGGGCGGTGATCAGGTGGGCGTTCCAGGAGGCGACGCCGTTGTTGGTCTGAGAAAACGCCGCGTTGGCCGAGGTGATCGTCGCGTTCGCCGGGATGCTCGAGACGTCGAACTTGAAGAGGGCGTAGAAGCGATCGTTCGGCCCGGTGGTGCTCGCGCCGGTGAGGGCGAGGGTGCTCGCGCCGTAGTTGTTGGCGGCCTTCTCGCTGGAGATCATCGCGTCGAAGGCCTTCACCGTGCCCCGCCGGAGCGTGACGCAGGTGATGGGCGTGCTGTCGGCCTGGCGCGCCTCGGCGGTCGTCTCGCGCTCTCCGGCCGTCTCGCCGCGGCTGTCGAGGGTGTCACCGCACCCCGCCGCGCCCCCGGCGCCCATCGCCAGCGCGCTCAGCAAGGCCATCGCCGCCCAGCCCGCGGCCCCGATCCGCCGCTCGCCCGCCGAACGCCCCGTGCTCCCCACCATGGTCCTCTTGCTCGCCATTGCCTTGATCCTCGTTCACCTCGATTCGCGCCGGACCGAGGGCCGGACGTGAATCGACCAGAATAGGCAAAGATACCCCGAAATCGCCCCGGACGTCCAGGGCGGCATTGCATGGGCTCCCATGGAATCGAGGCCTGTGAGGTGATGTCGTGCGCGATGGAGGCCGCTCAGATCGCGGCGAGGAAGGGGAAGGCCGAGGTGGCGAGGTTGATCCTCGCCTTGTGGAGCAGGTTGAAATTCGCGGCGGCGCCGAGCTTGCGCAGCGCCTCGCCGACGGTCGTCTTCTCGTCGAGCGCGGCGTAGAGCTTGGCCACGGCGGCGTCGCGCGGCTGGCCGGGGAAGGGGCGCTTCTCGGGGATCTTCTGGTAGGTGCCCGTCTGGCCTTTGAGGGACACCTCGACCTCGGTCTGCGTCTTCTTGAAGCGGCGCTGCGCGAACTCCTCGCCGAGCTGCGCCTCGGACTTGCGCGCGCGGGGGCTGTCCTTGCGCTGGAGGTAGAACCAGAGCATCGGCGAGTCGGTGAGCAGCATGTGGTTGGTGATCTGCCAGCGCTTCGTGTCGGGCAGCGCCGTGTAGAGGGCTTGCAGCGAGGGGTCGCGCAGCGTGAGGTTCCAGTCGATCGCGCCGGCCTTCTTGCTGAAGGGATCGATCGCGAAGGTGAGCATGTCGAGCGCCGCGGCCTCGGCCAAGGCGTCGAGCGAGCCCACGGTGTAGCTGTGCTCGACCGGCTGGAGCAGCGCGTCGCAGAAGGCCGCGTCCTGATCGGCCGCCCGCGTCTTGAGGAAGCGGGACATCATGTTCGGCTCGTTGAACGTCTCCACGAGCTTGCGCGCGACGGGCAGCTCGCGCTCCAGATCGGGCTTCTCGCCCGTGCCGAGGAGGGTGCGGATCGCCACCTGGAAGCCCGCGGTGGTGAGCCGGTGGTACTGGTTATAGACCATCAATTCGAGCACGCCCTCGGGCTTCATCCCGCGGCGGAGGGCGCGGAGGGGCACGGAGGGGTCGGCGTTGTGGTGGATCACGCCGGTGCAGATCACGTAGTCGAACCGGTCTTCGTACGAGACCTCGTTCAGGCTCTCGCGGCGCAGGGTGAGGTTCTCGACGCCGAGCGAGGCGGCGTTGCGACGGCAGACATCGAGCGACTGCTCGGAGAGGTCGGAGCCGAGCACCTCGGCCTCGGGGAACTTGAGCGCGGTGATGAGCGCCTGGTTCGTGCCGCAGCCGGCGACCCACACCTTGCCGCCCTCGGGCACCACCGGCCGATCCCAGCTCCCGATGTCCTGGCCGAGCATCCTCGACCAGAAGCCGCGCTCGATCACCCGCTCGAAGGCGGTGGGCGGCCAGGGGTACTTGATCTTCCCGTAGAACTCCGAGTTGAGGCGATCGACCTCGTCCTGGCTCGTCGCCGCGGCGAGGCTGTGCCCCATCTCGGCGCCTGCCTGCGTCGCCGCGCGCCCCCCGGCTCCCTTGTCCTCGGTCATGATCTCGGCCGTCCTCTCGGGCGCGTGTTGTGGTGATTTCGCCGCGCTTTCTCGATAAAAATTGTTAGCCGAGGGGCGGACGATCCGTCAAGGCGCGCGCCTTGACCTCGCGCCGCGCGCCACCCTACGCTGCCCGATCGAACCCGGCCCTCGGGGCCGCAGGAGACGTGGATGAGCGACGTTACACCCTGGATCTGTGTGCACTGCAAATCCAGGCTGGAGAGCCCCCTCGGCCAGCGCGGCGACGCGGTCGCGATCGTTTGCAAGAAATGCAGCAAGGCCTTCCCCCTCGTCGGCCGGGAGACGGCGGTGCTCACCCGCGATCCCGAGCGGCAGATCGCCGACACCTACCTGAAGATCGAGCACGAGATCCGGGCGATCCAGAACAAGAGCAGGCAGCTCTCCGCGCGGATCAACCGGGGCTCGAAGCGGGCGGCGGCGTGCAAGGCGATCATCGAGGGGCTCGGCCACAACGCCGAGGTGGCCCGCGCGATCCAGGGCGCCATCTTCCCCCGCCTGTCGGCCGAGCAGCAGGCGGCGGTCAAGCTGCGCCTCGCCGGGGCAGCCGAGGCGCCGAGCTTGCAAGATCAAGCCGTGGGCTTCCTCAAGCGTCGCGCCGCCTCGATCGGCGGGCTCATCGACGCCAAGCTCACCGGCAAGCCCGTGGATCCGAGGCGATCGACCGACGCGACGAGCATCGGGTACATGCTGCGGATGTACAAGTACATGCGCGCCGACTGGGGCGGCTCGCCCCTGTGCGAGGAGCGCATCCGGAGCATCGAGGCCGCGGTGAACGGCGACCTGAAAGAGCACTGTCCGGACAGGGGCACCGCGCTCGTGCTCGGCGCGGGCATGGCGCGCTTCGCCTGGGACATGCGCCCCCTCTTCCGCCAGGTGATCGCCGCCGAGGCCTCGATCCCCGCGGCCGTGCTGCACGACATGCTCATCCGCGGCGACGTGACGACCTGCGAGCCCGAGGAGCAGTCGGCGTACACGGTGCAAGACCAGGGGCGCCTCACCGTCTCGTCGATCCGCCGCACCTTCCCGTGGGCCGGCAAAGAGGCGCCGCCCGGCCACGGCGATCTGGTCTACGCGGTGGCCGACGCCGGGGCCATGCCGCTCGCCGACCGCTCGATCTCGGCGATCGCATCGATCTACTTCACCGACGTGCTCCCGCTCTCGCTCCTCTTGCCCGAGGTCAAGCGCCTGCTCAAGCCGGGCGGCGTGTTCTTGCACTTCGGCCCGCTCGCCTACCACTTCGACGATTTCGAGGAGATGTACGCGATCGAGGAGGTGCGCGCGCTCTTCCGCCAGCACGGCTTCGAGCTGCGCACCGACCGCCATGTCCCCGACTGCAAGCGCACCGAGGCCACGATGTTCGGGCCCTTCTTCAACGCCTGGTGCTTCTGCGCGACGTACCGAGGTTGAAGAGATCACGCCGAGGCCCCCTCTCCCGCTATCCCCTCCCGCTGCCCTCTCCCGATCCGGAGTGGGAATCGGGAGCGGGAACGGGAGCGGGTTTGAAGAGTGTCCGCTCGACATCAAGCGCATCGATCGCAGCGCGCTGGCGGCACGCTGCGATCGACGGCAATTTTGCGGGCGATCAGGGGGCGAGCTTGACGACGAACAGCTCTTCGCCGCCGAGGCCCGACTGCACGCCGTTGCCGAAATCGGTTGGCGCGCACACGCCCGTCGAGTAGCTCGCGCCGCCCGGATCGACGGCGACCGCGCGGGCGAGCTCGGTGCCCGGCGAGCCGAAGCGCCGGCTCCACTGGGGCATGCCCATCGGGTTGAACTTGACGATCAGCATGTCCTGCACGCCGGCCGAGGCCAGGGTGCCGAAGCCGAAGTCGACCGAGCCGGCGACGAAGCCCGACGCGACGGTGTTGCCCGCCATGTCGAAGCCGACCTGATCGAACTCCTGGTTGTCGGGCCCGGTGCCGGTCGACGCCCACTGCGCGACGCCGTTCATGTCGAGCTTGGCGATCCAGGCGTCGCTCGGCTGGGCGGTGGTGAGGGAGACGCCGCCGCCGAAGTCGAGGGTGCCCGCGTAGGTGCCGACGACGGCGAGCTCGTTGGCCGCGTTGACGGCGATGCCGATCGGCGTCTGGTCCGAGGCGTCGCCGAAGCGCTTGCTCCAGAGGCAGGCGCCGGCCGAGCTGAACTTGGCCACGTACACGTCGCTCAGGCCGGCGCTCGTGAGGTTGCCGCGCAGCCGAAGTTGATCGTGCCGAAGAGCGGGCCGGTGATGGCGATGTTGTCGGCGCTGTCGACGGCCACGCCGTAGCCGGCCTGGGCGGTCGCGTCGCCGAAGCGCTTGCTCCAGACGAAGGTGCCGTTGGTGGTGAGCTTGGCGACGAAAGCGTCGAGGTTGCCGGCGCTCACCATGTTGTTCCCGGCCACGCCGCCGAAGTTGAGCTGGTTCGAGAACATGCCGGTGATGATCACGTTGCCCTGCGAGTCGACCCGGATCGCCTTGACCACCTGCGATCCGGCGGCGCCGAAGCCCTTGCTCCAGAGGTGCTGGCCCGCGGGCGAGAACTTGGCGACGTAGATGTCGGACTCGAGGGGCGTGGCGCTCGTGAGCGTGCCGCCGCCGAGGTTGATGCCGCCGAAGAAGATGCCGGACACGTAGATGTTGCCCTGGGCGTCCGTCGCGACGGTCTTGACCTCGGACTTGTGGTCTTGCCCGGGGTCGACGAAGGCCTTGTTCCAGAGGCACGTGCCGTCGCTCGCGTACTTGATGATCAGGCCCGTGTAGTTCGCGCCGATGGGCAGCGCGCCGCAGCCGAAGTCGGGGTTCAGCGTGCCGTAGCCCCCGACGATCACGTTGCCGGTCGGGTCGACGGTGACCGAGTTGGCCTCGTCGTCGAGCGTGTCGCCTTGCACGCGGGCCCAGACGGTGGTGCCGGGGCAGGCCGGGGTCATGCCGTCGCAGTTCTCGTCCTCGGCCGTCGCGCAGTCCTCGGCCTGCGGGGTGACCTGGCCCATGCAGGCGCCGTAGCCCGTGCCCTGCGCGTTGCACAGGTGCGTGCCGCCCTTGCAGATGCCCTTGCCCTCGGTGCCCATCGGCCCGTCGTAGCAAGGCGCGCTCGCGCCGGGCTGGCAGGCGCAGCCGACGCCTTGGTCGTTGGCGATGCCGTTGCAGTCGTCGTCGTCCGGGGTGAGGCAGGTCTCGGGCTGGGGGAGCACCTCGCCCTCGCAGGGGCCGTACGCGGAGCCGTCGGGCTTGCAGGTGCTCTCGCCGCCGATGCAGATGCCCTTGCCCTCGGTGTTGGCGGGGCCGTTGTAGCAAGGCATCTTCGTCCCGGGCTGGCAGAAGAGGCTCCCGCCCGATCCGCCCGTCCCGCCGGTGCCCGCGCCGCCCATGCCGCCGGTGCCCGAGGTCGTCCCGGTGCCGCCGGTGCCGGAGCCGCCGGTGCCCGTCGTGGAACCACCGGAGCCACCGGTACCCGTCGTGGAACCACCGGAGCCGCCGGTGCCCGACGTGGTCGTGGTGGTCGTCGTCGTCGTGGTCGTGGTCGTGGTCGTCGTCGAGGTGCTGGTCGTCCCCGTCGACGAGCTCCCGCCGCCGCCGCATGCGACGAGCGCGCTCGCGCTCAGCAAGGCCGACGGCAGCACGGCGCGGAGGGGCAGGGATCGAAGGGCGAGAGCGCGGGCAGTCGGTCGGCGAAGCATGGGGTATGGCTCCTCGGTCAAGAAGGGGTCAAGCGATGGGAAGCGGGCTTGCGGGCAAGGGTGATCGGCGGTGAGCAAGGGAGAGAGGGCAACAGGGGGCGGATCGGCGCGATCGGACGCGCCGCGCATGATCGGCGCGCGCCGCGTCACTTCGGCTTCGGGGCGCGCATCACCACGTCGCCGCCGAAGCTCGTCCAGTACACGTAGGCGTCGTCGACGGCCACGTTCACCGGCTTCTCCTGCGCCGACGCGATCACCTTCTCGCCGCCGCCGGCGATCGGGACGGCCTTGACGGTGCCGCCCTCCTGGTTGGCCCAGTAGACGTAGGCGGCGTCGATGGCGATGCCCCGCGGGCCGTTCTGCGTGGTCGCGAGCTCCACCACGCCGGTGCCGTCGGCCTTCGAGGCCTTCACCACCTTGCCCACGGGCATGTCCGGGTTCGAGCCGCGCTCGGTCCAGTAGACGTTCTGCGCGTCGACGGCGATGTCCCAGGGCTGATCGCCGATGCCGATGGTCGCCTCGCTGCCGAGCATCAGGTCGGCCTTCTTGACCGTCCCGTCCTGCCGGTTGACCCAGTAGATGCGGTCGTCGTCGGCGGTGATCCCGTTCGAGAGCGCGTTCATCGAGAGCAGCAGCGTCATCCCGCCGTCGGGCAGGCCGTCGACCGGCACGCGCTCGATGTCGTCGGGCTCGCGCGACCAGTAGACGAAGCCGCCCTTGACCACCAGCTCGCGGGCCGCGGGCGCGCCGACGATGTCGGTGATGTCGCCGCCGCCGACCGGCACCTTGCGCATCACCCCGTCGCCCGCGTACGAGATCCAGTAGACCACGCCGTCAACGACGTAGACGGCGTAGGGCGTGCTCTGCCCGGTGGCCAGCGTCACGGGGCTCGACCCGTCCTTCTTGGCCTGCATCACCTCGCCGGTCGTGGCGTTGGTCCAGTAGACGTTGTTCGCGTCGACGAAGAGCCCCTGCGGCCCGCTGCCGAAGGGCATCTGCGCGAGCGTCTCGCAGCTCGGGCAAGGGTCCGACCCGCCGGCGCCGCCCGTGCCGGTGGTCGTGGTGGTGGTCGTCGTGGTGGTGGTCGTTGTCGTGGTGGTGGTCGTCGTCGTGGTCGTCGACCCCGACCCGCCGGTGCCACCCGTGCCGGTGCTCGGGCTCGACGAGCATGCCCAGAGGCCGAGGCCGGCGGCGAGCGCCGCCGACAGCGCGAGCCACCCGGGGGCCCGCCCTGTCGTTCGCGTCGATCCTGGCCGGCCCGGCTTGCTCGCTTCGATCATCGCCATGCGCAACGCTCCACCTCGGCGCTGCGGGAAGCTGTCAAGGATGGCGCAGCGCCCTCGCAACCTAGCACAAGCGCCCGCCGGGCTCGACCCTCGTGCGACGGAGCGAGCCCGGCGATGAGCTAGGGAGCGAGCCCGGCGATGAAGATGTCCTCGCCGCCGCCGCCGATCTGCGGGCCCATCCCGAAATCGGTGGCGGTGTTCACGAGCCCGGTGACGTAGAGCTCGCCCTTCTTGCCGTTGACCACGCTGCGCCCGACCTCGGTGCCGGCGGCGCCGAAGCGCTTGCTCCAGAGGTGGTTGCCGGCGGGGTCGTACCGCACCACCACCACGTCCTGCCCGGCGGCGGCCATGAGGTTACCGCCGCCGAAATCGGCCGAGTCGCTGATGTACCCGGTCGCGCTCAGGTTCCCGAAGGCGTCGGCGCTGACGCCGCTCAGCGTCTGGTTGTTCGTCCCGGCGCCCACGCGCGCCATCATGTAGTCGCCGTTCGGCGAGAGCTTGACCAGGAAGGCGTCGATGCCGCCGGCGGAGACGATGTTGCCGCCGCCGAAGTTGATCGTCCCGGAGAAGCCGCCCACGACGATGACGTTGCCCGCCGGATCCACCGCCACCGCGGCGGAGGTCTGGTCGGCGGCGTCGCCGAAGTGCTTGCTCCAGAGGTGGTTGCCGGCGGGGTCGAGCTTGGCGACGAAGACATCGCCGAGGCCCGCGCTCGTGAGGTTGCCGCCGCCGAAGTCCATGGTCCCCTTGAGCGTGCCGGTCACGACGATGTTGTCGGCGGCGTCGACCGCGACGCCGTACGATTCTTGCCCGCTGACGTTGCCGTAGCGCTTCGCCCAGAGGAGCGCGCCCGCCGGGCTGAATTTGGCGACGTAGACGTCGGTGGCGCCGGCGCTCGCGAGCACGCCGCCGCCGAAATCGATCGAGCCGAAGAAGAAGCCGGTGATGACCGCGTTGCCCTGCGAGTCGACGGCGATCGAGCGGGCGTACTGGTTGCCGGCCGCGCCGAAGCGCTTGCTCCAGAGGTGCGCGCCCGCCGGGCTGTACTTGGCGATCAGCACGTCGCTCTCGCCGACCGAGGCGCTCGTGAGCACGCCGCCGCCGAAGTCGGCCGAGCCGATCAGGTAGCCGAGGAGGTAGACGTTGCCCGCCGCGTCCGACGCCACGCTCTTGACCTCGGAGACGTTGTTGCCGGCGCCGAGGTTGCCGAAGGTCTTGCTCCAGAGGCACCCGCCGCCCGGCGCGTACTTGACGAGGAGCGCGCTGTTGTTGGGGCCCGCGTTGATGACCCCGCAGCCGAAGTCGACCATGCCGGTGCTGTACGCGCCGAGCAGCACGTTGCCCTGCGGATCGAGGCCCACCGAGGCGCCCTCGTCGTCGAAGTTGGCGCCCATCACCTTGCTCCAGAGGCCCGTCCCGACGCAGGGGCCCGTGGCGGCGGAGCAGTCCTCGTCGGCCGCGCTCGCGCAGTTGTCGAGCGCGGGCAGCACCTCGCCCATGCATGCGCCGAAGGCCGAGCCCATCGCGTCGCAGGTCGCGATCCCGGCCTTGCAGGGGCCCACCCCCTCAGTGCCCATCGGCCCGGAGTAGCAGGGCTGGGTCGACCCGGGCACGCAGAAGGGCGGGGCGCCGCCCGCGCCCGTGGTAGTCGTGGTGGTGGTCGCGGCGCCGCCCATGCCGCCCGCGCCTGCGGTGGTCGTGGTGGTGGTCGCGGCGCCGCCCATGCCGCCGGATCCGCCGGTGCCGATCGATCCGCCTGCGCCGCCTGCGCCGCCCGCGCCGGTGGTCGTGGATCCGCCGGATCCGCCGGATCCCCCGGCGCCGGTGGTGGTGGTCGTGGATCCGCCGGATCCGCCGGATCCCCCGGCGCCGGTGGTGGTGGTCGTGGATCCCCCGGCGCCGCCCATCCCGGTGGTGGTCGTCGTGCTCGTGCTCGTCGATGTGCCGGTGGTGGTGCTGGTCCCGCTGCTGCCGCCGCTCGAGCAGCCGATCAGGAGAGACGTCAAGACCCACGCACCACGTATCGATATCGAATCGGGTTGCTTCATCGCCCACCTCGCCGGTGCTCCGAGGCCCGAGGACAACGAACGATCTTCCGCGCGAAGATCGGGCAAATCGCCAAATCCGGGGCCGAGCACATCCTTTCCAGCGTAGCAAGGTGCCCAGAGCGCGTGCAAGGCGCGCACCGCTTCAGCGGGACGGCGGCTCCAACCTTCGACAAGTGTGCCGGGCCGTCGCCAAAGGCGAGTCAGGGTGCGTCGCAGCACGTTCTCGACGCAGTCGTTGCGCGCTCTCGGCGACGCGCGACGCGCGCCGGGGGCGCCCTTGCGTCATGTTTGCACGTCTTGTGTGTAAATGCCTGAAAACCAAGGGATTTTGCGCCGCCTCGCCTTGACAGAGCATGCCCCTCCTCCTAGGCTCAGAGGTCCCTTTTTGCAGCTTGTCAGCGCGAGAGCCAGGCCTCGACGTCCAACGTCGAATCGGCGTCGTGGTCCCTCTCCCAGAGCCGAACGAGGAGTGTGAGAAATGGGCCGATCGCAATCGCTCGTCGCTGTTGGTTTGCTCGGGGTCCTGGCGGCGGGCCTCGCCGGCTGCGGGAGCGAGTCGCCCATTCCCTCGCCCCCGGACGAGCTGCCCACCAAGCTCGTGGCGAGCACGACCGACACCCGCTTCCAGACGGCCGATCACATGCTGGCGGCCATCGAGATGCAGATCTCCGGCGAGCCCTTCGCCGAGCTGATCGGCCGCGATCTCGGCGGGTACGACCGCTTCAGCGCCCAGGAAGACAACTACCTCGACCCCGCGACGAACATGCCGGGGCTCGATCCGCTCGGCTTCTCGATGGCCGTCGAGACGTACGAGTACTCGAAGCAGACGATGAACGCGATGAGCTTCGAGCTCGGGGCGGGCCTCTCGCTCCAGTATGGCCCGGTGCAGAACCCCGCCAACGCATCGGGCGACGCGGCCTTCACCCTCCTGCTCGATCGCATCCAGAAGCTCGGCAAGGCGAGCCGCGCCTCCGGCGCCAAGTTCGGCAAGGACTTCGTGGCCTCGCCGCCCCCGCCCAACGACCCGACGAACTACTACGGCTGGCCGGGCATCTGGCCCGTGTACGCCGAGTTCCGCTCCTTCGATCCGACGGTGCACCCCGCGGTCGGCGCCGACCACGAGTGCTCGCTCGCCGGCGCGACGGACGAGCCCATCCCGCCCGGCACGGTGCAGACCTTCGTGGGCGACTACGAGTGCGACGCCAACACGCTGCACCTCGTCGATCGCGAGGCCCAGGTGGAGAAGGTGCTGGCCCCCGACGCCCTCGGCTACGCGACCTGGAAGCAGGCGCTCTGGACCATCAACTACTGGGGCTCGATGCACGACATCGGGCAGAACCCGATCACCGTCGTCCCCGAGGGCAAGCTGAAGGACGTGGGCGAGCCCGACAACGCCGTGGTCGGCCAGTTCCCGAGCCCCCTCGATCCGACGGGCATGGAGCTCGTCTTCGGCAAGGACGGCACCTTCCTCGGCGGCGTCTCGCTCGAAGGGTTCCAGGGCCTCGTGATGCTCGACGAGATGGACAACAAGTCCGCGCTCCTGCTGAAGAGCCTCGTGAGCAGCGACGGGAGCGCGCTCGCCGGCTACGCCTCGTATCAGGACGCGATCGACTACGACTACCAGGCGAAGCTCCGTTACTGGCCCGCCGCGGTGAACGTGACGGAGAAGGCCGTCGCCAAGACGCCGGCCGAGGTGACGAAGTACTTCCCCCAGCCGACGGGCTTCTCGATCGCGAGCGGGGACAGCCGCCTGCAAGACCTCTCCGCCCTGCTCGGCGGCTTCGGGACGGTCTTCGCGATGACCGACGTGAAGAACGAAGAGTTCGGCGGCACGCAGCAGTTCCGCGCCACCTTCGACGGCTCGCCCTACGCCGCCGACGACCCGATGGTGAGCGGCGAGGACACCCTCCACGACCGCGCGCTCGGCATCCTCAAGACGGCCTTCGTCGACCTCGATCGGCTGCACTTCGACGCCGATCACAAGGTCCTCGTCGACACCGTGACGGTGAGCGGTGACAGCGTGACCCGCGGGAGCACGGTGTCAACGATCCGCGCGGCCTACGCGATCCTCGGGATGCGCACCGCCCTGCGCGGGATGAACGGCTCGCTCTCCCTCTACGGCAACGACACGCCCGACTCGCTCGGCATCCCCATCCTGCTCGATCAGAGCAAGCTCGGCGGCGCCCCGTTCAGCGGCACCGTCGCCGCGCGGCTCGTGGCCCTGATCAAGGCCGAGGCCGACTTCATCTCGACGAAGCTCCTCGACGCGGACGGCGTCGCGACCAACAGCATCGACCTCAAGACGGGCGCCCGCGACGGCGCCGCCCTGACGGTCGAGGCCCAGGCCGCTGCCATCCGCGGCCTGCTCGAAGCGTACGTGGCGACGAGCGACCAGAGCTACCGCAACCGCGCGATCCAGGCCTACGCCGCGCTCGAGTCCAAGTTCTGGATGGACGACGTGAGCCTCTACCGGACGACGGCCGACGAGAGCATGACCATGAAGTACACGTCGCTCCGGATGGCCGCCCTCCAGGGCGCGCTCCGGCAGTACTACAAGCTCGTCGCCAGCACGCCCGGCCAGGAGGACGAGGCCAAGAAGGTCCTCGATCGCGTCCTCTCCCTCAACAAGCGCGTGCTCAACGGCTGGAACGACCTCAACAAGGACGGCGTCGTACAGCAGCCGGACGAGTGCATGGGCGCGCGCCTGCAGATGGCCGAGCGGGCCTTGACGGGCGAGTTTTCCATCGCCGCCGACAACGGCGATCGAGACCACGACTGCGTGCCCGACATCGCCACCGAAAAGCTCCCCGCCACGCTCGCGGCGGAGATCGTGATCGAACGGAAGAAGTAGCTTCAAGGGCCCTGCCGGGGCCCCGAGGTATTGGCCATGCGTTCTCGAGACAAGAGGTTCGGAGCTGGGCTCGTCTGGGGGGTCGCCCTCGCCGGCGCGCTCGCCCTCCACGACGCCGGGTGCAGCAGCGAAGACCCGACCAACCCGCCGCCCACGACGACGGACAGCGGCCCCAAGGCGTCGAGCAGCATGGGCATCACGCTCGACGACGCCACGCTCTGGGTGGTCAACCCGGAGTCGGACTCGGTCTCCGTGATCGACGTAAAGACGCGCAAGCTCGTCACCGAGATCCTGCTCACCGGCGCGCTCCCGAAGCAGGACGCGACGACCAAGCGCTACGAGCCGGCGGTGACGCCGCGCGGGCTCGCCCTGCTCGGCGACAAGAAGGCCTACGTGGTCGGGCAGACCTCGGGCAAGGTGTACGTCATCGACATGGACAAGAAGACCGTGTCGACGACGATCCCGGTCGATGTCACGCCCGTCTCGGTGGTGGCCGCGCCCGACGAGAGCGCCGTCTACGTCGTGAGCCACGAGGCCGCCGTGGTGACGAAGATCGACCCGAAGACGGACACGGTCGCGGGGACGGTGAAGGTCACCGAGCACCCCTGGGGCATCACCCTGAGCGAGGACAAGAAGACGCTCTACGTGACGCACCTCCTGCTCGATCCCGGCGTGACGGTGATCGACGCGGCGACGATGACCGTGAAGGGCAAGGTGCCCCTCGCCGAGCAGCAGCCGTCGAAGCCCTTCGACAAGCGCATCCCGAACGGCGTGGCCCGCGGGCTCTACGGCGTGACCCCGCGCCCGGGCACGGGCGAGCTGTGGGTGCCGCACCTCCTGCTCGCCGTGAAGACGGCGCAGCCCGAGCTCGATTTCGAGTCCACGGTCTTCCCGACCATCTCCACCCTCACGCCCGACGCCTCGGCCGAGGGCCGCCGCCTGCTCTTCAAGCCCCCGGTGATGAGCGCCCAGGGCGCCTTCTCCGACAGCGTCTCCGGCCCGCGCGCCGTGGCCTTCACGCCCGACGGCAAGCTCGCCCTGCTCGCGCTCGCCCAGAGCGAGGACGTGATGGTCTTCGACGCCGAGGCGGGGACGGAGCTGAGCCTCGTGCGCCCGCTGCCCTCGGCCATGCTCGAAGGGATCGTCATCGACCACACGGGCAAGAACGCCTACGTCGACGGGCGCGTCTCGCACAACGTGACGGTGCTGAAGATCGACGCCTCGAACAAGCTCTCCCCGGTCGTGAAGGACGGCGAGCCGATCGAGCGCCTGATGACCGACCCGATGCCCGCCGACATGCGTCTCGGGATGCGCCTCTTCTACACGGCCAACTCCGCGGCCTTCCCCATCACCAAGAACTTCTGGGTGGCATGCTCCTCCTGCCACATCGAGGCCGGCTCCGACGCCGTGACCTGGCTCTTCAAGCAGGGCCCCCGCGACACGCCCTCCAACGCCGGCGGGCCGATCAACACGGGATTTTTGCTGCGGCAGGGCCTGCGCAACACGATCAACCAGTACGACACCACCATCCAGGAAGAGCAGGGCGGCACCTACTCGGTGAACGAGCCCGCGCAGAAGGGCGATCTCGACGCGCTCGCCACCTTCGTCAATTACGGCATCCCCTTCCCCGTGAACCCCAACTTCCCGCCGGGCAGCACGCTCAACGAGCAGCAGAAGCGCGGCCAGAAGACCTTCGAGACGGCCTGCTCCATGTGCCACCCCGGCGCCTACCTGACCGACAGCGGCGCCGGCAACCCGAGCCTCGACTTCAAGGGCCCGATCGCGCTGCACGACGTGGGCACCTGCGTGCAGAAGGGCGACCACCCGGACAAGCCCTTCGCCGACGTCGACGGCAAGATGCACACGGCCTGCGACTTCGACACGCCCACGTTGCGCGGTGTCTTCGCGACCGCGCCCTACTTCCACGACGGGAGCGCCGCGACGCTCAAGGACGTGATCGACCGCCTGCCCACCTCGTCGATGCTCACCGACGACGAGAAGGCCGACCTCCTCGCCTACGTCCTCACGCTCTGATCCCCCTTTTGAGGGTGTTTCACGGGCTGCGTAGCAGCCTGTGGAACACCCTCAGTTTCGCACGACGTTCTTGCGGGTGATCAGCACCTCGACGGTGCCCTCACCCTCGCGCGTCACGGTCACGCTCACGCGCGAGCCCTCGGGCCCGCGCAGGCGCTGCACGCAGTCGCTCATGGTGAGCCCCTGCGCGTCGAGGCCGTCGATGCGCGAGATCACGTCGCCCACGCGAAGCCCGGCGTCCTGCGCCGGGCCGTTCTGGAGCATCCAGGAGATGATCACGCCCTTCGGCTGCGGGACGAGGATCGCCCCGATGCCCGCGAGCTCGCTGTCGCCCGCGCCGCCGTCGCCGCGCGGGGAGAGCTCCACGTCCTGCTGCAAGGTGGGCAGCCCCCGGGTCACGAGGCCGGGGACGATCTTGGTGCGGTAGCGCTCCTGGGCGACGCGGATCGAGAAGGGGCCGGGGGGCGCGCCTTCGAGCTGGTAGTTGCCGTTCTCGTCGCTCTTCGCCGGCTTGATCGCGTTGGCCGAGGTCTGCGTGATGGCGTCGAGGCCGATCACCGCGCCCGCGACGGGCTTCTTGGTCTCGGCGTCGATCACGCGCCCCGACAGCACGGCGCCCTTCGGGAGCACGATCTTCACGTGGTGGGTGGTGCGGCCGGCCTCGACGTCGATCGAGCTGCTGCGCGCGGGCGGGCGCCCCTCGGCGCTGGCGGTGAGGATGTACTTGCCCGGCATGAGGTTCTCGAGCAGGAAGGCGCCCTTCGGATCCTGGATGTTCTTGGCCTGCCCGCCGGGCGGGCTCGCCTCGGCGTTGTCACCGGCGGCCTGGAACGACTCGACCGCGATGAGGTACGCCGCCACCGGCGCGCCCTTCTCGTCGACGACGACTCCATCGATCCCGCCCGCGCCCCGCAGGCGGAGGAGGTTGTCGCGCCCGGCCACGATCTCGGTGCGCTCGGTCGCCGCAAAATCGGGGTGATGGCAGACGGCCTTGCACCCGGAGGCCTGCGGGGGAAGCGCGAAATGCCCGTCTTTGTCCGTGGTGGCGGAGAGCTCCTTGTCCCGATCGTCGCAGCCGACCGTGGCGCCGCTGACCGGCTTGCCCTCCGGATCGAGCACGGTGCCGGTGACCGGACCGCCCGCCGCGGGCCCGCTCGGCGTCTTCGGCGACGCGGGGCGCGGCCCTGGATCGGGCGCGTGGGTCACCGGGCGATCGGGCTGCTCGGGCCGCGCCGCCGCGTGATCGGGCGGCGGTGCCACGAAGCCGCCGACCTTCGGCGCGAGCAGCCAGCTCAGCAGCGGCAGCAGCAACATCGCGACCGAGAGCAGCAAGGCCGAGATCCAGGCCTTGCGACGCGGGGGCGCGGTGTCGGAGGGGGCGAGGTGCACGGGGTCTTCGGGGGCCGCTATTCGGCGCGGCTGTCGGGCTTGCCGCCGTCGGGCCGCTCGGCCGGCGGCGCGTTCGGCGCGGCGCTGCTCTCGCCGGCGGGGCCGTTCGCGATGTCGGTCGGCTCGACCGGCCAGGGGGTCTCGCTGGACGATCCGCCGCAGGCCGCGGCGAGGGCCGCGGCGGCAGCACAGGCAAGGAGGAGCGCGTGGCGCATGGGGGCGTGTTAGCGCGCCTTGGGCGGGCGGGGTAGCTTTTGATGCGCCGCCGGCGCGGCGTCGAGGTCAGGTGGTCTCGGCGAGGTTGGTGCGGGCGATGAAGGCGCAGACCACCGCGTTGGCCGCGCACCAGAGGATCATCGGCGCGTGGCCGAGGGGGCCGAAGGCGTCGCCGAGCACGGCGACCGACGCGAGGTAAGCGCCCGTGCCCGCGGCGACGCCGGCGATGACGGGGCGGGCCTTCTTCACGCCGAAGGCCACGGCCGTCAGCGCGAACGGGATGAGCGCGTTGGCGAACGGCAGGAAGCGATGCACCGAGGCGCCGATCAGGAAGTCGAAGTCGGCGATCGGCCGGGCGAGCAAGTCCACCGCGAGGTCGACGCGGGGCAGGATCCACGGGGCGAAGAAGAGCAGGCCGGGCCCGGTGGCGAGCGCAGGGAGCCAGTAGGCGAGCGAGAGCGGGCGGGTCGCGGAGGCGTTCTTCTTGCGGGCGCTCCGGTACGCGAGGGCCGTGATCGCCAGCAGGGCGAGGATGCGCGTGAGCGCGTGGTTGAACGTCACGCGGGCCGCCGCGTCCGCGGCATGGAGGACGCCTGCGCCGTACAGCTTGGCCGCGCCGTCCGACGTGTCGACGACGCGCGCGCCCTTGCGCAGGGCCTCTTCGACGCTCGCCGGGTCGGTCACGCCGAGGCCGACCATCAGCGCGGCGGCGCCCGCCACGTGGGGCGACGCCATCGAGGTGCCGTTGTAGGTCGCGAACTGCTCGCACTTGTCGCGCCCCTTCTTGCAGATGGTCTGTTGCACGACGTTGACCCCCGGCGCCGCCAGGTCAACACCGTCACCGCGCGAGGAGAACTTGGCGAGCTTGTCGTCGGGGCCGGTCGCGCTCACGCCGATCACGCCGTCCGACGCGCCCGGGTACTGCACGCGCCCGCCGGTGTTGCCGGCCGCGGCGACCACCACCGCCCCGCGCGAGAGCGCGAAGTCGATCGCCTTCTGGAGCACGCCCGAGTTGCGTGGGCCGCCCAGGCTGAGGTTGATGACCTGCGCGCCGTGCTCGGCCGCCCAGCGGATGCCGTCGGCCACGTCGGCCGTCGAGCCCCAGCCCTCGGCGCTCAGCACCTTGACCGGCATCAGCCGCGCGTGGAAGGCGATGCCCGCCGCGCCGAGCGCGTTGTTGGTCGACTGGGCGATGGTGCCGGCCACGTGCGTCCCGTGCCCCTGGTCGTCGTTCGCGTGCTCGTTCTTGGTGACGAAGTTCCAGCCGGGCACGCACTCGGTGTTCTTGAGATCGGTGCCCTTCATGAAGGGCCCGTAGGTCTCGCAGGCGATGCCCGTGTCGACGACGGCCACCGTCACCCCGCGCCCCGTCGCGAAATCCCACGCGCGCGGCGCGCCGATCCGCTCCATGTGCCACTGCTCCTTGAGCAGCGGATCGTCGGGCGTGAAGAAGGCATGGACGCGGGCGAGCGGCTCGACCAGCTCGACCCGCGAGTCGCCGGAGAGGCGCGCGATCAGCTCGCGGATGCGCGACGGCGGGGCCTCGGCGATCTCTTCGCGCGTCTCGCCTTCGAGCATCGTCGGGGTGAAGGAGAGGCTGTAATCCCGGGCCAGGGCGGCGATGGCCCCGCTGTCGAGGTCGTCCCGGGCGTCGACGATGATCTTGCCGGGGATGTCGTAGGCCGTCTCGTCGAGCTCGCCGGTCTCGAAGAGCGCCACGTCGGCGGCCAGGGCGGCGGGCTCGGTCGGCCCGTCGAGGCCGGCGGCGCCTGCCGGGGCCCCCGGGCCCGGTCCGGCGCCCGGCTCGGCGGCGAGGGCGGCGCCCGCGGCGAGCAAGGCCGCGGCGGCGAAGGGGAGGACGGGCAGACGGCGAAGGCGCGCGCGCAGGGTGGGCATAGCTCTCCTTACGGATGAGCGTAGCGCTTGATTCATTCGTGACCAGAGGGGTGACGTTTCTTCACGAAACCTCCCTTCCCCTCGGGGCGTCGCGCCCCGCCCGGCGCTGGATCCTGCTCGATCCGGTCAGATCCCCAGCCAGGGGCTCGGATCGACGATCGACGCGTTGTGGCGAAGCTCGAAATACAGGGCCGTTCCATGGCTCCCGTCGCCGCCGACGAGGCCGATCCGGCCGCCGGAGGGCACGCTGTCGCCGGCGTGGACCTCGGTGCTGCGGAGGTTGGCGTAGAGCGAGTAGTAGCGGTCGCCGTGGTCGACGATCACCGTCAGCCCGTACTCGTCGTAGCGGTCGGCGAAGGCCACGCGGCCGGCGGCCACGGCCCGGACGGGCGATCCGGCGGCGGCGAGCAGCTCGACCCCGGGCGCGCCGCCGTTGCGGCTGATCTTCTTGACCTCGGCGCGGCCGGCGATGGGGAAGGGGAGGCGGCCCTTGAGGGCGCGGAAGCCGGCCTTGGCGTCGGCCTCGACCGGGCCGGTGTCGGCCCCGTAGATGGCCATGGCGTCGGGCCGGGTCGAGGTCTCGAAGGCGCGGGCGAAGGCGGCGCGCCGCTCGTCGCTCTCCTGCAAGGCCATCCGCGCGCGGGCCATGGCCTCGCGCTGCACGTCGAGCGGGGCGCGCTCGGCGCGGATGCGGGCGAGGCGCGCCTCGATCTCGCCGCCGCGCTTGAGCAGGCTCGACTCGCTCACGAGGTCGCGCTCGAGGGCCATCCGCGTGCGCTCGACCTGCACCGCGTGGTCGACCAGGGCGTCGAAGCCTGCGCCCGCCGGCAAGAGGCCCGCGTGCATCAGGCGGTAGTAGGCGCGCCCGCGGGCGATCATCCGCCTGCGGGTCAGATCGAGCTTGGGGCCGATCTCGGCCTGCTCGTTGCGAAGGGCCCGCTCCTCGCCGTCGAGGCGGCCGAGCAACCGATCGAGGTCGTTCGGCGCGCTCGGCGGCGCCGCCGCGTGGCCTTGCGCCTCGGCGCGGGCCGAGCCGCCGGGCAAGAAGGGCACGAGCAGCCCCGACGCGAAGATCACGGCCGGGGCGAGGATCGAGGCGCGCATCTAGACCTTCACCATCCGGCGCAGGCTGACGAGCGCGGTGCCCGCGCCGAGCGTGGCGCCGAGCACCACCATGCCGAGGGCGAGGTACCAGGGGAGGAAGGTCGGCGCGATGCCGAGCATGGCCGACAGCTCGTGATCGAAGTGGCCGCGCACGATGAGGAAGAGGCCGCCGAGCAGGAGCAAGGCCGCGCCCGCGCCCGCCGCGCCCTGGGCCGCGCCCTCGACCACGAAGGGCCGGCGAACGAAGCCGTCCGTCGCGCCCACGAGCTTGAGCACCTCGACCTCGGCGCGCCGCCGGTGGAGCAGGAGGCGCATCGTCGAGCCGATCACGCTCACCACCGCGCAGAGGACGATGAAGGCGAGGCAAGCGCTCGCCGTGACGCCGCCGCCGAGCAGCGCCGAGAGCTTGTCGGTCCAGCGCTGGTAGGTCTCGACCGTCTCGACCGCGGGAAGGGCGCGGAGCTTGAGCGCCATGGCCCCGAGGTCGGTGTCGGTCACCTCGTCGGCGAAGCCCACCTCGATCGAGGCCGGGAACGCGCTCGCGGGGAGCGAGGCGAGGGTCTTGTCCTGCTCGTCGGCGATCACCTCGCGCCGCGCCTCGACGCTGCTCACCGCCTTGACCCGGTTGACGCCGGGCGTGCCCTGGAGCGCCGCGGTCAGCGTGGCGATCTCGCCCTCGCTCGCCCCGTCGCGCAGGTACACGGTGGCCCGGCCCGCGCGCGACCAGCGATCGCGCACCGCCTGGATGTTGCTCACCACGAGCAGCGAGGCGGCGAGGCACACGAAGGCCACCGAGAGGGAAAAGACCGACTGCAAGTGCAGGCGCAGATCGCTCCGGCCTGCCCGCCAAGTCCGCATACGCTTTCCCCCGCTCTCTCCGCCCAGCATCGATCCTCCGCTCCTACGCCGAGAGGCGCACGCCGCTGTCGGCCTCGTCGTCCTGCTGATCCTCCGGGGCCCCGAGGCCCTGAGGCACATCCGTCGCCTTGCCGTCGTCGAGCACCACCACGCGCCGCGGCCGCACGTCGAGCAGCGTCCGGTCGTGGGTCGCGAAGAGCACCGTCGTCCCCGTCTCGTGGATGTCCTCGAACAGGCCGAGGATGTCGATCGCGAGCTGGGGATCGAGGTTGCCGGTCGGCTCGTCGGCCAGGATCAGCGCCGGCTCGCCCACGATCGCGCGCGCGATGGAGACGCGCTGCTGCTCGCCGCCGGAGAGGACGCGCGCCGGGTCGTTGCCGCGCCCCGTGAGGCCGACTCGCTCGAGCGCCTCGCCCACCCGCGTGCGCACGAGGCGCGAGGGCAGGCCGAGCACCTCGAGGGTGATGGCAACGTTGTCGAACACCGTCCACGATGGCACCAGGCGGAAGTCCTGGAACACAACGCCGATGTTGCGCCGGAGGGCCGGCACCGAGGCGTCGGTGAGCCGCGCGATGTCGCGGCCGAGGAAGAGGATGCGCCCGTCGTCCGCGCGCTCGGTGCGGTGGACGAGGCGGAGGAGCGTGCTCTTGCCCGAGCCCGAGGGGCCGGTGATGAAGACGAACTCGCCGCGCTCGATGGTGAGGGCCATGCCCCGCAGCACGGGCTGGTCGGGGCGGTAGCTCTTGTACACGTCCTCGAACACCAGGATCGGCCGCCTCGCCGCCGAGGCGTCGTAGCGAGGCCCCTGGCGAAGCATGGGCCGGAAGGAGCTCTGCTGGGGGGAGTTCGCCGACATCGGTTCCCCACGTACCAGCCTGGCTGGATCCGGGAAACTTTTTGGAAACCGGGAGCCCGGGCGCCGCCCCCGGTCACCCCGGGAGCGGGCCGGCGCATGCCGCGGCTACTGGAGGCAGACCTCGTACATGCTCATGTACGCGCTGTTGGGGAAGAGCGTGGTCCCCTCGAAGCAGGACCCGTCGACGCCGTATCCGTCGAACTCGGCCACGAGGTCGGTGCCCTCGTAGTACTCGAACTGGAGGTGATCCGGGGTCGGGCGCGACCACACGCCGGTGTAGCCCGACGGCGCGTCGACGAACGAGATCGAGCCGTCGCCGTTGAAGATCGTCGTATGCTCGCTGATCGAGCTCGGGAACAGCTCGCACTCGAAGAAGGACGTGAGCCCCTGGCCCGTGCAGTGGCGGTTGATGGCCGTCTCGGGCGGCGTCATCGAGACGCTGTAGGTGAGGGGGCTCGCGGTGTGCTGCGCGTTGTTGTTGGCGAGCGTCGTCTCCGGCGTGGTCGTCGAGACCGAGGCGCTGACCACGAGGGGAGCCGCGCTGTAGGGGAGGGCGATGTCGAAGAACACGACCGTCGAGGCCCCGCCGGCGAGGGTGCCGAGGTTGCACGAGAGGGTGGTGCCGGACACCGAGCAGCGGGAGTCGCGCGCCCCCAGCGTGCCGAGGATGTAGACGCTCGGGCTCGTGTGTGTCGGAGGGAGCTGGATGGTCAAGGACACGCTCGAAGCGCTCTTCGCGGTCAGGTTGTTGACGGTGAGGTTGTAGCGGCCGGTCTCGTACACATGCGCGCCGCTCGGCGGCGCGATGCTCAGCGCGAGATCGGTCTTGGGCGCGGCGTGCGCCGTCGAGCTCATCAGGAGGGCGGCAAAGGCAGAGGCGACGATCGTGCGACGAATCATGAGTTGAGTCCTTTCCCGGAGAAGCCGGATCCAAGAGCCGTGTCGCGGGCCCGCCGCGCCGCCGAGGAGCGATGTTCACGCGCCCCGCCGGCGAACGAAGCCCGGTGATCCACGAGCGTCCTCGAAGGGTGGGCACGCAGTCGGGAGCCGCCATTCCCGATCACGGGAGCCCTCTCGCGGTCGGGGCGAAGGCCGGCGAAGAGACGCGCTCCATCCGCGAGGAGGGTGAGGCCGCTTCCCATCAGCGCGCGCCCCTCGTACCGTCGCAGGGTGACGATGTCGCCGAACGCGCTCTTGATGACCCGCCGTTCGAGGTGGATCTCCTCCCTGCTCACCCTCGCCCTCGCCTCGCCGTCGCTCGGTTGCGGAAGCGCGGGCACCACCGGCGCGGGCGGCGGATCGAGCACGATCTCGACCACCGGGGCAGGCGGCGGATCGAGCACGATCTCGACCACCGGTACGGGCGGCACGAGCGGCGCCGGCGGCGCGGGCGGCGCGGTGGAGGCGTTCTTCTACCAGTTCGTCGGCATGGGCCAGAACGCCGTGCGCGCGGGCACGAGCGGCGACGGCGTCGTGGTGCACGGGCAGGGCACGGCCGTGGTGAGCTGGGCGCAGGGGCCCGGCACGACCAGCGCCTACGGCGATCCGGTGATCAGCCGCTTGCCGGACGGGCGCTTCACGATGACGTCGTGGACGGGCCCGAACGACGCGCGCGGCGCGTTCCGGCTGCTCTACCACGAGAGCGCATGCCCCCAGGTCTCGGACGCGGCGGTGCACGTCATCGCGCCCGCGAGCGGGCCCGGCTGCATGCCCGCGCCGAACCTGATGATGGCCAAGAGCTCGCAGGTCTTCGCCGCCGAGGGCGGGCTCTATCTCTTCCTGATGAACGGCGGGCGCGTGTACCTCGCGCACCTGGAGGACGCGACCCACCCGGCGAGCGCGCTCGCGTCGATCTGCCTGCGCCAGCAGAAGGCCCCGAGCCTCGCGGCGCTCGCGGCGGGGGAGGCCACCGAGGTGCTCGGCCCCGCCGAGGCCCCGAACCTCCTGCTCAGCGACACCGCGATCGCGCGCCGCGCCGACGGCACCTGGGTGCTCTTCGTCAAGGGCATCGTCCCGCAGATGGGCTGTGGTGGAGGCAACCTCTGCGAGCTGTGCAGCCGCAAGATCTACCGGACGACGAGCGTCGATCTGCTCGCCTTTTCGCCCCTCGAAGCGGTGGTGTCCCAGGCCAGCATCCCCGAGGCGAGCGCGGGGGTGGACGGCAAGGTGAGGCTCTATTTCCAGGACTTCTCCGACACCTGCGCGGAGAGCAACCTGATGAAGGCCCCGCGCGCGCCCATCTCGATGGTGCGCGAGGACGACGACCACACGCTCGGCGCGCCGGTGCGCGTGAGCTTCCCCGACGAGGGCTTCGAGGCCGATCCGATGGTGCACTACGCGACCAACGGCAACCCGGTGGCGCTGCCCGACGCGGCGGCGCTGGCCGCGTTCGAGGCGTGTATCGCCAAGTGATCGTCGCCCGACCCCGCGGCCGAGGTGATACCCTCCTCCGCTCCCATGCCCGCTCCCTGGCCCGTCGAGGTCGTCCCGTGTAGCCCCGTCGCCTGCGGCACCACGCTGTGGCGCATGGAGGGGCTGCTCCGCGTCACCATCGTCATCAAGGCGACGTTCGGCCTCGTGCCCGACGGTCAGGCGCGCCTCATCGCGCCCGAGGAGATCGTCACCCGGGATCACCATGTCGACAGGAACCCGGTCGCCAGCGTCGAGGCGGCGAGCGAGATCGCGCCCTATTTGCCGCGGGCCGGCGTGGTGCTCACCGGCCACGCGTACGCGCCCGCGGGCCGCAGCGTGCCCGCGCTCTCGGCGCGCCTCTCGATCTTCCGCGAGCGCGTCCTCCTCGACAAGACGGTGCACGTCTTCGGCGATCGCGACGCCGCGTCGCCTGGCCAGCCCAGGCCCTTCCAGCGCATGCCGCTCCGCTGGGAGCGCGCCTACGGCGGGCCCAGCGTCGGCGACAACCCCGTCGGCACCGGCGCCGTGCCCGGCTCGGCGCTCCCGAACATCGTCGACCCGCGCGAGCCGCAGAGGCCCGCGGGCTTCGGCCCCATCGCGGGCACCTGGCCCGTGCGCCGCCGCCTCGTCGACGCCTCGCGCCGCGCGCAGATCCACGCGGCGGTGCCCGACCTCGGCGCCTCGTTCCCGTTCGGCTACTTCCAGCCCGCGCCTCCGGATCAGCAGCTCGACTCCATCGAGGGCGACGAGTGGATCGTGCTCGATGGGATGGATCCGACCCTCCCGCGCCTGCGCGCGCGCCTCCCCTCGGTGCGCGGCGCGGCGCGCGCCGGCTTCTCCACGAGCGCGGGCCTCGGCGATCTCCAGCCCGTCGACGTGGCCGCCGACCAGCTCGTCATCGACGCCGATCGCCGCGTCTGCTCGGTGATCTGGCGAGGACACCTCATCGTCGGCGACGGCGCCGAGGCGCCCGCGGGCCTCACGCTCTTCGCGGGGATCGAGCTCGCCGGCCGCCCGCTCGCCTGGCCCACCGCCTCGGCCGCCGCGATCGCCGCGCCCGGCGCCGCTCCGCCTGCGCCGCCGGCCGCGGTCGCTGCGCTGGCGCGATCGGCGCCCGTCCCTGCGCAGGCGCCGCCTGCGGGCCCGGCGATGGCGGCCGACTGGATCCTCGACAAGGACGAAGACAGCGACGACGGGGAAGACGACGAGGGCGATTTCGGCAACAGCACCGCGACGGGCGTGTTCTCTCCCGACGAGCTCAAGCCTGCCCTGCCCTTCCTCGCGGCGAGGCCCGCGGCGCCGCCTCCACCCGCGCCCCCGCCGGTTGCCGCGCCTCCCCCGGAGATCGAGGCTTCGACCGCGCTCTTCTCGATCACCGATCTGCTCGCTCAGGCCACGCGCGCGGTCGCGCCGTTCGAGATCGCGGCGCCCGGCACGGCCAGCGCACCGGCCACGCTCGCGGGCACGCCCTGGGCGCCGGAGGGGGCGCCCCCGGTCGCCGCACCGGGCATGCTCGACGAGCGCACGCACGAGCCCGGCGGGGAGATCCGGCGTCCGTGGGATCTGCCCGAGCGATCTTCGCTCCCGGCGGAGCCGCCCGGTGAAGCCGCTCTCCCGGGGGCTCTGCCAGGGATTCCTGCGCGGGGCGCTCTGCCGCCCAAGCGCAAGGGCGAGGTGATCCCCACCGCCGTCGCGGGCCCGCTCGCGATCGCCACCACGGCCTGGCAGGTCAAGCCGCCGCAGGACTCGCTCACGGTGATCGTCAAGGCCGGCTTCGAGCTCGTGCCCGACGCGCCGGCGCGCATGCTCGCCGAGCCGGAGCTGCCGATGGGCGATCTCTACCTCGACGACGACCCCGAGAAGAGCCTCGCCTACGCGTCGGATTACGCCGTCTTCAAGCCGCGCGCCGATGTCACGCTCACAGGGCATGCCCACGCCCCCGGCGGATCGGCCCCGGCGATGCAGGTCACGTTCCGCTTCGGGTCGGGCAAGGGTCGCCTCGACCGCACGCTCTTCGTCTTCGGCGAGCGCCGCTGGCAGAAGTCGGTCGTCACGCTCGCGCCCACGGATCCCGAGCCGTTCACGTCGTTACCCATCGTCTACGAGAGGGCCTTCGGCGGCCCCCGCTACGACAAGAACCCGGTCGGCGTGGGCCACAGGGCCGCGGCCGGCGCCGAGGGCGTGGCGCGCCTGCCGAACATGGAGATCCCCGGCTCGCTCGTCACCGGCTCCGGCGACACGCCCGAGCCGGCGTGCTTCGCGCCCCAGCCGCCGATGTGGAAGGCGCGCTGGTCCAGGCTCGGCACCTACGACAGGCGCTGGTTCTCGACGCGGTGGCCGTACTTCCCGGAGGACTTCGACTGGACCTTCTTCCAGGCGGCGCCCGCGGCGCAGCAGCTCGAGGCGATCGCGGGTGACGAGCCCTACGAGATCGTCGGCCTCTTCCCCGATCGCCCGTCGCTCTCGGGCAAGCTCCCGGGCCTGCGCGCCCGCGCGTTCGCGCAGAAGACGGCGGCGGCCGGCGGCGGCTTCCAGGAGATCGCGCTCCGCCTCGACACGGTCGCGTTCGACGCCGACGCGCGCAAGGTGGCGCTCGTCTGGCGCGGGCTGCTCGAGGTGAGCGACGAGGACGCGCCCGAGATCGAGGGGCTCTTCGCCATGGCCGAGCCGATGCGCGAGGCGCCCGCGTCGATCGAGGAGGCGCGCCTCCGCTACCTCGCGGTCATCGCGCCGCGCAAGCCCGTGGAGGAGAGCCCCGAGGCGCCGGCCGCGCCGGCCAACGACGCCGAGCCCGATCCGGAGGCCGCCGCGGTGGACGAGGAGATCGCCGCGATGGAGGAGGCGATGGCCGAGCGCGAGGCCGAGCTGACGGCCGCGATGGACGCGGCGGGCATCCCCGAGGCCGCGGCGCCCGCTCCGCGGCCCGATCCGGAGGCCGTGATCGAGGGCCTGCGCGCCGCGGGCGCGAGCGACGAAGAGATCGCCGAGGCCCGCGAGGCGCTCGGGCCCCCGCCGCCCGACGAGGACGAGCCCGAGCCTCCTCCGCCGCCCCCGGATCTGCGCGAGCGGGTGATCGCGCGCATGCGCGCCGGCGAGCCGCTCGACGGGCTCGACCTCGGGCGCGCCGATCTCTCCGACCTCGATTTCTCGGGCCGATCGCTCGAAGGCACGCTGCTCGATCACGCCAATTTGCAGCGGTCGAGCTTCGCGGGGAGCAAGCTCGCGGGCGCGCAGCTCGGCGGCGCCGACCTCTCCGGCGCCGATCTGCGCGAGGCCGATCTCGGGCGCGCCGATCTCTCCGGCGCCGATCTCTCGGGCGCGCGCTTCGAGGGCGCGGACCTCTCCGGGGCCAACCTCACCGGCGCGAAGGGCGCAGGCGCGAGCTTCGCCGGGGCGAAGGGCGCGAAGGCCGTGTTCGCGGGCGGCGCCTGGGAGGGCGTGAGCTTCGAGGGCTTCGCCGGCCCCGGGGCCGATTTCAGCGGTGCGGCGATCGGCGGCTGCTCCTTCCGCAGCGCGTCGCTCGCCGACATGCGCCTCTACGACGCGCGGGGCGCGGGCGTGATCTTCGACGGCGCGGCCCTGCCCAACGCGCGCGCCGAGGGGGCCGCGCTGCCGAGGAGCTCGTTCCGCGGCGTGGCCGCCGAGGGCTCGGTGTGGGAGCGGGCGATCCTCGACGAGTCGAGCTTCCAAGGGGCGAATTTCAAGGGATCGAGCTTTTTGCGCGCGAGCTCCATGAAGGCCAATTTCTCCGGCGCCGACCTCACCGAGGCCCGCATGCGCCGCGCTCGCCTGGGCGGCGCGCTCTTCCTCAAGGCCAACCTGATGATGGCCGTGCTCGACCGCGCCGACCTCACCATCGCCGATCTGCGCGGCGCCAACCTGCACGGCGCCGGCCTCTGGAAGGCGACGATCACCGACGCGAAGCTCGACAGCGCCATCCTGACCAAGTCCACCCTGACCGCGCGGAGGTCCCCGTGATCCGGAGCCGAGCCGAGCTGGAGGCGCGCGTCGCCGCGGGGCAGGGCGTCGCGGGCGAGACGATCGAGGGCCTCGATCTCGACGGCTTCGAGGCGCCCGACGGCTTCAACTGCGCCGGCTCGACCTGGGCGAACGTCCGCGCGCGCGGCGCGAAGATGCCTTCGTCGATCTGGACGGGCGCGCGCCTCACGCTCGTGGACTTCACGGGCGCCGATCTCTCCGGCGCGTCGCTCGCGCGGCTCGACGCGAGCTCGCCCGAGGGCATGCCCGGCGTCGAGCTCGCGGGCGTCCGCCTCATCGACGCCATCCTGATGGACGCCGATCTCTCGGGCGCAAACCTCGAAGGCGCCTTCCTCGACGGCAGCGCGCTCACCGGGGCCAAGCTCCCGCGCGTCCGGGCGCGCAGCGCCTCGTTCAGGGGAGGCGTCCTCGCCTCGGTCGATTTCTCCCGCGCGGATCTCACGGGCGCGCACCTCGACGAGGCGCTCCTCGCCGGCGCGGATCTCTCGGGCGCGAAGCTCGACGCGGCCTCGCTCCACGAGGTCGACCTGACGGAGGCGCGCGTCGACGGGGCGACCTTCGCCGGCGCCGATCTCGCGCGGGCCACGGCGCCCGGCCTCGATCTGCGCGGGCAAGGCGCGCCGCGCGACCTGAGCGAGGCGAACCTCACCGGCGCGCAGCTCGGCCCCATGCGCCTCGCGGGCGTCTCCCTGCGGCGCGCGCGGCTCGACGGAGCCGGTCTCGAAGGCGCCGATCTCGCGAAGGCCACGGCCTCGGGCGCGTCGCTGCGCGGGGCGCGCCTCGCAGGCGCGAAGCTCGCCGCCGCCGATCTCCGCGGGGCCGATCTCTCCTCGGCCGACCTCGCCGGCGCGTCGCTCGCCGGCGCCGACCTCTCCCGCGCCCGCCTCGGCGAGGCCCGCCTGAACCGCGCCGATCTCACCGGCGCGAAGCTCGATAACACGATCTGGGACGGCGCAGAGCTCGCGGGCGCGCAGCTCGGCCCCGACGCGCTCAAAGGCGCCGGCCTCGCGGGGATCGTGCTCCCCGGGGCGAGCTTCGCCGGCTTCGATCTCGAGGACACCAACCTCGAAGGGGCGAACCTCGAAGGCGCCTCGTTCGCCGGGGCCAAGCTCTCGGGCACGCGGCTCTCGGGGGCGCGCCTCGCCCGGGCCGACTTCACCGGCGCGGTGTTCGACAAGGCCACGCTCGAGGAGGCCGATCTCGGCGGCGCGCGCCTCGCCGGGGCCGATCTGTCGAGCAGCAAGCTGCACAAGGCGAAGCTCGCCGGCGCCGATCTGCGCGGCGCGATCGTGGTGAAGCAGAACCTGATGGGGGTCGACCTGACCGGAACGCACCTCACCGGCGCGACCTTCAAGAAGACCCTGTTCGACGGGGCGAAGGCCGCGGGGCTCGATTTCTCGGGGTGTACGCTCACCGACTCGAGCTTCGAGAAGGCCGATCTCTCGGGCGCGATCCTCGCGGGCGTCTCGGCCGCGCAGGCGTCGTTCGTCGGGGCCAACCTGCACGGCGCCAAGCTCCAGCGGATCAAGGCCCCCGCGGCCGATCTCCACGGCGCAAACCTCGACGGGGCCGACCTGCGCGAGGCGAGCCTCCCCGCCGCGTCGCTCGACGGCGTGCAGATGCGCAAGGCCCGCTGCGAGGGCGCCGACCTCTCCCGCTGCCGCCTGCGCAAAGCTGACCTCCGCGGGGCCGATCTCCGCGGATCCAGCCTGAAATACGCCATCCTGGCCCACGCCCAGCTCGATCTTTGTGACCTGCGGGACGCCGACCTCGAGCAGGCAAATCTCCACCGGTCGAGCCGGGATGGTGTTAAGCTCGGGGGGGCGAATACCAAGGATCTCAGCGAGACGGATCCGGAGCTCGCCGCCGCTGAAGACTTCAAGCCGAAGGGCTAGCAGACCGTTGAGTTACGTCGTGAGCGCCACGAAGCTAGGAAGAGACCGCGAGGAATACTGCGGTATTTGGAGCGGTCCCGACCGACGCTTCGGGGCGCGGAACAGAAAATCGACGGGCTGCTGAGAGCCCTGAAGCGCCCGTTGGAAGTGCCCTCGCGGGCCGGAGGTGAACGAGCATGGCAGACGACAAGAGCCTTGAAGGGATCCAGATCGCCTTCGTCTCCGGCGGCCTGCCGGACGAGATCATCGATCTGCGCGGCGTGTGGGGCCGCGAGCGGCTCTCGCGGCTGTTCGAGTTCGACGTGATCCTCTCCCGCCGCGCCGGCCCGTTCAGCGACGACGAGCTCGACGAGCTGCTCAAGGCCCCCTGCGCCCTCGCCCTCGGCCCGCGCCCGGGCGACGTGGTGCACGGCCTCGTCGAGCGCGTCGAGCTCATCGACGCGACCCGCAACGTCGCCGCCCGCTACCTCGCGCGCATCGTCCCCACCGTGTGGACCCTCACGCTGGCCCGGTCGAACCGCATCTACCAGGACACGACCATCCCCAAGATGGTCGAGGACATCCTCAAGATGTACGGCCTCGTGAAGGGCAAGGACTTCAACATCCTCATCACCGGCAGCGCGCCCGAGCACGAGTACGTCGTGCAGTACGAGGAGAGCGACTGGGACTTCATCCAGCGCTGGCTGGAGCACGAGGGCTACTTCTACTGGTTCGAGCATGGCAAGGACGGCGAGAAGCTGATCATCGCCGACGAGAACGCCGACACGACCCCGATCGACGATCCGTCGGCCATCAGCTACCGCGAGCGCAACAACCTCTCGACGGGCCGCATCGCCACCGTCTGGTCGTGGAACCTGCTCCAGCGCCGCATCCCCGCGCGCGTCGCGGTCTTCGACTACAACTACCGCACGCCCAACATCCCCCTCGTGGCGACGGCCGACATCGACACGCAGCGCGGCTTCGGCAGCGTGTTCTTCTACGGCGAGCACTTCAAGGACAAGGCCGCGGGCAAGGTCATCGCCAAGGCGCGCGCCGAGCGCATCCAGACCGAGCGGCGCACCTTCACCGGCCGCACCGACTGCTCGCGCTTCCGCGCAGGCCACCACTTCGAGCTGGAGAACCACTACGAGGCGTCGTTCGACGCGCGGTACCTGATCACGTCGATCGAGCACCGCGTCGGCTACCCGGTGCGCGCGGACGAGGGCGACGAGGGCGGGCCGCTCGCGCCGGTGCGCTACCACGCCAAGTTCGAGGCGATCCCGATGGACGTCCAGTTCCGGCCCGAGCGAGTCACGCCGTGGCCGCGCATCCACGGCATCCTCCACGGCCACATCGACGCCGACACCGCGGGCGACTTCGCCCAGATCGACTCCCAGGGCCGCTACAAGGTGAAGCTCCCGTTCGACGTGAGCGGCCGCAAGGGCACCAAGTCCTCGCGATGGATCCGCATGGCGCAGCCCTACTCCGGCGCGGGCTACGGCTCGCACTTCCCGCTGCACAAGGGCACGGAGGTGCTCCTCGCCCACATCGACGGCGATCCCGATCGGCCGATCATCGTCGGGTCGGTGCCCAACCCGCACACCGTGAGCCCCTCGACGACCACCAACGCCACCCAGTCGGTGATCCACACGGCCTCCGGCATCCGGATGGAGATGGAAGACAACCAGAGCTAGCGAGCGGCAGCGAGCGCCTGCGCAGCCAACCTCAGAAGGAGACCGACCATGCCCCCGCCTCCCCCGCCGCCTCCGCCTCCCCCGCCGCCTCCCCCGCCGACCGCCAGCGGCGTGCAGTCGAACGGCGCGGGCGGGCCCAACACGTCGAACGTCCAGACCGACCTCGACAACCTCAACCAGAGCGTCGACGATCTCCGCAACCAGCTCACCCCGCTGAAGACGGCGCGGGTGATGGATCCGAACCTCACCGACAACCTCGAGACCGACAAGTCGACCGAGGCGCCCGCGGTCGCCAACCCGACGACCACGCCGCACCGCCTCTCGTTCATCGTCCCCACGCCCGACGGGACGATCCTGAACCTCGGCCAGGCCGGGCCGGCGACGCGCATCGAGGAGACCGGCATCACCGGCCGGACGATGACGCACATCCACTGGCACACGACGGGCGCGCCGCCGCCTCCTCCTCCTCCCGGATCTCCCCCGGGCGCGCCGGGCCCGCCGTCGCCGGCGCCGAAGACGATGGTCGTCCTCGGCGGGCCGACGACCACCGCGTCCCTGCCCGGCCACCAGGGCGACAAGGTGAAGCAGAACCACGGCTTCATGATGGTGACCGACGGCACCGCCTGGAACGACGCGAAGGACCAGTACTACGCGATCGCCCGCGGGAAAGACCTCATCCTCCGCGCGCTCGCCAAGGACAAGACGGCGACGCTCCAGGCCGATCACGGCACGGCCGAGGTGCTCGGCGGAAAATCCGTCACCGTGGGCTCCGCGTCGAGCGTCACCATCGCCGCCGACTCCGCGCTGGCCTTCCAGGACACGGCGTTCGACGGTGATCACACCGTGGCCAGCAGTGATCCGATGTTCTCCAAGGTGGTCAAGAGCATCACCACCGCGCGCGACGCGTGGGTGTCGTGGCAGGCCCTCGTGACCAGCTACCGCAACCAGGGCAAGAGCCCCGAGGGATCGAAGGCAGAGTGGAAGACCGGGTCGACGCCCGACAAGGTCAAGATGGCGCTCGACGCGGTGAAGCTCCTCTCCACCGTCGCGCGCGAGGTCGACGGGTGGGCCAAGCTCAGCAAGCACGTCGGCGTCGCCAAGGTGTCGATCTACGCGCAGGGCTACGCGAGCATGCTCGGCGACATCGCCGCGGGCATGTTCGGCAACCTGAGCGCCAGCGTCACGTCGGTGCTGAGCGCGTCGGTGCTCGGCGGCACCGCGAGCGTGAAGGGCCTGCTCTACGCCAGCCTCTGGGGCCAGAAAGAGGTGAGCGTGAAGTCCAAGAAGGACGTGAAGATCGAGGCCGAGACGGGCAAGGGGTCGTTCAAGAGCGACGACGCGATGTACGTCGCCAGCATCCAGAAGACGATCATCGTCCAGGGGCAGCTCGACGCGCGGATGAGCTCGGTCGCGGGATCGGCGTTCGTCAACGGGGCCAAGGGCGGCTTCCTCACCGGCGGCCACGGCGCCGGGTACGGTTACAGCGCCACCGACAAGGGCATCTCGCTCGGCAAGCTCACGAGCGATCCCTCCAAGTTCGACGCGCCCCCGGCCTACGAGGCGAGCCAGTGCCTCGAGCTGAAGGACGAGCAGTTCCAGGTGAAGCACAAGGACTCGTTCATCCGCATCAAGGGCAACGACATCGAGATCCAGTGCAACGGCGCCTACGGGTGGAAGATCGACTCCAACGGCAAGATCCAGGCGGACGGGGACAAGATCCTCTTCGGCTGAGGAGCGCATCGAGCATGGCGGCGAAGAGCATCAAGGCAGCGGGCGCGACCCGGCGCGCCGAGGCGGCGGCGGTGGAGGCGGCGACCCTCACGGCGCTCGACGAGGAGGGCCGCGCGGAGGTGCGGCTCAGCGCGCCCACCGGCGGCACGGAGGCGAGGCCGGCGCGGATCGCGGCGATCGCAGGGTATTCGCCGAGCGTCGGCGATCGGGTGCTCGTCGCGCCCGGGCGCGACGGGCTCTACGTGATCGCGGTGCTCCACGCGGCGCGCCCGCTCGCGCTGCGCGCGGACGACGGCGCCACCGTCGAGCAGCGAAACGGAGCCATCGAGCTGCGCGACCCCGAGGGCCGCCTCCTCGTGCGCTACGCGGACGGCGCGGCCGAGATCGCGGCGCCCGCGCGCGACCTGCGCCTCTCTGCGCCGAACGGCCGCGTCGTCGTCTCGGCCGGGCTCGACGTGTCGGTGGAGGCCGCGCGCGACGTGAGCCACAAGGCCGGCCGGAGCCTCGATCTCGCCTCGGGCGGCGCCGCGCAGCTCAAGGCCGCGCGCGTCGACGTCGAGAGCAAGGCGAGCCGCGTGGTGACGGGCGAGGCGGCCGTCCTCGCGCGCGCGATCACCACCACCGCCGAGCACCTCTCGACGAGCGTGGGCCGCTACGAGCTGTCGGCCACGCGCCTCGTCGAGAAGGCGAAGGACGCCTTCCGCGACGTGACCGATCTGCTCCAGGCCCGGATCGGCCGCTCCCGCACCGTCGTCAAGGACACCTACACGCTCGACGCCCGTCGCACGACCGTCAACTCCACCGAGGAGACGAGCATCGACGGGAGCAAGATCTTGCTCGGATAGCGCACCGAAGGAGACGCGAGAGATGGCAGCGACGCTCCCCGCAGCGACGAAGGAAGGCGGCACCGCGCTGGCGACGCCCGACACGTGTCACATCCCCGCGCCGCCCCCGCCCGCGGGGCCCGGCGGCATCCCCACGCCGTTCCCCAACACGGCGATGCTCAACTCGACCGACAAGGCCACCGACAAGGTGCTCTTCAGCAACAAGGGCGTCTGCGTCGAGGACAGCGAGATCCCGAGCAGCCACGGCGACGAGCCCGGCGTCTCCAACCTGCCCACGCCGAAGGGCCTCATGTCGCAGAAGAACATGGGCAAGGTGGTCTTCAAGCAGCACAGCGGCAAGGTGAAGGCCCAGGGCAAGGGCGTGGTGATGCTGACCGCGATGACGGCCCACAACGGCGACGGCAACGCGAACATGCCCGCGGGCACCCACACCGTGCCCTCGCAGACCAAGGTCATCGTCTCCCCCTGAGATCCTCGCCTCCGCACCGCGCTCCCTCGAACCTTCGTGTCCCTCCGCATCGCCTTCTTCGGCCTGCCGCTCGCCGCGCTCCTCCTCGAGCGCGACGGCCACGAGATCGCCCTCGCCGCGCTCAGCCGCACGGACACGGTGGGTCTGCGCCGCGCCCGCCGCCATTTCGGCGATCGGCTCTTGATCAAGCCCAAGGTGAGCGATCCTGCGCTCCACGCCCGGCTGCGCGCCCTCGCGCCCGACCTGCTCGTGAGCTGGTTCTGGACCACCCGCCTGCCGATGACGCTGGTGCGCGCCGCGCGCCTCGGCGGCATCGGCGCGCACCCGTCGCTCCTGCCGCGCCACCGCGGTCCCGATCCGACGTTCTGGGCCATCGCCTCCGGCGACACCGAGACCGGGGTGAGCGTGCACCGGATCGCGGCCGAGTACGACACCGGCGACGTGCTCGCGCAGGAGCGGCTGTCCATCGACCCGCGCTGGACCGCCTGGGATCTGGCCCGCGCGCTCGATCGCCCGTCGCTGCGCGCGCTGCGGGCGACGGTCGGGCGGTTCGCCCGCGGCGAGGCCGTCGAGGGCACCCCGCAGGACGCGGCGCTCGCGACCGAGGCGCCCATCCCGGACGACGAGATGGCGGCCATCCGCTGGTCGTGGAGCACCGATCGGGTGCTGCGTCAGGTGCGCGCGCTCGCGCCCTCGCCGGGCGCGTGGACCGAGATCGGCGGGCAGGTGGTGGTGATCACGCGCGCCGAAGCGGCGGATCGATTCCCGCGCGCGCTCGAGCCGGGGGAGGGCGTGGTCGAGGACGGGAGGGCGATCGTGCGCACGGGGGACGGCGCGGTGGCGCTCCTCGCAGGCGAGATCGAGGGTGAGCCCGCGACCATGGGCGACATCGCCGCCGTCATCGGCGCGCCCCTCACCGGCACCGCGCCTCGCACCCCGCCTGGCAAGCGCGGGTGATCTGCGCGCACGTCGCGTTGCACAGGTCCCGGCCGGCCCCCGCGCCCCCGGCCGTGTCCACGAAGCAGCGATGCTCGCACGCGGTCCCGGCCGCCCGGCAGTCGTAGTCGCAGTCGTCGCATCCCGCCGGCATCGAGTCGATCTTCCGGTCGATCGCCGCCTGCTTCTCGTCGCCCGCTTTCAGGTCGGCCTCGCTGATCGGCGTCGAGTAGAGCTGCACGCTCACCTCGCCTTGCCCGGCGGCGCGTGTCCGCGCGTAGGACCAGCGATCCTGGAACCAGAACGACAGCTCGCCCGGGCTCCGCGGGCAATACAGGTTCGACGGCAACCCCGGCGTCGAAGGCTGCGCCATGCTGCTCCCCGACACCGTCTCCTCCCGCGTCCGCATCTGCTCGTTCGGCGTCACGTCCCCCATCCGCGCGCCGTCGCCGAAGCGCACGATCATCGCGAAGCAGCGCCCGCGCGCCACGTTGAAATTCACCCCCGGGAACGACGAGAGCTGCCCGACCACCGGCGGCCCCTCGGCGGTGAGCTTCCCGGCCCGTGCCTCCTCGCGCGCCGTGTACTGCTTCGTCCGCTCCACCGGATCGTTCTCGCAGGTGCCGGGGTGACCCAGGAGCAGGCCGGTGCATGCCGCGCCGTTGGGCACGCATGCGCGCGGCTCGGTGCACCAGCGGCATGCTGCGTTGGCCGCGCATGTGCCGCATGCTTCGAGGGCTGCGCATGGGCCGGTCGCGGCGCCCGGCGGTGTGCTCGCCTGTGGTCCATGGGGAGACGATGGATCCGCATGGGATACACTGGTCGACGCGCGGCCGGGATCCGGGCGCGCGGCCGGGGCGGAGCCTGCACACGCCGCGCAGGTGAGCGCGCCGAGGAGAGGGGCGCTCTGCAGGAGAGATCGAGATAGGATCACGCAGCGAGCATGGCGCAGCCTGGGAGGCTTGCGAAGCCGGTTCCTCGGAGGATCGCTCCTTGCCTCGGCGGCGCCGGCGCGACCCAGCGATGAGCGCTCGCTCTCATGGCCGCCCTCCTGCGCCTTCAATCTGGTGGAGGGTGCCAGCCTGCGGTCACCCACTCGCGCCGCACGGCCACAGCGATCCCGTTGTTGAGCTGCATCGTGGCCACGGTTGCGCGCCCGGATGCCGTTTTGCCCAGGATATGGAGGCCATCCTCACTCCAGGCAAAGTGCACGGACCAGCGCTCCGACCTTGGATTGTAGAGCGGGATCGAAGTCCCCGTCACAGGGTCCAATCCATACTTCCGTGCTCCTTTGAAGCCATTGCAGAGCCGGCAGGCGAGCCAGAGGTTGTCTTCGCGGTCGGTGCCTCCTGCGGCCCGAGGCACGATGTGCTCCACCTCGAGCAAACCGAGCACATACTTTTGCCGGCTCATGCAATAGCCGCAGCGGTCTCCCGCGGCGGCCCGCACGCGCGCCCGGACATCCTCCGGGATCCGCGCCGTCACGGCGTGAGCGGGGCTCGCAGGCCGCGCTTGACGGCCTCGCGGAGGGCCTGCGCCTTGCGCAGCAGGCCGTCTTGGTAAGCCTCCATCAGCGCCATGAGCTCGACGCGCTCTTCAGCGCGCAGCGTCCCTGCTTGCTGTCGATCGAGCATCGCGCTGAGCTGCTGATCCTCGGCTGGATCCATTTGCAGCTCGGTGAGCGCGAGGACCTCGTCGTCGGAGGCTTCGGCCAGGGGCACGGAAGATGTCGTTCCGGGACCGAGCAGCGAGAGGGCCATCGCCAGCGTATCCGCCAAGATCGCCGGCAGATCGCGGCCCGTGACACGCGCCAGGCGCTGGGCTCGCTGATAGATCTCGTCGGGCAGGCTCAGGGTGACATTCGTGCTCATCGGCGTGCTTTCTCGAGCGGAATGAGGGTCGAGCGTAGCATGCGGCGGCTCGCCGTCGCCATGGCCGCTATTTACCGAGGTACATCGACAGCGACGCCGGCTCGTTGGCCGCGGCCCGGGCCGCTTCGGCGGTGATCTGCCCGCTCGACAGCAGATCGGAGAGGCACCGCTCGAGCGGGATCATCCCCTCGCGCTTGCCGGCCTGGATCAGGCTCCCGAGCTGCGCGGTCTTGCCTTCGCGGATCACGTTGCCGGCGGCGCTCGTCCCGCGCAGCACCTCCAGCGCGGGGACGCGCCCCGAGCCGCGCGCGCGGGGCAGGAGGCGCTGCGCCACCACGGCGCGCAGCGCGTCGGCGAGCTGCACGCGGATCTGCCCCTGCCGCTCGGCCGGGTAGGTGTCCACGATGCGCTCCACCGCCGAGGCGGCCGAGCGGCTGTGCAAGCTCGTCAGCACCAGGTGGCCGGTCTCGGCGGCGGTCAGGGCCAGGCTGATCGTCTCCGGATCGCGCATCTCTCCGATCAGGAGCACGTCGGGGTCTTCGCGCAGGGCGTCGCGCAGGCCCGTGGCGAAGTCTTTCACGTCGCGCCCCACCTGACGCTGGCGCACGAGCGAGCTCGGGCCGGGGCGCAGCGTGTACTCGATCGGATCTTCGAGCGTGATGAGCGCGATGGAGCGCCGCCGGAGCGCGGACTCGGCGAGGGCCGCGAGGGTGGTCGATTTGCCCGAGCCCGTTGGACCACAAACGATCACCAGGCCGTGCGGCAGATCGACCAGATCGTCGAGGTTGACGGGAAGGCTCAGGGACGAGAGCGCCGGCACCTCGGGCGAGAGCATGCGGATCGCCGCCGCGAGCCCCTCGGCCGCGCGGTAGATGTTGATCCGCAACGGGCCCACGCCCTCGACGTGGAGCGCCGCGTCGACCGAGCGCCCCTCGTCGAGGCGCGCCCGCGCCGGCGCGTCGAGGCACGCCGAGAGCAAGGTCGAGACGCTCGCGATCGGGCTCGCGTCGAGCGCCTTGAGCGCCCCGTCCACGCGGATGACGGGTGCCCGGCCGTCGAGCAGGTGCACGTCGCTCGCCCGAGATCGCGCGGCCCGCGCGACGAGGGCGCCGAGGCCCGCGTCGGCGCCGACCGTGATCGCCGCGTACTGCGGTGACGCGGGCGGCGCGGGGAGCGGCGCCTCCATCGGCGCGATCGGCGTTGCGCCGGCCGCAGGGAGCGATCGCTCGGCCGCGGGGAACGATCGCTCGGGGGTCGGGGAAGCACGTTCGGGCGCTGCGGCCGGGCGCGCGCCGCCCTTGGTGAGCACCACGTCGAGCGCGCCGGGCTCGCCTTCGCGGCGCGTCATCTTCACCTGGAACATGCCGAGCGATCCCGCGTCGTATGGCAGCTCCAGCCGGCCCTTGTCGGTCAGGATGCGCTCGCGCTCCGCGGAGAGCAGGTCGCCGAGCAGGTGGCGGAGCATGTCGTCGGGCGTGACGGGGAGCGCCAGCTTCTTCGGCGTGCCGTGGGCCAGCATCTTCGGCTCCCGGTCGGTCCCGAGGCGCAGCTCGGTCGCGCCCTGCTGCACCACGATGGAGAGAATGCTGTCGATGCGGGCCATGCCTGCTCCTTGCGCCCGAACCCGGGCCGGGCCCGGAACATTCCGGGCTCCTCGCCGCGCGCTTCAGCGCGTGCGTTCGAGGCGCAGCGAGAGGCTCTGGCGCGCGCCGGGGGCCAGGAGCATGAGCCCCTCGCCGGTGTTGAGCGCGTCGCCCGGGCAGCTCCACGGCTCCACGCAGATGAAGTCCTTGTCGTGCAGCGACCAGACGACCCAGCGATCGAGCTCGGGCGAGCCCGTGAGGGCGATCTCGACCTCGGGGAGCCCGAGCGAGGCCACCGATCCGCCGTGGTCGCGGAGGTGAAGATCGACCTCGGGCGCGCTGAAATCGAAGCCGGTGAAGGCCACCTCCTGCTTGCTCCGGTTGTCGAAGGCGCGCGTCGCGCGGGTGGGGATCTGCGCCCGGGTTTTGTCGGCGCGCGGCACCGCGAAGTACGGGTGAAAGCCCGCGCCGAAGGGCATGGGCGAGGTGCCGTGGTTCTCGATGACCATCGCGATGTCGAGGGCCGGGCCGCGGAGCGAGTACGTGTATTCGAGCCGGAAATCCCAGGGGTAGGCGGCGCGCGTCGCGTCGGTCGGGCCGAGCGTCAAGGTGGCCGAGGCCGCCTCTCCGGTGGAGGTCGCGGCGAGATCCCACGGCAGGTTGCGCGCGAAGCCATGCTGGCCGAGCGAGCCGCGCGTGCCCTGGAACGAATACGCATCGCCCGCGAGCTTGCCGGGGGAGGGGAAGAGCACCGGGATGCCGCCGCGCACGTTCTTCGTGCGATCGTCGAAGGTGCTCCGATCGAGGTAGAGCAGATCGCGGCCGCGTACCTGCCAGGCGATGACCATCCCGCCGCGGGAGGGCGCGAGCGTGGCGCGGCTGTCCGCGGCGTCGTCAATCAAGGTCAGGGTGGGGATCGGGCCGTCTTCCGGGGCGACGCGGAACATGCGGCCACGGTAGCAGCTCGGTCGCCCTCGGGCCCGCCGATCGGCGAGCCCGCAGGGAGGGAGATCGTCAGCAGCCCTGGCTCTGGCAGGCCCCGTATTCCTTGCTGCACTTGGAGATCACGCATGCTGCGCAGTTGCCGCCCGCGCACTCGGCCTGGCATTTTTGTCCAACGCAGTAGCCGAGCGCGTTGAGCGGGGCGGAGGCGCCCGGACAGGAGTCGACGAGGCACTTTTGCCAGCAAGCGCCCACGTCGATCCGCCCGTCGCCGGGGACGGGCGCGTCTGCGGGCGAGCAGGACTGGATACACGCGAGCGAATCGGCGCAGCTCTTGTCGCCCGTCCCGTAGCTGTCGCCGACGCCGCCGGGGACGGGCGTCTGCACGCAGTTCTCGAATCCACCGCCGTCCTCGGCGACAGGGATGGCCGGGTAATAATACCCGACGTACATGCACATCTCGTTGTCTTGCTTGTTCTGACCCTGGAAGACATCGTGATCGCCGCCCTGGTAATCGCAGACGGTGCGGATGAACGACCCTTTCTGGATCTTCATCACGGTGTCGTCGGTGACGGGGTGCTCCCAGTCCGTGCTCTGCAAGAAGGGGCTCGCCGCCGGCGCAGAGCCGGGCTCGTCGAGGAACACGGAGACCCCTTTGCCGCGGGTGTGCTGGTGGGTCGTCGCCTGGACCACGGTGATGTCCCTGGGGACGGCACAGCGCATCTGGGCCTGTGCTTTGCCGTGGGCGGGCACGTAGATATACGGATCGTAAAACTGGATGAGCCCCAGGCGGTCTTTGACCTTGGCCGGGTCACCGAGCTTGACCGAGAGGTCGATGTGCGGGTGCACGTCGGCGTTGCCCGTGTTGAGGGTGTGGGCCTGGAACATCACGATCTCGCCCGGCTTGAAGCTGAAGCCGGTGCCCTCGGGGAAGGACTGGTCGCCCTCGGCGCTGCCCCCGAGCTCGAGGGAGGCGGGCGCGGCGTATTTCATCGCGCCGGGCGCGAAGCAGTCGAAGGGCTCGGTCAGCGAGACATCGGCGGGCAGATCGGAGGTCGTCCGGTAGAGGGCCCAGTGGTGCATGTCCTTCCACGACCAGGTGTAGCCGGTGACGAGGACCTCGCTCCCTTCGCCCTCGGGCATCTTCATGTACTGGCAGTAATGGGTCTCTTCACCCGGGGCGGTGGTGAAATCGAAGGCGTACCTGGCCACGGCGGGGTCGCCCGTCTCGCCGCCGCCGGTGGGGGACGAGCTGCAGGCGGGCGCGGCGAGGGCGGTGAGGGCGGCGAGGGCGGGCGCGACGAACGAGCGGCGGATCATGGGCGGGCTCCTTGGCTCCCCGGGAGGGGGCGGTGATCTGAACGGGATTTAGATAGCCGCGATCTGAACGCCGTCAAGATCAAATTTAACATCGTTCAGATCGGCCCCGCTCTTGACGGGCCCGCGGACCGCGACGCACCCTCCGACCATGGCCCGCGCCCCCAAGCACACCTACCACCACGGCGATCTGCGCCGCGCGCTGCTCGACGCCGCGCTCGGCCTGCTCGCCGCGCAGGGGCCGCACGGGCTCACGCTGCGCGAGGTGGCCGAGCGGGTCGGCGTCACCCCCGCGGCGATGTACCACCACTTCCGGGACAAGGAGGCGCTGCTCGCCGCGGTCGCGGAGGAGGGCTTCGTCGCGCTCGACCGGCTCATGACCGAGGCGCGCGAGGCGGCGGGGGCGCGGCCGGTGGCCCGCCTGCGCGCCCTCGGCAAGGGCTACGTGGCCTTCGCCGTGGCGCACCCTGCCCACTTCCGCGTGATGTTCGACAAGCTCGTCGACTACCACGCCCACCCGACGCTCCACGCCGCCGCCGACCGGACGTTCGCGTCGCTGCTCGCGTCGATCTGCGAGGGGCAAAAGGCCGGCGTCGTGCGGCGAGGGAGCGCGCACGAGCTGTCGCTCCTCGCGTGGTCCACCGTGCACGGCCTCGCGATGCTGTGGGTCGGCTGCGCCCTCGAAGGGCCGGGCGGCGAGGCGTTCACCATCGAGCAGCTCACCGACGCCGCGACCGAGATGCTGGTGCGCGGGCTCGGCAAGAGCGAGGCGCCCGCCCCGGGGCGCGCCCGGCGCGCGGCCGCCCGCTGACGCGGCCCCTCGTATCGCACGCGTCGAAGGCGACGATGCGTTTGCCCTGAAGGTCGATCCGACCGGCCCGCCGCGCAGGCGAGCTACGTCGACGCGAGGGACCTCTGGGCGCCCATCGACCCGCACGACCGGCGCCCTCAGCGGCGCGGCGATCAGCTCGCCTTGATCCCGTGGGCCTCGCGCACCTCGGCGTTCTTCGCGTTCGCGGCCTTCGACGCCGGCCGCTCGTTCAGACGATCGATGTAGGCGGCGAACGTCGCGCTCGGCTCGATGATCTTGAAGGTCACCATGTAGCGGAGCGTCCCGCCGAAGATCACGTCGGCCATCGAGAAGTTCTCGCCGAGGATGAAGGGGCCCTTCGCGATCGCGGACTCCATCGCGGCCAGCATCGCCTGGTAGTTCCCCCATCCGGCCGCGCCTTCGCGGTACTCCCAGCCGCTCGCCTTGGCCATCGAGCCGGGCTCGATCACCGAGGGGGCGAAGAGCGACCAGCGCAGGTAGGTGCCGCGGGCGGGGTCGTCGGGCTTCGGGGCGAGGCGGCCGAGGGCGTAGCGGTCGGCGAGGTAGAGGCCGATGGCGGCGGACTCGCTCACGACGACAGAGCCGTCGGTGATGATCGGGAGCTTGCCCATCGGATTGAGCGCGAGGATCTCGGGCGACTTGTGCTCGCCCTTCATGATGTCGAGAAAATGCAGCGTGTAGTCGACGCCGACCTCTTCGAGCATCCAGACGGTGTTGGCGGCGCGGGTGAACGGGTGGTGATAGAGGACGATGGCCATGCGCGGACGGTAGCGAGGAAGGCCGTGCGCGTCACGCGCTCTGGGAGGGCTCCCCGGATCTGTGCGATGCTGCGGCCGACGCCGATGGTCTCCGCCACACCGGATGCTTGCGCGGGCTGCGGGGCGCCCTTGCCCGAGGGTGCGCGCTTCTGCGCGTCGTGCGGCATGCCGCGATCGTCGAGCCCGCTCGCGTTCCAGTCGACGCAGCCCCATGCAGCGCAGCACGACGCGAAGCGCAGCCCGGGGAGCTTGCCGCCGATGCGGCTCGCGCCGGGCACGCGGATCTCGGTGTACCGGATCGAGTCCGTCCTCGGCGAAGGGGGGATGGGCGTGGTCTACCGCGCCCACGACGAGGTGCGCGGGCGCACGGTGGCGCTCAAGTGCCTGCACTCGAACCTCGCGGGTGACCTCGAGATCCGCCGGCGATTCATCCGCGAGGCGCGCGTGCTCCGCGCGTGGGCGCACCCGAACATCGTCTCCATCTACGACCTCGTCGAGCACGAGCACCTGCTCGCGATCGTCATGGAGCACGTGCCCGGGCCGACGCTGGTGCAGCACCTCGCCAAGTGGCGCGGGAAGATGCCCTTCGACGAGATCCACAGCCTCTTCGGCGGCGTGCTCGACGCGATGGCCGAGAGCCACGAGCAGGGCGTCGTCCACCGCGATCTCAAGCCGGACAACATCCTCGTCTCCGCGTCGGAAGAAGGGCTCCGGCCGAAGGTCGTCGACTTCGGGATCGCCAAGATCCTCGAGGGCACGACGTACACGATGACCGGGGCCTTCCTCGGCACCTGCTGTTACATGTCGCCGGAGCAAGTGCAGCGCCCGCATGCGGCCGATCGGCGATCGGACATCTACTCGCTCGGCGTGACGCTCTACCAGCTCGCCACGGGCAAGGTCCCCTTCGAGAGCGGCAACCACTTCGCCGTGATGATGGCGCATGTCAACGAGCCGCCGCGCCCGCCCGAGCAGCTCCGGCCGGACATCCCGCCCGCGCTCTCGGCGTTGATCCTCGACGCCCTCGCCAAGGATCGGGCCGCGCGCCCGCCCACCTGCGCGGCCTTCCGCGCCCGGCTCGACGAGGCGATCGGCGGTCACTCGCGCAGCGTCCCGCCGGGGCGGCAGAGCTCGCTCCCGCCGCGGATCAAGGGGCAGCGCGGCGAGGAGATGATCCTCGTCCCGGCCGGCCCCTTCGCGATGGGGCCGGGCCGGAGGTCCGTGCACGTCGACGCGTTCTACCTCGATCGCACGCCGGTCACGAACGCCGAGTTCGCCCTCTTCCTCGAGGTCACCGGCTATCGGCCGAGCGACGATGGAGGCCGTTTTTTGAGCCATTTCCGCGCAGGGAAGATCCCGAAGGGAGAGGAGCGCTGCCCCGTCACCTACGTCTCGTGGACCGACGCGCGGGCTTACGCACTGTGGGCGGGCAAGCGCCTGCCGACGGAGGCGGAGTGGGAGAAGGCTGCCCGCGGGACGGATGGACGCAAGTACCCCTGGGGCCGCCAGGAGCCGGGGCCCGAGCATGCGAGCTACGGCAAGCGCGAGCGCGGGCCGAGCCCGGTGGGCGCGCACCCGGCCGGGGCCTCGCCGTACGGGATCGAGGACCTCGCCGGCAACGTCTGGGAGTGGTGCGAGGACTACGACGACCCTGCGTTTTACGAGGACGGGCCCTCGCACAACCCGCGAAACACCAGGCGGCCGGAGAGGCCCTTGCTCGTCATGCGGGGCGGATCGTGGATGTTCGGCGCGCGCTCGCTCCGGACCTATGCCCGCACGAGCTTCGAGGCTCATTACCGCTTCGCGGGGGGCGGTTTCCGCTGCGCTTCCTCCCCTCCGTGAGGGGTCCGGTGCAAATGAGCGCGCGGCCCTCTTCCTCCCCGGGTCGTCCTTGGTGGTAGGCTGGCCGTCACAAGAGCGGCGCGGTGCTCCGGCGGGCTACCGGCGGAGGCGCGCCGGTGTCCCTGGGCCATCCCGGAGGTCGAATTCGATGTCGGAAGCAGTACAGCTTGCCAAAGTCGCCCGCGAGCACCTCGCCAACGCGCTGAAGGCGCTCCAGGCCGACGCTCAGATCCCCGACGCGCTGATGGAGGTCGCCGAGCCGATCGCCGAGGCGATGAGCGTGCTGCACCGGATCCAGCGCACCAACGGCGAGAACCTGGAGGGCCGCGACGTGGCGCTCGCCAGCGTGCGGACCGCGATGGCCAAGGTGCAGGCGGTCGGCGACGACCACCCCGCGGTCGATCAGGTGCTCGAGGCGATCGCCGGGTCGCTGAGCAAGGTGCACGCGCTCGCGCGGTACACGCCGCCGGCGGCGCCTGCGCCCGTGGCGATCGCGCCCGTGGCGGTCGTGCCCGTCGCGCCGGTGCCCGTGGCGGTCGCGCCGGTGCCCGTGGCGGTCGCGCCGGCGCCTGTCGCGGTCGCTCCCGCGCCTGCGCCGCAGGTCTCCGACATCCCGATCCCGCTCGTGCGCGGAGGGACGCTGCCCATCCAGGCACCGCCTGCAGCGGCGCCGCAGCCGGTGCCGCAAGCCGCGCCGCAGCCGCAGGCCGCGCAAGATCCGGCCTGGGGATACGCGACCCAGCCGCTCCAGCAGGGGGGCTTCGGACAGACGCTCCCGATCGCGACGGGCAACCCGGCGCTCGCCACCCAGCCTGCGTCTCCGCAGGCGTTCGCCGCGCAGCCGGCGTACGCGCAGCCGCAGGCCGCCGCGCCGCAGCCTGCGCCTCAGCCCGTCGCGCAGGTCGCGCCGCAGCCGTCGCCGTACGCGCCGCAGCCGTCGCCGTACGCGCCGCAACCTGCGCCGCAAGCGGCCCCGCAGCCTGCGCCGCAGGCCGCGCCCCAGCCTGCGCGGCAGGCCTCGGCGGTGGTGCCGACGGGGGCGCAGCGCGCGGTCGCGGGCCCGCTCATCGATGTCGAGCTGGGCATCCACAGCTCGTCGAATTTCTACAAGGGGCTCGGCGGCAACGACGTGATCGAGCACGGAGGCATCTTCGCCGCGACCTACAAGATCCCGAAGATCGGCACGCCGGTGAACCTGCGCATCCTCCTCCCCGGCGACTACGAGTTCACCGCCACCGCCGTCGTGCAGTGGACGCGCGAGGGGCGCGGCGGGGACGCCGATCCCGGCTTCGGCGCCCGCTTCACCCAGATCTCGCCCGAGGGGCGCCAGCTCGTCTACCGGTACACGCGCAACCGCGAGCCGATGTTCTACGACGATCTGTGATCGTGATCGTGAACCATCCGTGACCCGTCCGTCTCCCGGCGCCCGCCTTGCCGGCATCGCCGCCGCGCTGCTGCTCGTCGCGGCGCCGCGGGCGGCGCGCGCCACGGGCGATCCGGACCTGACCTGGTGGACGGTCGAGACCGAGCACTTCCGGGTCCACTACCCGGATCGGCTGGAGCCGGCCGCGCGCCGCGTGGCCGAGCTCGGCGAGGGCATCCTCTCGCGCGTCGGTCCCGCGCTCGGCTACGTGCCGAAGAGCAAGACCGAGATCGCGATCACCGACGACACCGACGGGGCCAACGGGTCGGCGACGGCGCTGCCGTACAACACCATCCGCCTCTACGCGACGGCGCCGGACGACCTCTCCGCGCTCGGTGACTACGAGGACTGGTACCTCACGCTCCTCACGCACGAGTACACGCACATCGCGCACACCGACAACATCTCGGGCGTGCCCGCGGTGGTCAACGTGGTGCTCGGCAAGATCTACTCGCCCAACCAGGCCCAGCCGCGCTGGCTGCTCGAGGGGCTCGCCACCATGACGGAGTCGGCGCTCACCAGCGGCGGCCGGATCCGGTCGAGCCTCTGGGACATGTACCTGCGCGCCGACGTCCTCGACGACCGGATCGCGGGGCTCGATCAGATCTCGTCGAACGCGTACCGCTACCCGGGCGGGAACCTCTGGTACATCTACGGGTCGCGCTTTTTGCGCTGGATCACCGACATCTACGGGCCGAACGTGATGCGCGCCGTCTCCGCCGACTACGGCGGCACGCTCGTCCCGCTCGGGATCAACCGGACGATCCGCCGCGCCACGGGCAAGACGTACGTGGAGCTCTTCGAGGGCTTCAAGGACTACATCAAGCGCCTCTACGCCGAGCAGGTCCGCGCGATCGAGAAGCGCGGGCTGCGCGAGGGGACGCGGATCACCTCGCACGGGCGCACCGTGCTCTACCCGCGCTTCGTCCCGGCGAACGCGCGGGAAGGCAAGGGCGAGGAGCTCGTGTACTTCCGCGACGACTCCGACGAGCGGAGCGGCATCTGGCACATCCCCGTCGACGCGCCCGCGAAGGGCGAGCGCAGGGAGACGCTGTGGGCGCGCACCAACGGCAGCTCCAGCCCCACCTTCACGCCCGCGGGCGATCTCGTCTTCCACAGCATCTCGACGTTCAGGAACCTCTACGATCGCGACGACCTCTTCCGCGTCACGCGCGGCGAGCGCGCCCCGAACGGGAGCGAGCGGGCCAGGAAGCAGCTCACCGTGGGCCTGCGCGCGCAGTACGCGGACATCGCCCCCGACGGGCGCTCGATCGTCTTCACCGTCAACGGGCGGGGCACCACGTACCTGGAGATCGCCGAGCTCTCGCCGGAGGGAGAGATCGTGGGGCGCCGCGATCTCGTGCCCTCGGGGCGCTTCGATCAGGCCTACACGCCGCGCTTCTCGCCCGATGGAAAGACGGTCGCGTACAGCGCGTGGGCTGCGGGCGGCTACCGCGACGTGCGCATCGTCGACGTGAAGACGGGCACGTTCAAGGAGATCGCCCACGATCGCGCGATGGACATGAACCCGGTGTGGGCGCCCGACGGAAAGACGATCTACTTCGCCTCGGATCGCACCGGCGTCTTCAACATCTACGCCTACGACGTGGACAAGGGGGCCTTGCTCCAGGTCACCAACGTCAAGACGGGCGCGATGCAGCCGGCCGTGAGCGCCGATGGCAAGACGCTCGCCTACGTCGGGTACACCTCGTACGGCCACGACCTCTTCGTGATGCCGCTCGATCGCGCGAGGTTTCTGGACGCTCCGCCCGCGCCGGCCGATCGCCCCGACCCGCCGGCGGAGCCCCTCGGCGTGGCGATGAAGCGCTCGCCGTACAACCCGCTCCCCACCTTCTTCCCGCACCAGTACACGCTCGACTACAAGCCCGGCAACTACAGCGACAACGCGCTGACGGTGAGCATCAGCACGTCGGATATCGTCGGGATCCACAGCCTCGACGCGACGCTGACCGTCGACCCCAAGGCGCCCGAGCCGGCCGTCTCGCTCTCGTACTCGTACGACCGGCTGCCCGTGAACCTGGGCGTCCGCTACTTCCACAACGTGGTGCCGCGCAGCGGGTACGTGCTCAACGATCACAAGGTCACGTACGACGAGATCAACGACGGTATCACCGCGAGCGTCTCGTACCCGCTCTACGAGGACTTCGCGACCCACAACATCGGCCTCTCGTTCAGCGCGGCGCACTTCCACGGCGCGCTCCCCTTCGGGAGCAAGGTCGATCCGTACTCCACGGTGCCGAAGGAGCCCGCGACGGGGAACATCAACATCCTCCACCTCGGCTACTCGTACTCCGCCGTCGAGGGCAGCGTCGAGACGGCCGGCCCCGCGCGCGGCGTCTCTTTCTCGGTCGGCCTCGACTACGGCGGTCCCTACGTCGGATCGAGCTACACCGCCCGTGCGATCAACAGCTCGATCTACGGGTACATCCCCATGCCCTGGCCCGGCCACCACACCCTGGCCCTCCGCGCCGGCGCCGCGATCTCCACCGGGAGCTACCCGCGCTACGGCACCTACTCCGTCGGCGGCTACGACCTCGACAACAACGATCTGCCGAGCACGATCCTCTCCGGTGTGTTCAACGGCGCCTTCGTCCTGCGCGGCTACCCGGCGCGCGCCTACTCGGGCCTCTCCTACTTCCTCCAGAACATCGAGTACCGCGCGCCGATCCTGAAGGTCGATCACGGCATCTCCACGTTGCCCTTCTATCTACGGCGCATCGACGGCGCCCTGTTCTGCGACTGGGGCGGCGCCTTCGACGATTTCCATTTCCACAAGCTCGCGTTCTTCCGGAGCGGCGAGATCGTCTACTCGCCCCAGCTCCACACCTCCATCGGCGCGGAGATCTGGCTCGGCACGACGCTCGCGTACGTGCTCAACACCCAGTTCCGCATCGGCTACGCTTACGGCTTCAGCCCCGAGGCCTACCCGAGCGGGCTGCCGTACTTCGTCGCCTCCGGCGCGTTCTAGCCAGCCCAAACGCTGCTCGGGCGCGCGAAAAAGTTGGCCCTCCAACGTTCGTCCGCTAGCGGTGACCCGAATGAAGCGCGCCTCCCATAGCCTCCTCGCCCTCGCAGCCCTCTCGCTCGGCGCCTGCTTCTCGCCCGTCTCGCCCGGGCCGCGCCTCTCCGAGTCCGCGAACGAGCTGAACAACGCCACCCGCTTTGGCCGGATGGACATCGCCCTCGAGCACGTGGGGCCGAAGGCGCGCGACGTGTGGGGCAAGGCGCATGCGGGGTGGGGGCGCACCGTGCGGATCGTCGACCTGGAGATGGCGGGGATGAACCTGCTGAAGAGCAGCGAGGCCGAGGTGATGGTGAACGTCACCTGGCAGCGGCCCGATCAGGCGACGGTGGCGAGCACGAGCGTGCTCCAGCACTGGAAGGACGAGAGCGGCTCGTGGCTCTTGATGTCGGAGGAGGAGAAGGGCGGAGACCCGGGCTTGCTCGCCGAGGCCAAGAAGGGCGGCGATGCCGACAAGCGCGACAAGCCCGCCGCCGAGGGCTCGGCGAGCGCGGTGGCGCCGGGGCTGCCGCGCTTCCAGACGCGGGTGATCTACAGCAGCGACGAGTGATCGATTGCGATCGCAACGGTTGCGATCACAACCGTTGTGATCGCAATCGTCGCGACGCCCCATCCGCGATCACGCGCGGCGCAATCGCTCGCGTCGTGATCGCACGGGGAGGCTCACTCGCTGGCGGCGGGGGCGGCCTTGGGGGCGCGCGCCTTCTTCGCCGGGGCGGCGGCCTCGGCGGCGGGAGCGGCCGGGCGCGCGTCGCGGGCCTTCTTCTTGGCCTGGGCCTTCCGGCGCTTCATCTTCATCGAGTTGCGGTTGTCGTGCTTGCCCATCGGTGCGAGGTCTCCTCGAAATAACCCGCAAAAAGCGGGTAAAGGGCGGCAACTTTGCCCAAGGAAAGGCGAAAGAGCAAGGGCCTCGCCTGCTTTTTGATGAGATCGCGCGCTCGCGAAGCTGAGGATCGCGCGCGCCTGCGGATCGTGGGTGCTCTGCGCGCGCTCGCGAGGGCGGCGGCGCGCTTCAGCCCTTGCCGACGGCGTCGTCGAGCTGGGCGGCTTCGCGGCCGCGCACCTCGAGGCGATAACGCGAGTTGGCGGTCTCGATGTAGAAGACCTCGCGCCCGGCCAGTCGAAGCACGCGCTTGACCGGGGTGGTGACGTACTCGTGCATCCCGTCGGAGAACTCGATCACGACGACCGAGCCTTTCCGTGGAGCACGAACGAGCCGGCCAATCACGGCGCGCGATCCTCGCCCAATCTTACGGAGCACGACCTGCACATGGCCATGCTAGCACGGTGGGCGCTGTCGCGCACAACCACGGGTGTGCTGATTTACGAGGAATCGGGGCGGGCGAGCCGCGGGCGCACCTCACGTGACGAGACCATCCGGTTTCTTCCACGATATCGCGGAGATCCGGGCTGAAGCTGCGCCCCGGCGAGGCGCGCTGTCGGGGCGTTGCCGAGCTTCGCCTCGCCCGTCGGCGCGGCCCCGGGGGGTGCTCGACGCGCGCGTGGGGAGGGCATTTCGCGGCGTCCGTGCGAGAGAGGAGGTTCGCCCTTGCCCGCCCGGCGCGGAGGACGGAGTCTGCCGCCGTCGTGCCGCCGCCTCCCGACCGTGAACGCCACAGCCCCGATCGCCCCAGCCATGACCCGGCCCTGCGCTACGCCTTCCGCGGGGCGGGGACCGTGGAGGTCATCACCGGATCGATGTTCAGCGGCAAGACCGAGGAGCTGATCCGGCGGCTCAAGCGGGCCCTCTTCGCCCGGCAGAGGGTCCAGGCCTTCAAGCCGCGCATCGACGATCGCTACGATCCGACGCGGATCGTCACCCACGAGGCGGTGGCGGTGGACGCGGTGGCCGTCGCCACCAGCCAGAGCCTCGAGGAGCGGGTCGACGAGGACACACAGGTCGTGGCCATCGACGAGGCCCAGTTCTTCGACCGGGGGATCGTCGAGGTGTGCGAGCGCCTGGCCAACCGCGGGATGCGCGTGATCGCCGCCGGCCTGGATCAGGACTACCTGGGGCGCCCCTTCCCGCCCATGCCCGAGCTAATGGCGATCGCCGAGGAGGTCACCAAGGTCCACGCCGTGTGCACCGTGTGCGGCGGGCCCGCGAGCCGATCGCAGCGGCTCATCCCGAAGGCGACCACCGTGCTCGTCGGCGGCGCCGAGGCCTACGAGGCCCGCTGCCGCACCTGCTTCGAGCCGCGGGACGTCCCGAGGACGGAGCGCTGAGGCGCCTCCCGAGCGAAGGATCTTCGCCCATCGCTCCCCGGGTTCTTGGCCCATCGCATCATCCCCGGGTAACCCCGTCCCCGATGCGCCAGTGGATCGCCATCGGTCTCGCCGCCGGTCTGGTCGGCGTCAGCTTGCCGTTCCTTCGCAAGAACGACGAGAAGCTCGCCGACCTCCTCGCCAAGACCAAGGCGGCCGCGCCCGGCGCCGCCGTCACCACCCGACAGGTCACGCCGCCGCCCCTCACGGACATCGATCTGACCAAGATCGACGACCGGGGCAACACCGTCACCGCGCCCGCCCACGGCGATCGCAAGGTCGAGCTGACCCTCGTGCCGAAGTACCAGCGCGCGGCCCAGGCCTTCCTCCGCGGCGGCCACGTGCCGGAGGGGGCGATCGTCATGACCGACGTGAAGACCGGCAAGGTCCTCGTCTGGGCCAACCACGTCGACGACGGTCCGGTGCGCGACATCGCGAGCGAAGCCACCGCGCCGACGGCGAGCGTGTTCAAGATCATCACCGCCACGGCCCTCGTCGAGGCCGGCCTCGGGCCCAACACCAAGCAGTGCTACTCGGGCGGCGAGCACGCGATCAAGGCGATCGACCTCGTGGACGACAAGAAGCGCGACAAGTGGTGCGCGACGATCGCCCAGGCCATGGGGCGGAGCCTCAACACCGTCTTCGCGCGCCTCGCGCTCAAGCACCTCGATCGCGACAAGATCACCGCGACCGCGAACCGCTACGGCTGGGGGCAGGACCTGCCCTTCGACGTGAAGATCGCGCAGAGCACGCTGAGCTTCCCGAGCGACGAGCTCGGCTACGCGCGCACCGCCGCGGGCTTCTGGAACTCCACGCTCTCTCCCTTCGAGGGGGCGAACATCGCCATGACGGTCGCCAACGGCGGCGAGATGGTGCGGATGTTCATGGTCAACAGCGTCAAGGACGAGGTCGGCGAGATCTACAAGGGCCAGACGGGCCGGCAGGTGCTGCGCCGGGTGATGGAGGAGAACGTCGCCGGGCAGATCACGACGATGATGGAGAACACCGTCGACAACGGCACGAGCTACAAGTCGTTCCACGACAAGAACGGCAAATCGTACCTCCCGGACATCCACGTGGCCGGCAAGACGGGGACCTTGATCAAGGCCGCCGAGGACGGGCCCTACTACACCTGGTTCGTCGGCTTCGCCCCGAGCCGCAAGCCCGAGGTGGCGATCTCGGTGATGGTGGCCAACCACCTCAAGTGGCGGGTGAAGGCCACCAACCTCGCGAGCGACATGCTGCGGATGTACTTCGCCGACAAGGGCGCTCCCGGCGTGCGCGACCCCGGCGATCGAGACGCCTCGGCCCGGCGGTAATCTGAAGGCGGATTGCAATCGCACCGTCGTTGTGCAGACAGTGCGCCGTCACCGGAACGACACATGTCGCGCCGACAGTACGCGGCACCTCCGCCGAGATCGCCGGACCGCTCGAACATGGGCGGCGGCCGGTGGGGTCGTTCGAGGAGGATGATCATGAGCAGCAGGCAACGCGGTGGGGACGATCGAGAGGGCGCTGCGCCGCGGAGCGCGCCCTGGGGCCGTGGGGCGGCCGGCGCGCTCGCCCTGCTCGCCGCGAGCGCGATCGGGGCACCGGCGGCGCTGGCCGACGACGAGGGCATGGGCCCGGGCGACCCGATCGCCGGCTTCACCGACGGGACGGCCTTCCTCCGCTCGCCGGACAACCAGTTCGTCCTGCTCCCGAACGGGCGCTTGCAGGTCGACGGCTACGCCTTCGTGCGGCCGACCAAGGACATGCCCGAGGACACCATCCTGCTCCGCCGCGCGCGGCTCGAGCTCGCGGGGTGGGTCGGCTCGTGGTTCTACTACAACATCGCCGGCGACTTCGCGCTCGGCGCGCCCGCGGGGGCCGATCCGCGCCCCCAGAGCTTCATCGCCAGCACCGACGACTTCGTCGCCGTGGCGCCGCTCAAGGACAAAGTGATCCTCCAGGTGGGCCAGTTCGACGCGCCCTTCACGCTCGAGAACAGGACGAGCGACAAGTACTTCGACTTCATGGAGCGCTCGATCACCGTGCGCGCCTTCGGCGTCCCGAGCAACAAGGAGATCGGGGCGATGGTGCACGGGATGCCGCTCGCCAACAAGGGCGTCTACTACTCGCTCGGCGTGTTCAACGGCGACGGGCAGAACTTCCGCAACGTCGACAACAACTTCGATGTCATGGGCCGCGCCTGGGTGGCGCCCTTCGCCTTCACCGACCTCGAGCCGCTCAAGCAGATCACCATCGGCGGCTCGATCTGGAAGGGCGATCGCGGGGAGACGGGGCTCGCCCTCGCCACGCAGACGACGCAGGCGGGCTTCCAGGTCCTGAACCCCCGGTGGACGCTCCCCGACGGGAAGACCGCCGCCGAGATGCACCAGCACGGCGGGGTCAACGCCTACGCCTTCGAGCTCAACGTCCCCATCGCGCACCGCTTCGGCTTCCGCTTCGAGTACGTCCGCAAGATGATGGACCTCGACGAGGACGACATCAGCGGCGCGGCGGCGGGCCAGCTGAAGACGCTCGGCCTCGCCAAGCTCGACGGGTGGTCGGCCTACGGAGAGCTCTGGGGCTGGATCCTCGGGGACGACAAGATCATCGGCGACCCCGGGCTCCAGCTCCCGACCCGCCTCAAGAAGTTCGGGAGCGCCGCCCCGCGCCACGGGCTGATGGTCGCCGCCCGCATCGACAACCTCAAGGAGACGGTGACGACCGACACCCCCGCGCTGAAGAACCCGAGCGTGGGCACGACGCACGTGATCTCCCCGGAGATCGGCGTCAACTACTGGTACTCGAAGCGCTTCCGGGCGACCTTCAACTACGTGCTCAACGTCCTCGGCGGCGACACCACCACGATCGCCCGGCAGAAGACGAGGAACGGTGAGAACGCCGCGGAGCACGAGCTGCTCATGCGCCTCGGCGTCGCGCTCTGAGCTCCCTCGGAGGGCCCTCGCGGGGCTGGCGCGCGCCGCGACGGATCGTCATCATGTCCCGAGGAGCCCTCCTTGCCTGCGCGTGAGCCGACCAAGCCCGTGGTGCTCGTCGTCGACGACGAGATCCAGATGGCCGAGATGCTGGCCGACGGCCTCTCCGACCGGGGCTACATGGCGCTCGCCGTCGCGTCGAGCGAGGCCGCGATCGCGCGCCTCGACGAGGAGCCGGTCGACGCGCTCGTCACCGACCTGCGCATGCCCCAGGTCGACGGGCTCGAGCTGCTCGCCGCCTCGCGCCGCCGGATCCCCGATCTGCCGGTGATCGTGATGACCGCGTACGGGGCCATCGACTCGGCCGTGGAGTCCATCCACCGCGGCGCGTTCCACTACCTCACGAAGCCCTTCAAGCTCGACGAGCTCGTCCTCTTCCTCGGCCGCGCGCTCGACGATCGCCGCGTCCGGCGCGAGGCCTCGGCGCTGCGCTCCACCCTGCGCGATCGCTTCTCCACCGCCGGCGTCATCGGCGAGAGCAAGGCGCTGCGCGACGTGCTGGAGATCGTCGAGCGGGTGGCCCGCGCGGACGTGCCCGTCCTGCTCACGGGCGAGACGGGCACGGGCAAGAGCCTGCTCGCCCGCACGCTGCACGCGCAGAGCGACCGCGCGTCCGGGCCCTTCGTCACCGTCAACTGCGCGTCGTTGCCCGAGCCGCTCCTCGAGAGCGAGCTCTTCGGCCATGTGCGGGGCGCCTTCACCGGCGCCGCCCAGGATCGCCCGGGGCTCCTCGTCGAGGCGTCGTCCGGCACGCTGTTCCTCGACGAGGTCGCGGAGATGTCCCCCGCGCTCCAGGCCAAGCTCCTCGACGTGATCGAGCGGCTCCGGGTGCGCGCGGTCGGCGCGACCCGCGAGCGGCGCGTGGACGTGCGGATCATCGCCGCCACGCACCGCGATCTCGCCGAGCGCGCCCGCACCGGCGCCTTCCGCGA
>JAXLYT010000013.1:0-188977 GCA_046351295.1 Byssovorax sp.
ATCCTCGACCCAGCCTCGATCCAGCACGGGGAGCACCAGCGGGACCACCGGGACGACCGGTTCGAGCGGGACCGGAGGCGCGGGAAGCGGAGGAGGCGGAGGGGGCGCTGGAGGAGGCACCGTCGATCAAATCGACGGGCGCATCCTCTTTCGCGGGCTCGGCGAGGGCATCGCCTTCGAGGTCGATCTCTACGCGGAGCCGGTCTCCGCGCCGGCCGCGATCACGCGCGGCGACGGTCACTGCGATGTCCACGCGACGGGCGAAGGCGACAGCTTCGTCGGGGTGATCCCGCCGGGCACGCTCGATCTCGGGGCCTCGGTCACCGCGAAGAGCGGGGCGTTGACGTTCGATGCCACCGTTGACGGGACCACCGGCGGCTTCTCGTACATCTTCACGCAAGCGGGCGTCGACGCCTTCGACAAGACCTGGACGCTCACGAACGCCGGCTCGGCGTCGGGGCTCGCCGCGACCACCCTCGCCACGGTGCACGTGCCCGCCGCGGTCGTCCCCATCGTCCCGACCCCGGGCGGCGGCAGCATCGAAACCACGGGCGGGAAGGTGACCTTGCAGTGGACCGGCGGAGAGGGGGCCGACAGCTTCCACATCAACATCATGTCGTCGAAGGCCGAGGTCGATTGCTACCCCGCTCCCTCGGCGACGAGCTTCGATCTGCCTGCCGAGGTGGTGAGCGCGCTCGATCCCATCGTCGTCCCGGCCGTGTGGGCGGAGTCGGTCTCGCTGGTGCCGGTCGGCGGGCGGCGGATCTGGGTGCGGGTCACGTCGGACAACCTCGACTGAGCGGGCGGGCGCGGCGTTCGGATATACTCGCCTCCTCCGGATGACCGATGAGCGCACTGTCCCCGTCTCGCGCCCCGAGGGCGAGGCGCGCCTCCTCTCGCGCACCCTGCGCTTCCAGGTCGTGAGCGGGCCCGACCAGGGCAAGGTGGCGGATCTGCCAGGCGTGCAGTCGACGATCGGCACCGGCAAGGAGTGCGATCTCGTGCTCACCGATCCGACGGTGAGCCGCGTGCACCTCACCGCGCGCATCGAGGGCGAGAGCATCCGGATCATCGACGCCGGGAGCCGCAACGGGACCCGCATCGACGATCTGTCGATCCGCGACGCCTACGCGCGCCCCGACTCCACCGTCCGGATCGGCGACACCTCGCTCCGCCTCCAGATGACCGGCGACGTGATCGAGCTGCCCCTCTCCACGCGGGATCGGTTCGGCGCTTTGATCGGCAAGAGCGACGCGATCCGCCGCGTGTTTGCGCTCCTCGAGCGGATCGCGCCGGGCGAGGCGACGGTGCTCATCGAGGGCGAGACGGGCACCGGCAAGGAGCTTGTGGCCGAGGCCATCCACGACGAGAGCGCGCGCGGCGCCGGGCCCTTCATCGTCTTCGACTGCTCCGCCGTCTCGGCCACGCTCATCGAGAGCGAGCTCTTCGGCCACCTGCGCGGGGCCTTCACCGGCGCGATCAGCGATCGCGCGGGCGCCTTCGAGGCGGCCCACGGCGGGACGCTCTTCCTCGACGAGGTGGGCGAGCTCCCCCTGGATCTCCAGCCCAAGCTGCTCCGCGTGCTCGAACGCCGCGAGGTGCGGCGGCTCGGGGCGAACGTGGCGCGCAAGGTCGATGTCCGCGTGGTCGCGGCCACCAACCGCTCGCTCGCGCGCGAGGTCGAGGGCGGGCGGTTCCGCGAGGATCTCTACTATCGCCTCGCGGTGATCCCCGTTTCGCTGCCCCCGCTCCGCGAGCGGCAGGGCGACATCCCGCTGCTCGTGCGCCATTTCGAGGCGGAGCTCGGCGGGGCGCGCGGCGCGCGGCTCGGCGACGAGCAGGTGAGCGCGCTCGCCGCGAGGACCTGGCCGGGCAACGTGCGCGAGCTGCGGAACGCCGTCGCGCGCGCCGTCTCCCTCGGCAGCGTCGGCGCGGCGGGAGGGCCCGCAGCGCCCCCTTCGTCACCGGCCGCGCCCGCGATCGATCTCGACGAGCCCTTGCTGAGCGGCCGGGAGCGCGTCGCCGAGGCGTACGAGAAGGCGTACGTGGAGCTCGCCCTCCAGCGCACCGGCGGCAACGTCTCGCGCGCGGCCGAGCTGTGCAAGGTCAACCGCAAGCATATCCAGCGCGCCATCCGCCGCTTCGGGCTCCGGGGCGACGACCCCTCCGAGTAGGCGCTGCGACCGATCGGTCGCACCTCTCGCGCGCCCCGGGGCGGCGCTGCCCCCGATCGGTCGCGCCTCGAAAGAAAACCCTGCGAATCGCGGCGATCTGCGGCTGGCCCGGGATCTGCTTCGCGTTCCCGCAGGAGGACACGATGCCCGACACCCTGCCCCTCGCCCCCATCCGCCCCATCACCCGCGCCCGCGCCGCCATCCGGCCCGCCGTGGCGCCGATCGTCGCGGAGCCGATCGAGGAGGCGCCGGTGTCGTCGAAGAACCGCGAGCGCTTCAAGCTGCGCGGCCTCTCGGCGAGCGGCGGCATGGGCGCCGTGTACCGGGCCCTCGATCGGCACACCGGCCGGCTCGTGGCGATCAAGGTCCTCCGCGGCTACAGCGAGGAGCATGCGTTCCGCTTCGCCCGCGAGGCGAGCGTCCTCGCGTCCCTGCGCCACCGGGGGATCGTGCGCTACGTGCAGCACGGCAAGCTCGCGTCGGGCGATCGCTACCTGGCGATGGAGTGGCTGGAGGGCGAGACGCTCGCGAGCCGCCTCCGCCGCGGGCCCCTCTCGGTCGACGAGACCTTGCTGCTCGGCAGCCGCATCGCCGACGCCCTCGCGGTGACGCACGAGCACGGTGTGATCCATCGTGATCTCAAGCCCGCGAACCTCTTCCTCGAGCATCGATCGGTCGGCCGGGTGAAGATCCTCGACTTCGGTCTCGCCCGGGCCAGAGGCGGCGAGCTCGAGCTGACGGCGCCCGGCGCGATGCTCGGCACCCCCGGGTACATGTCGCCCGAGCAGCTCCGCGGCGAGCGGATCATGAACGCGTCCTCGGACATTTTTGCCCTCGGGTGTGTGCTCTTCAAGTGCCTCACGGGCCGCTCCGTCTTCGCCGACAGCGACGGGATCGACGCGCTCTTCCGCGTGCTCTACGAGGAGGCGCCGCGCGTCTCCTCGCTGTGCCTCGGCGTGCCGCCCGCGCTCGACGATCTCATCGCCCGCATGCTCGCCAAGTCGCCCTCCGATCGCCCCGAGGACGCCTCCGCCGTGTGGGCCGCGCTCTCCGCGATCGGCGCGGAGCGCTGGAAGACGAGCTGATCCGCGCCTCTTTCTCGCCGGTCGAAAGGCGCGCTAGCATCCTGGATTCCCCGGGATGTCTCTCTTCGCCGCGAACCCTCACACGCCGCCCGGCGCCGCTCCACCCGAGGGGCCACGCATGGGGCCGTTCCGCCTCGTCCGGCAGCTCGGCCGGGGCGGCTTCGCGCCCGTGTGGCTCGCCGAGGAGATCCACGACGGCAAGAAGCTCCGCGAGGTGGCGATCAAGCTCTTCCTGCTGCCGGAGGGGATCGATCGAACCTCGATCGAGGCGCGCAAATGGCGCGACGGGATCCTCGACGAGGCGCGCGCTCTCTGCCGGGTCGAGCACCCGAACGTCGTGCGCTTCTACTCGCTCTACCGCGACGACGCCGAGGGCGTGGTGGGCCTCGTGATGGAGCACATCAAGGGACAGAGCCTCGACGTACGCCTCCGGGAGTCGGGCCCCTCCGATCAGCTCCGCGTGATCGAGGTGGGGATCAGCGTGGCCTGGGCCCTCGCGGCCGTGCATGACGCCGGCCTCGTCCACCGCGATATCAAGCCCGGCAACATTCTCCAGGGAGCGTCGGGCTACAAGCTCATCGACTTCGGGATCGTCGTCGATCGGCCGCGCGCGGCGTCGGATCTCTCCGCGCTCGCCGGAGAGCCCACAGTGGAGCTCGTCCCCGCGCTCGTCGGCACGCCGGGGTACATGGCGCCCGAGCTCATGCGCGCAGGGGCGCCTCCCTCGCCGGGCAGCGATCTCTTCGCCCTCGGCGTGACCTTGTTCAAGCTGTGGCGCGGCGCCCTGCCCGATCAGGCCTCGCGCGACTCCGGTCCGTCGATCGGGCATCCGTCGAACGTCACGACCGATCTCGACAGGGCGCTGTCCGGCGCCGATCGCGACGCGCGCGGACCGAGCGGGGCCGGGCCGTTCCAGAGCCTCGACGCGCTGGTGAGCGCGCTGATCGATCCCGATCCGAGCACCCGCCCGCGCCACGCCGTGTGGGTGGCGCGCGAGCTCGAGCGCCTCCGCGGCATGCTCCAGCGGCTCGCCGGCGAGGAGACGACCCCGTTCAGCGAGAGCGGGGGCGAGCCGTCGAGGCCAGCGCCCGCCGCGCAGCCCTCGCTGCCCGCGGCGCCTCGGCGCCCGACCATCCCTCCGCCGCGCGCCGCGGCCGAGCTCGATCCGGACGCGCCTCCTCCGCTCGAACGCCGGCCGCCCCTCTGCGGGCGCGACGCCGAGCTCGCCTCGCTGCGGCGGGCCGCGGCCGAGGCCGGGGCAGGAGGCGCGCGCGTCGCGCTGATCGGCGGCCCCCTCGGCGTCGGCCGCACGCGGCTCCTGGAGGCCGCGATCGAGGCGGCCGCGCTCCCGTCGCACCGCGTGCTCCGGATGAGCTGCTCGCCCGAGCGCAAGAGCCCGCTGCGCCCGCTGCTGCGCGCGGTCGAGGCCATGCCGATCGAGCGCGCGTTCTCGCTCGATCAGGTGCGCGACGCCATCGAGCGCGTCCTGTCGCCCGACGCGCTGCCCGGCTCGGTCGAGGCGGCCGAGGCGCTCGAGGCGGTGGAAGAGGCGATCCTCTGGGCGAGCGCCGAAGAGCCGCTCATGCTCGCGATCGATGACATCCAGTGGGGTGACGCGCACACGATCGGCCTGCTCCGGCTCCTCGTCGAGCGCCCCGAGATCGGCGGCCCCGGCAAGCTCTTCGTGGTGGCGGCGGCGCGCACCGAGCCGAGCCCGACGCCCGCGCTCCGCGCGCTGATGGCCAAGGCGAGGGCGCGCGCCCGCACGTCGGTCTCGCTGATCGATCTCGGCCCGCTCGCCGAGGGCGACGCCGCCGAGCTCGCGCGCCGCATCGCGCCGATCGGGCCCGAGGTCGAGCGCGCGGTCGTGCGCGGATCGGGCGCGGTGCCCTTCTTCCTCGTGCACGCGCTCTTCGCGTGGAAGGAGACGGAGGCCCTCGCCTTCCGCGACGGCGCCTACCGCTCGAAGGACGGCGCGCTCGGCGAGGTGCCGGGCGTGGCCGAGATGATCGACGCGCGCCTCGCGGCATGCTTCGAGCCCGGCAGCCCCGAGGCGCGGGCCGCCCAGAAGGCCCTCGCCGCGGTGGCGCTCCACGGCGGCGGCCTGCCGGTCGAGGTGCTCTTCGCGATCGGCGGGGACGAGGCCGCGGTGGAGGTGGCGCTCGAGGCGCTCGTGCTCCTCGGCATGCTCACCGCGTCGGGCGAGCGCCAGGAGTACGGCTTCGCGCAGGAGATGGTGCGCCAGGCGGCGCTCAACCTCATGCGCCCGAAGCCCTGGTTCTTCCGCCTCCACCGCGCGCTGCTCGATCACCTCTCGACGGCGGGCGAGGGGCATGCCGAAGCGGGCTTCCTCGCCTCCGGCTACGAGAAGCTCGGCGACGCCGACAAGGCCCGCCACTGGCTCGGCCGCGCGCGCGCCGAGGCCGCCTCCGCCGGGCTCTTCGTGGAGGCGGTCGATTTCGGCGATCGCCTCGCCGCGCTCACCCCGGTCGCGGAGACGCGGATCGCCGTGGATCTCGACACCACGGCGGCGCTCGTCCGGGGCCGGATGTTCGAGGAGGCCCGCCGCCGGCTCGATCGCCTCGGAGATCGATCCGCGGCGCTCGGGGGCGCGTCAGGGCGAGCGCTCGATGTCCGCAGGCGCGTGCAGCGCCTCCAGGTCGAGCGAGGCCTGCAATCGCGCTCGTCCGGTGATCCAGCCTTGATCGCAGACGCCGACGCGCTCGGCGATCCCGCTCTTCGCTGCGAGGCGCGGATGGCCCTCGCCGGCGTGCTGCCCGAAGCAGAGGCCTTGCCCCTCGCCGGCGAGGCCATCGATCTCGCCCCCGATCCGTCGATGGAGTTCGTCGCGCGCGTGCTGCGCGCCGAGCTCTGCTACGCCTCGAACCACCGCGATCTGGCCCAGACCGAGGGCGATCTCCGCCGGGCCCTCGCGATCGCGTCATCCGCGTCGTCCCTCTGGCAACAGGTCCACATCGCCGGCGATCTCGCGGTGATCGAGGCCGAGCTGGGGCACCTCGACGCCGCGATCCGCCGCCTCGGCGAGCTCGCCGAGCTGGCCGAGGCGCGCGGGATGCGCGGGCAGCTCCGGCTCCTCCTGATCAACCGCGCCGCCTTCCTCCTCCGCGCCGATCGCGACGAGGCCGCCGCGGAGACGGCCGGGCGCCTCGCCGCGCTCTCCGCCGAGGCCGGCGATCCAGCGCTCTCCGCGCGCGCCCTCTCCATCCGCGGCCGCGCGCTCCAGCGCATCGGCCGGCTCGACGAGGCCCTCGCGGACATCACCCGCGCCGAGCAGCTCCAGCGCGGCGATCGCTCGCGCGCCCTGACGTTGCTGCGCCGCGCCGAGATCCTCGACGCCCTCGGCCGCTTCGACGAGGCCCTCGCCGACGCGCGCAGCGCGGGCGCCGTGGCCGAGCAGCACCAGGATCAGGACCTGGTCTACGGCGCCCTGCTCTGGGAGACGCTGCGTTTGTCGAGGCGGGGAGAGGTGGAGCGCGCGGCGCTCGAGGCCTTGCTCGGCGAGATCGAGAGCGCCCCGGTGACCCTGCGCGTGCCGACGAAGATCCTCATCGACGAGGCGAAGCGCTGGCTCGCCGGGTGATCCGAGCGCGCATTCGCCCCTGTCCGACGGCGGCGATCAGGGCGCGGGCTTCGGCTTGTTGTCGACGATGATGCCGCGGTCCTTCTCGCAGGCCGTGCCGTTCCACACGCACTTGGGCGGGCAGGTGCCCGGCTGGGCCGGAGGGCTGCCCGGCGGCCACTGACACTCTTCGATGTCCGGGCTCGCGGCCGGTGTGTTGCCGCAGGCAGCGGAGAGAGCGGCGAACGCCGCGAGCAACGTGACGATGGAGAGCGTTTTCATGAAGACCCCTGGGTGCAAAGGTGCGCTCCTCCGCGCCGTGGAGGCTCGCGCCGAGCCCGGGCTCGTGAGTCGAAGGAGCATCGAGCCATTGATTCAGAGGGCGCGGTGCTTGGCAACAATCGTCACCCGCCGCCGCGCAAGGCGCGCAAAAAACAGCGCCGCCGTGAGCAAGAGCCCGGGTGGCCGGGGCGCCGCGTCCCCCGCGAGCGCACAGCCGCACCCCCGCGCCCCCGGCGCGACCCGCAGCCACGACATGCTCGCCGGCTTTCCATCGAGCCTCGCCCCGCTCCCCGATACGATGAACCCCGCCCACAGGTGCGGGTGCGCCGTCGCCGGGTTGTCGAGCATCTCGAGCTCCACGTCGCGCATCGCCAGGACGCGCCCCTCACCATTCGAGAGCCGCTCGTAATAGCGAGTCATCAGCGCCTTGGTGGCCCCGGATGACACCTCCCACAGGCTCATCACCTGCGTCTCGGCGCCGGCCATGGTGAGCGCGCGCCGCATCCCGTACACCCCGTCGCCGGACACGGCCTGCCCGAGCCCCGACTCGCACGTCGCCAGCACCACGAGGCGCGTCCCGTAGAGATCCAGGTTCGCGGCTTCCAGAGCGGTGAGGATCCCGTCGTCTGCGTGGCTCCGTCGCTGATCGGCGCCGGCGAAGAGCAGGCCTGCGCGCAGCAGGGGGTTCTCGGCCTCGCGCGTCGAGCCGGCCTGCTCGGGCAGGAAGAAGCCGTGCGTCGACAGGTGGAGGATGCGCGGGGCGCGGGCGCTCTTGAGCGCTCCCTCGGTCGCGTCGGGGCCGAGCAGCACCCGGGCGTCGGGGAAGAATCGGGCGATGGCCCGCACCTCCTCGCCGGTGCTCTTCAGGCGCTCGAACGGGCCCTTGATCATGGCCACCGAGCGGAGCCCACGTGTCGCATCGGCGCGCTCCGTTGCCTCCTGTGATCCATCGGTGACGGCGTCGAACGCTGGGTCCCCGAGGAGCAGCGGACGCTCGCTCGCGCGGGGCGCCTCTCCGCGGAAGCGGAGCAGGTCGCGGCCGGTGGCGAGGTAGCTGAACGCGAAACGCGTGACCTCGTAGTGCCCGTCGGCGTCGAGCAGCGCCTCGAACGGCACGAGGGCGAGATCGGCGTCGGGGCTCAGCAGGGCTTGCCGCACGTCGGCGAGGAGCGGGCGGAGCGGGTCCATCACCAGGAGGTCGAGGGCGCGCGCCGCGGGCCTGGGATCGTGGGTCAGATCGTGATCGCCGAGCGCCTGTCGCAGCGCCTTGACCGCCGCGTCGATGGGCGCGGCCTCGCCGAGATCGACGGCCTTCGGGTCTCCCCGGCGGTGGAGCACGTAGGCGGCGTAGCGCGGCTCTCCCCAGGCATCGGTGGCCTTCGGTGGGGCCCGCCGGTACCGGACGATCTCCACGAGCGCGGCGCGGTCCGGGATGGCGGCCTGCACGTAGCTCGTCTCGACGAGCTGCTGGTCGGCGGAGAAATCGGCGCTGAGGGCGCCGAGCTTGGCCTCGAGCGCCCGCCGCTCGGCTTCGAGCGAGGTGATTCCCGCCTGGTAGCGATCGAGCGGCGAGGCGCCGGGGCCGCGGGAGATCTGGGTCGCGAGCTGGCCGTCGATGGTGGACAGCTTGTCGAGCAGCGCCTGGGCCTCCGGCGTCAGGTGCCGTCGCAGGCTCGCGAACATGTCGGTCATCGCGTCGAGCACGCGCCCCTTGCGCCGGAAGATCTCGGTGAGCGCGAGGCGGGCCGCGGCCGGGCTCCGCCACGCGAAGCCGAGGTGAACGCCGACGAGCTGCTCGGTCCGCTCCTGGACGGTGCGCATGTAGAGGCGCTTCTGCTCCTCGGAGCCGGTCGCGAGGATCGGCATGCTCAGCCGATCCGTCATGGCCTCCGCGCGTTCGAGCAGGGACAGGAAGCGCTCGTCGCCGGCCCGGGCCTTCGCGAGGCCGAGCCGGCGCAGGTACACCGTGGTGTCGTCGTGGTCGAAGCCGAGCTTGTCGCGGATCTCGAGCGCGCGCTGGTAGAGCTCCTCGGCGCGCGCGTTGTCGCCCCGCTGCTGCACCAGGTCGGCCAGGCTCGACAGGGCGACGGCGGCATCCGGGTGACGAGGGCCGAGCGCCTTCATCTGGATGCCGAGCGCGCGCTCGTAGAGCGGCTCGGCCTCGTCGCGCTTGCCCTCTGCGACGAGGAGCTGGGCGAGGTTGATCAGGCCGATGGCCACGCGGGAGTGATCGGGGCCGAGGCTCTTCTCCCAGATGGCGAGCGCCCGCCGGCTCGCGCTCTCGGCGCGTTGATGGTCACCTCGATCCCGGTAGAACGCGCCGAGGTTGTTGAGGGTGAGCGCCAGATCCGGGTGCCACGGCCCGAGCGTCTTCTCCCGGATGGCGAGCGCCCGCTCCGTCAGCGCGATCGCCTGATCGTGGTCTCCTTCGTTCTGGTAGACCATCGCCAGGTTGTGGAGCGAGAGCGCCACGGTCGGGTGGTCGGGGCCGAGCGCCTTCTCGCGGATGGCGAGCGCGCGCTGCTGCAAGGGCTCGGCGCGCGCAGGCTCGCCGCGCTCGCTGTAGAGGGCTGCCAGGTTGTCGAGCGACCCCGCCACGTCGAGGTGGTCGGGACCGAGCGCCTTCTCCCGAATAGCGAGCGCGCGCTCGTACATGGTTGCGGCGCGGGTCGAGTTTCCCTGCCCGTTGTAGAGCCCGCCCAGGTTGTTCACCGTCTGGGCCACGGCGGGGTCCTCAGGGCCGAGCGCCTTCTCCCGGATGGCGAGCGCGCGCAGGTAGAGCGGCTCGGCGCGCGCGTAGTCGCCCTCGAGGTGCACCAGCAGGCCGAGGTTGTTGAGCGCGGTCCCGACGTTCGCGTCCTCCGGGCCGAGGAGCTTCTCGACGATGGTGACCGTGCGCCTCATCAGCGCCTCGGCGCGCGGGTAGTCGCCCTTGTCCTGGTAGATCGTGGCGAGGTTGTTCGCCGCCTCCGCCGTGTCGTAGCTGTCCTCCCCGAGCACCTTCTCGCGGATCGCGAGCGCCTGCTGGAAGCGCGCGACCGCGTCGTCGTAGCGCCCCGCCTCCTGGAGCTTGACGCCCTCGTCCGTCAGCCGCGCCGCGTCGTCGAGCGCGGCCTTGTCGGCCGGCGGAGGCCCCGTCGTTCCCTGCGCGATCGCGGGCGGCGAGAGCAACAAGCTCCACGCCGTCGCCGCCGCCACGATCCACCGCCTCGCGCCCATGCGATCAGGCGATGCGAAGGGGCCATCCGAGGCAAGCGAAATCCGATCAGCCCGGCGGCTTGCCCTCGTCGCCCTTGGCGTCGACCTTCGCGGCCGTCACCTTCCGCACCTCCACCAGCACCTCCACCCGCCGCCCGCTCGACTGCGTGAACGTCGCCGTCCCCTTGCCGCGCGAAAACGCGAACGACAGCCCCGTCGCGTCCCCGCCCGCGCTCGGCTCACCCTCGTGGAGGCTCACATGGACGCGCAGCACCTCGGTGCCCGCGCTCACCGTCCCGCGCTGTAACGCGAACGTCCCGGCCTCGAGCAGCGGCATGGTCCGCTCGATCAAGCGCAGGAGGTGGCGCGGCGGGCTCTCCGTCAGGGGCACGCTCCCCTTGATGTGGCCGCCCTCGTCGATGGTGAGCATGATCTCGATCGTCCCCGCGTCGCCGAGCGGCAAGCTGCTCCAGATCGGATCGGCCTGGCCCGCGGGGGGGATGGCGCGGGTGAAGGCGCGCCCGAGATCGCGCACCCCGCCGGGCCCCTCTGCGCCGAACGAGCCCCCGCTCTCGCCCGCGGCTCCTCCGCCGGGATCGCCGGCCGCGTTCTTCTCGCCGCCCGGCGCGCTCGGCCCCTCGCTCGCCGAGCTCGCCGGCTTCGGCTTCCTCGGCTTGCTCTTGCTCTTCTTCGCGCTCGGCCGCGCAGCGCTCGCGGTGGACGAGGGGGCGACCGGCGCGGAGGTGACCGCTGGCGGAGCCGAGGGAGCAGGCGCGCGCGGTGGCTCCGGGGGAGGCGAGGCGGGCGCGTCGGGAGGGGAGGGCGGAGACGGAGGCGAGGGCGCGAGGTCCGCGCCGGGACCACCGGGCAACGATGGTTTGCTCTGTCCACCACCGGGCTCGATGTTGACATCGTAGACGCGCTCGCCTTGAAGGGCGGCGGTCTGGCCGGCCCAGCGGTCGGCGGCCTCGACGGGCTCGGAGGCGGCCGAGGGGCGCGACGCGCAGACGAGCAGGGCAGGGCCGAGGAGCGCGCCGTGGAGGACGATCGACGCGGCGCCGGCGCCGAAGGCCTTCCGGATCGACCCCCAGCTCCACCATAGTACGCGCGCCATGCTCCTCCTGCTCAGGCCCATGATTCGCCGACATCGGCCCGCCCGCAACGTTCCCGGGAGCAAGGTCTGCCCGTGAAGCTCCTCGCCCTCTCCACCACGACCGCCCGGGGCAGCGCCGCCGTCCTCCTCCCGGGCAAGCCCCCTTGCTCGGCCACCTACGTCGACCTCGTGGGCCACGCCGAGCGGATCTTCCACGCCATCGACGAGGCCCTCGGGCTCGCCGGGATCGATCGCGCCGAGCTGTCCGCGATCGCCTGCGACATCGGCCCGGGATCGTTCACCGGCGTGCGGGTGGGGCTCAGCTCGGCCAAGGGCATCGCCCTCGCCCTGGGCCTGCCGCTCGTCGGCGTGAGCTCGCTCGAAGCCATGGCCGAGGCCGCCTTCGAGCGGACCGAGATCGCCCCGGGCGATCACGTGCTCTCGGCGATCGACGCCAAGAAGAACGAGGTGTTCTGGGCAGCGTGGGCCCGCGGCCCGGCCGGTCTCGTCGCCGTGCACGGCCCCGCCGCTGCGCCCCGCGCGCTCCCGGCCCTCGCGATCACGGGGCAAGCTGCGCCTGCGCCTCGCCTTCACCTGGTCGGCGAGGTCCTCGCGACGCTCGATCCAGCTCCCTCCGGCCTGCTCCGCGGCGACGCTCTCGATTTGCCCGATGCCGCCGCGATCGGCCGGATCGCGCTCCGTCGGCTCGAAGCGGGCGATCGCGGCGATCCGGCGGAGGTCGAGCCCCTCTACCTGCGCGACGCCGACGCCCGCCCCATGGCCGCGGCGCCCGCCGGGAAGCGCGACCCGAGCGGCGACATTGGCTAAGCTCGCCGTCTCATGAGCTCCCTGGACGATCCTCCCACGCTCACCGACGCCCCCGAGACCCGCCCCGAGCGCCTCTACGGCCGGACCTTCAGCGCCGGTGAGGTCATCTTCCGCGAGGGCGAGGCGGGCGCCGAGGCCTTCCTCCTCGAAGAGGGGCGCGTCCGCCTCGTCAAGCGCGTGCGCGGCGTCGAGCGCAGCTTGATGGTGCTCAAGGCCGGCGACCTCTTCGGCGAGACCGCGCTCATCGCCGGCGGCGTCCGCTCCTCCACCGCCATCGCGCTCTCGCCCGGGCATGCCCTCGCCCTCGATCAAGCCGCGCTCGGGAGCCTCTGCGCCTCCGATCCAGAGCTCTCGGTGCGCATCATCCAGCAGCTCGTCCGGAGGCTCCGCGACGCCGAGGATCAGATCGAGATCATGATGCTCAGCGACACCCAGTCCAAGGTGGTGAGCGCCCTGCTCAAGCTCGCCCAGCAGGCCCGGGACGCGGCGGGCGGCGCCGGGGCCGCCTTCTCGATCTCGCCGATGGAGCTGTCGACCCGCGTGGGGCTCGATGTCGACACCGTCAAGCGCGCGGTGCAGCTCCTCCGCGAGGGCCAGTACCTCCGCGTCCACGACGAGCGCCTCGAGGTGCCGGACATCGACGCCATGCGCCGGCTCTACTCGCTGCTCGGCGTGAAGGACGAGATCCGCGGCGAAGCGTGAACAGACCCTCGCCCGCCAATCATATTCAGGACAAAAAATCAACCATAATCGTCAAAATCGACGATCGACCGAGCCCGTGAAGATCGTTACGGTTGACGCTCCGCCCCATCTGCGATACCCACGGTTCGACCCTCTCAGGAGACTCCCGATCGCTCGCCCCAGGGTGATGCCGAAGGCAGAGCAGGGACGTGGAGCCTGGCTCCACAGCGACGGCCCCCCGAAGACACCGGGGCCACGGAGGCTCGAGGCCGGTGACCGACGGACGACACAGCGCAGCGCGATGGAGCACGGCGACCGGCTGGTCGCTGACGCTTCTCGGTTGCCTGGTCAGCTCAGCGGGCTGCTCCGCCGGTAAGGGTCCCGTCACCGGCGGCGAGCAGCGATCCCTCGCGGAATACGACCTCGGGCGCGATGCTTTCCAGGGCCAGCGGCTGCGCGAGGCTCTGGAACACGTCGAAAAGGCCCTGGCCCTGAACGAGGACAACGCCGACGCCGCCTACCTCGGTGCGCTCGTGCTCCTCCAGTTCTGCGCCGTCGACGAGCAATCGAGCGACTGCCGGTTCAACGAGGCCGAAAAATATGCGCGGAAGGCGCTCGACGCGATGCCCGATCACCGGGACGCGAAGAACGCCCTCGGGGTGATCCTCATCCACCAGAAGCGCTACGACGACGCGATCGCCGTCCTGAAGCCGCTCGCCGGTGACATCCTCTACGGGAGCCCCGAGAAATCCTGGGGCAACCTCGGCTGGGCCTACCTCGAGAAGGGGAGCACCGACGAGGCGATCGAGGCGCTCCGCCGGGCCATCGCCGCGCAGCCCCTGTTCTGCGTGGGCAACTACCGCCTCGGCCTCGCCTACGAGAAGAAGAGCGAGCTCGCCCTCGCGCGCGAGGCGTACTCGAAGGCGATCGACACCGATCGCCCCGAGTGCAAGCGCTTGCAAGACGCATGGAGCGCCCGCGCCCGGGTGCTCGTGAAGCAGGGCCTCAAGGACGAGGCCCGCGCCGACCTGGAGAAATGCCGGGAGCTATCGAGCGCGACGCCGGTCGGCCAGCGCTGCGCCGCACAGCTCCAGACGTATCAGTAACTTGTAGCGTTGCCGCGGAGAGGGCCCCGCCAGCGACCCTCGACCGCACCCCGTGCCTGACCTGGCCAGAGGACTGGTCGCGATCGAATGACGAATGGGTGAGATGGAATGGACTCGATCGGCCGCTATCTAAAGCGCACACGTGAAGGGAGAGCGATGAGCGTGGAGGAAGTCTCCCGCGCCACCCGGATCCCCGTTGCGTCGATAGAACGCATCGAAGGTGACCATTTCGACGACCTCCCGGGCGAGGTCTTCGTGCGTGGGTTCCTCAAGGCCTATGCGCGGGCGGTCTCCCTTCCGGTGGACGACGTGCTGGCCCGGTACACGGCCAGCCGCAGGGTCGCCTGGGTCACGCCGCTGCCCATCTCGGGCCCGGCCAGGCGCTCGCAGGGGAAACGCTTCGGCGTGGCGATCGCATTCGTGCTCCTGCTCATCCTCTTCACGCTCGCCCTCAGCATCGTCCTTCGCCCGCGCGGCCACGACATTCCGCCCGAGCTGTCCGAGAACCCTGCCGCGCCGTCTGCCGCTGCATCGCCCACTGGCCTTGTCTGATCGTCGGTCGCAGGGGCAAGTTTTGCGTCAAGCTTTCGCGCGACCGCTTCCATTTCAATAAGACGCGCCAGGGCCTCGCAATGGCTCAGCGCAAGAGAATGGTTCGATGGCCCATGCCCGCGCCCGGGGGGAGAGGCTCCGCACCGAGGCGCTCCTCGTCCGGAAGGTCCCGTTCGGCGACGCGGATGCGATGGTGACCTTCTTCACCGAGGCCCGGGGAATCCTGTCGGCCACCGCTCGCTCGGCCCAGCGATCGGCGCGCCGCTTCCCGTCGCTCGAGCCGATGCATCTGCTTGCGATCACGATCGAGGAGCGATCCGGGCAGGAGGTGGGGCTGCTCGTCGAGGCGCAGATCCTCCGGCCGCGTTTCCAGCTCGTGGGCGATCTCGGCAAGCTCGAGGCCGCGGGGCAAGCGCTGCGCTGGGTGCGCGAGGGCGCGCCGCCGCACACGCCGGAGCCCGCGCTGTGGGAAGAGGTCAACCTGCTCCTCGACGCGCTCGATCAGCCGCCGTCGCCCGCGCTTCCCGAGCCGCGCGCGCTCCTCGCCGGGATGGGGCTGCGCTTGCTCGGCGCGATCGGCTGGGGGCTCGATCTCTCGCGCTGCGTGCGCTGTGGAAAGCCTTGTGATCAAGGGGCGAGCGCGTACGTCGACGCGGCGGAGGGCGGCCTCGTGTGCCGGAGCTGCGGCGGATCACGGGCGATCCTCTCGGCCGAGCGGCGCGCCCACCTGTGCGCCGCGATCGAGGGCGAGGACGATGCGCTCACGCCGGGCGACGTCGAGGTCGCGCTCGGGCTCGTCGAGGCGACGCTCGCCGCCCACGCGCGCTGAGCTTGGGATCACGCGCTCGCGGGGAAGTAGCGGCGCACCGCGCGCGGAGCTTTGGCGTCGCCCTCGATCTCCAGGTAGGGCCGCCCCGGCGCGCCCGCGGGGAACGCGAAGCTCCCCGTGTTGGCGTAGCCCTCGTCGAGCGCCTCGCGGTGCGTGTGGCCGAAGACGACGAGGCTCGCCCCGGTGGCGCCGCGCACCGCCGCCGCGCTCCCCGAGAGCCGCTCGCTCACCGTGCCCCGGTAACGGTCGTGCCCCGCGGCCCAGCTCGCGCCCATCAGGAGCGCGCCGAGGCCGAGGATCAGCGCGCCGGGCGCACGCTTGCCCGCGGCGAGCGCGCCGAGCCCGGTGCTCATCGCGACGGTCGCGATCACCCGATCGAAGTAGAGCCGCGTGAAAGTGCGGCTCAGGCTCTCCATCGTCGGCGTCGCGCCGAGGGCGAGGATGCGCTCGATCTCCCCCGCGTCGAGCCCGAGCTCCTCGGCGAAGGCGAGCGCCCGCTCGCGGCCGAGCGCGATCTCCGACCCGGCCGTGTAGAAGGGCCCGCTCCGCAGCACCGCCTGGAAGGCCGCGCGGAAGTAGCGGTAGATCACGAGGGGCGCGCGTGGGCCGTACCAGCGGAACGAGGAGAGGAACAGCTCGAGCGGTGTTCCATCGTTGGCCTGGAGGTAACGTTGTGCTCCAGCGGGCGCCACGAACTCCTCGACGAAGTGCACGCCCAGGCTGCGCCTCCCGACGACGAGCGGGTGGGCGGGCGCGTTGTCGGGGTCGTAGAGGTGGCCGTGCTCCACGTGCAGCCCGCCCTCGCGGAAGAACCACGGCGAGGTGCGGACGCGCCGGCGCCCCTCCGGGGACGGCCCGATCGCGCCGAGCAGGGCCTCGTGGAAGTCGGCCTGGGCCATCTCGGCGTCGTGGTTGCCGCCGAGCAGCCACAGCTCGCCGCCGCGGTCGAGGTGATCGCCGAGGGCCCGCCGCGCCTCCGGGTGCGCGCCGAGCGCCGCGGCCACGGCGTCGTTGCGCGGCATCCGTGGCAGGGACGACGGCAGATCGAAGAGGTCGCCCGCGACGATGATGCGCGCGCCGGGGTGGCCCTCGACGAAGCGCGCGAGGTCGTGGCTCAAGGCCTTCGGCGTGTCGCGGACGAGGTGCAGGTCCGCGAGGATCAGGGTGCGGGGGAGACAGGGGCCCACGCTCCTCATTGAGCATGACGGGGCGCCGATGCAAAGCGAGATCGCCGCGCGGGCAGCATCCCGGCGAGCGGCGGATCGCGATCGCGGGTGACCCATGTCGGTCGAATTTTTCTCCGACCCGCACTACGGTTGCCGCCGTGACCACCGCGATCCTGCTCTCGTGCCACGGGACGGTCGAAGACCTCGCCGACATCCCCGCCTTCCTGAAGAACATCCGCCGGGGCCGCCCCACGCCGCAGGCGATCATCGACGAGGTCACGCACCGCTTCCAGAAGATCGGGGGCTCGCCGCTGATGCGGATCACGGGCGAGCAGGCGCGCGCGCTCGAGGCGCGGGTCGGCATGCCGGTGCGCGTGGCCGGCCGCCTGTGGACGCCGTACCCGCAGGATGTGCTGGCCTCGCTGTGGGCCGAGGGGCACCGCACGGTGATCTCGCTCCCGCTCGCGCCCCAGTCGGTCGAGATCTACCACCAGCCCGTGCGCGAGGCGGCCGCCGCCTTCCCCGGCATGGAGGTCCGCTGCGCGCCGGCCTGGGGGCTCGAGCCCGCGCTGATCGACGCCTTCCTCGAGACGATCGACGAGGCGCTCGCTCGCTTCCCGGATCGCGCCGGGGTCCCCGTGATCCTCACCGCCCACAGCCTGCCCCAGCGGGTGATCGACGCAGGTGATCTCTACGAGCGCGAGTTCCGCGCGATGGCCGAGGCCGTGGCGGCGAAGGTCGAGGCCCGCGGCAACCCCGCGCGGATCGCCTTCCAGAGCCAGGGGATGGATGGCGGCGTGTGGCTCGGGCCCGATCTGCCCTCCACCTTCGCGAAGCTCGTCGAGGCCGGCCACAAGGAGGTCGTGATCGCCCCGATCGGCTTCGTCGCCGAGCATGTCGAGACGCTCTACGATCTCGACATCGAGGCCCCCGGCCTGGCGACGCGCGCGGGGCTCTCGCGGATCGAGCGCGCGCCCGCCCTCAACGCGCGCCCCCGCTTCATCGACGCGCTGGAGCGCGTCGTCGCGCGGCTCGCCTCGGGCGAGTGACGCTCACGTCGCGCTCGCCGCGTGCGAGAGCGCCGCGAGCGCGCTCCCGATCAGGTTCGCGTCCTTGCGGAAGATCAGGATCGGTCGCGTCCCCAGCATCGCGCCGAGCGTCTGCTCGACCCGCGCCGCGTGGCCCGGGCCCCGCTGGATCAAGCTCCCCTCCGCGACCACCGCGAGCGCGCCCTCGCCGTCGAGCATGTCCGCGGTGGCGGCGAGCGCGGCGGCCACGAGATCGGCCGAGCGATCGAGCAGCGCGCGCGCCAGCATGCCCTCGGGCGTGCCCTTCGCGTCCACGGCGAGGCGCGACACCTCCGCGGACTCGATCGGCAGGGGCACGCCGGTGATCCCGAGGCGCGGGGCCGCCGCGGAGAAGATCCGGCCGAGGTACGCCCCCGACACGGCCTTCTCGAAGCGCTGCGCGCCGGGGTTCACCGAGCGCTCGTCCACCTCGTCGTCGGCCGCGCCGAGGCCGGGCGGCGAGAAGGCCCCCGACTCGAAGTTGACGGCCATGAAGGGAGACGGCCAGCCCGGCGCGCGCACCTTGGTGATCCGCGAGAGCGGCAGGTACGCGCCCATGTTGCTCCCGGTCCCGACGATCAGGCCGACCGTGCGCGAGGGGGAGGTGCCACTCCCGAGCGAGCCGGCGGCCAGCGCGGCGATGGTGTCGTTGAGCACCATCACCGGCCCGGGATCGAGGCCTGCGGCGGCGAGGTGCCGCCGGAGCAGGGCGCCCACCTCGCGGTGTTCCACGTCGTGGACGCGGACCTCCTTCGTCCAACGGAGGAGCACGGCGTCTCCGCTCGGCAACACGCGCGTCGGGTAGGAAGAAGCAGTACCCGATCGGGCACCCGCGGGGCGCGCCGAGCCGCGCCACGAGCGCCGCGTGCGCCGCGAAGAGCGCGTCGCACGTGGCCTCGGGCCGCCCGGCGCTGCCCGGAAAGGGCGCCTCCTCGACCTCGCCGATCACCCGGGGCTCGCCCCGCGCGCCGATCTCGACCCGCGCGGCCCGCAGGTTGGTCCCGCCCGCGTCGATCGCCACCGCCTCGCCGGCGAGCCCCGGCGAGGGCGGCGCGAGCCACGCGGGCAGCATGGCCAGGGCTTGTCCATCGGCGGCCGCGCCCTCGCGCAGGCGCGAGGCGAGGGCCGCGCGCACCGCGGCGAGATCGCCGGCGTCCGGGGTGAGCCGGAGCGCGTGGAGGGCTCGGGAAAGATCGTTCATCGTCGTGTCCTCTCTCATCGCGGCGGTCATGGCTGTCGATGGAAAAGCAATGCTCGTGCACCGCCGCCCGAACCGCGCGCGCGAGCAAGCGGCAGACGCAGCTTTTGTCCAGAGCGACGATCAACGCAACCGGTCGTCGCTGTCAGATCTCGAAGGCCATCGCCTCGAGCCGGGCCTGCTCCCGCACCCGGATGATCTCCGCGGCCATCTCGGCCACGGCGCCCTGCACCTTCTGGTTCGCGAGCTCCACCTTCGACTGCACGAGCGTCCGGCCGAGCTCGAGCTGCCCGTCGAGGCTCCGCTTCAGCTCCGCCAGACGCCGGTCGAGATCGGCCAGATCCCGCTCCGTTTCGGCCACGCATTCGGTCACCATCTGCGTGTACGCCTGCCGCAGCGAGTCGGCCGTGCCCGCCGGCACGAGGGGCGCGAACACGGTCGCGTAGGTGATCGCGCTCTGCCAGAGGGCGTGGGCCTCCGTCGGATCGGGCCGCTCGCCGCGCAGCTGGCTCATCGACAAGAGCAGGTGCTGCCACGCCGCGCGGTACTCGGCGAAGCGCGCCTGGTAGCTCATCTCCTCGGCGCGCGGCCAGAGGTAGTGGCGAAGCGAGTGCTTCTGGAGCGTCGCCACGTCCTGCACCTCGCCCCGCGACTCGGGCAGGCGCAGGAAGAGCGAGTCCGCGATCGTCTTCGCCCCCTCGAAGAGCGAGGGCCCGGCGATCCTCCTCCGCAGCCGGTGGATGTCGTGATCGATCAACGTCTCCGCATGCCGGAGGCTGATCTCCACCGCCCCGTCCAGGCTCCGCCCGTACGCGCGCGCCCAGCGCACGAGCTCGCCGTGCGTCTCGCGGTGGATCGCGCGCATCCGCTCGGCCTCCTCGGCCATCATCTCCCTGAGCCTCCGCACGCTCACCTGGTAGCGCCGCCGGATGAGGAAATAGACCGCGAGGTAGAGCAGCCCGTAGCAGGCCATCCACACGCCGAACGCGAGGATCGACGCCAGGTTCCGGCTCCAGAAACCCGCGTCCTGCGTCGCGTGCGCGCCTTGCCCCTGGGCCGCGACGAGGGGCCCGATCACCGAGGCGAGCCAGCGCTTGATCCCGAAGACGATGTCGACCGCCACCACGGCGAGGATCAGGAACACGAGCGACAGGCGGCGCACCAGCACCGAGGTCGGCAGGTGGACGTTCTGGCTCATCAGCGCCACGTGCTGCGAGCTGTAGACCACGTCCGCGGCGCCCGAGAAGAACACGAGAGCCCGGCGGAGCAGGCTGTAGCGCGAGCTCGTCTTGAGCTCGTAGAGACGCTTGTCCGGCGGGCGGGGCAGCGTCAGCGGCGCGAAGCGGAGATCCATCTCCACCGTGAATCGCGGCTCGGCCTCGGCCCGGGTAGGCCGCTGGATCGAGAGGACGGTGAGCTTCTTCGACCCCGTCCCCCCGGCGCTCGTGAGCGCGCCGCCGAGCGCCTCCTCCAGCGATTTGCGGCTCGATCGCAGCTCGCCCCGGAGCGCGTCGAGCCGCTTCTCCACGCGCTCGAGGTACGCCGGCGCGTCGAGGTCGGAGGAGCCGAGCGCGTTCGCCCAGGATCGATGCGCGAGCTCCTCCCAGGCCGAGAACGTGGCCGCGTTGTCGTCGCGGAGCCTCCTGTCCGCCTCGCGCACCAGCGCGCCCTGGAGGCGCCGGTACGCGACGAGCCACAGCACCTTGTGGAGGAAGAAGGCGAGCGCGAGGACCGTCGTGCCGTAGAAGAGATACGCGAAGCCGTCCTCGGCGGTGGGCATGCGCGGTCCTAGTCGGCCTCGTCCTCGAACGCGACCTCGACCTGATCGAGCGGCTGCGCCTCGAGCCGCGCGGGGATCGACTTGAAGAGCGTCACGAGCGCGTCGCCCCAGCTCCCCTTGTCCTTCACGGCCGGGAGATCGCGGGCGATCTGCGTCAGCTCCTGCTTGCGGGCCGCGTCGAGCCCGAGCGCGGCGGCGGTGTTGTCGAGCGCGTCCTGCTCGCGCGGATCGATGTCCTGGTCCACGCCCGTGAGCCACGCGGCCGCGACGTAGGCGAAGGCCTGATCGCGCGGCGAGAGCGTGTCGAGGAGGATCTGGTCGAGCGGCAGGGGGCTCTTCATCGCCTGATCGAGCCGTTCGCGCTGCTGCTTGCTCAGGTTGAAGACGCCGGCGGCGGCGCGCAGCCCCGTCTTCTCCTGCTCGGCGAGCTTCTTGTCGGCCCACGCGAGGTGGACCAGGAGGGCTAAGATCTCGGTGCAGGCGCGGGTGCCGATGGTGAGTCGCTTCATGGCGCGCAGCATACCCGAAAGGCGCTCGCGGCAAGGCGCCCGAGGCGACGCGCCCGCGGCGACGCCTTCAGTCGGACGCGCCCTCGGGCAGGGCGGGGCGCACCTTCAGGCTCTTCCACCGCGAAAGCTCGACCAGGCCGGCCGGCGCCCCGCGCGGCTTGCTCACGTCCCGGGCGCGACAGACATGCACCTCCACCCGCGCGGCGGCCCTCGATTTCGAGTACCAGGCCGCGGCCGCGGCGGCCTTCTCCACCACGTCCTTCGGGACCTCGCCCTCCGCCGGGCTGCGGATGATCACGTGGCTGCCGGGCGTGCCCCCGGCCACGTGGAGCCAGATGTCGTTCGGCTCGGCGATCCGGAGCGAGAGCTCGTCGTTCTCCTCGGCCCCGCGTCCGATCAGGACCTCGAAGCCCCCGATGATCGCGGTGCGGTACGGCTTTCCTTTGCTGGCCACGGTCCGCCCTCTAGCACCTGTCCGCCCCGCGCTGAAGGCCGCTCGATCGTCTTCATCGCCGGCCGCCGCTCGCCTACGCTGAACGCATGAGCGAGCCCAGCCCCCGGTGGACCCTCGCCGAGCTCCGGTCGCATGTCCAGGCGGCCATCGAGCTCGAGCTCTTCACCATCCCCGCGTATCTCACGGCCTACTACTCGATCCGCCAGGGCGCCTCCGCCGCGGCCGATCGCGCCGCCGACGCCTTCCTCGCGATCTTCGGCCAGGAGATGCTGCACGTCGAGCTCGCGTGCAACATCGTCAACGCGCTCGGCCAGCCGCCCCGCCTCACGGGCCGCGCCGCGCCCTCGTACCCCGGCCCCGTGCCCTCGCACAAGGATCGCCTGATCGTCACCCTGGGCCCCGCCACCGAGGCCCAGATCGAGGCCTTCATTGCCATCGAGCTCCCGATCGATCGCGATCCCTCGGGCCGGCGCTACCAGCCACCCCAGGCCTCTTACGGCACCATCGGCGAGCTCTACGACGCGCTTCGCTTCGGCCTCTGGCAGGTCTTCGGCGAGGACGGCACGCCCTGGCCCACCGCCGCGCACCCCTCGATCCAGCGCAGCTTCGACGACGATCACTTCGCGATCACCGATGTCGCCTCGGCCCTCCGTGCCCTCGATCTCATCATCCTCCAGGGCGAAGGCGCCTCGCTCGAACGCCCCACGGAAGACCACGGCCAGCTCGCTCACCACGATCGGCTGAAGGCTCTGCTCGGCACGCTCGGCCCCGGTGATTTGCGGCCGATGCGCCCTGGATCGGCCGGGATCGATGCCGGTAGCCGCGAGGCGCGCCTGCTCGATTTCTTCGACGCCTGCTACAGCCACCTGCTCCGCCTGCTCGAAGGGGCCTTCACCGAGAAGAACAAGATCGGCCTCCCGGTCGGCCTGATGAGCACGGTGATCACGCCGCTCGCGCTTCACATTGCGGAGACGCATGCGGGGGAAGGGGAGGGCACGCTCACGCCTCGATTCCGCTACGTAGCGACGGCGCCGGCGCAGGCGTATGGGGCGCTCGATGCGGTGGATCGGGGGGCGCAGAATGTGGTGGAGGTTGCTGCCGCCCTGCGTTTGTGAGCGCCTGGAAGGCACGCGGTCGCGAATCGATCCCAGAATTTAACGCAAAGACGCCAAGGCGCAAAGACGCAAGATGAGAAAAATGGCTCAGTTTTGAGTCTTTTTGCGCCTTGGTGTCTTTGCGCCTTTGCGTTTTTTTCTCTCGTCCGGATCGGCGAGCGGCCTTGGGGAGAAGTAACGCGGGCGTATCGTTGCGGATGTCCCTGACGGCGGGTGGATGTGCTACCCCGAGGAGGGTGAGCGATCTGTGTCTGCGCCTGATCTGAGAGCCCCGGCTGCTCCTCCGCCGTCGCGTGCCCGGCGGGTGTTCCGTACGTTCGCCAAGATTGCGGCCGGCCTCGCGCTGCTCGTCGTGATCGTCCTCGCGTATCTCCTGCATGGCCTCGATGCCCGGGTCCACGCGATCCTCGTCGATCAGCTCCAGGTGGCCGAGGCCAAGATCGGGCGCCAGATCAAGGTCGGGCCGCTCCACCTCGATCTCGGGCTGACGAGCGCGATCGTCGTCGAAGACGTCGTGATCGCCGCGCCGGCCGGGCAACACGGTGAGCTCGCCGAGCCCCTGCTCCGTGTCCCGGAGGCGCGCCTCGTGCTCCCGCTCGGGCCGCTCGTCCGCTCGCGCGGCGCCTCGCTCGCCATCGACGAGCTCATCCTGCGCGGCCCCGAGATCACGCTCGTCCGCACGCCCGAGGGGCTCTCCATCGACGATATCGTGGCCCGGATCGCCGCGGCCCCGCCCGGCCGCCCGCCGGAGGTGCAGGTCTCGATCAAGACGCTCGCGGTCGAGGCGGCCAAGCTCCGCCTGCTCAGCGCGGGCGGCGGCGTCGACGGCGGCGTACGCCTCGATCCGATCACCGCCTCCGCCACCGACTTCCAGATCGACGCGCCTTCACGCGTCGCGCTCACCGCCGCGGCTCCCTCGGCCACCGCGTCCATCCAGGGCGCGGTCGAGCTCGCCCCGCCCGCCGGCGCCCCGGCCCGGGCCCGCGTCGTCCCGAAGAAGATCGAGCTCCACGTCACCGGCCTCGCGGCACAGCCCTTCCTCACGTGGGCCCGGGTCGATCCGGGCAAGGCGCTCGATCTCACGGGCGCCGAGGTGCTGGTGGACGCCTCCATCGAGCCGGGGGCGAGCGTCGCGTTCCACGGCAAGATCGCCCTCGCCGGCGTGCGCCTCGGGCGCGAGATCGAGGGCCAGGCGATCGAGCAGGGCGATCCGCTCACCGCCTCGATCGACGCCGACGCGACGCTCGACCTCGCGCAGGCCTCGCTCGCCGTCCCGCGCTTCGAGATCGGCCTAGGCCCCGCCGTCGCCAAGGGGAGCGCCTCCGTCAAGGGTCTCGGCGCCGCGCCCGTCCTCGAATCGTTGGAGCTCAAAGTTTCTGCCGACGCCGCGGCCCTCCTCCGCATGCTCCCGGCCGGCTACCGCCCTCGCCCGGTCGCGATCGACGGCCCGATCCTCCTCGCGATCCAGGGCGGCGGCGCGCGGGACCAGGCGCATGCCTCGATCGCCGCCGAGGTGCATTCGCTCGCGCCCCTCGATCCGGACGCGCCTGCCTCGACGCCCTCGCCGGGCGGCGTCCCCATGGGCTTCTCGGCCGACCTCGCCTTCGCGCGCGCCGCGGGCACGCTGAAGATCGACAAGCTCATGGCGCATGCCGGCGACCTCTCGGCCGAGGGCGAGATCGCGCTCGCCGGCCTCGGCGTCGCGCCGGCGATCGAGGCGCTCGCGCTGCGCATCGCCGGCCCGAGCGAGGTCGTGCTCGCGCTCGTGCCCCCGTCGAAGCGCCCGCCGGGCGTCTCGCTCAAGGGCCCGCTCACGGGCAGCGCGAAGCTCCGCGGCGACGCCGCCGGGCTCGAAGGCAAGCTCGCGATCGATCTCGGCAAGGTCGGCCTCCGCGCGCCCGGGCTCGACAAGCCGGGCGGCATGCCCCTCGCCGTCGAGGTCGAGGGCAAGGCCGCGCGCGCCGGCAGCGCCCACCTCGATCGCGCGAGCGTGCGCCTCGCAGGCCTCTCCGCGGGTGTCCGCGGCGACATCAAGGGGCGCGACCAGATCGATCTCGCCTTCGACGCCAGGGGCGAGGGCCTCGCCTCGTTGCTCCGCGTGGCCCCGCAGGTGGCCGAGCGCCTCGGGAGCGCCACCCTCGACGGCAAGCTCGCGGCCTCGGGCACGGTGCGGCGCAGCCCCGGCAAGACGAGGCTCGACGCCAAGGCGACCCTCAGCGACGCGCGGATCAAGCGCGGCGTCGTGCTGCTCACGGGCGCGCCCTCGACGACCATCGCCGTCGAGGCGCAGAAGGGCAGCGTCTCCATCCAGGCCGACGCCGACCTCGGCGCCACCGCGATCTCGCTCGCCGGTGTCTTCACCAAGCCGGCGGGCAAGGCCTCGTCCGTGGCCTTCGCGCTCTCCCGCGAGGGCGACAAAGTAGCCGTGCAGAAGGCCAAGGTGAACATCCCCGGCCTCGCCGTCGAAGGCCTCGATCTCGCCACCGAGCCGCACCACCTCCACATCGCGGCGCCCGCCACCACGCTCTCGATGACCGCGCTCACCCAGGCCATGCCGCTCCTCGAAGGCCGGGTGCCCGCCCCCCTCGCCGACGCCACCCTCCGCTTCGGCGCCGCCCTCGACGCCGATCCGCAGAAGCTCGACGAGGCCACCCTCCACCTCTCCGCGATCGACATCACCGGCAGCCTCGGCCACCTCGAGGGCAGCCTCGACATCGAGGGCCTGCCCTCGCCGAAGGCCGTTCGCTTCCAGATCACCGGCGGAGAGCTCGCCCTCGGCGCCGGCCACGAGAAGGGCGAGCCGCTCGAGCTGCCCGGCGAAGACGGCGGCGTCCCGGTGACCGGCCATGTCCACCTCGACCGGATCGCCGCGCGCGGGCAGACGATCCGCGCCCTCGACGCCGATCTCGGCCTCGAAAAAGGCCGGATCAAGGTCGATCGTCTCCGCGCCGAGCTGTGGGGCGGGGCGATCGAGCTCGACCGGAGCTGGGTCGACCTCGCCGAGAGCCCCGCCGCCGATCTCCACCTCAAGATGAGCGATCTCGACCTCGCCCAGCTCCCCCCCGGCAAGATCAAGGACCCGCACGGCCGCCTCTCGGGCAGCGCCGATCTCCGCGGCCGCGGCGTGGACCTCGACGCCCTTGCCCGCGCCCTGACCGGGACCATCCGGATCGACCTCAAGGACTTTCAAGGCCGCCCCGCGCTCCGCCGCAAGGTCACCCTGCAAAACCCCTTGCTCTCGCGCGCCTTCGAGCGGGCCCGCGAGAAGCACGACCCCAACAAGACGCCCCTCGAGCTCCGCCAGGTCAAGGGCACCTTCGAGCTCGGGCCGAGCAAGGTCACCTTCAAGGAGCCCCTCCTGCTCGCCGCCCAGGACTTCGACGCCCGCCTCCAGGGCTCGGTCAGCCTCGCCGGCATCCCGGCCCTCGACGGACAGATCGACATTCACCCCGAGGCCATCCACCAGGCGACCAAGGGCTTCCTCCTCCCGCTGCGCCCCGTTCCCCTCCGCCTCAAGGTCGACGGCGAGGGCGACGAGATCAAGCTGGAGCTGATCGAGATCGGGGAGAGCTTGCTGAGCCTGCGGGGAGCGAAGATCGGCGCGGATTGAGGGAGGGCTCCCCGGGGGACCATCCTGACAGCGAGAGTGCTCGTTTGTCAGATGTTATGCCAGGATGGCATAACAGGGCCCTTGGGCGCGCCAAACTGGATGGGAATAGAATCGGATCGCCTTGTTTTCTCGCGCATTTTCGATCTGCGCGGCCTGGCTTGGGGCTTGCTGTTCTCCCCTGGCATGAACGAGCCAATCTGTTTTCGGGCGATCGAAAGCAAGAGCACCAAGGGGCGTGAGGACCAGACGGTGCTGGTCATCGGGGGCAGCGGGGGGCTGTCGAGCCGCTACCGCGAGATCGCGGAGCGGAAGGGGCTGTCGCTCCGCCATTACGAGAACAAGATCCCGCCCGGCGCGCGCCACGGCGTGGGCAAGATCGCGCTCGTGGTGATCATCGTCACCATGGTGTCCCACGCGCTGCGGCAGCAGGTCGAGAGCCTGTCGCTCGCGGACGCCAAGGTGGTCTACCTGAAAAGCGCCTCGATCTCGGCCCTGCGCGCCGCCATCGAGCAGCACGCGGCCTGACCTGCCGCAGGGGGTGAACGGGGGATCCGGGGCCTCGGGGGCGCGCCTGCCGGATTCGTCGAGGGGGCGCCCGCCGAATTCGCCGAAGGATTGGCGTTCGAGCGGAGAAGGGGCAGAAGAAGCACGTGATGCAGCCCTCTGCCCGCACCTTGACCTCGATCGCCGCGGCGGCCCTCGCCTTCGGCGTCGGCATTGCCTCGGCCGAGCCTTGCCGGGCAGCGCGGGTCGGTCCCGGGGTGGACAGCCTGCCCGAGGTGTGGCGAAACGCGGTGGCCTCGTTGATCCTCGCCACGGCGACGGAAGGGCAGCCCTGGAGCTGCGGCGGAGGGATGATCGTCCTCGCCCTCCACGACGAAGGGGCGCGGCTCACGATCGTCACCGACGATGGCCGGTCGATCGCGCGGGACATCGCCACCCCCGAAGAGGTCGAGCCCCTCGGTGAGGCGCTCCTGGCCCGCCCGCTCCCGCCCCTCGCGCCCGCCGAAGATACCCCTCCGGCGACCTCGGCCGCGCCCCCGCGCGACGCGCCGAACACCGCGCCCCGCCTCCCCGAGCCGCGGGTGCTGATCGACGCGCTGATCGCCCCTCGCTACGCGGGCAAGTCCAACCTGATCTGGGGCGGCATCTCCGCCGGCGCTGCGGTGCCCTTCAGCGGCTGGCACGCGGGCGCGTGGGTCCGCTACGACGGCGTCTCCGCCGTGCTCTCCGAGGGCGGCAACACCATGACCGAGGTCTGCGTGGGCGCCTCGGGCGGTCGCACCTTCTCGCTCGGTCCGGTCGATCTTCGCGCCTCGGTGGTGCCGTCGGTGGCCATCGTCACCCGATCGCTCGTCGGCGTTCCGGACGGAGAAGACGAGACGCGCGTCGACGGTCGCGTCGGCCTCGACGCACGGGCCGTGGTGCCGATCACCGGCCTGCTCCGCGCCGTGGTCGCGCTCGACGGCGAGATCGCGCCGCGCGGCTTCTCCAGGGACATGCGGCCCCACCACGAAGACGATCGATTCTCTGCATTTCCGTCGTATACCCTGGGCCTCGGGGTCGGCGTGGAGCTCGCGCCCCGATGATCTACGCCGTGAAACGCGACACCAACGACACCCGCGAGCAGAGCGACGCTGCGCTCTTCGCGGCGATCGCGGCCGGCGATCTCGGCCCGCTCGGGATGCTGTTCGATCGCCATCACGAGTCGGTGCGGCAGTTCCTGCTCCGCGCCTCGCCCAACCAGGCCGACGTCGACGATCTGGTGCAGGAGACCTTCCTCACCGCGGCGCGGGCGGCGGCCTCGTTCGACGGGCGCGAGTCGGCGCGGCCCTTCCTGCTCGGCGTGGCGGTGCAGATGCTCCGGCGCAAGCGGCGGAGCTTCGGCCGGCTGCGCAACATGCTCGAGTCCTTCGGCAAGGCGCCCTCGACGGCGCCGAGGACGCCCGAGGAGTCGACGACGCAGGCCCAGGAAGACGCCCGCCTGCACGCGGCGATCGCCCGCCTTTCCGAGGACAAGCGGCTCGTCCTGGTGATGGTCGAGTGGAACGGGATGAGCGGCGTCGAGGCGGCCCGTGCCCTCGGCATCCCGGTGGGGACGGTGTGGAGGAGATTGCACGAGGCGCGCGCCGATCTGCGGCGTTCGCTGGAGCGAGGTGCGCGATGAAGACGCCCGAATGTCAGCAGCTACCGCTGGTGGAGGCCCTGCGCGACGGTCGCCTCGGCCCGCAGGAGCAGGCGTCGATGGAGCGGCACCTCTCGGTGTGCGCGACCTGCACCGCCTTCGCCCACGATCTCGACCGCATCGGCGCGGCCATCCGCGCGCCCCACGAGCCGGTGACGCCGCTCCAGCACCAGCGGGCCCGCCTCGGCCTGCTCCGCCGCGCCGCCGAGCTGTCGGGCGGCGAGCAGCACGCCGCGCCGCGCCGCTTCCCGGTCTTCGCCTTCGCCGCCGCCCTCTCCTTCGCCGCGGCGATCGGCTGGGCCTCGGCCCGCATCGGCGCGCCGGAGGAGCAGCCCCTGCGCGCGCTCCACCAGCAGCTCACGCCGCAGCTCCCCGCGCTGCTCCAGACCTCGGTGCACCCGGCCGGCGGCACCCGCTACGAGCGCTCGACCTCGGCCGAGGTCGACACGGTGACGCTGACGAGCGGCGCCCTCGACGTGAACGTGCGTCCCCTCCTGCCGAGCGAGCGGTTCGTGGTGAAGACGACCGACGCCGAGGTGGAGGTCCGTGGCACATCGTTCCACATCGTCGCCGACCAGGGGAGGATCAAGAGCGTGACCGTGGTCGAGGGCCAGGCCGAGGTGCGCTACGCCGGCTTCTCCGCGGTGATCCCCGCCGGCGGCTCCTGGAAGTCGACCGGCGACGAGCACGCGTCGAACGACGCCGCCCCGAAGGCCCCCGATCCGCCGAAGCCCGCCGAGCCCCCGGCCGTCGAGCCGCCGGCCATCGAGCCGCCGAGCCGCCCGCGCTCGCCGCCGCACCCGCCGTGCGCAGCGGCGGCCCCGTGGCCTTCCGCGCCTCTTCGCCTGTCGAGCGCGATCGCGCGAGCGGGCACCTGTCGCCGAAGCCGGCCGAGCCGCCCGCCGCGCCCGAGCCGCCCGCACCGCAGCCGAGCGCCGCACCGAAGGCGGCGCCCACGCTGTCCCCGGCCTCGCGCGAGTTCGCCGACGCGATGAGCTCCCTCGGGAGCGGCGACTACCTGAAGAGCGAGAAGCAGCTCGACACCTTCGCCGCTTCACACCCCGGCGATCCGCGCGCCGACGAGGCCGACTACCTGCGCGCCATCGCGCTCCAGCGCGCCGGCAAGCAGGCCGCCGCGGCCGAGGCAGCGCGGCGCTACCTGGCAGGCCACCCACAGGGCGCGCACCGGATCGAGGCGCAGGCGATCGCGGGGAAGCTCATAGCGGCGTTCGGCGGGGCGACGCGGATCTGCTCTGCAGGCGTGCTGCTCGTAACGTCGGCTGCTCATCCGAGGATAGCACCGACAGGAGGCGAGAATCGAGCGCTCCACGCTGACGCCGTCTGTCGCGCGGGGTTGCTCAGAGGTGACAGTCGGCGGGGCAGTTGCACATCGTCTCGCCGCGTCCGCAGCGCCCATCGCCGCAGCGCACGCAGAAGAAGCGCGCCGGGCGGGCGAGCTCGCACTCGTCGAGGCGGATGATCGAGCCCTTGAAGATGGGCGCGAGCGCGAGCCCGTCGCAGCATGCGCCCGGCGTTCCTTCGGCCATGCCGCGCTCGTCGAGCGGCGGTGTCTCCACGCCCTCCGGGACGCACGCGGGGGAGGCGATCGGCGCTGCTGTGCTCCCGGTCGGACGCGGAGGGTCGTCGTCGGGGCGCGGGCCTGGGCGGTCGCGCGCGCCGGAGCACGCCGCGAGGGAGAGGATGAGCTGGACGCTGGGCGCCGATCGCATGAGCAGGCCCATCGTACGGCCCCTCGTCGCTTGCGGGAACGCCCGCGCTCAGCTCCCGAGCGCTTCCGCGAGCGCGTCGCCCCGGTGCGAGACGTCATTCCACACGAGCAAGCGGTAGCGCCCGTCCTCACGCCGCTCCACCACGCTGACCGAGGTGTTGGCCGCCACCTGGAACGATCGCAGGCTCGCGACGCCCACGCCGAGCACCCGCGCCACGAACACCTTGATCGTGCCCCCATGCGACACGATGCCGAGCCGGCCTCCGTGCGCCCCGCCGGCGATCCGATCGACGGCCGCGACCATCCGATCGCCAAGCTCCGCGTACGTCTCCCCGCCCCCACGCCGGATGTCGAGCCCGCGCTGCCACGCCGCCCACTCCTCCGGAAAGCGGCTCGCGATCTCTTGATGCGCGAGACCCTCCCAGCTCCCGAGGTACACCTCGCGCAGCCCCTCGTCGGCGACCGGCGAGAGCCCAAGCGGCGCCGCGACGATCTCCGCAGACTCCCGGGCGCGCGTCAGATCCGAGCAGAAGATCGCGTCGAGCTTCGCACCCATCCCCGCGAGGCGCTCGGCGAGGCGCTGGCACTCCGCGCGCCCCTCCGCGTTGAGCCCGCGCCCGCCTTGCCCTTGGAACACGAGGTTCTTGTTGTCGTCGGTCTGGCCGTGGCGAATGAGCAGGATCCGGGTCGCGAGCATCGAGCCCGCCCCATACCACGTCCCGCCTCGTTGGATGGGGGACGTGAGCGCTCACGGTGCGGCAAGCGCGCGGCCTCACCGGTCCGCGAATGGACAGCCCACGTACACGGGCGCGGAATACCCTCCGTCCACCACCGCGCGCAGCACGGAGCAACTGCCGCCCGCCACCTCCACCGCCACGGCTTCTCCACTGGAGGGCGCGGCGACTTGCTCCCCGTTCCGTAACACCGCGATCGAGCGCCCTTGCGCGCGCACCCACACCCGCTCCGACGCAGGCAAGCTGCTCCCCACAGGCGAGAACCCTGCGCCTTCGCCCACCTCGAAGGTACACGCCGCCGGCTGTCCGATGCAGGTGCGCCCCGCCCGGATCGCCTCCCCGATCGCGTCGTGCGATCGCTCGTTGGCGAGCACGAAGGTCATCGGCCGCAGGTGGAAGCTATGGCTGTCCGTGCCGCCCACCGGGGTCAAGCGTCGTTTCCGCAAAAGGATCTCCTGGTCGAGCCGCCGCAGCACGGCCCGTGTGCTCACCTCCGCGTCGTGGAGCATCAACCGATCGCGGAAGGCGCTCACGAAGAGGTTGGCCGCCTCGAAGGTGCCTGCGCGCGCGTTCACGGCGGCGATCTCCGGCCGGAAGGGCGGAGAGCCGGTGAAGGGTTGCCAGGAGATATCGAGTGAGGCGAGCGGCACCCCGCGGAGGATCGGTGTCAACAGAGGGTGATTGACCACCAGGATGCCGCCTTGATCAGCGAAGGTGTCGAAGAAGGCACCCGGGTTGGCCTGGGCCACGTCCAGAGGCGTCGAGGCGAGGGCTGCGCTCACGTCGCCGAAGACCATCCCCACATGGCCTGTCGGGTCGATGTACTCCACCCCGATATCGAGGATCAGGTCGTCGGGTGGGCGCGCGTCGACGCGGGCACGCAGGTCGGCGAGGGAGGAGGTGACCTTTGTTCGCTCGGCCGGATCGGCGAAGAAGTTGGTGAAGACGTGGGGTACGAGGGAGACGAAATCGAGCCCTTCGGCGCGGGCGAGGGCCACGGTCTCGGGCAGGTGGCGCGACACGTGATCGGACCAGTCGGGAGGGTTGATGTGACAGTGGACATCGCCGGCGAGCAGGAGATAGGGCGCCGGTGGGGTCACGGTGGATCGCCAGTCGGCGGGTGGGCGGGGCGCTGCGGTCATCACCAGATCGGTGACGGCGTGCGCCATCGTGGCGTGCTGGACACGAAGGCTCCCGGCGTCGGTGAGGGCGCCGAAGGCCATGAGACCGAGGCCCGCCGAGCGCAGCCGGCGGCGCGCCTGGAAGCGGCGGCGGAGCAGCAAGCCGCCGAGACGGCGGAGCGCGAGCCCCAGCAAAAGGAGGACCCCCAGGACGACGAGCAACAGCCCTGCGGCGAAGGGCAGCGTGTAGTCGGATGGCATGTGCCTGTGGTGGACAACGCTGGGCCCACGCGAATCATGCCCGTTTGCCCGGGGCCCGTGCGCGGTGCCATGTCGCGAAGCACGCTACGCGGCGAGAGCGCGCTGGGATGTCGCGCCGATGTGCGTTCAGCCTTCGGGGGCCGGGCCGGCGTCGATCGTCTTCGGCGCGCTGCCTGCGTCGTTCTCGTCCGGCTTCATCGCCAGGAAGAGCCCCCCGAGCGCGAACCCGCCGGCCATGAGCCCGTAGAACAACAGCTTGTCGTGCTCGATCAGAAACCCCACCGCGGGCGCCGCGACGATCTGCGAGATGCTCGCCAGCGACTGGCTCGCGCCGAGCGCCGCGCCCTGCTCGTCCGCGCCCACGCTCTTCGTGATCAACGTCGTCAGGGATGGCCGCGTCACCGCCACCCCGAAGCCTGCCACCGTCACCAGCACGAGCAGCACGGGCAAGTGATACGTGAGCCCCAGGAAGCAGTAGCCAGCCGCCATCGTCGCGAACCCGATCTGCGAGAGCCGGCTCTCTCCGAGCTTCTTCACCAGCCGCCCGATGCCCCCTTGCACCATCCCGCCGATGAAGCCCGAGTAGGCGTAGACGAGGCCGGTCTTCTCCACGTTGTAGTGGAAGCGGCGCTCCAGGAACATCGCGAGGCCGCCGGTCAAGCTCGCGAACGAGAGCGTGAACGCGAAGAACTCCAGCAAGCGCCGGCGCGGCGCGGGCAGGGCCATGAAGCGGCTCAGCGTTGCGATCAGGCCCTGGCGGCCCATGGGCTTCGGGGGCTTGGTCGAGGGCAGCAGCGTCGCGGTGAAGATGATCGAGGTCAGCGAGAGCGCGGCGGCGCCGAAGGCGGGGGCGGCGAGGCCGTAGCGGTGGGCGAGGAAGCCGGAGATGGCGGGGCCGATCAGGAAGCCGGATCCGAAGGCGATCCCGATCAGGGCGAAGGCCTTGGTGCGGTTCTCGGGCTTGGTGACGTCGCTGATGTAGGCCTGCGCGATGGTGAGGTTGCCGGCGGTCAGGCCGTCGATGATCCGGCCGGCGAAGAGCATCCACAGGCTGTTCGCGGAGCCGATCACCAGCAGCGACGCGAAGGTGCCCATCTGGCTCACGAGCAGCACGGGCTTGCGGCCGAGGCGGTCGGAGGCGCGGCCGAGGATCGGGCCGGAGACGAGCTGGCAGACGGCGTAGCTCGCGATGAGCGTGCCGACCACGAAGGGCGTCGCGTGGAAATGCTCCGCGTAGTAGGGGAGCAAGGGCAGCATCAGGGTCAGGCCGAGCACGTCGACGAAGACGGTGAGCGCGATCGGCAGGAGCGGGGAGCGGAGCATGATCGGAGCGCGAGGGCTCTAGCACGAAGCGCGTCCGGAGCGGGGCCTGCCGGGCATTTGCCGGTATAGTCGCGGGGTGAAGAGCCCCCGGCTGAAGGACGGCGAAGCGCGCGGCGCGGAGCACGGCGCGCTCGCCGCGTTCCATACACCCGTGGAGCGCTGGTTCTCGGAGACCTTCGCGGCGGGGCCCACCGCGGCCCAGATCAAGGGGTGGGCGCCGATCCTCGCGGGCCGCTCCGTTCTGCTCCTCTCGCCGACCGGATCGGGCAAGACGCTCGCGGCGTTCCTGACGGCGATCGATCGGCTCATGTTTTCGCCCGAGCCGGATCGACGCGAGCGCCTGCGGGTGATCTACGTCTCGCCGCTCAAGGCCCTCGGGGCCGATGTCGAGAAGAACCTGCGCGCGCCGATCGCCGGGATCGCGGCGGAGGCGGCGAGGCAAGGGGCGCTGCACCGCATCCCCTCGGTGGCCGTCCGCTCGGGCGACAGCTCGGCGACCGAGCGCGCGCAGATCAAGAAGCAGCCGCCGGACATTTTGATCACCACGCCCGAGTCGCTCTATTTGCTGCTCACCTCGCAGGCGCGGACGATCCTCGCGTCGGTCGAGACGGTGATCGTGGACGAGATCCACGCGATGGTCGGCACCAAGCGCGGGGCGCACCTCTTCCTCTCGCTGGAGCGGCTCGAGGCGCTGCGGCCGCGCGGGGCGGCGAGCCTCCAGCGGGTCGGGCTCTCGGCCACGCAGCGGCCGCTCGACGAGGTGGCGCGCCTGCTCGGCGGCGGCGAGGTGAAGGGGGGCGGCGAGGGCGTGTGGCACCCGCGACCCGTGGAGATCGTCGATGCCTCGGTGAAGAAAGCCTGGGATTTGCGGGTCGAGGTGCCGGTGGCCGACATGGCGACGCTCGGGCAGATCCAGGCGCGCGCGCCGGGCGAGCCGTCGGGGCCGCCGCGGCGGAAGTCGATCTGGCCGTCGATCCATCCGCGCCTGGTCGAGCTGATCCGCGCGCACCGATCGACCATGATCTTCGCCAACAGCCGGAGGCTCTCCGAGCGGCTCGCGGCGGCGCTCAACGACCTCGCGGGGCAGGAGATCTGCCTCGCGCACCATGGCTCGCTCGCCCGGGAAAAACGGCTCGAGATCGAGGATCGGCTGAAGAAGGGAGACCTGCCGGCCATCGTCGCCACCTCGTCGCTGGAGCTCGGGCTCGACATCGGCGCGGTCGATCTGGTGGTGCAGATCGAGTCGCCGCCCTCGGTGTCGTCGGGGCTCCAGCGCCTCGGGCGCGCGGGGCATGCGGTGGGCGCGGTCTCGCGCGGCGTGATCTTCCCCAAGTACCGCGGCGATCTGCTCGCCTCGGCGGCCACGTCGGCCCGGATGGTGACGGGCCAGGTCGAGGCCACCTTTTACCCGCGCAATCCGCTCGACGTGCTCGCGCAGCAGCTCGTGGCGATCACCGCGATGGACGAGATGGACGTGGACGCGCTGCACCAGCTCATCCGCGGGGCCGCGCCCTTCGCCGACCTGCCGGTGAGCTCGTTCGAGGGCGTGCTCGACATGCTGAGCGGGCGCTATCCCTCGGACGAGTTCGCGGAGCTGCGCCCGCGCCTGACCTGGGATCGCGGCGCGGGGAAGGTGAAGGCGAGGAGCGGGGCGAAGAGCCTCGCGGTCGTCAACGCGGGGACGATCCCCGATCGCGGGCTCTACGGCGTGTACCTCGCCGAGGAGAACGGCGCGTCGAGCCGGCGCGTCGGCGAGCTCGACGAGGAGATGGTCTTCGAGACGAAGCCGGGTGAGGTGTTCTTGCTCGGGGCGTCGTCGTGGCGCGTCGAGACGATCACCCACGATCGCGTGCTCGTGAGCCCCGCGCCGGGCGAGCCCGGGAAGATGCCCTTCTGGCACGGCGATCGCCCCGGCCGGCCGCTGGAGCTCGGGCGGGCCATCGGCGCGCTCGCCCGCGATCTCGGGGCGATGGCGCAGGACGAGGCCGAGAAGCGCCTCGGCGCGCAGCACGGCCTCGACGTCTCCGCGGCGAAAAACCTCGCGACGTACATCCATGATCAGAAGGCCGCGGTCGGCGAAGTGCCGAGCGATCGCGCGGTGATCGTCGAGCGCTACCTGGACGAGCTCGGCGACTACCGCGTGTGCGTCCTCTCGCCCTTCGGCGCGCGGGTGCATGCGCCCTGGTGCACGGCCGTGCTGGCGCGCCTCCGCGAGGAGAGCGGGCAGGAGATCGACGGGCTGTGGTCCGACGACGGGATGGTCTTCCGCCTCCCGGGCACCGAGGCGCCCCCGCCGATCGAGCCTTTTTTCCCCGCCTCGGACGAGATCGAGGACCGGGTCGTGGAGAGCCTCGGCGGCTCCTCGGTCTTCGCGGCGCGCTTCCGGGAGAACGCCGGCCGCGCGCTGCTGTTGCCGCGCCGGAGGCCCGGGCAGCGCTCGCCGCTCTGGGCCACGCGCAAGAAGGCCGCGGATCTCCTGGCCGTCGCCTCCCGCTACGGCTCGTTCCCGATGATCCTGGAGACGTACCGCGAGTGCATGCGCGATGTCTTCGACCTGCCCGGGCTCGTCGAGATCCTCCGGCAGATCGAGGCGCAGGAGATCCGCGTCGTGCCGGTCGACTCGCGCATCGCCTCGCCCTTCTCGGCGTCGCTCCTCTTCTCGTACGTGGCGAGCTTCCTCTACGAGGGCGATGTCCCGCTCGCCGAGCGCAGGGCCCAGGTGCTCTCGGTCGACACGGCCGAGCTCAGGCAACTCCTCGGCGAGGTCGATCTGCGCGAGCTGCTCGACGTCGCCGCGATGACCGAGCACGAGCAGGGCGCGCAGCGCCTCGACGGCAAGCGACCGATCGATGGCGCGGATGGCCTCCACGACCTGCTCCTCTCGCTGGGCGATCTCTCCGAGGCCGAGATCGCGAGGCGATCCGTGAAGGGCGGGGATGTCGCGGCCTGGCTCGGCGCGCTCGTCCGCGAGCACCGCGCGGTGGCCGTCTCCATCGCCGGCTCGGCGCGCTTCATCGCCACCGAGGACGCCTCGCGCTTCCGCGACGCGCTCGGGATCGCGCTCCCGCCGGGGATCCCGAAGGCGCTGCTCGCCGCGGTGGCCGACCCGCTCGGCGATCTCTTCTCCCGCTACGCCCGCACGCACGGCCCGTTCACCGTGGCCGAGGTGAGCGCGCGCTTCGGGCTCGGCGAGGCGGTCGGGCGCGAGGTGCTCGGCCGGCTCGCGGCGGCGGGGCGCGTGATCGAGGGCGAGATCCGGCCCGGCGGGCGGGGCATCGAATGGTGCGACGCCGAGGTGCTCCGCGCGCTCAAGCGCCGCTCGCTCGCGCGCCTGCGCAAGGAGGTCGAGCCCGTCCCGCCCGCGGCGCTCGCGCGCTTCCTCGCGGCCTTCCAGGGCGTCGATCGCCCGCGCGGCGGGGCGGACGCGCTCTACGCGGTGGTGGAGCAGCTCGAGGGCTTGCCGATCCCGTTCTCGACGCTGGAGAGCGAGATCTTGCCGGCACGGATCAGCCGCTATCTCCCGGGCGATCTCGATCGGCTCTCGGCCGAGGGCGAGCTCTGCTGGATGGGCATCGAGCCCATCGGCGAGACCGACGGGCGCATCGCCCTCTTCCTCCCCGCCGATCGCGCGCTGCTCGCCCCGGTGATCGAGCCCGCCCAGGGCGCGCTGGCTGCGCGCCTCCGCGCCCTCTTCACCGAGCGCGGCGCGCTCTTCTTCTCCGATCTCGCGCAGGCCACCGGCGTCTTCCCGGGCGATCTCCTCGCCGCGCTCTGGGAGCTGGTGTGGGCCGGCGAGCTCACCAACGACACGCTCGCGCCCCTCCGCAGCCGTATGAGCCCCAACGCCGATCGGCCCGGCCGGAGGAGAGAGCGAATCCCCGCCTTCCGCGCGCGCCGCGCCGGCCCACCCGGGAGCGAGGGCCGCTGGTCGCTCCTCCGCAGGCCGTCGAGCGAGAGCGCGCCGACCGAGACGCAGCGACGGGCCGCGCTCGGGCAAAAGCTCCTCGGGAGGCATGGAGTCGTGACCCGGGAGGCCGTGCAGGCCGAGGGTATCCCCGGCGGCTTCTCGGCCGTGTACGACGTGCTCAAGGCGATGGAAGAGGCGATGAAGGCCCGGCGCGGTTATTTCGTGGCCGGCCTCGGCGCGACCCAGTTCGCGCTCCCGGGCGCGGAGGATCGCCTGCGCGCGCTGCGCGATCCGCCGGGCAAACCGAAGACGCTGGTGCTCTCCGTGACCGATCCGGCCAACCCCTATGGCGCGGCGCTGCCGTGGCCGGGCGGCGAAGAGGGGGAGGGGGAGGCGCGAAAGAGCCGCCCGCAGCGGGTCGCGGGCGCGCGGGTCATCCTCTGGGGAGGAGAGCTGATTGGCTATCTGGGACGCTCGGAGAGCGATCTATTGACCTTCTCGCCGGAGGACGAGGGCGAGCGGACGAGGTCGGCAGAAGCGCTGGTGGGCGCGCTCGCGGCCCTGGTCGACGAGGGCCGCTGCAAGACGTTGTTGATCCAGAAGATCGACGGCGCCGAGGCGCTCGGGTCGAGCCTCGGGCCGCAGCTCGTGAAGGCCGGGTTCTCCCCGGCGAGCAAGGGATATTTCAGGCGGGCCTCGCCGCGAGGAGGGGTTTGACCTCGCGGCGAGGACAGGGATGGATCACTGCGGGCAGTTCTGGCCGGAGACGACCACGTCGTCGATCATCCACCCGCGATAGCCGTTGTAGAGCGAATCGTTGGAGGAGAAGCCGAAGACGATCCGGACGTTCTGGTTCTCGAAGGCCGAGAGGTCCATCGTGTAGAGGTTCCACACCGGCGTGGCGTTGTAACCGCCCGACGAGTAGGGCTGATTGGCAGGCCCGTTGGTGTCGATCTCCGGGTTGAGCGTGCCGAGCGACGTGAGCACACCGCCCTCGTCGAGCACCGAGACGACCATCCGATCGAAGGCGAACTGCTGCGGATCGACGCTCTCGATCTCCCACCAGGCGCGGAACTGGAGGGTGGCCGCGCCGGCCGGGAGGTGGAACACGGGCGAGGTCAGATCGCCGCTGATCTCGCCGTCGCCCGAGCCCGCGCCCGACTCGCCGCCGTTGTCGCTCACGCAGGCGCCGCTCTGACCCATGAAGTTGCCGGTGTAGGTGCCGAAGTTGGCGTTGCCGAACCAGTAGGCATACTGGCCCGAGTAGGCGTTCGAGATCGCGCCGGGGGCCTGGATGCAAGCGGGGCTCGACGCCATCGCGCAGAACGAGGTCTCGTCGGGTGGAAGGGCGACGCAGACGCCCATGGCCTCGTTGATGATGAGCGGGTTGTTGGCCTTGCGCTGCCACACCACGCCGTCGTCCGGCGCCGTGGTGGTCCAGCCGAGGTTGCCGCCGTCGAAGTTGTCCTCGAAGTTCGCCTGGAGGCATGTCCCGAAGCCCGTCTCGTGGAGCTGGAAGTCCACGAAGACCGTGCCGTTCGGGACCATGCTGTAATCGCCCGGGTCGACTTTGGTCACGCTGTCGAAGCCCACCTTGCTGGCCTGGAGGAAGTAGCTGTTGCAGTTGAGCTCGCCGTTGTTGAGGCCCACGCAATAGCTGCCGTCGTTGGCCGTCGAGGTGCCCTTGATCACGTTGCCGGGGAAGTTGCACGCCACGGTCACGCTGGCGCCGTCGCTCGGGACGAACGCGTTGTTGCTCTGCTCGGTGACGGTGCCGCAGATCAGGTTGCCGCAGCTCGACGCGTCGTGGACGCAGCCCTGGGTCGGATCGCACGAGTCGATGGTGCATGCGATGTTGTCGTCGCAGCCCGCGGCGCATGTGCACATGAAGCTCCCGGGCGTGTTCACGCAATCGAGGGTGCCCGGGCAGGGGTTGTTCGCGCACTCGTCGACGTCTTGATCGCAGAGTGCGCCCGTAAAGCCCGGCGGGCAGGCGCACGTGAAGGTGCCGTTCGCGCCGTTCGAGCAGGTGCCGCCGTTCTGGCAGGGGTTGGGATCGCAGGGATCGGGGATCTGGTAGCAGACCTCGATCTTGGGTCGCTGTGCGATGTCGGCCGCCTCGCTGCTGGAGAAGGCGGTCGACACGATGGCGCCGCCGGTCTCCTCGAGGAGCACGAGGCCGTTGTTGGGCGCGCCGTTGACCCATGACGAGGCGAGCGCGGTGATGTCGAAGGTGCGCGCGCCGCCCGCGCCCGGGCCGGCGGAGAAGGTCGCGATCTCCGGGCCGTACGCGGGGGCGTTGGCGTAGGTGACCGTGTTCTCGGCCCAGGGCGCGCTCGCTGCGCGGACGCTGACGTTGCCGGGCCCGGTGTTGGTGGTGTTGAGCGTCACGGTCGCCGAGGTGACCGTGGAGCCCGCAGGCACCTGGCTCACGTCGAACGAGAGCAGCGATTTGCGGAGCTTCTTGTTGGTGGCGACGTATCCGGCCGTGGCCGTGCCGAGACCGCCGTAGTTGGTCTTGGCCTCGACGTCGGTGGCGAGCGAGGTGCCCACGGTGCGGCGGATCTCGGCGTCGGCCACGTTGCCGTGGTTGCCCCGCTGCACGGTCACGCACTGGATCTGGATCGGCTCCTGCGCCTCCCCTGCCGCCTCGGCAGCGGGGGTGTCGACCCCATCGGGGCGCGACGGCCCGGTGGGCTCGCCGGCGCAGCCGAGCGCCGAGACGATGGGCACCGAGAGCAGGGCGAAGAGGGAGGTGCGAATCAGGGTCCGGGCGGACCGTGAGCGGTACGAAGGCGTCATGGGGAGGTCTCCTTGGTTGAGGACGGACGAAGGCGCAGAGCGTCAAAGACACCTCGACCGCTCGGCCGAGCGGATCCGGCCGCCTGTGCGTTCCGGCTCTCCGGAGGAAAGCCGCAGTCTTCCAGCGCTGGAAGGCTGCGATCGGGTGCGGGACGTACGCTCCAACCGTCGTTCGTTCGAGGAGGTGAGGTCAAGAGGAGATTTTGCAATTTTGAAAATTTCTTTCTCCGTCGGAATTGTCCTTACAGACCTTTCCTTGAGGGGATGCCCTTGCGGGCGCGCGCGCTGATCCGGGTATCCCCGCGGTGCTCCGGGATTTCAGTCCTCGACACAAACCTGGAGCATCGTGCGCTGGCCAAAGGCGCCAAAATCCCGCGGTAGTCCTTCGTTTCCTCGTACAATCCGCGGGGCCATGGCGTCGCTCCTCGATCTCGGACCGCGCCCGCGCGCGCTGCCCATCGCGCCCCGGGCCGAAGCGTCGCGGAGACACCTCCCGCTCGCGGACGAGACGCGCCCGATCGATCGGCGCTGGCAGGCGGTGTACGCGGTCTGGGAGATCACCCTCCGCTGCGATCTGGCCTGTCGCCACTGCGGATCGCGCGCAGGCCGCGAGCGCCCGGACGAGCTCGACACGCGCGAGGCGCTCGATCTCGTGGGGCAGATGGCCGAGCTCGGCGTCAAGGAGGTGACGGTCATCGGCGGTGAGGCGTACCTGCGCGAGGACTGGACGGAGATCATCCGGGCGATCCGCGCGGCCGGGATGACGGCGACGATGACCACGGGCGGGCGCGGGCTCACGCCCGAGCGAGCGCGGGCCGCCAAGGGCGCCGGGCTCGAGAGCGCGTCGGTCTCGGTCGACGGGCTCGCGGAGACGCACGACGCGCTCCGCGGCGCGGCGGGGAGCTTCGCGTCGGCCTTGCAGGCGATCCAGAACCTGCGGCAGGCCGGCGTGGCGGTCTCCGCCAACACGCAGATCGGGCGCACCAATCTGCGCGAGATCCCGGACCTCTTCGAGCGCCTCGTCGCCGCGGGCATCCACTCGTGGCAAGTGCAGATCACCGTGGCCATGGGGCGGGCCGCCGACGAGCCGAGCCTCCTCCTCGAGCCCTATCAGATGCTCGAGCTGATGCCGATGGTGGCCCGGCTCGCGCGCCGGGCGAAGGCGGCCAGGGTGCGGCTCTGGCCCGGGAACAACATCGGGTATTTCGGACCGTACGAGTCGCTCCTCCGCGGCACCTTGCCCCGCGGGCACCTCTCCTCCTGCGGCGCGGGCCGCTCGACCCTCGGAATCGAGGCCAACGGCGATATCAAGGGCTGTCCCTCGCTGCCCACCGCCGATTACGTGGGGGGCAACATCCGCGAGCACCGTTTGCGGGAGATCTGGGAGCGCGCGCCCGCTCTGCGCTTCACCCGCGATCGCACCGTGGACGATCTCGAGGGGCACTGCCGGACATGCTATTACGCCGACACCTGCCGGGCTGGCTGCTCCTGGACGACCCACGTGCTCTTCGGCCGCCCCGGCAACAACCCTTTTTGCCACCACCGCGCGCTCGAGCTGCTCCGCGCGGGGCGGAGGGAGCGAATCGTGCGCACCGGCGCCGCGGAGGGCAAGCCCTTCGATTACGCTCGCTTCGCCATCGTGGAAGAGCCTTTTCCGGAGGACGAGTTCGCCCGCGCCCGCGAGGTCGCCCGCACCGGCGAGGGATTTCTTCTCCCTGCCTCTCTCCCGCCCACCGACCGTCCCGAGGAGGATCGTTCATGTATCACCCCTTGATTCCTTGCCCTTCGTGCCAGCGCCACGTGCGCGCCGGCGAGATCGCCTGTCCCTTCTGCGCCTCTCCGCTCGCCGACGGCGCGCCGCGCCCGGCGGTCGATCCGGTGCCGCGGATGAGCCGCGCCGCCGCCTTCGTGTTCGGCGCGACGCTGGCGGTGACGGGCTGCGAGGCGGAGATCATCGACCCGCAGTCGACCGGCGCCACGTCCACCGGGACGGGCGCGGGAGCCGGAGGAGCCGACGGCGGCAGCGGACTGGGAGGCGCCAAGCCGGATGGTGGGCCCGAGGACGATGGTGGGGTGCAGGCGCTCTACGGTGATCCTCCGCCTCCCGTCGACGCAGGGAAGGACGGGCCGGACGACGACGGAGGAGGCTTTGCCAAGTACGGAGCGCCGCCGCCTCCGATGGACGCAGGCGATGACGCGCCGAGCGACGGTGGAGGCGGCCAGCCGATCTACGGATCTCCTCCGCCTCCGCCGCCCAAATCGAACGGTTGACCACGTCCGCCCGTCAGGCCCCGCCTCACCCCTTCAAGCAGCCTGAAAGGCCATCAGGGCATCCGGCACATCCTCGAAGATCCGGAAGATCCGATCGAGCCGGGTGAGGCTGAGGAGCGATCGCACGCTCCTCGTGACATGGACGAGCCTGAGCTGGCCCCCCCGCGGGAGGGCCTTGAGCAACGAGACGAGCACGCCGAGGCCGGTGCTGTCGATGCTCTGGACATGAGAGAGGTCCATCACCACCAGGATCCGCCGGTGGAGGCGGGGCTTGACGATCTCGCGCAGCTCTCCGGCGCTCACGGCGTCGAGCCGTTCGAGGATAGGCGTCATCACGAGCACGAGCGGGTGGGGTTCTCGAAAGTCGATATCCATGGTGGCTCCTCGGGGCGCGCGCCCCGGGTCGGGGGATGGGTCTCAAGGATGCGCAAGCCGGCGTTCGAGCAGGACGAGCGTGGCGTCGTCCTCCTGGGCGAGACCCGCGTCGCCGAAGAGCGCGAGCATGCGGGTGGAGAGGGAGGAGGGGGTCGCCCGGCCGAGCGGTCGCCGCGGATCGGCGAGGTCGAGCTTCTCGACGAAGCGCGGCGCATCGCCGCTCGATCCGAACGGATCGGCGAGCCCGTCGCTCGCGATGAGGAGGCGCATGCCCGGCTCGAACGAGAGCTCCATCTCGTCGTACGCGCCCTCGGGCAGGAGGCCCGGAGGGAACCCGCTCCCCTCGGCCTGCCACACGATCGCCCCGCCCGAGAGGACGAGCACCGGCGGCAGCCCGGCGTTGATCACCCGCACCTTGGCGCCCGCGATGGTCACGAGCGCGACGCACGCGTAGTGCTCGTCGGTGTCCTTGGTCAGGAGCCGGTTGAGCTCGGCGAGCGCGGCCCTCGGCGCGAGATCGTGGACGAGGAGCTTGAGCATCCCCTGGATCCGCGACGCGACCATCGCCGAGGCGAAGCCGTGGCCGGAGACGTCGACCACGGCCAAGGTGAGCTCGCCCGTCGGCCCGCGGAGGATGTCGAACGTGTCGCCGCCGAGGTCGTTGCACGGGACGATGGCGCCGGTGACGGCGTAGTCGTCCCAGACATGCGGCAGCACGGGGAGCTGCGCCCGCTGCACCGATCGCGCGCACCGGATCTCGTGGATCAGGTGCTCGTGCTCGGCGGCGAGCACCCGGGCCTGGCGGAGCGTCCGCTCGTGGCTGTGGCTGGCGATGAGGGCGCGGACGCGCGCGGCGAGCATGCGGCGATCGATCGGCTTGGTGAAGTAGTCGGTCGCGCCGAGATCGAAGGCCTCCTCCACCTCGAGCGCGGAGGCCGTGAGGAAGACGGTGGGCACCGTGGCGAGCGCCGGGTGCTGCCGGATGCGGTGGAGCACCTCGGCGCCGCTCATCCCCGGCATCTGATGATCGAGCAGGATGAGGTCCGGGGCGTCCTCTTCCATGCTCGCGAGCGCCGAGGGGCCGTCCGGGGCCACGCTGACGCGGTAGCCCTCCACCTCGAGCAGGCGGCGGTAGAGCGCGCGCACGGCGTCGCTGTCATCGACGAGGAGGACGTGGTGCGGTCGAGGCGGACCGCTCGAGGCGTGCATCGCAGACATGGTCATGGGCCACCGAGACCTCGAACGGACGGGCGCGACGAAACTGAAGCGCGTCCTCCTCTTTCGTCCGGATTTGCCGTCGAAGAGGCCTCGCGCGGATCGCTCAGCGCGGCGCGGAGGGGCCGGCCGTGAGGGCGACGCGCCGCGACAGCGAGAGGGTGTTGATCCCGCCCGCGCAGGTGTACGCGACCCTCTCCATCGCCTCTTTCATGATCGCGAGGCCCATGCCCCGCTCCGGGAGGCTGTCGAGGGGCTCGATCGTCGGATCGGCGCACCGCGCGGACGCGAGCTTGCTCTCGCAGAGGCGCGCGCCGCGGTCGCGGACCTCGAGCGTCACCCGCTCCCCGTCGAGCGCGAGGTCGACGAAGACCCTGTGGCCCGGCTCTTCCCGGTACGCATGCTCGATGGCGTTGTTCACGGCCTCGACCACGCAGATCTCCACCAGGATCGCGTCCGCCGCGGCGATGTGCATCGATCGACAGGCCTCGCTGACCTCGCCCGCCAGGGCGGCGACGCGCCCGAGATCGCTGTCGATCGCGAAGGTGCGTCGGATCATGGCTCCTCGACGCCTCGCGCGGGGCGCGCCTGGGAGAGGGCCCGCACCGCCGCGCGGACGCTCGGATAGGAGCGGAAGATCCGATCGAGGTGGGTCAGCCGGAGCTGCGTCGAGACCGCCTCCCGCGGGGCGGCGAGCGCCAGCTCTCCCCCGGGTCCGGCCTGCTTGAGGCCGCTCAGCAGCGCGCCGATCCCGGCGCTGTCGATAAACGCCACCCTCGTCAGATCGACGATGATCCGGCGCTGATCGTGCTCCACCAGCCGAGCCACCGTCTCCTTGAGATCGGAGGCGCGGCGGCGGTCGATGCGAGGATCGCGCGGGGAGAGGATGGTGATGTTCCCGAGCTTCAACTCTTCGAGGTGCATGGCGGGGCCCTCGCGGCTGTAGACGACTACGGAGGAGCCGGGCGAGGCTTGAGGACATTTCGTCCTGCTGTCGTCGATCTGCCCACCTCGGCGCACCGCCCCGAGGTCGCGCCGAGCCCGCGCCACCCCCTCAAGCCCGCGCGGGCCTCGCCGTTCTCCGCCTCGATGGAACCGATCTTCAGCACCCTGGCCGACGATCCGGACATAGCCGAGCTCCTCGATGTCTTCTACGACGAGCTCGTCCACAGGGTCCGCGAGGTAGAGCAGGCCGAGGCGGCGGGCGATCGGGCGGCGCTGTGCTCGACGGCACACCAGCTCGCCGGATCGGGGGGGACCTTCGGCTTCCCTCCCATCACCTCCGCGGCTCGCCGCGTGGAGCGCTGCGCGTCGGCCGAGCCCTCCGTCGTCGCCGAGGCGGTGCGCGGGTTGCTCGTCGTGTGCGCCCAGGTGGCCGCGGGCCGGGGCGCGCCCGCGAGGCGTTGATTTTCGAACGTCAGCACACTGACGCCCGCCGCCGGCGCTCCGCAGCAGATCGAGGATTCACGGCGAAATCGAGCTGGCCCATCGCATGCAGTCCCCAGGGCCATGCTCGCCTGCGCACCCATCACCTCGCGTTTGCTCTCCTCTTGCCTCGCGGCGGCGCTCCTCGCGGTCACCGCATGCAGCTCCCAGGTCCAGGGCTCCTCCACCGGCGGGACGACGACCGCCGGGACCGGCGGAGCCGGCGCGTCGACCGCTGGATCCGGTGGGAGCACATCGGTGACCACCGGCAACGGCGGCGATCCAGGCGCGACCGGCGGAGGCGGGAGCGCGGTGTCGACCGGCGGAGGAGGCGGCGATCCGGTCGTCGACTGCTCGAAGTTCGGCACCGAGCAGTTCCCCACCTTCGACAAGAGCTGCGCCGCCGACACCGACTGCGTGCTCAAGGTGCACGTGGCGACCTGCTGCGGTACCCACGTGATCATCGGTATCGCCGCCTCGGAGAGCCTGGCGTTCGACAAGGCCGAGGCCAAGTGCGAGTCGCAGCTCCTCGGCTGCGGCTGCAACACCGGGCCGACGCTCACCGAGGACGGCAAGCAGACGGACTACAACGGGATGAACTCGGCCGTGGCCTGCCAGGAGGGGAGCTGCATGAGCTACACGCCGTGAACGGTCTGCTCCGGTGAGCTCGCGGAGGGCTCCTCGCGCGTCTGTGACCTGCGCGTCACGCGAACGTCACCCTGGCCCGGTATTCGGGCAAAGTGGCGCGGCTTCTGGTGATCGAAGGAGAGCAGGATCGGCCCGAGATCCCGATCGACGAGATCCGGCATGCCGGGTACGAGGTGCTCTCCGCTCGCTCGGGCGGTCACGGGCTCGCCCTGACCCGGGCGGCGCGGCCCGACCTGATCCTCCTCGCGTGGGCGCTCGGCGACCAGCCGGGCACCGAGGTGTGCCGGGCCCTCAAGGGCGACCCGCTGACCCGCGCGATCCCCGTCATGTTCGTGACCGCGCGGGCCGATGAGGTGGATCGGGTGGTGGGGTTCGAGCTCGGCGCCTCGGACTACGTGGCCAAGCCCTTCAGCGTGCGCGAGCTGCTCCTCCGGATCCGCGCGGTGCTCCGCCGCAACGGCGTTGCGCCCGCGGGGCAGCCCTCCGTGCTCGGGGCCTTGCGGCTCGACGAGGAGGCCCATCGCGCCTGGGTGCGGAGCGCCTCTCGAAGCGAGGTGTCGCCGCGCGACCCGGCGCAGGGGGTCTATCAGGAGGTCTCGCTCACGCTGATCGAGTGGAAGCTGCTGGTGGGGCTCTACCGTAACCGGGGCCGGGTCCTCTCGCGCGCGTCGCTGGTGGAGAGCGTCTGGGGCAGCAACGCGGGCGTGACGGCGCGGACGGTGGACACGCACATCACGCGGCTCCGGAGCAAGCTCGGAGACGCAGCCGGGCAAGTCCAGACCGTGCGCGGCATCGGCTATCGCTTCACCGACGAGCGTTGAAGAGGGTTGGCGCTCCTTTGCCACCGAGGCTCGACGGCGCTCGATCGAAGGTGCGCGAGGTGCCAGGCGTCGAGCTCCCGGGGGGGACCTCGGGCTGATCGCGCGGCCAGCGCGGCGCGGATACCCGCGCGGCGCATCATGGTATGCTCGCGCGCGTGGCCGACCTGGTCGGGCTCACGTCCGGGACCATCTTCGCGTCCGATTACCGCGTCCTTCATCCGATCGCGGGAGGCGGCATGGGGGCCGTCTACGCCGTGGAGCAGCTCAGCACGGGCCAGAAGCGCGCGCTCAAGCTGATGCACCCGCACCTCGTGGAGGACGCCGCGCGGCGCGGCCGGTTCGAGCGCGAGGCCCGGGTGGGCGCGCGCATCGCCAGCGATCACGTGGTGCAGGTGATCGCGGCCGGCGTCGACGCTGCCACGGGCATGCCGTGGATGGCCATGGAGCTGCTCGAAGGGGAGAGCCTCGGCGCCTACGCCGAGCGGCGCGGCCCGCTCTCCCGCGACGAGGTCGCCGAGATCCTCCGCCAGCTCGGCCACGCGCTCGGGGCGGCGCATGCCGCGGGCGTGGTGCACCGCGATCTCAAGCCCGACAACGTCTTCGTCGCGGCGGCGCGGCGGAGCGGGGCGGACATCCTCGTCAAGGTGCTCGACTTCGGCATCGCCAAGGTCGTGGCCGAGGCCAACCCGAGCGCGACGCAGCCCATGGGCACGCTCTCCTGGATGGCGCCGGAGCAGACCGAGACGAGCGCGGCGATCACCCCGGCGGCGGATGTCTGGTCGATCGGGCTTTTGGCCTTCTGGATGCTCACCGGCAAGCCTTACTGGCGCTGCGCCAACGACGCGCAGGGGCCCTCGGCGCCCAGGCTCGTCCGGGAGCTGCTCATCGAGCCGCTCGACGGCGCCTCCACGCGGGCCGGGGCGCTCGGCACGGCGGACCGGATCCCTCCCGGCTTCGACGGCTGGTTCGAGCGCTGCGTGATCCGCGAGCCCGGCGCGCGCATGCAGGACGGCGGAGAGGCATGCGCCGCGCTGCTCCGGATCCTCGGCGAGCCCGACGGGCGCACGCCGCCGCGGCTCTCTCCGCTGGAGATCTCGGCGACCGGCACCGCACCCCTCGCGCTCGATCGCGTGCGCGTCACGCCGCCCCGGTCGTCGTTCGACGAGACCACGGAGGCGATCGATCTCCCGAGCTTGCCCACCGCGCCCGCGGCGCCGAGCGCGCCCGCCCTCGCGCCGCCTGCGGTGAAGCGTCGAGGCGCGCTCTGGATCGCCCTCGGTGCGCTCGGGCTGATCACCGCCCTCGCCATGGGCCGCTGGGTCACCGCGAGCGCGCCGTCGCCCACCCCCGCGCCGAGCGCGCCGGACCCGCCCGCGCCGCGGCCGATCGCGATCACCGATCTGCCACCGCCTCGATCGTCGAGCCCGCAGGCCGTCGCGCTCTACATGGCGGCGCTCCAGTCGCTCCACGACGCCAACTGGGGTCAGGCGGAGGCGAGCCTCGAGGAGGCGGTCCGGCTCGATCCGTCGTTCGCGGCGGCGCACCTGCGGCTCGCGATGACCGTCCCTCGCGGGGACCCGGTGGCCTTGCACGCCCGCTACGCCCTCGCCGTGCGGGGCCGCGCCACGCTCGACGAGCGCGATCAGGCGCTGCTCCAGGCGCTCGAGCCCGTCTACGCCTGGACGCCCCCCGACCTCGCGGCGTGCGAGGACCGGCTCAGGGCCGCGGCGGAGCGGTTCCCCCTCGACGCCGAGCTCCGCCTGCACCTCGGCACCGTCTGCAGCAGCCAGGACACACTGGACGACGATGTTGACGCCGTGTTCCAGGCCGTCGAGCTCGACCCCCAGTCCGCGGACGCCTGGTCGGCGCTCGCGATCCACCTGTCGACCCTCGAGCGCTTCGACGAGGCGGCGCAGGCCACGGACCGCTGCCTGGCCCTGTCCCCGAGCTCGTCGGACTGCCTCACGCAGCGCGCCGGCATCCACGAGCGGCGCGGCCGGTGCGCCGAGATGGAGGCGGACATCCGCCGCGCGCTGAGCACGGGCGCGAAGCCGACGCCCTGGAACTACGAGGTGTGGGTCTCGGCGCTCTACGCGCTCGATCGGCCCACCGAGATCATCCTCGAGGCGCAGCGCCAGAAGTGGCCGCTCGTGTCCGAGGCGAGGCGGAGGGGCATCGAGATCGTCGACCGCGCCGACCTCGAGGTGGCAGAGGGGCGCTTCGATCTCGCCGAGGCGAGGCTGCTCGCGGGGTTGCCGGAGATCGAGGCCAACCCGGGGGAGGATCTCCACAACCGCTTCGCCAGCCGCCTGATCTACCTCTACAAGGAGACGGGGCAGCTCGATCGCGCCGCGCGCGTCGCGGCCGACTACCTCAAGCGCAAGGACGCCTGGCAGAGCCTTCCCGAGATGGATTCGACGCTGGTCATGCTCTACGTCATGGCCCGGGGCGGCCTCCTGTCGCACAAGGAGCTCGTCGAGAAGCGCGCCCGGTATGTCGCCGAGGCCAAGGCCCATGACCCGAAGATGCCGGCCTGGGACGAGTGGAGCATGAGCCACTGGTCGGAGGGCAGCCGCGAGGAGGTGGACGCAGCGATCGCCGCGATCCGTGACGACATGGGTCCGCCGCCGTCTTACCTGGCGTGGAAGGTCGGCGAGCTCTACGAGCGGGCGGGCCAGCACGCGCGGGCGATCCCGCTCCTGCGCGACGCGCTCAAGCCTTGCGCGCGGCCGATCTGGGAGGTCCCGCTCCACCTCGCCAAGGCGCTCGAAGGCACCGGCGATCGAGCCGCCGCATGCGCCATCTACGAGAAGATCCTCGCCCACTGGGGTAACGCCAAGCCGCGCTCCGTGACCGCCGACGAGGCCCGCGCCCGCGTCCGCGCCGCATGCCCGGCGAGCGCGCCTCCGCGCTGAAGGGGTGACGATAAAAGCGTCGAGAGGGCCGCGAAGCCAGGGAGGTCGACCGAGGAATCCTCAGCGATCTTGAGGGAGGCCGACCGACGATTCGCCGACCGAACAGCGTTTATCGTCGCCTCTTGAGCCCGCGACGATCGGACGCCGTCGACCAGCGCGAGCGACCCTTCAGAACGGCCAGCAGAGGTGGCCGAAGCAGGCCTGCCCGGAGGGGCAATTGGCGTGCGTCAGGCACTCGACCCCCACGCGGCACTCGGACTCGAAGCAGAAGTACTTGGGCGGGCAGTCGGCGTTGATGACGCAGGGGATCGTCATCTCGACCCCGCCGTCGGTGCAGCCGAAGACATCGCCGCACTTGTGGTTCGTGCAGGGGCGGTGATCGCACGGGCAGTTGGCGTCGGCCACGCACTCGCCGACCGCGACGCAGACGCCCCCGTGGCACACCTCGTCGTTCGTGCAGTCGGCGTTCTCGTGGCAGGTCGGCTGGGACGTGCATGCGCCGTCGACGCACACCTCGCCCGGATCGCAGTCGGCCGTGCTCGTGCAGGTGGTCGTGGGCTGGCAGAAGCCGTTCACGCAGCGCGAGCGGGCCTCGCAGGAGTCGTCCGAGGTGCAGGGGGTCGGCGGGTTGACGCAGAAGCCGTCGGAGCCGCAGGCGCTGCCGGGGCAAGCGCTGTCGGTCGCGCAGGGTAGCTTGTCGGCGATGTCGGCGCGCCCGCATGCCGCGAGCCCGCCTGTGGCGAGCCAGCATGCGACGAGCAGCGAGAGCGCGGCGATACGACGCCACGCGCGCGATGGGATCGGCGAAGAAGCAGCGAAGGTGGGGCGTGCTGGTCTCATCGAGCGGGCGATCCGGGCACCGGGGCGAGACTTCGAATCTACCCGTTTTACCCGAGTATGCCCAGCGTTTGAGCGATCCTATGCGCCGCGGGACGCTCACGCTCTTTGCGGCGCTTCGTTGCATCGTGCCCGGCGCTCACCGATCAAGGCGGCGGCGCGGGGACGAGCTTGGCGACGAGCGCGTTGGTGTAGTACTGCCCGCCGAGCACCGGCACGCTCGGCAAGGCGATCCCGTCGAAGGCAAGCGCGCCCGCGTAGTAGCCGGTGAGGAGCACGTTGCCCGCGCCGTCCACCGCGGCGCCCTCGGCGCGGCACTCGCCCCCGAGCAGCCAGCTCTCGTCGGGCGGCGAGTTGTCGTAGAGCTTGCTCGCGAGGTGCTGCCCGTCCGGCGCGTAGCGCGCGACGTAGATCGCGAACTGGGATCCGTGATCGACGAACGCGCCGCCGCCGAGGTCGACCTTGCCCTCGAGCTCGCCGGCGATGACGATGTTGCCCGCCGGATCGAAGCCGGGCCGGTTGACCCCGAGCTGCCCCTCGAAGAAGCGCTCCCAGCGATGGTTGCCCGCGGCGTCGTACGACGCGAGCAGGAGGCCCGCGTCCCAGTGCGTGCCGCAACCGAGATCGACGTCCTCTGCGGAGCCCGAGAGCGTGAGGAGGATGAGCCCGCCGCCGGGATCCGCGGCGAGGCGCATCTCCGGCGACGAGGCCGGCGCCGCCATCCTGCGCATCCATTGCGCGTCACCGTTCGCGTCGAGCCGGTAGAGGACGCGCTCCTTGCCGGTCGCGCCGTTCGCGTTGTCGAGCTTGACCACGTACGCCGCCACGCTCGCGCTGCCGTCCGGCGAGGCGGCCAGATCGCCGAGCGTCATCGCCCAGACCTGCTTGGCCGGCTTGGGCGGCAGCGGCGGCAAGAGCGAGCTCAGCGCCGTGGCCCACTTCGGGGTTCCTTGCGGGTCGAGGCGCACGACCATGATGTCCTGATCCGCCGCCACGTGCGTGACCCCGAGGTAGGTGACCTGACCGGAGAACGCCTTGGCGAAGAGCGCTCCACCGTCGGCCGTGGGGACGACGATGTCGGCCGGATACGAGAGGCTGAGGTGGGTCGAGCCATCGAGCTCGTGCTTCGTGATGTACGGCGGGCCGCCGTCGGGCTTGCCCCAGGTCCAGAGGTCGCCGGCCGGCGATGTCGCGAGCCTGGCGATCGGATCGTCGAGCAGCTTGGCCCACTGGGCATGCCCGTCCGCGTCGAGCTTGGCGAGGAAGCGCCCGTCGCCCTGCACCGTGACCCCGCCGCCGAGATCGAGCATGCCTCCGACACCGCCCGAGAAGAAGACGCCGCCGTCCGCGCTCGGCGCGATGAAGTCGCCCTGGAGCGGCGTGACTCCATCGCCGAGCCCCGCGGCCCACGCGCTCGTGTACGCCTGGTTGCCCGCCGAGGCCGGCGGCGTGTCGCAGGAGCCCGGCGCTCCTCCGTCGGGGAAGCCCCAGTCGAGCGGGATCGGCGCGCTGCCACCGCCGCCCTCTCCACCGATGACCGTGGGGACCGGCTCCGCGACCCCACCCTTCTCGCAGGCCGGGAGCGCGAGGAGCGCGCCGAGGAGAAACAAGCTCGACCAAGCACGGTTCGTCATGCCCGGAGCGTGACCTCGCCCGCCGGCGAGCGCCGCTTAAAGGCCGCTTATTCGCTATGCTGGCGCCGATGATCCACGACGACGCCTACGCCGCCGGCATGGCCCAGAGCTACGACGCCGAGTACCAGGTGATCCGCGATCCCTCGGGCGATCGTGCATTTTACGCCGATCTCGCCCGCGCCTCCGGCGGCCCGGTGCTCGAGCTCGGCTGCGGGACGGGGAGGATCCTGCTCCCCATCGCGCGCGAGGGCATCCCCTGCGTGGGGCTCGATCAATCCGCCGGGATGCTCGCCGTGCTCCGCGAGAAGCACCCGCCAGAAAACCTCGAGATCGTGCAAGGCTCGATGGTCGATTTCGATCTCGGCGACCGCCGCTTCCCGCTGATCTTCATCGCCTTCCGGGGTTTCTTGCACCTCTGCACGGTGGAGGAGCAGCTCGCCTGTCTCGCCTGTGTCCGGCGCCACCTCGCCCCGGGCGGCGTGCTCGCGATGGACATGTTCGTGCCCGACCTCGCGCGCACGGCGCAGGCCGAGGAGCCGGAGCAGCAGGACGCGAAGGCGATGGACGGTGAGGTGGAGGTGCGCCGGTTCGCCTCGGTGTCGCGCGACCACGTGACGCAGGTGATGAAGGTGCGCTACCGGCACGAGCGCTGGCTCGGCGGCACGAAGCTCGCCGAGGAGAGCACCGTGCTCGCGCTGCGCTGGATGTACCCCTATGAGCTTTTGCACCTGCTCGCTCGCGCGGGGTTCACCGTGACCGCGGTCCACGGAGGGTTCGACCGGCGGCCGTTCGACGCGAAGAAGGAGATGATCGTGCTGGCCGAGGCGCGGATACATCGAGGCGCTCATGCGTATGAACATAGATGATGACTGCCTCGGTCGGCCCCTTACGTTGACCCCGGGGGCATCGCATGGCGTCGACCCTGCATGTGCGGCGCAGGAGGACCCTTGCTCGTTGTGAGCGATACGTGGCTCGTTGCTGTTCATTACGACAGGTCGACGCTCCTTTTCAAGATTGGTTTCTTGATCTCGCTTGACTTTTATGCACCGATGAGATGTTCTGCCGCCCCGAACGAAAAGAGGTACGATATCATGATTGAATACAGTGCTCTTCGAGGTTCTTACGTCATATTGGCGGCGGCATTCGCCTCGCTGATCACCCTCAGTTGCGGCGGAAACGGGGTGACGGCGGGCGCTGGTGGCAGCAGCAGCGCGAGCGGCACATCGAGCGGCGCATCCGGCAGCACATCGAGCGGCATGGTGGCGTGCATGGCGCCGGAGGTGCCCTGCGGGACCAGGCATCCTCACGGACGGTGACCCAGGGAACTGCGGGAGCTGTGGTCACTCGTGCCAGGGGGGAGCGTGTCAAGCATCGACCTGCCTTCCTTCACGCTCTTCACCATGCGGGGGTCCTGCCTGCGGGTCTCGCGCTGGACGCGGCGAACGTGTACGTGACGGCGCTGACGGCAGCGGACGTGGGGGCCGTGATGCGCTTGCCACGGGGAGGCGGCGCGCCCACCATGCTCGCGAACGGGCTGGACTCTCCCGGTCAGATCGCGGTAGACGCGACGAACGCATACTGGACGACCGGAAAAGGCACAGGAACCGGCAAGGTGATGACGGTACCGGTGGCGGGAGGCGCCAGCAACGATCGCCGACGGCTTAAAGGAAGTGGGGATGCTCGTCGTGGATGAAGCCAGCGTTTACTGGACGGATCTCGGGGCCGGCACGGTTTCGAAGGCACCCAAGGGCGGAGGTCCCGCTGTTACGGTGGCATCTGGCCAGTCAATCGCGCCTTTTCTCGCAATCGACGCAACGAACATCTACTGGTGGAATTTGAAGGAGCAGGGCGGGGAGATCATGAAGACGCCCAAGGGCGGCGGCGCATCGATCCTCCATCGGGAGCCAGACGGGCGTTGGCAGCCCGGCTGTCGATGCGGCGAACGTCTACTGGACTGACAGCAGCCCCGTCGGCGGCAGTATCCTCATGCAGGTTGCGATCGCCGGCGGCCCCTCGAAGATGCTCGCGGCTGGCGCGGGCGCGTGGAACAGCGTGATCGTCGATGACCACAACGCATACTGGATCAGCGCCGACGACACAAACACCCGAGGGTTCCTGATGACGGTTCCGCTCGAAGGCGGCACCCGGTGCTCGACAGCGGAAACTGGCCGCTCGATCTGGCCGGCGATGGTACGAGCCTCTTTGGTCGAAGCTTCGTCGTTGCGAGCATGCCGTTCGACGGATCCGTCAGGGCTTAGCCAAAATGAACGAACGTATCGCGTTCCACGCGTACCCCTGTCGCCGGCGGTGGGAAGGATCGGGTCCTCGCCAAAGAGGAGGCGTGGGTTGAGGACGACTTCCGGAAGCGATGGCCCCTTCGGCTCTCGTCACGGTCGCCGAGCCGGGTGGTGCGATCACCTGTCCGCCGCGCGACACGCTCGAGCCCGTCCGCCGCCTCGACGACGCCGAACGCGGGACGATGGTGAGGGTATGACGGTTCCGGTGAGCATTGTCGCCTCCATTGATGCGCTTATGCGCATGAACATACATGAGGATGCCGGCCTCGGTCGGCGCCTCACGCATACCCTACAGGGGCGGACGCGGCGAAGGTTGCCACGTGGATCTGGGACAAGGCGGCGCACGGGTTCGGCGTGGCAGCGCGAGACATGATCGAAAAGGGGCCGCCGCGGCGGGGGCGCGAAGGGAAGCGGGCCGGGCGGTAGGCGCAGCCCGCCGCGGGGTCCCCGGAGCCTCCTACATCCGGGCCCCGGCGTCTCCTGCGCCGAGGCAGGTCATCGGGTTCCCGCTGCTGCGAGTGAGGCGCAACACTTCGCCGAGAAATCGACCTGCTTCGCGCGCGAAGTTGGAAACTGGGGGTAGTCGGCGCAAAGGATCAAGAGGAGGCCCCGATCTTTCGTCCAGACCCACTTCGACCGTGCAAGGATAGAAGACGCCTCCACATGGTCGGAGAAGGCGCGCATCAATGTCCGACCCGCCGTCGGCCCGTTGTGACAGCGGGGCCATCGCTCCGATAAGAATCACCCAGGGAGGAACTCATGTCGAACCATCGCGCGTGGCTCTTGCTGCTCCTCGTGCTCAGCGTGCTCTTCGCACCGAGCGGCTGCACCTGCGGGCCGGACCTCCTGATCCCCGAGCGGCGCCCGCTCCTTATCTGCCGCTCGCACGCGCTCCCGCGCCCGGCTGCAGCGCCCGTCGTCCCCAACGTGAAGACGGTATCCGCCGGTACCATTCCGCACTCTTTCTCCGTCACCCGTACCGGCGGCGCCTCCCTGGTGATGCCCCTCACCGCCGTCCCGGGCCGTGCAGGCATCGAGCCCGACCTCGCCCTTACCTATGACAGCGAAGCCTCACGCGTCGACGGTGTACTCGGCGTCGGGTTCTCCCTCGGCGGTCTCTCCGCGATCACCCGTTGCCCGAGCACCCTCGCGGAGGACGGTGAGATCCGCGCCGTTCGCTATGACGCTGCGGACCAAGTCTGCTTTTCAGGCCGGCGCCTCGTCGCGGTCGGGAGCACGCCCACCGAGATCGAGTTCCGCACCAAGCCCGACTCCTTCACCAGGATCGTCGGCCACTACGCGAGCGAGCGGGATCAACCTGGCAACGCCCTCTCCTTCGAGATCTTCCTCCCCTCCGGTCTGGTGATCGAGGCCGGGACCAGCGAGGCCACCCGCCCGCTTGCCAAGGGTGGCGTCGCCCAGGCCTGGCTGGCCGAGACGCTTCGCGATGGTCGCGGCAATGCCATGACCTACGATTACTGTTTCGCCGACGATCCGGATGGGGGATACACCGCCGAATACGCCCTCGACGAGATCCGGTATACCGCCTTCGAGGGCTCTCCTGCGCTCCCGCCTTCCCGCACCGTCAAGCTCGTCTACGGCACCAAGCACCCGGGCGACATCCGGACACTCTACGCCGGCAACATGGCCTTGCAGAGCTCTCTCCAGCTCGACGAGATCCGGATGCTCGGACCGGAGGACCGCCTCGCGCGCCGCTACACCTTCACCTACGACCTTGGCCCTGCCACCCACCGGACGCGCCTTACGCAAGTAGAAGAGTGCGCCGCGGATGGAGTGTGCAAACCGCCCATGCACCTTCAGTACAGCGGAACTGAGGCGGGCTTCGAGAAGATCACGACGCCCATCCCCACGCCTGTGTCCCAGCGATCAAGCCCCCTCCTCGTCGACCTCGACGGCGACGGGCTCGACGACCTGCTCTCCCCCGACATGGATCCGGCACTGAGCACGCCCGAGCACCCGATCACCCAGTGGCTCATCGCGCACAACCAGGGGAAGGCCCCTTATCTCACCGCAACAGGTCTCGCCTTCTCCGAGACCTGGCCCACCGTCTCCGACCCGCAGATGCCCTCCGACCCGACGCATCTCTTGCCGGAGATGGGCACCACGCTCGACTACAACCACGACCGGCGGGCCGATGTGCTCCTCCATGACGTCTACGATTCCCGGCATACCTGGCAGCTCCTTATCGCCCAGAGCGACGGCACCTTTCAGGTCGAGGACAGCGGCATCCCCAGGCCATTCCCGCTCTTCGGCGGTCGCCCCATGCCACCCGCGCTCACAGCCAAGGGCATCTCCACGCACCTCGCCGACCTCGACGGCGACGGGATGATCGATCTCCTCCAGTGCGTCGACCACTCCGATCACCAAGGAGGCGATCCCGGGGCGCCGAGCTGGACGGTGCATCTATGGACGCCTGACGGCTTCGAGCCCGCTGGGACGACCTTCGCCGATCTCGACGGATACCTCTGCAACACCGAGCTTTACACGGTCGACATCGACGCCGACGGGAAGGTCGACATCTTGGTGGGCAATGGCGGGCCGATGATCGTCCCGACCGCGACTTATCTCGGCTTCAGCCGCACCCATGACGGGACGTTCCGCGCGTTTGACACCGAGCTCCCGCTCATCCAGGTCGGTGGCCGGGTGATCTTCCTCGACATCAACGGCGACGGGCTGCCCGACGGCGTAGAGGGCGGCTTCAGCGACGGCTTCATCCGTGTCTATATCAACCAGGGCAAGACCTTCTTCTGGTACCCGCTCGATGCCCTGAAGAAAGAGGGGATCTCGGCGCACGACACCTACTTCGACCTCGCCGTCCCGCTCGACTTCAATGGCGATGGCCGGCAAGACCTGCTCATGCCATTGCCCGACATGGTGGCAGACGGGGACCAGGCGCTCCCGGCCTGGCGCATCCTGCTCTCCACCGGCGGGACCGAGGAGACGGTCTTTCGCGTGGTCGACCCGCAGATCCCGTTCGAAGCGGAGATCGATCAGGCCTTTTCCCTGGCCGACCCGCATGTTCCACGCATAGGCGACATCGACGGCGACGGGGCCCACGACGTGCTCCTCCCGCTCAGCGGCTTCTTCACCATCTTCCGGAACCGCGCCGCCGATCAAGACCTGCTCCTCGCAGTCTCCGATGGGCTGAACGCGCACGATCCGGAGGACCAAGGCTTCGTGCCCAATGTCGCGATCTCCTACGGGCACCTCGACGATCCATCTGTTACGGCCGGGCTCGATCCGGCCGACCCTGCGCGCGAAGGAATGCTCTACCTCTCGCACGCGGACGCAGACAACGGCTGCGACTATCCGCGCGCATGCGCGGTCGGCGCGCGTCGCGCGGTCGCCGGCTACGCGCTGAACAACGGCGCGGACGGGGAGCGGCGCTTCTCCGTGCGCTACCGGGACGGTCGCTTCGATCGGCGGGGCTTCGGCTTCCTCGGCTTCGGCGAGCGGATCATCACCGACCTCGACACCGGGACCGGCGCCGCCGACTTCTACGACAACCATACCTTCGACAAGATGCTTGCCGCGTACCCCCACCTCGGGCAGATCGTCCGTGCATGGCGCTGGCATCCGGCCCTCCCCGGCGCGCCCGACCCGAGCAAGATCGAGCTGACCTTCACCGACCTGACGTTCACCGTGACCCCGACCTCCGGCAGCGCAACCTACTTCTCGCTCCCCACCAACCGGCGGGTGCGGCGCGCGCAGGGGTCGGTGAAGGGGGATGTCGAGAGCTACGTGCGGGCGGCGGAGGCCGGTAGCGCGGGCGCATCCGTGCTCCTCGACATGACGGCCAAGGTCAGCGAGTTCGATGTCTTCGGCCATGTGCTCGTCGAGGACGTGACGGCCGAGGGGCTCGATTTGAGCTTCCATATCGAACGGGGGTACAAGAATGACACCGAGCGGTGGGTGCTCGGGCAGCTCCAGAGCCAGAGCGAGTGCAGCGGCACCTCGATGTTGAGTCGGTGTCGGCTGCTCGGGCGTATGACGACAATCTACGGTGAGGTAGAGTCGGAGAACGTGTCGAGCGACGACGGGAGCCCCGACGTGGTGCTCTCGACCGTGTACGGGCGCGATCCCTTCGGGAACGTGGAGTCGATCACGGAGGAGGATGCGTTCGACCATCACCGGGTGACGCTGACGGCCTATGAGCCGGAAGGGATCTATCCGTACCAGCACACCAACGCGGAGAAGCATGTCTCGATCACGGAATATGACCCTGCCTTCGGGGTGATGACCAAGCACATCGATCCCAACCAGCTCGTCACGACGTGGGATTATGACGGCTTCGGCCGGTTGGGGAAGGAGAGCCGGCCGGATAAGACGGAGACGACGGTTACCCTTGCCCGGGAAAAGAAGGGCGGGGCTTGGGTGACGAGCGAGCGGAGCACGACGCCGGGCGGGGCGGATGAACAGGTCGTGCTGGACGGCAAGGGGAGGGAGATTCGCCGGTTTTGGCATGGCCCAGAGCCGACCAAGGACGTTGCGCGGCTGATGCAGGTGATCGCCTATGATGCTCTGGGCGAGCATGTCGAGAAGCGCTCGGTGCCGGTGCGCGAAGGGACGAAGGAGAGCGCACTGCTCTTCGATGAGTATTTTTACGACGGGATCGGCCGGGAGATCGAGCACATTGCCCCCTGGGGCCTGCATGTCATGACGTCGTATGACGGCTCGACGGTGACCGTCACGGATTCCGCGGGGAGTAAAACGGTCTCGGAGGTGGATCCCATCGGCCGGCCGGTGACCGTAACCGACGCGGGACAGGGCGTTACGTCATATACCTATGGGCCTTTCGGCTACCTTTACGAGGTCATCGATCCGATCGGCGCGCTGACCAGGACCACCCGCGATGCGCTCGGGCGGATCCAGCGCGCCGAGGACTCCGACCGGGGGGAGACCCTCTCCACCCATGATGGGTTCGGCGAGCTGGTCTCCACCAAAGATGCGCTCATGCGCATGAACACATATGAGTACGACGGCCTCGGCCGACCCCTCTCGCACACCCCCCACGGGGCCGGCCCGCCGAAGGTCACGACCTGGACCTGGGACAAGGCGGAGCACGGGATCGGCAGGCTGCAAGCCCTCGCAGGACCGGATGGGACGAAGACCTACACGTACAACGAGGCCAGCAAGACGAAGACGATCACCCTTGCGGTTGCCGGTCAGGCCGACTCCTTCACCGGCAAGCTCGACTATGACACCTTCGGGCGCGTGTCAGCGATCACGTATCCGACGCCGGAGGGTGCGCCCGCCTTCGTGGTGGCCCAGGATTATGACGCCCACGGCTATCTGCTCAGCGCGCGCGATCGAGCGACCGACCTCGCTTATTGGCACCTCACCGACGTGGACGAAGCCGGCCGCTACCGGCAGGAGCGGCTCGGCAAGGAGATCATCACCACGCGGAGCTACTTCGCCGACAAGCAGCGGATCAAGAGCATCAGCACCGAGCACGACGGCAAGGACGTCCAGCTCTTATCCTATGACTATGACCAGCGCCGGAACCTCAGGAGCCGCACCGACGCGCTCCAGACGCAGAACCCCGTGGAGCGCTTTCGTTACGACTCGCTCGATCGGCTGACTTGCGCGTACTTCGGGATGATCGAGAGCCCGGGCGCCCCCTGCGCGTCGAGCTATGCCTATGACCCGAGCGGCAACCTCACCTTCAAGTCCGAGGTAGGCGCGCTCTCGTACGGCGACCTCGCGCATCCTCACGCAGTCACAGGCGCGGGAGGCGCAAGCTATGGATATGACGCCGCTGGCAACCAGACGAGCCGGCCCGGTGGGATGGCCATCACCTACACCGGCTTCGATCTCCCGGCGACCATTACCCAGGGGGCGAGCTCCTTCTCGTTCGGATATGACGGCGACGAGCGTCGGATCCGCAAGACCACGCCCGAAGAGGAGACGCTCTACTTCGAGGACCTGTACGAGCGGGTGACCTCGATCGACGCTCCCGTCGAGCACCGCTACTACGTGCGCTCGCCCGAGCGGGTGGTGGCGATCGTCACACACGGGGGCGCAAAGCCCGGCACGCGCTACCTGCATGCGGACAACCTCGGGTCGACCGACGCCGTGACCGACGAGACCGGCAGCGTGGTCGAGCGCCGGAGCTATGACGCCTTCGGCCAACGCCGGAACCCGGAGTGGGGCAAGCCTCCGCCGGTCGCATTCTCCAGCCTGACGAGCGTGAGCTTCACCGGCCACGAGGACGACGGCGATCTCGGCCTCCTCAATATGAGGGGGAGGATGTTCGATCCGAAGCTCGGCCGCTTCTTGACGATGGATCCCATCGTGCAGGCGGCGTCATCGAGCCAGGGATTGAACCCGTACTCGTACGTGCTGAACAACCCGCTCACCCACATGGATCCGAGCGGCTTCGATCCGGATAAGGAGCCCATCCTTCCGATTCAAGAGCGGCACTACATCGACAACGAGGGTTCCCTCAACGTCGACATGAAGTACCCACCCCACGGCGCCAAGCCGGCCGAGAAGACCGATCCAAAGCAGGACGGCCAGAGCTCCGGAGCCGTCAAGCCTCCAGTGGACGTGGGGACGACCGGGCCCGGCGGGAATCAGCCGGGGACGCGGCCTGATTGCACCTATCCCCAGCATGACTCACCCGGCGCCGACTTCGCGCTCGGCACGGTCGAGGGCTTCGGGGAGGCATTCTTCGACGCGGCGAAGGGTCTGGCGCTCACGGCGCTCACCTTCGGCGGGTATGCGACGTACTCGCTCTGGCGGAGCGTGTATGAGGGATATGAAGAGGATGGGCCCATCGGCGCGCTGAATGGGCCGAACCCGATCCATGCGCTGTTGCGGGAGGCGGCGGTGGCGTCGCTGGCGGCAGATGACGGGGATTACCGGACGGTGGGGAGAGCCGTCGGGCGGGTGGTATTCACGGTGGTCGCAGCGATTGTTGCGAAAAAAACGTTGGCGAAAGCTCAAAGCTCGGCCGCTGCTCGCGCAAAACCCGGTATAGCCGGGGGGCCTACGGCAGGACAGCGCTTCGCGGAGGGAGTTCGGCAGGAAGCCTTTGCAGAGAATCCATCAAAAACATGCGTATTTTGCAGGAGGGAAGGCACGGCAACGCAGGTCGACCATGCAACGCCCAGGGCGAGAGGAGGCGCGGCGACGATCGAAAACGCTCAGCTTTCCTGCCCCCATTGTAATGCGTCAAAAGGCGCCGGGGACTTCCCCAAAACACCACCCGAGGGCTATGAAGGGCCCTGGCCGCCGAACCCTTGAGAGGAGCACGAGATCATGGCATCAACCGTTGCACAGCATGACGCGCCGGCATGGAAGAGGAAGGCCGATTTTCTTATTTTCGCAGATCTGACAGCATTTGGACTGCCGGGACGATGGGAGCAGTTATGGGCCCGCAGGATAAGTGAATCAGAGTTCGAGATCTGCTGTATACCATATTTCACGTATGGGCTGGCGCTCGGTGATACCGTATCGACGCGACCTGTTGGGGGGAAAACCTACGTCGTGGCTGACGTTCTCATGAGAAGTGGCAGGCGCGTGCTGCGGCTCTGGCTCAAAGGCGCGGTAGGCGAAGCGAGAGATCTCCTGCGCAGATATCTTTCGTCGGCTCCTCTGGCACACGAGTGGAGCTCCGACAACCTGGTCGCAATCGACCTGCCGTCTGAAGAGCTCGATGCCGATGGCTCGACGCTGTTGGCAAGCCTGACGGATCTCGGGGTCGATCTGGAATGGGGAGAGCGAAGTTGAACGCGGGCTTGCCTGCAACCTCACCACCGGGGCGGCGGACCGACATCACGCAGTCTTCAGCGGCGATTCTCGTCGTCGTGTAGCAGACGCGAGACAAGGGTGTGATCCGCTGGTTCGTTCGCGGCCAAGACCCATCGGGCTCGCGGCGGTGAGTGGGCCCGACCGAGATCGACGCGCCCCATCGTCGCGCGAGGGACGATCCCTACCCGCCGGCCTTCCCTCGGTGCTCGCTGATCACCTCGATCGTCCCGGTGATCGCGTCGTTGAACGCCTCCAGATCCTCCGCGGGGATCCAGTACTCCGCGTGGATGCGCGAGCCGACGATCTTGATCTCGTACTTCGACAGGAAGTCCGAGCGCACCTCGAACCGCGTCACGTAGCCCACCTTGCCGTCGGTCGTGTTCCACCGGGAGGCGATCTGCGTCGCGTAGGTCTCGTTGCACACCGGGTAGAAGATGGGCTGCTCGGGCAGGCGCGGGGGGAAGCGCCGGTGGCCGGTCGCGGCGATGAGATCGAGCTCGGCCTGACCGACCGGCCGGTAGAGCGTCGTGGTGGGCGGGGACGTCATGGGCATCAGAGTACACCGGGAAATACGCCCGGCCGCCCCTTGACGCCGGAATAAGCTCCGTGGGATGGTGAAAAGTCCGTGCCTTGCGTCAAAAACGCCCGGCGCGGCGCGACCCCCTCGTTGATCCATCCGTACGGAAGCACCCCATGATCGCCGCCCGCCGCACCTTCTCCTCCACCCTCCTCCGCTGCCTCCGCGCCGCCGCGATCGCCGTCCCGGCGGCGCTCCTCGCCCCACCGGCCGAGGCCGGCGTCCCCATCTCGTTCATCGAGCAGGGCCGCCTCTTCGACTCCACCGGTGCCCCCCTCGCGGGCTCGGTCAGCGTCACGTTCCGGCTCTATGCGGGCGAATCGGACAACGCGCCGATGTGGACCGAGACCCAGATCCTCGCGCTCGACGACGGTTACTTCTCGACGGCCCTCGGGGCGGTCAACCCGCTCCCCTTGATCCCCTTCAGCGGCGCCGTCCGCTACATCGGCATCTCCGTCGGCAGCGATCCCGAGATGACCCCGCGGCAGGCCACGCACAGCGTCCCGTACGCGCTCACCTCGCTCGACGCGATCGGCGCGATTCACCCGGCGAGCGTCTCCGTCAACGGCCAGGTCGTGATCGACCCCAACGGCAACTGGGTCGGCCCGTCCGCCGGCCTCGTCGGCCCGCAGGGGCCCGCGGGCCCGCAGGGACCGGCCGGCGCGATCGGCCCCACGGGCGCGCAGGGCCCGGCAGGAGCGGCGGGCGCCGTCGGCCCCACGGGTCCGCAGGGCCCCGCGGGCAGCGCAGGAGCAGCGGGCGCGGTCGGGCCCACGGGCCCTTCGGGCAGCGCAGGAGCAGCGGGCGCGGTCGGGCCCACGGGCCCACAAGGCCCTGCTGGAGTGGGCGCGGTCGGGCCCACGGGGCCTTCTGGATCGGCGGGCGCGGTCGGTCCCACGGGGCCGGCCAACCCCATCCTTCACGACGCAACGATCACCGGCGACGGCGTCAACGTCCCGCTCAGCGTCATCAGCAGCAACGGCGGCGGCAACGGAGGTGTCGTGATCAACGCCGCGCCTTGCGCGCAGCTCGAGTCCCTCCCGCCCGTGTTCGCGGCGGGCACGTGGTCGCCGCTCGGCTGGAACTCCCAGTCGGTGAGCAACGGCATCGTCGCGGGCGGCGGCAGCGTCCTCTTCCCCTCGACGGGCGTCTACCGCATCACCCTCTCGTACCGCGGCGGCGCGGGCAGCGACGACTGGACGGCGGCGCGCCTCTTCGGCGGCGGCGTCACCCGCGGCATCAGCGCCGGCACGGGCAACACCAGCGCCAACGACCCGAACCTCTACACGTACAGCTTCCTCGCGCAGGTCCCCGATGCTTCGATCCCGTACGAGATCGATCTCGGCCGCCGCACCGCCTCGCTCACCATCAGCCTTCCGCTTGCCATCGTCGACACCACGCCGCATGCGGTCGTCGCCACGGCGGAGAAGGTCTCCGATCTCGGCGCGGGCGGCGGCACTTACGCCGAGCTCGAGGGCACCGGCATGACGTTCGCCGCCAACGCCTGGACGAGCGCGGTATGGAACAACGCGCCGGTCTCGAACGGCGTGAGCTTCGCGGGCGGCAACCTCACCTTCGCGAGCACGGGCATCTACCGCGTCACCTTCTCGTGGCGCCCCGGCACCGCGGGCGACGTGTGGACGGCGATCCGGCTCGCCACCACGGGCGGCACCACCAAGGGCATCAGCGCCGGCACGGGCAACGGAGCGAACTTCACCGGCCTGCTCACGGCCTCGTTCCTCGCCACGGTCGACGACACCGGGCAGACGTACGCGATCCAGATGGGGCGCCTCGCCGCGACCGATGTGGTCGCGACGCCGATCGCCGTCGCCGGGGTCACGCCGCCTGCGCTCCAGGCCACGGTGCAGAAGATCGCGAATTTGCCCGCGGCGGGCACCTCGCCCAAGGCCTACGCGCAGCTCGAGGGGCCGACGCAGACCTTCGCGTCGAGCGTGTGGACCTCGGTGTCGTTCAACAAGGCGGCGGTGAGCTCGGGGATCACGTACTTCGGCAACGCGATCACCTTCGCCAACGTCGGCTACTACAAGGTCACGCTCTCGTACCGCTCGGGAACCGGCGGCGACGTGTGGACGGGCGTGCGCTTGCTGAACGGCACGCAGACGGTGGGGCAAGGCGCAGGCACGGGGCTCGGGGCGGCGTCGAACCTCACGACGCACAGCTTCATCGCCACGGTCACCAGCACCGGGACGCCGTACCTGCTCCAGGTCGGTCGCGCGGCCAGCGCCGACACGGTGACGGACACGCTGCCGATCGCGGGCGTCTCGCTCCCGCCGATCCAGGCGACCTTCGAGCAGCTCTGAAGGGGTGACGATAAAAGCGTCGAGAGGGCCGCGAAGCTAGGGAGGTCGACCGAGGAATCCTCGGCGATTTTGAGGGAGGCCGCACGTAACGATTCGCGGACCGAACAGCTTTTATCGTCGCCTCTTGAGCGAAGCGCTCGTGCGCGCCGGCAGGAGCGCGGCCTGCTTCGATGCGCAACGCGGGGTGGAGATCCACCGCCCGGCGCTCGGCCCGTCGACCTGCTCGCCCGTCCTCGGGATCGTATGGAGCCTGGGCGGTGCGCTTGGTATGCTCGCGCGCGATGCCTGCCCGCGATCGCACCCACGAGCACGTGCGCCGCGCGTTGATCAACGACGGCTGGACGATCACGCACGATCCGCTGCACTTGCGCTGGGGCAAGAAGGATCTGTACGTCGATCTCGGCGCCGAGCGCTTCCTCGGGGCCGAGAAGGCCGGCCAGAAGATCGCCGTCGAGATCAAGAGCTTCGCGAGCCCCTCGCTCATGGATGCCCTGGAGAAGGCGCTCGGGCAGTTCGTGCTGTACGCCGACATCCTCGAGCGCGTCGAGCCCACGCGAACGCTGTACCTCGCGGTGGATGCCAGCATCCACCACGAGGTTTTCGAGGACCCAGTAGGGGAGCTCCTGCTCTCGAAGGGCCGAGTCAAGTTGCTGGTCTTCAGCATGGAAGCCGAGGTCATCGAACAATGGACACCCGAGCCGCCGACCGCGACGTGATCGAGAAGGTGCTCGCCGAGTACGCGGCCATCCCGTGGGCGCACGGCGAGGTGAAGTCGCAGACCGTCTTCGATCGCGCGTCCGACCATTACCTGATCATGCTGGTGGGCACCGACAATCGGCGGCGCGTCCACGGATGCCTCGTCCACGTGGACATCGTGGAGGGCGACGTGGTGATCCAGCGCGACGGGACGGAGCGCGGTATGGCGACGCTCCTCGCGAGCAGCGGCATCGCGCCCGAGCGCATCGTGCTCGCGTTCCATCCCACGCGCGCCTATCGCTACTCCGAGCTGCTCGACGCCGCCTGAGCGCGCGGAAGAATGATCGCGGCTCGGCCCTCGTCGAACCAGCGATGAACGTCCTGCCGCCCCTCAGCCGCCGCGCCGCTGCCCTCGCCCTGCTCGGGGCGCTCTTCACCCTCCCGATGCCGGCGCTCGCCGGCGGCGTCACGGCCCACGGCGAGGACCTTCCCCAGCTCCCGGTGAGCGTCTCGGTCGCCCAGGTCGCGGGCAAACCCGTCGTGGACGAGGGGTGGATCGACGCGCAGCTCGCGCAGGCCGAGCGCCTCTTCGGCGACGCGGGCATCCACTTTCGCAAGGTCGAGATCCGCTCGCTCTCCGATCGGTTCGCCCACCTCGGGACCCGCGCCGATCGCGACGCGCTCGCACCCACGGCCCGCCGCGGGGCGATCAACGTGATGATTGTGGACACGCTGCGTGACGTGGACGATCCCAAGCTCTTCCGGATGGGGGTCCACTGGCGCCCGATCAAGTCCCCCAAGGAGCACTATGTGATCGTCGCCGCGAGCGCGATGCCGACCACCATGGCCCATGAGATCGGGCATTTTTTTGGCAACGGGCACACCAAGATCCAGAACAACCTGATGAGCTACGACCGCGTCGGCGACGCGATTTCCCTCACCGATGGGCAGAAGAAGACGAGCGTCTCGTTCTGCCGCCTCTACCTGCGGATCAAGGAGATCGACCCTGGCCTCGCGCCCCCTGCGATCGCACCCCCACCCGTCGTCGGTCCCGCCGCGCTTGGTGGAGGCTGATCGCGGTCGGCGCGTGCCAGCGACGATCCGGGGTCCATTTGACGCGCTCACCCCGCGTCGCGCACCATGGCTCCGTGCATACCCTCCTTCGTCCCCGCCGCCTCTGCGTGATCTCCACCCTGATCGTCGCCGCCTGCGGAGGCGGCGGCGGGACTGCGACCGGGAGCGGAGGCACCGGCGGCGGCGGAGGCAGCGGCGGATCGGGCCCCTCGATCGATCCGCTCACGCTCGATCCCACGCAGCCGGGGCCGTACACCTGCGGCCACCGCGAGCTGTCGACCACGTACACGCCGCCCGGTGGCATCCCGGCGCGCACCATCCCCGTGCATGTCTGGTATCCCTCGAACGCCACCGAGGGGGACCACCCCGTCTATCACGGCATCTTCCCCGACGATCACTCCCTCGAGGGCGTCCCGCTCGCGAAGCCGCTCTGGAAATCGGGCCTCCCCGTGCTCGTCCACTCGCACGGCCACAAGGGCTTCGCCGGCAACAGCGCCCGCCTCATGTGCCACTTCGCCTCGCATGGCTGGCTCGCGGTCGCGCCCGAGCATGTGGGCAACACCATCGGCGATACGCCGGATCAGCGGCCGCTGGCGATCTACATCGAGCGCCCGGCGGACATCCGCGCCGCGCTCGATCTCGTCGCGGCGCTGCCCGGCGACGATCCGCTGAGCGGTAAGGCCGATCTCGGCCATGTCGCGATGTCCGGGCACAGCTTCGGCACGTTCACCACCTGGGCGATCGGGGGCGCCAAGCTCGACGCGCAGCAGTTCGTGGATCGCTGCACGAGCGGCGATCTCGGCCCTTGCTCGGACGCCGAGCATGCGGCGCTCGCCGGCGATCTCTCCGACGCGCGCCCGAAGATCATCATCCCGCTGGCCGGCGCGCCCAACCAGGAGGTGGGCAGCGGCTACGACGCCGTGAAGGTGCCGGTCCTGATGATGGACGGCTCGCTCAACCCGGTCGGGAACGATCAGATCTGGGCATCCTCGACCAAGCTCGATCTCACCTGGGTCGATGTCGAGGGCGGCTGCCACCAGCTCTTCGGCCTCGGCAACAGCGTCCTCGGCGACCCCGCTTGCAAGGCGCTCTCCGACGAGGAAGGCTTCTCCCTGGTGAACCCCTGGGTGCTCGCCTATGCCCGCTATCACGTGATGGGCGACCGCACCGAGCCGGTGAAGGGCCTGGTCGAGGGGACGACGAGCCTGTCGCCCAAGGTGAAGGTGCAGCACAAGGCGCCCTGAGACCACCGGAGCGGCAGCCTGCGCCGTGGAATGCGCGGAACGCGGCCGACCGTTCCCCTTGGCGTAACGCGCCCGGGCCGGTAATGCTTCGGGCCTGGATCGCCATGCGAAAGCTCCCCGTCCGCGCCGCCCTCGCCGCCCTCCTCGTCGCCCTCTCCTCCACCGCCGCGTCGCCGGCGCGCGCCGATTCCCCGGGCGCCGAGGCGATCGGTCGCGCCGAGGTGGCCGTCGCCCGCGGGGATTACGCGCTCGCCGTGAAAGAGCTCGGCGACGTACCGAAGGGCCCGGAGCGGGGGCCGGCGCTGCTCCGCAAGGCGAAGCTCGAGCTCTACACCGGGCGCTTCGACGACGCGGACAAGACGGCCAGGGCGGCCGCCGCGCTCGGCAAGGCGACGAAGCTCGACGCGTGGGCCATCCGCGGCGAGGTGCTGGCCGCGCAGGGCAAGGTCGCCGAGGCGATCACGCTGCTCAGGGAGGTCGAGCCGGAGGACGACGCGCGGGCGGCGCGCCTGCTCCTCGGCGAGCTGCTCATCCAGTCGGGCAAGCGGGCCGAGGCGCGGCCCGTGCTGATGACGCTGATCGAGGACTACAACAGCGACAAGATCACCTCGCGCGATCCGGTGGGGCTCACCATGGTCGGCCGCGCGGCGCACCTGCTCCGCAGCGCCCGCGACGCGAACGACGCGTTCAACGCCGCGGAGAAAGCAGGCGGCAAGAAGCTCGTGGAGACGCTGCTCGACCGGGCGGAGCTGTTCCTCGACAAGTACGATCCGGGCAACGCGGGCAGCGCCGTGAAGGACGCCCTCAAGCTCGCCCCCAAGGACCCGCGGGTCCACGTGGCGATGGCGCGGGTGAAGCTCGAAAACTCGATGGATTTCGAGGCGGCGGAGAGCGAGATCACCCAGGCCCTCGAGGTGAACCCGAACCTGCCTGCGGCCTATTTCGTGCGGGCGGGGCTCGCCCTGCGCGACATGGAGATCGCCGCGGCGGACGCGGCGGCCGACAAGGGGCTCAGCATCAACCCGAACGACCTCGAATTGCTCTCGATGAAGGCGGCCATTCGCTTTCTGGCCGACGACAAACCGGGCTTCGAGGCGGCCAAGAAGAAGGTGCTCACGGTCAACCCCGAGTACTCGACGATGTTCCAGATCGTGGGTGAGTTCGCCGAGTGGGAGCACCGCTACGACGACATCGTCAAGATGATGGGCGAGGCGGTGGCCATCGACAAACAGGACAGCAAGGCCCACGCGACCATGGGGCTCAACCTGATCCGGAACGGCGATGATCAAGGGGGGTTGGAAGAGCTGAAGAAGGCCTGGGAGAAGGACAAGTTCAACGTCCGGGTCTACAACACGCTGAACCTCTTCGAGAAGGACATCCCGAGCGAGTACGTGACCACGACGGGGACGACCTTCAACATCCGCTACGCGAAGGAAGAGAAGGCCGTCCTCGAGCGGTACGTGCCGCAGATGCTCGAAGAGGCCTTCGCGTCGATGGTGAAGCGCTACGGCTTCACGCCCCAGACGCCGGTGGGCATCGAGCTCTACGCGGACTCGCAGCACTTCAGCGTGCGGACGAGCGGTTTGCCCAACGTGGGTATCCAGGGGGTGTGCTTCGGTCACACGCTGGCGGCGATGAGCCCGGGCGCGGGGCCCTTCAACTGGGGCAACGTGCTCTGGCACGAGCTCGGCCATGTCTTCGCCATCCAGCTCTCGAAGAACCACGTGCCGCGCTGGTTCACCGAGGGGTTGAGCGAATACGAGACGATCATCCGAAGGCCCGAGTGGCGGAGGGAAGAAGAGCCGGCGCTCTTCGCGGCCCTGAAGGCGAACCGGATCCCGGCCATGGACAGCTTCAACAAGGCCTTCACCCACGTCGACAACGTGGAGGACGTGACCATGGCCTACTACGCGGCGAGCCAGATCTCGGTCTTCATCGCCGAAAAATACGGCTTCCCCAAGCTGGTCTCGATGATGCCGCGCTGGGCCAACGGGGAGCGCACGGGCGACGTGGTGAAGGGCTCGCTCGGCGTCACGTCGGACGAGCTCGACCGGCAATTCCGCGCCTGGCTCAAGCCCCGCCTCGCCCGCTACGAGAGCCAGTACGTGCCCGACCTGCACGCGCCGCCGCTCGACGACGCGCGCAAGGCGGCGAAGGCCGACCCCACGAACGCGAAGAAGCAGGTGGAGCTGGCGCTGGCGTTCTTCGCCGACGGGCAAAAGGACGAGGGGGAGGCGACGCTCGCCGAGGCGCTGCGCCTCGATCCGAAGCAGGCCGACGCGACGTACGTGAAGCTCCGGATGGCGATGAGCAAGAAGAGCCTCGACGAGTCGGAGAAGCTCGTCAAGAAGCTGATCGACGACGGGCACGACGGCTACGCGGTGCGGATGAAGTCGGCCGACATCGCCGAGGCGAAGAAGGATACGGTCAAGATGAAGGCCGATCTGGAGGCGGCGGTCAAATTCGACCCCTCGCAGGTGGAGCCGCTGCAAGGCCTCTACGACATGGCCCACAAGCAGCAGGACATCGACGGAGAGCTGAAGGCGCTGACCGATCTGGCGCTCCTCGATCAGCACGATCGCAAGGTGTATAACCTCCTGCTCCAGCGCCTCGTCGAGCGCGGCAAGTGGGAAGACGCCGTGAAGGTCGGCGAGAGCGCCCTCTTCGTGGACGTGATGAGCCCCAAGGTGCACCGCCTCTACGCCCGCGCCCTGGCCCGCACCGGCCGCTTCATCACGGCCGTGTACGAGCTGAACAGCGCCATCCTCTGCAAGCCGAAGCCGAAGGATCTCGTGGAGATCTACGAGGAGCTCGGCAAGGCCTACGACAAGCTCAAGCAGCCCGACTTCGCCAAGCAAGCGAGGGATTACGCCGGCCAGATCAAGGGCTCTCCCGCGGTACAAGACGAGGAGAACGAGCCCGACCACAAGAAGAAGGGGCACCCCCCGATGGGGACGTGATAGGATCGTCCCACGCAGCGACACGTTGACTCGGATCCACAGCCGGACCAAAGCGTCCTGCCTCGCCCCGGGTTAAAACCCGGGGCTACGCGTGCGAAAGTCCCCCTTCGGGGACTGTGCTCAACCCGAGCAGCTTTGCTGAAACGTGGGTCGGTACATCCGCTCTCTACGCCGCCCGCACTGGTGACGGAAACCCCTTCGACTCAGCACCACGTAAGCCCGCGAAGGCGGGCTTTCCAAGCGTAGCGCGGGGTTTTAACCCCGCGCGGCGGATGTTCGCCCGGCCGCCAGGAAATCCCTCTCCTCCCTGGCATAATCCACCTCGACATCGAGGCGGGCGAGCACCGAGTAGAAGCCGAATTGCAGGCGGTTCATGAAGAGCATGCCGGGGGGCAGGGGGACGAAGCCGTCCTGGTCTTTCATGGACCGGGCTTCGAGCGCGAGGGCCTTGCCGCGCTCCATCAGGCTCGCGGAGTAAGCGCGGGTGATGCGGTAGGGGGAGTCGAAGAGGGGGTTGAAGCAGTGGCGGGAGTAGGCGATCGCGAGCTCTTCGTAGCGGCCGCCGCGCGTCTCCAGGATGATCGCGGCGTATTTGCCAAAGGCGCGCTCGTCGCCGGCGAGGGCGGCCTCGTGCAGGGCGATCGCTTGCCCGAGGCGCTCGTCCTCGATGGGCTGGATGCAGCCGAAATCGAGGAAGGTGATCTTGCCCTCCGGGTGGAAGAGGTAGTTGCCCGGGTGCGGATCGGCGTTGAACATGCCGCCGACGAGGTTGCCTTTGAAGACGAAGCGCCAGAGGGTCTCGGCGTAGGCGCGGCGGAGGGGCTCGGTCAAAAGGCACGCTTCTTCGAGGCTCGTGCCCCGGGCGAGCTCGGTGGTGAGGACGCGGCGGCGCGATCGATCTTTGAACACCGCCGGGATGTGGATGGTCGGATCGCCCGCGTGCAGGGCGCGGAAGGCCTCCTGTCGCTCGGCTTCGAGGCCGTAGTCGAGCTCCTCGCGGAAGCGCTGCTTCACCTCGTCGAGCAGGGCCTTGGAGTTGAATTTCCGGCCGCCGGCGAGGCCCAGCATCCCTTCGAGGATCGCGGCGTTCGAGAGGTCGCTCTCGACCGCGGCGGCGATGCCGGGGTGCTGCACCTTCACCGCCACGGCGCGGCCGTCGACCTCGGCGCGGTGCACCTGGCCGATGGAGGCGCTGGCGAGGGGCTCGTCGTCCCAGCGGGAGAAGAGCGCCGCGATGGGCGCGCCGAGCTCCTCTTCGACCACGGCGCGGATGGCCGCGGGCGAGGAGCGGGGCGCCGCCGCGCGCAGGGCGCCGAGGGCCGTCTCGTAGCTCTCCCGGTGATCCTCGGGGACCACGCCGTCGACGTAGCTCGCCATCTGCCCCACCTTGGCGGCGAGCCCGCGGAGGTTGCCGAGCACCTCGGCGGCCTGCTCGGCGGCGGAGGCGCCCGTCTTCGAGAGGAGCAGGCTCGCGCCGGTGCGGGCCCCGAGGCCGGCGAGGCGGGCGAGGCGGCCCAGGCGGCCTTCGGGGATCTTGCGGTGGTCGCTCATGGGAAGCGGCGGCGGGAGTATGGGGTCGGCCGGCGTCGAGGGGAAGCGCTCGTCAGCGCGGCGCCTCCGGATCGGGGTGGGGCACGGCGTCGTAGATGCCCTCGGTCTCGGCGGCCTTGAAGCGGAGCGCGAGGGGCCTGGTCACGGCGGTGTCGTGGATCGCGTCGAGTATCTTTTGCCACGAGGCGGCGAGGGCCTCGGGGCTCGGGAGAGCGCGGCCGCGGCGGATCTTGGTCTCGCAGGGGGCGCGGGAGAAGTCGGCGGGCATGTCGGCGGAGGCCATGCAGAGGTCGACGAGCTGCTCGTTGTCGTAGAGCTCGACGCGCTGCTTGAGCATGCGCTCGGCCTCGTCGAGCAAGGGGCGGATGCGCTTCTGTTCGGCGAGGAGGAGCTGCTTCGCGCGGTCGGCCTCGGGGCTGCCGGGATGCTTGGAGCTCAAAGCATCGACGGCCTCGGCGCAGGATCCGCGGCCCTCCGGGGCGCAGGCGGCCTCGGCGCGGGCGAGGAGGATGCCCGGGCGATGGGCGACGAGGAAGACGCGGGCCTTGGGGGCGACGCGCGTGCCGGCGGCGGCGAGCGCCTCCATCGCGGGGAGGGCGTCGGCCGGATCGGGGAGCGCGAGGGCTCGCTCGAAGGCGAGGCCCTGCGTCATCTCGGGGGTCTTTTGCAGGGCGGCGGCGGCGCGCCTCGTCGGGGCGTCGACGGCGCCGAGAAGCGGATCGAGGATGTCCCTGGCGGCGGTGAACCGGTCCTCGGCGAGCGCCTCCATGCCGTCGCGGAGGGCCATGCGCTCGAGGCGCTCGCGGGCGTCGGGGCAGCGGGGTGCAGCGCGGGCGCAGACCTCGCGGTAGGCGGCCGCGGCGCTGGCGACATGGCCTTCGAGCTCGGCGCGCGCGGCCTCGTCGTAGCGGGCGTCGTGGCGAGCGCAGCCGGGCGCGAGCGCGGCGAGCAGCGCGCAGGCGAGCAGCGCGCAAGCGAGCAGGGGCGCGCGGCGATCGATCACAGCGCACCCGGGGGGAGCAGGGGCTCGGGGCGCTTGACCACGCCCTCGGCGAGGGCCGAGGCGCGCCGCGCGGCGAGGGGCTCGGTGAGCGCGGGATCGGCGATGGCGGCGAGGTTCCGGCGGAAGAGGGCCTCGAGGTTCCTGCGGCGGCGGTAGAGCTCTTCCGGCGGGTCGTCGCCATAGGCTTGCTCCTCGCAGGTCTCGCGGAGCTGGCCTTGATCGGCCGTCTCGAAGAGGCGGGCGTTGAGGCAGCGTTCGAGCACCTTGCGGCGCTTGCCCTCGGCGGCGAAGAGGAGGAGCTGCTCCTCGGCGCGGGTGAGGAGAGGCGCGACGCGCTTGCTCTCCGCGTCGGCGAGGGCGCGCGCCTCGTCGGCCTCCGGGCCGGTGGCGGAGAGCGCGTCGAGCGCGGCGCGGGCCCGGGCGCACGAGCTTCGATGCGCGGGGCCACATGCGGCGTTCACGGCTGCGATGGCCGCCCTCGGCGCCTCGCGGGCGAGGAAGGCGCGCGCCTCGGCGGCGACGGGCACGGGCATGGCGCCGATCTCCTCCGCGACGTGCAACGTCGTTGACGATGGATCCCCCTGGATCGCGCGGGCCCAGCGCAGCCCTGCGGTGAGCTCGGCGCGGCCGAGGCGCTCCTCGACGGCGGCCTGCTCCGGGCCGCTCGCGGTGGTGAGCGCGGCGTGGAGGGCCGCTTCGGCGTCGAGGAAGCGGGACGTGGCGAGCGCCTCGTCGGCGAGGTCGATGCGGATCTGCGCCGCCCTGCGCTCGGCCTCGTGGCAGCGCGAGGATCCGGGATCGATCGCGCAGACGAGCTCGAAGCGCCGCGCGGCGTCCTCGCGCTCGCCCTTCGCGAGGAGGGCCTCGGCCTCGGCGACCGGGTCGGGGGCGCGCGCGCCGCATGCGGTGAGCGCGAGCGCGGGGAGCAGGGCGCGCGCGGCACGCAGGGCGATCCCGGGGCGCATGGCGGCCTCCGTCAGTAGTCGCCGAGATCGGACGGGTCGGGCGCGAGGCGGGTGAGGGCGGTGGTGATCGCCGACACGCGCGGGTGCTCCTCGGACAGGCCCATCCGCCAGCAGAGGGCGAGCGAGCGCTGGAGGTGGCTCGCGGCCTTCACCCGATCGCCTTGCTCTTCGTAGGCGAAGCCGAGGTTGGCGAGCTGCGTCGCCTGGCCTTCGAGGCGGCCGAGGCGCTCGTTGAGCAGGAGCGAGCGCTTGTGGTGATCGATGGCCTTCGTCACGTCGCCCAGGCTGCGGTAGCAGATGCCGAGGTTGCCGAGCTGCACGGCCTGCCCCTCGACATGGCCGATCTTCTCGGCGAGGCCGAGGGCCTGCTCGAGGTGGTCCACCGCCTTGCCCAGATCGTGCAGGTTGACGTAGCCGTTGCCGGCGTGGCCGAGCTGCGTGGCCTGCTCCCGCGGGCGGCCGATCTGCTCGTAGAGCGCGGCCGAGCGGAGGTGGAAATCGATGGCGCGCTTGAGGTCGCCGAGCTTGCGGTAACAGAGGCCGAGGTTGCCGAGATCGGCGGCCTGGCCCCGGGGGCGGTGCTGCTTGCTCTCGATGCCGAAGGAGCGCTCGTGGCAGTAGATGGCGCGGGTCACCTCGCCGACCATGCGGTAGCAGAGGCCGAGCAGGCCGAGCACCGCCGGCATCTCGGTGCTCTCCTCGGAGAGCAGCGCGAGGATCTTGTCGGCCCGGACGATCAGCTCCGGGTAGCGGCCCTGCTGGGCCATGTGCGCCTGGATCTTGTCGAGCAAGGCCCAGCTCGCGGGGCCTTCTTCCGCGGCGATGCTGCGGTCGATCGCCTCCAGGACCTCGGGCAGATCGGCGTCCATGGCCTTGCGATCGTTCGGCCCGTCGTGGCGGAGCACATGGGCCCGGGCGAAGGCCGCGTGGGTGGCGTCGGCCCGCGTCGCGCCGTCCTGACAGCGGGCGAAGCGGCGGAAGAGATCGTGCATGTGCACCGGGCGCTCGTGCTGATCGTCGATCTCGACGAGGGCGCGATCGAAGAGCTCGCCGAGCAGGCGATCGGCCGCGTCGTCCTTGAGGTGCGCGACGTACGCGGCGACCGGGGCGCGGGTGAAGCGGGCGCAGGACGCGGCAGCGATGAGCACGTTGCGCTGCGCGCCGTCGAGGTCGTCGAAGGCGGCCTGGAAGGTGGCGGCGACGCCGCGGTCGGCGCCCTTGACGATCTTGTCGAGGCGATCGAGCGGCTCGCGCTGGAGGCGGAGGAGCAGGTCGGCGGGGCTCGGGCTCTCGTGGCCGTCGTGGCCGTCGTGCGCGAGCAGACGTTCGAGCAGCCGCATCGTGAGCGGGAGGTTGCCGGCGAAGCGGGCGAGGGCGTCGATCTCCGCGGCGGGGGCCTTGCTCAGATCGGGGACGAAGGCGCCGAGGAAGCTGCGGCAGGTGGTCGCGCTCCAGCGGCCGAGAGGCAGGATGTGGGCGGCGGCGCCGAGCTTGTCGCGGAGCAGGCTCGACGACGAGATGAGCAAGGTGCGGCTCTTGCCGCCGGGGGCGGGCATGCGGCCGGGATCGATCTCGGCCGGATCGAAATCGTCGATCACCAGCAGCACGGCGCGCGCGCCGAGCTCGTTCGTGAGGAACTCGCTGGCCTCGTCGAGGGTCGGCGCGCGATCGCCGCTCCAGCCGAAGCGGCTCGCGGCGCGGGCGAGGTCGCCGATGATCGACTCGCCGCTGATCCACACCACGCCCTCGGGGAAGAGGGCCCTCGCCTCGAGCGCCGCGAACTGGCGCGCGAGCGCGGTCTTGCCGAGGCCGGCGATCCCCGAGCCGATGATCGCCGTCACGCTGGCCTCCGAGGCGAGCGCGGCCTTGAGCTCGGCCATCTCCGCGTCGCGCCCGAAGAAGTGGGGCACCGGCACCGCGGGCTCGCCGCCGGGGCCCTCGAAGCGCTTGTCGCGGCGGAGCATGCGCGAGGGCGGGAGCGAGCGGCGCGAGCTCGCCGGGGCGAGCGTGACGCGCAGGGGGTGCTCGACCTCCATCCGCCCCTCGGGCAGGTTGTCGGGATCGCTCCAGAAGGCCATGTTCCGCGGCGACCAGGCGCGCGGCCACACCTGCAAGGTGAGCGCGCCGTCGTCGCCGCGGAGGATCGAGGAGATGTTGTAGCCGAAGCTCGGCGAGAACGCGGTCGCGCTGTTCCGCATGCTCGCCACGCTGCTCACGGGCGTGGGCCAGCTCCCCACGCTCGCGGGGGCCGCGGGGGCGCGGTGCGAGGTGCCCGCGGTGACCTTGACGAAGGGCCCGGACGTCCCCGATCGGGCCTTCTCCGCGGCGTCGTCGTGCACGTGGCCGGAGAGGTGCACGTGCGCGCGATTTTCGAGCCAGGTGGCCACGCGCTTCTCGTCGGCGAGCCAGCCGCCGAAGACCGGGTGATGGGTGAGCACCACCACGAGCTCGTCGGGCTCGACGGGCGGGTTCTTGATCGATCGGACGAGCTGCTCGCCGAGGCGGAGCTTGCCGAGGTCGGCGTCGCTCGCGGCGCAGAGCGCGGAGTTCAGCCCGACGAGGCGCAGCCACAGGCCCTGGACGTAGCGGCGGTGCTGCCAGAAGAGGCGCTCCTCCGCCGGCCCCTCGGGGGCGTCGCATGCGGGCGCGAAGCCCGCGGCGAAGTCGAGGTAGTTCGCCTGGCGCTGCGCGAGCAGGGCGCGGTCGGCGGGGCGGGCCATCGCGTTGTCGATCGACTCGGCGCCCTCGCGCACGGCGTTGACGAGGCGGCTCACCGCCCGGTCTTCATCGACGCTCCGCTGCACGTCGTGGTTGCCCGGGATGACGAAGACGCTCTCCGGGCCGAGCCCCACCGCGCGGGCGATGTCGAGGAGGCGGCCGCGGGCCACGCCGTACTCGCGCGGGCTCGCGTGGTAGGTGTGATCGCCCGTGACGACGATGATGTCGGGGTTCGGCAGGCCCTGCTCGATCGCCTCGATGATGTCCTTGTACAGACGATCGAGGAGCAGGACCTGGGTGTGACCTGGCGCTCCGCCTGGGTGGCCGATGAGCAAGTCGGAGAGGTGAAGCCAGGAGAACAGGGTTTCCACCGGGGGCCTTCCGCGGGCGGGACGGTACCATAGGCCGGGCGGTCCCAGTACAAAGGTCGGGAAATTCGTCGGCCCCGGGCGCGTCGATCGGCTCGGTCAGTACTCGCTGCGCGTGCTCTCCACGTCCACGACCGCGGTCGTGCCCCCGCCTTCGACCAGCCGGATGCGCACGTGGGCGTGCCCGATGAGGTGGTGATCGGCGCGGAGGAGCACGCCGCACTCCTCGGCGGTGCGCTCCAGCACCTTGCGGAGATCGAAGCCCGGGTCGATCCGGGGCTCACCGCGCACCTCGCCCGACGCGGGGAGGAAGCTCTCGCCGGGGCGGAGCAGCCGGAGAGAGACGCCCCGGGCGGTGAAGATGTCGTCCTGGACCTCGGTCCGGTCGGGATCGAGGCGGCAGACGACGACCCCCTCGGCCCCGAACACCTGGAGCGGCTCGTCTCCGCCGGGGGCGACGATGCCCGCGTCCTCGCAGAGCCCGAAGCCGAGCTCGACGTTCTCCTCGGCGCAGGCGGCGATGAGCCGTCCGAGCCTGTTTCGCCGGTAAAAGCGCTGATCGACGAGCCCGTGGGCGAAGACGCCGAGGCCCTCGTCGAGCACGAGGCTACCGTCGCCGAAGGAGGCGACGCCATAGCGGAGCGCGCCGTAGCTGTCGCCCCCGGCGATCATCGCGCGGGACATGGCCGAGGCGGCGCCCGCCACGCCGATCAGCGCGGCGCCGCGGCGGTGGGCCTCGCGCACGGCCCGCATGACGCCGGCGTCGCGCCCTTGCTCCAGGAGCGCCCGCATCAGCCGGCGCTGATCGCCGCCCGTGAAGAGCACCGCGCCGAGGTCGTCGAAGCGGGCGAGCTCGGCGGCGCCGGCGCGCATGGCCCGATCGGCGGAGAGGCCGAGGTCGACCGTCTCGATGCCGGCGCGGCCGAAGACCTCCTCGATCTCGCGGGTGGCGCGCCGCGGATCGCCCGCGCCCGCGGCGAGGATGCCCACGGGACCGTGCAGGAGCGCGCGCAGATCGGCGAGGCGCCCGGCATGCTCGCGCCGCGGGGTGTTGCCGAGGCAGATCACCGGGCCGCGCTGGGCGCCCGGGTTGCGGGCCGCGCGCGGCGTCTCGCCGCGGTGGACGTCGAGCGAGAAATCGAGGCCGGTGTAGCGAGGCTCGGGGGCGTCGGTGCGGAGGACGCGGGTGCGCTCCGGCACGCGGCGCAGGCTGAGCCGCACCCAGGTGTCGGTCCCGCTGTCGTGGACGCTCGCCGTGTCCTCGGCGTAGCCGCGCGGCGCGGCGGCCATCAGCCGCTCCATCAGCTCGGTGAACACGTACGATCCGAAGATGTTGCGGAAGCGGCGCACCGGCGCGGAGGGCGCGTCGTCGTGCGGGGCGATCGGCGCCTTGCCGGGGCCGGGCGTCGCCGTGCGCGCGCCGAGATCGAGGGCGTCGCCGTCGTCGAGGTAGGAGAGGTTGACCCCGAGGAACCCCGCGTCGCCGGCGATCGACTCCGGTCCGAGCTCGAGGAGCAGCATGCCCCGCTCGCCCACCACGCGCAGCGTGCGGCCCTCGATCACCATCCCGGTGTTCTCGTCGATCCCGAAGCCGCGCCGGTGCCCGGAGGCGTGCATGGCGACGAGCAGGCGGCCGAGGCGGCCGCGCTTGAGGAAATGCTGATCGACGATCCCGTGCGGGAAGAAGCCGAGCCCGCGGCCGAGCGGGAGGCCGGGCTGACCCTGCGCGCTCACGGGGCCGTGCACGAGCGCCTCGAGCGAGGTGCCGCCGAGGATCATCGGCTCGGACATCATCGCGGCGCCCGCGCTGCTGCCCGCGAGCAATCCACCGCGGGCGTGGACCTTGCGCACGGCGCGGAGCACGGGCGTCTCCTCGCCGTTCTGCACGAGCGCGCCGAGGATGAAGGACTGATCGCCGCCCGTGAAGTAGACGCTCCCGATCGCCTCGATCCGCGCCACGTGCCGCGGGTCGAAGGCGCTCTTCTCGGCGCCCTTCAGGTGGACGGGGACGGCCTCGGCCTCGATGCCGAAGCGGGAGAAGACCTTGGTCGTGTCCTCGGCCGCGGACGCGGGCTCGGACGAAGCTGTAGGCAGCACCGCGATCCGGCCGCCGGAGAGGCGCGCGATCTCGCCGATGAGACGGTCGTTGTCGGGCTCCAGCCGGCCGCCGATGATCACCAGCGGGCCGGTGCCTGCCTGTGTCGCCGAGACCTCGCTCATGAGGCCGCCGCGGTCGCCCCGGGCTTCGCGCCCTTCTGCCAGCGCGGCCGGAAGGCCATCCAGAGCATCGCGACCGTGAGCGCGTAGTACGGGTAATCGCCGAGGATCTCGTAGACCGTGGTGGCGCGCATGTACCGCGCCTCGCCGAGCAGCGACTCTTCCTTGAACGTGCTGCCGTGGAGGATCGTCCGCCCCACGGGATCGATGATCCCCGAGAGGCCGCTGTTGGTGGCGCGGACGAGGTAGCGCCGGTGCTCGACGGCGCGGAGCTTGGCGAGCGCGAAGTGGATGAAGGGCTCGGTGGAGTCGCCGAACCAGGCGTCGTTGGTGAGGTTCACGAGCAGGTCGGGATCGGCCCTCTGCACGACGCGGTTGACGAAGCCCGGGAGGATGTCCTCGTAGCAGATGAGCGCGCTCAGCTTGTGATCGCCGAGCGGGAGCGGATCGACCGAGGTGCCGGGGCTGAAGCGGGAGGAGTTCGGCGACCACTGGTAGAGGATCGGGAAGGTGTCGCCGAAAGGGATGTACTCGCCGAACGCGAGCAGGAACTCCTTGTCGTAGCGGCCCACCACCGCGCCCTCCTGGTTGACCATGAGCGCGGTGTTGAAGTGGATGTTCTGCGGCTTGGCCTGCCGCGAGAGCAGCGTGCCGACCACGGTGGGCACCCCGAGCGTCTTCAGGGCGAGGCGCTTCTGGGTCTCGATCTCGTGGTCGGACTCGCGCTGCACGGTGGCCGACCCGCCCTCGCTCCAGATCACCAGATCGGCGCCCTGTCGCTTCAGCTCTTTCGTGCGATCGACGTGGACGCGGAGGGCCGTGTTGCGCTGGAAGAGCGACTGGTTGGCCTGGATGATCCCGACCTTCACCGGCTCGGCGATCGCGGCCTTCGCGTCGGTGCGCCGCACCTGGATCACACCGTAGACGATGGAGAACAACAGGGCCGCGCCGCCCGCGGCGAGCAAGCGGCGATCGAGGGCGCGCTCCTCGCGCTTGAACAGCACGAGCTCGGCGACGGCGAGGTTGACCGCGCAGAGGAGGGCACCGACGAGGTACGGGCCGCCGATGTCGGCCGCTTGCAGGAGCGCCGGCATGTTGTGGAGGGTGGCGGCGTAGTACCAGGGGAAGAGGAGCGGGAAGACGAGCTCGCTCACGACGAAGGCCGCGGCGAACACGGGCGCGGCCGGCCAGCCGCGGCGCTCGGCGCGGGCGTACAGCCAGCCGCAGAGGGCGATACGCCCGGCCTGGTAGGCGCAGAGGATCGCCATGAAGAGCAGGCACAGCGGGAGCGGGAAGCCGCTGAAGACCTTGAGCATCTCGAGCAGCCAGTAGAAGCCCGTCATGGTCATCGTGAAGCCGGCGAGCCAGCCGAGCGCGAGGCCGCGCCGCGGGGACTGGCCGCGCAGGGCGATGATCAGCGGCGCGAGGGCCACGAACGAGAGCGGCCAGAGATCGACGCCGGGGAAGGCGAGGAAATAGAGGAAGCCGCAGAGGAGCGCGAGCGGGTAGGCGATCTTCGCGGGGAGCGCGCGCGGGCTCGGGCCGAAGGGATCGGCCGCGGCGGGTGCTTTCTTGCGCTTCTTCTTCCCCTCGTTCGGTTCGGTCATGGTGCGATCTGATCTCTCGGTCATCAGAAGTAACGCAAAGGCGCCAGGGTCGCAAAGACGCAAGAAGACAAATTCTCCGGGCTTTTTTGCGCCTTTGCGCCTTTGCGCCTTTGCGTTGAAATGGAAGAGCTCCGCGGCTCGAAGCTGAAGTCTCTGCGGGGCAAGGGGGACATCAATCGATCGGCAAGACGATGATCGGCGACGAGTGGTGCAGCTCGAGGATCTCCCACGCGTCGTCGGCGATGGCGTGGCCGCGGTGGCCCTCGTCGCGCACCTGGGTCATCACGGCGCGGAAGAAGGGCGCCTCCGGGTGCTCGACCGCCAGGATCGCCTTCTTGTCGGTGGCGCCGGGGACGAAGGGGCGATCGGCGCGGCTCCGGCGAGTGTCGGCGACGAGGGTGATCTCGTCCATCCGCGCGGTGAAATGCGGGCCGCCGTCGAACGGATCGACCCGGTGGGCGTAGCGGAAGCCGATCCGGCGGAGGAGCTTTTCCACGCCCTTCGTCTGCCCGCCCGTCTTGCCGATCACGGCCTGCGCGTCGGGCGGGAGCACGCTCGCGTAGATGACGCCCTCGGGGAACAGGGCCTTGATGAACTCCTTGTTCTTCTTGGAGAGCAGGTCAGCCTCGGCGTAGCTCATGTCGGTGAACTTGCGCCCGAGCGCCTCCCACAGGTGGCTCGTCCCGTCGGTCTCGAGCGGCGGCAGGAGCTCGGCGAGGATCTCCTCCTGGAAGAGGTTGTGGTGCGCGGCGAGGTAGAGGAAGCGCACGTAGGAGAGGAGCGTCCCGAGCCGCTCGGTCGAGAGGCGGTGCTCCGGCATCAGCACGAGGCCGCCGATCTCGGTCGGCCCGTTGTACGAGTAGCCGATGCGCAACACCGTGTGGTGGAAGTGCCGGTCGATCGTGGCCGAGTACTTCTCCTCGCTCAGCACGTCGAAGTAGATGTAGGGCGCGCCGCGGCGGCCGAGCTGGGCGAAGATCATCGAGGTGCCGACGATCTCGTCCTTCTGCCGGTCGACGAGGACGAAGACGTACTGGCGCAGGCGAGGATCGGCGATCTGGCCGGTGAAGCTCTTGTAGCTCTGGTCCACGATGTCGTGGATCGAGTCCCGATCGTGGGGCAGGTTGACCGAGTTGAGGTGGCGCGCGACCCGGAGGATCTGATCCTCGTCTCCGGGCAGGACGGCGCGGATTTCGAAGGCGACCATCGAGCGGGCACCCTAACACTCCCGGGCGATGATGGCGCGCTCCTCGGCGAAATGGCGCGCGCGCCTCGCTCAGCCGGTCTTTTCGATCTGCTGGTGCAGCGCGGCATCCATCACGTCGAGCGGCGCGGGGTGGCCGGTGTAGAGCTCGAACTGCCGGGCCGCCTGGTGGAGGAGCATCCGCCCGCCGTGGATGGTGTGGGCGCCGCGGCGCCTCGCGGCGCGGACGAGCTCGGTCTCGATTGGCTTGTAGACGATGTCCATCACCACCTGGCCGGGGCGCAGCGCTGCCTCGGGGATGGGGTTCGATGGATCGATGTCGGCCATGCCCACCGAGCTCGCGTTGATCACGATCTCGTAGTCGCCCGCGCGCTCGAGCTCGTCGAGCCCCGCCGCGTTCGCCCCCGTCTCGAGGGCCAGGGCCTCGGCCTTCTGTCGATCGCGGTTGGCGATCGTGAGCACCGCGCCCTTGTCGCGGACGCCGTGCGCCACGGCCCGCGCCGCCCCGCCCGCGCCGAGCAGCAGGACCCGCAGGCCGAGGATGTGGACCACCTCTTCGAGGGCCCGCACCGCGCCGTGCGCGTCGGTGTTGTGCCCGGTGATCCCCGCGTCCTCGTTGACCACCGTGTTCACGGCGCCGATGCGCGAGGCCTGGAGATCGACCGCGTCGAGCAGGGGCATGATCGCCTGCTTGTACGGCATCGACACGCCGAAGCCGCGGATGCCGAGGGCCCGCATGCCGGCGATGGCGCCCGCGAGGTCCTTCACCTTGAAGGGCACGTAGGTGAAGGGCAGGCCGAGGGCCCGGTAGCCGGCGAGGTGCATGGCCGCGCCGAGGGACACCGGGTGCAGCGAGAGGGAGCCGCACAGGGTGAGGCGGGTGGTCTGGGACGAAGCATCCATGATCGGGGGCCCTCGGAGGGGGAGGCGCCACGGCGCGCCGACCCGAGAGGATGGACAGTCCGGGGATTTCGATCAAGCCTTTGCCCATGCGCTCCCGCCCCTCCTCGCTCGCCGCGGCCCTCGCCTGCGCCGCCGCGCTCGCCCTCGGCTGCTCGTCCTCGACCCCCAAGCCGGCCGACGATCCCGGCGAGGCGAAGGACGCGCCCCCGCCCGACTCGACGCCGCCGGCCTCCACCGGCGAGAAGGCCGACGAGGCGAAGGACGCGCCTCCGCCGATGCTCAAGAACGGCCCGGCCAAGGACGAGTCCGTGCCCGACGACTACGAGCTGACCCCCGGTGACTGCGACGCGCTCGGCAAGCAGTACGGCCGCCTGGCGCGCGGCGATCAGCTCGCCGCGCTCAACCCCAAGCTCACGCAGGCGCAGCGCGAGACGGCCGAGAGCAACATCGACCGCGCGATCGCGCCGCTCGAGGGCCGGTGGATCGACGGGTGCGTCGCGTCGCTCGCGGGCAAGGTGAGCAACCGCGCGTCGCTCAAGTGCGCGATGGACGCGAAGACGGTGAAGGCCTTCGACGTGTGCCTCAACGGCGAGGGGGGCACCGCGCCCGCCGACCCGAAGCCCGGCGCCGCGCCGAAAAAGAAGAAGTGACCCGCTCCGGGGGGCGAGGGTACGATCGACGCGCCATGCACCCCTTGCTCGAAGATCCCTTCGTCGCCGCGAAGATCGAGGCCGCGGTCGCTCCCTACGCCGAGCGCCTCTCGCCCGAGCAGATCGCGTGGATGAAGGATCAGATGGCGGCGTCGCTCGCCGATCACGACAAGGCGGCCACGCTGCTCCGGCGCGCGCGGCCGATCGACGTCGACGAGAGCGGCGAGGTGCGCAAGGACGGGGCGCCCGCCGCGGCGCAGGCCACGGGGACCGAGGGGGCGAAGGTCGTGCCGATCCGGGCCGGCAAGAAGGCTGGCTGAGCGGTGATCGTCGAGATCGGGGCGGCCGCCGAGCGCGAGCTCGTCCAGCAAGGGATGCCCCTCGTGGACCAGGTCGCGCGGCGGATCGCCCGGCGCCTCGGCCCGCGCGTCGAGCTCGACGAGCTCCGGAGCATCGGGCGCTCCGCGCTCGTCGAGGTCGCGCGCTCGTACGATCCGGCCCGATCGGCGTTCGCGGGCTACGCGAGCTTCAAGCTCAAGTGCGCGATGTTCGACGAGGTGCGCAAGGCGACGCGCGGCCGGGGAGACGCGGCGCGCCTCAAGGCGGTGATCGCCTCCGAGCGGCTGCTCGACGAGATCGACACCGAGCCTCCGCCCGATGGCCCGCTGCCGACCGAGGAGGACTGGCAGGAGCGCATGCAGGGAATGCTCGAAGATCAGGCCGGCGCGCTCGCCATGGGCTTCATGCTCGGCGGAGGCGAGGGCCCGCCCGACGGGTCGGAGACCCCGGAGGAGCAGCTCGCCCAGGCCGAGGCGAGCGCGCTCGCCCGCCGCGCGATCGAGGCCTTGCCCGAGCAGGAGCGGCAGATCGTCGAGCGCTACTTCGACGCAGAGGAGTCCTTCGAGACGATCGCCGCAGAGCTCGGCATCCACAAGAGCTGGGCCTGCCGCACGCTCAAGAAGGCGCTCGCCACCCTGCGGGAGCGCCTGGACAAGCCGCGGAGACGCGGTCGCTAGCGACGCGGCGGATCGCGATGCGCGGCGCTACTTCCGGCCGTCGCGCGCCTTGAGGTAGGCGGCGCGCTCCTCGTCCTTCACCGGCTCGACCGCGATCACCCTGTGGTTGCGCGGGAGGAAGTGCACCTGCCGCACCTCGAGGTGCGCCATCGCCACCTTCGTCTGGTGGTTCGCCCAGATCCGCGCCGCCTCCTCGAAGGTCACGGCCTTGGGATCGTAGGCGATGAGGTGGTACTCCCAGCCGATCGGATCGGGGTAGTCGTCGACGTGGACGATCTTGTAGAGCCGGAGGCCGCCGGCCTTCTCTTCGGCGGCGACGATCGCGCCCTCGACCAGGTCTTTGCCCTCCGGATCGGACGAGGCGGGCACCGGGGGGACGTTGACGTTCGAGGCCGGATCGCTCTTGCCGCAGGCGGCGAGGGACGCGCCGAGCAGCGCCGCCGCGGCGAGGGCCAGGGAGGAGGTCTTCATCGACCGGATCCGATATCACCCCCTCCCGGAGGCGCAAGCTGTGCTAAGCGCGGGGCCGCGCCCGGAGGTCGATCCCCGGGACGCCAGAGGTGATCATGCGACTCGAAGACAGCAAAATCATCGTGACCGGCGGTGCCCAGGGGCTCGGCCGCCACTACGCCTACCGCCTCGCCGAAGCCGGCGCCCAGGTCGCCGTGGGCGACGTGAACGAGGCGGCCCTCGGCTCGCTCGCCGAGGAGGCGAAGGGGCTCAAGGGCAAGCTCGTCACGCGCAAGCTCAACGTGGCGGACGAGGCCGAGGTCGGGGCCTTCGTCGACTTCGCGTACGACGCGATGGGCGGGCTCACGGGCCTCGTCAACAACGCCGGCATCCTCCGCGACGGCTTGCTCGTCCGGCGTGACCGGGCGACCGGCGCGATCACCAAGCTCACCCGCGAGCAGTGGCAGGCGGTCATCGACGTGAACCTCACCGGCGCGACCCTCGTGGCGCGCGACGTCGTCGCGAAGATGGCCGCGAACGGGCAGAAGGGCGTGATCGTCAACATCAGCTCCATCGCCCGCCACGGCAACCGCGGCCAGTCGAACTACTCGGCCGCGAAGGCCGCGCTCGCCGCCAACACCAAGACCTGGGCCCTCGAGTTCGCGCCCCTCGGCATCCGCGTCGGCGCCGTCGCCCCCGGCATGGTCGAGACCCCGATGACCGCCGGGATGAACCAGAAGGCCCGCGACGCGCTGGTCGCCGCGATCCCCGTCGGCCGCATCGGCGTCCCCGAGGACATCTGGCTCGCCGTCCGCTTCGTGATCGAGTGCGACTACTTCAACGGCCGCACCATCGACGTCGACGGCGGCCTCGCCTTCTGATCCCGCTCCCGTTCCCGCTCCCGCTCCCGTTCCCGTTCCCGCTCCCGTTCTCCCTCCCCTTCCGGACGAGGACATCGCGAGGAGATACCGGGAACGGGAGCGGGAGGGGGCGCGGAGGTGCTTGACGGCCCTGTTGTTGAAAGCTACATTCAACATCAAGAGGTACCGCAGCGCTCATGTACGTCTGTCTTTGCCAGGGCGTCACCGACCGCGACATCCATCAGGCCATCGACGAGGGAGCGTCGTCCGTCGAGGAGATCATGTACCTGACGCGCGCGGGCACGCGCTGCGGGAGCTGCATCCCGACGATCCGGGCGATCTTGGAGCAGGTGACCGCTGACAGTGGCGTGGACTCGACGAAGCGCCGGCTGAACGTCGTGTACGACGATGTAGTCACGACCGCGGCCTGAGAGGGCGCGACGCCTCAGACGTACGAGCCGCACGCGGCCTCCTCGAAGCACCTCCCGCGCGCGCCGATCTTCGCTACGCTAGCGTCGCTGGGGGGGAGCGGAGCCCCGCCGCGGGCCCTGCGCGGAGGTCGTTTCGCGTCATTTCCTGCGCTCGCAGCCGCGAGCGCGCACTCCCCGCTTTACCGCCGAGGGCCGGCCCGGTATGCCGGCGGCCCAACCACGGGCCCTAGCCCACGAAGAGGTCGCGATGAAGGGACACAAAGAGGTCGTCGACGTGTTGAACGAGGTGCTCGGCGGCGAGCTCGTCGCCATCAACCAGTATTTCTTGCACGCGAAGATGTGCAAGAACTGGGGCTACCTCAAGCTCGCGTCGAAGATCCGGGAAGAGTCGATCGACGAGATGCGCCACGCCGAGGCGCTCGCCGATCGCATCCTCTTCCTCGAAGGGATGCCGAACTTCCAGCGCCTCGATCCGCTCCGGATCGGCCAGACCGTGGTCGAGCAGCTCCAGAGCGATCGCGACCTCGAGTACGCCGCGATCAAGCGCCTGAACGACGGGATCAAGCTCTGCCGCGAGAAGGGCGACAACGCCTCGGAGGATCTGCTCACCAAGATCCTCGTCTCGGAAGAGGAGCACACGGACTGGCTGGAGACGCAGCTCCACCTCATCGAGCAGCTCGGGCTCGCCGCGTACCTGGCCGAGCACATCTGATCCGAGGACCCTCACGCTCCTGACCACCCGCGCTCGCGCGGGCGAAGCCTCGGGGAGACTTACGATGCCGAAGATTCTGGTCGTCGATGATCAGCGCAACATGCGGACCACCCTGGCGATGATGCTGCGGGGGGCCGGCTACGAGGTCGAAGAGGCGAGCGATGGGAGCCAGGGCGCCGACATGGGCGCCCGCGGCGCCTACGACGTGGTGCTCACCGATCTTCGCATGGGCGGGTTCGACGGCATCGCCGTGCTGCGGGCCATCAAGGAGGCGCACGCGATGACCGAGGTCATCGTGATGACCGCCTACGGGACGATCGAGAGCGCCGTGGAGGCCATGCGCCTCGGCGCCTTCGACTACATCCAGAAGCCGTTCACCGAGCAGGAGCTGCTCGTGAAGGTCGAGCGCGCCAACCACAACCGCCGGCTCACCGGCGAGGTGACGCTGCTCGCGAGCGAGTTCAAGGAGCGCTACAAGTTCGAGAACATCGCCGGCCGATCGCAGGCCATTCGCGAGGTGCTCGGGCGCATCGTGAAGGTCGCGCCGACCGACGCGACGGTGCTCATCACCGGCGAGAGCGGCACGGGCAAGGAGCTCGTCGCCAAGGCCATCCACGCGAACAGCCGGCGCGCCGATCGCCCCTTCGTCCCCGTCAACTGCGCCGCGATCAGCGAGACGTTGCTGGAGAGCGAGCTCTTCGGCCACGCGCGCGGCTCGTTCACGGGCGCGGTGAGCGCGCGCAAGGGCCTCTTCGAGGAGGCCGACGGCGGCACCTTCTTCTTCGACGAGATCGCCGAGACGCCGCTGACCTTCCAGGCCAAGCTCCTCCGCGCGATCCAGGAGAACGAGATCCGCCGCGTGGGCGAGAACAAGCCGATCCACGTGGACGTGCGGATCATCGCCGCCACGAACCAGGAGCTGCTCACCGCCGTCGCCGAGAAGCGCTTCCGGCAAGACCTCTACTACCGGCTCAACGTCGCGCGCTTCGTGCTTCCGCCGCTGCGCGAGCGCCGGGAAGACATCCCGGTGCTCCTCGATTTCTTCCTGAAGAAGTGCAACAAGAAGATGAACACGCGCGCCCGCCTCGCGGACGGCGTCGCCGAGGCGGTGAGCCAGTACGACTTCCCCGGCAACATCCGCGAGCTCGAGAACATGGTCGAGCAGGCCGTCGCGCTCTCCGGCGGCGGGATGATCTCCGCCGACGACATCCTCCCCGCCGCGATGCAGCCGAAGCGCCCCGCGGGCGGCGGGCGCACGCTGGCCGACGTCGTCGACGCCGCCGAGCGCCAGGCCATCGAGGCGACGCTGCGCGACTGCGACGGCAGCCGCGAGAAGGCCGCCGACATGCTCGGCATCAGCGCCACGACCCTGTGGCGAAAGATGACCCGCTTGGCGATCACGTACCCGCCTGCGGCTTGAGCAGCAGACCGTGCAGCCAGACGGTCCGCAATCCCCAGCGCCACCAGGAACAGCACCGCGACCGGAAGGGAGCGGTGCTGTGCTCGTGCTGATCTCTGGCGATTGTTGCAGTTGTGAAAGGATGGGGGCGGTGGGTTGCGTCGTTGCACCTTTGCAAAGTGCCCAGGTCGTAGAGTTACCTACCTGCAATCCGTGCAGGACATGGCGCGCCGATTGCGGCTGGAATCGCCCGATCTCATGGCACCCGATCGTGGATCGGTTGTTGCTTAATGAGCAGGCGAGCACCTGAAGCTCCAGGCGCTCACCTGGGCTGGCGTGGCCCGGAGGTGGACCTTGGCTCGAATCTTAATCGTCGACGACGAAGAGAATCAGCGGCGGACGCTCTCCATCGGCCTCAAGCTCGATGGCTTCGAGGTCGCCGTGGCCGGATCGGCCGTGGAAGCGCTGAAGCGGCTCGCGATCCAGCCTCCGATCGACCTGACCATGATCGATCTGATGATGCCCGGCCTGAACGGGCTGGAGCTGGCCCGGCAGATCCGCAGGATCCATCCGGGCGTGCGGGTGGTGCTCTCCAGCGCCTACCACCTCTCGGCCCGGCAGATGGAGCGGGCCGACTGCGGGGCGATCGGCTTCGTCCCCAAGCCCTACCGCCTCGAAGAGCTCTGCGCCTTCCTCCACTCCAAGACCAAGCCGATCTCCCCCACCGCGTGCTAGACGCTGGCGGGTGAAGCGATCCCTGCTCCACTACGATCTCCCGCCCGACCGCATCGCCTCCCACCCGCTCCCGGAGCGTGAGGCGGCCCGCCTCCTGGTGGTCGATCCTGCCGCGCTCGAGCCCGCGCATGCGTCGATCCGCGACCTGCCTTCGCTGCTCCCGCCGGGCGCGCTGCTCGTGGTCAACGACACGCGCGTGGTGCCGGCACGCCTCCTCGGGCACAAGGAGGGGAGCGGCGGGCGGGTCGAGATCTTCCTCGTGCGGCAGGTCTCTGCGTCGATCGACGACGAGGGGCGGCCCATCGAGCGCTGGACGGCCCTGGGTCGCGCCTCCAAGCCCCTGCGGCCGGGGGCGCTCATCCGCGTGGCGAGCGAAGGTGGTGCGCCGATCGCGCTCACCGTGCAGATCGAGGGCCGCCGCAGCGACGATGGGCTGCTCGACGTGCTCCTGATCGGCGACAAAGATCGTCCGATCGCGGCCGCGATCGAGGCCCTCGGGCATATGCCGCTCCCGCCTTACATGCACCGCGCGGACGAGGCGGCCGATCGCGAGCGCTACCAGACGGTGTTCGCGCGCGTGCCGGGGGCGGTGGCCGCGCCGACCGCGGGGCTCCACCTCTCGGAGGCGCTGCTCGCGCGCCTCGCCGAGCGGGGGATCGAGCGGGCCGCGGTGACGCTGCACGTGGGGCTCGGGACCTTCCAGCCGGTGACGGCCGACGACCTCGACGATCACCCGATGCACGCCGAGGTGTTCATGGTGCCGGACGAGACCGCGGCGGCCATCGCGCGCGCCCGGGCCCGTGGAGCGCCGGTGGTGGCCGTGGGCACGACGGTGGTGCGCGCCCTGGAGAGCGCCGCCGACCCGGAGAATCCAGGGCTCGCGCGCGCCGGGGGAGGGGAGACGCGCCTGCTCATCCAGCCGGGGTACGCCTTCCGGGTCGTCGATCGTTTGATCACCAACTTTCACCTGCCCGAGTCCACCCTGCTCGCCCTGGTCTCGGCCTTCGCGGGCCGGGCGCGCGTGCTCTCGGCCTACGCCGAGGCCATCCGCCGCGGCTACCGCTTCTATTCGTACGGAGACGCCATGCTCATCCAGGCCCGCGCCGCGGAGGCCGAGTGACCGGCCTCGCCACGCCCGGCTACTCGTTCACGGTCAAGGCGCGCGACGGCGCGGCCCGCACGGGCCTCTTGATCACGCCGCACGGCGAGGTCGAGACGCCCACGTTCATGCCCGTCGGCACCCAGGGCAGCGTCAAGACGCTCACCCCGGGCGAGGTCGCCGAGACCGGCGCGAAGATCGTCCTCGGCAACACCTACCACCTCTGGCTCCGCCCCGGCCCAGAGGTCGTGGCCCGCCATGGCGGCTTGCACGGCTTCACCCGCTGGCCGCACTCCATGCTCACCGACTCCGGCGGCTTCCAGGCCTTCTCCCTCGCCGAGCGCCGCACCTCGGGCGAAGACGGCTTCGTCTTTCGCTCCCACCTCGACGGCTCGCGCCGGGTGCTCACCCCGGAGGTCGCCATGCAGGTGCAAGGTCAGCTCGGGGCGGACATCGCCATGCAGCTCGACATCTGCCCGCCGGGCGACGCGCCGCGCGCTGACGTGGAGCAGGCCTGCCGGCGCACCACGCGCTGGGCCGCCCGGTGCCTCGCCGCCAAATCGCCCACGCAGGCGGTCTTCGGCATCGTCCAGGGCGGGACGGATCGGGACCTCCGCCGGCTCCACGCAGAGGAGCTCGCCGCGCTGCCCTTCGACGGCCTGGCGCTCGGCGGCTTCAGCGTGGGCGAGCCGATCGAGAAGATGCACGAGGTGCTGCCGGATTGCGCGGGGGCGCTCGATCCGGCGCGGCCGCGCTACCTGATGGGGGTCGGCACGCCGCGCGATCTGGTGGTCGCCATCGCCGCGGGCGTCGACATGTTCGACTGCGTCCTGCCCACCCGCAACGCGCGCAACGGCCAGGCCCTGACGCGCACCGGCCGCGTGGTGATCAAGCAGGCGCGTTACAAGGACGACCTCTCGCCGCTCGAGCCGGGCTGCGCCTGCCCGACCTGCACGGGCGGCTACACCCGCTCGTACCTGCGCCACCTCTACATCGCGGGAGAAATCCTGGCGCTCCGCCTGTTCACCGCGCACAATCTCCATCTCTACGGAGCGCTCGTCCGGGAGGCGCGGGCGGCCATCACGGCCGGCACCTACCGGGACTTCGCGCGAGCGTGGGAGAGCGCCGGGAGCCAGGCCGGATGATCGTCGCGAGCCCGAGAGACGAGGCGGAGAGGTCGAGCCCAGGCCGGAGAGGCGCACGAGGAGCGTTCCTGAAGGGGTGTCGTCGTTGTTGCCCGAGCAAGACGGCTCGGCTACCGTTCTCGGCTGGCTTCGGATGAGCGAAGACGCGAAGAAGCAGCTCGGGCGAATCCTGCTCCGGCAGCGTGCGGTGACGCAGAACGTCCTCGATCAGGCGCTCGCCGACGCGCACGAGGGCGGGCCCCCGCTGGCCACGCGCCTCACCGAGTCGGGCGCCATCTCCGAGCTCGCCGCGCTCAAGGCCCTCTCCGAGCAGAGCGGCGTGCCGGGCATCGATCTCAACCAGGTCTGCATCAAGCTCGCGGACCTCTCGATCCTGCCGAAAGAGGTGGCGGTCCGCCACAAGCTCCTCCCCGTGCTCGTGCGCGAAGATCGCATCTTCGTGGCCATGGCCGCGCCCACCGAGAAGAAGGTGATCGACGAGCTCGAGTTCGTCACCGGCAAGCACCTCTTCCCGTACATCGCGCTCGCGGGCCCGCTCATGCGCGTGATCGCTGCCGCCTACGAGGCGCGCGATCTCGGCGAGCCCTTCTACATCGGCCCGCAGTGCCCGCCGGAGATCCTCCGCCGCGCCGGTGTGTCCGCCCCGCCCGCGGTCAGGCCGGCGACGCCTGTCCCGCCCGCCGCCATGTCCGCGCCCTCCGCGGTCACGCCGCCGTGCGCCTGCCCCGGTGCGTGTTGCGTCGAACAACCCCACGCCGCCGCCGGGTCGCCAGCGCGCGACGCCTCCGCCGCTGCCTCCCCGCAACCCCGCGCCCGCGCCTCCGCCCGTCCAGCCGAGCGAGGCGCAGCGGCAGCGCTTCTCTCGCCGCCGCGCAAGTCCGATCCGGACGCGGGCTTCCGCCCCTCCTCGCGTAGCCCGAACACCACCGCGGCCGAGCAGGGCCAGGTCGTCGTCGACGACGCGATGGACCAGATCGCCGGCGCCGACGATCTCACCGACTCCGATTTCGGCCTCGCCGATCGCGACCTCTCCGTCGTGGGCCCGCTCCCCGCCGCGCCCGGCACGCGCCCGAGCGGCCGGCCTCGCGAGGGGCAGCGCACGGTGCTCGTCGTCGACGACGAGGCCGACATCCGCAAGCTCCTCCGCCGCGTCTTCGAGGACCGCGGCTACTGGGTCGTCGAGGCCGATCGAGGCCTCACCGCGCTCGGCCTCGTGAAGGAGCACCCGCCCGACTGCATCGTCCTCGACGCCATGCTCCCCGAGGTGCACGGCTTCGACATCGCCAAGCGCCTCAAGGGCACCGAGCGCTACGGCCACATCCCGATCGTGATGGTCTCGGCCGTCTACAAGGGCTGGCGCTTCGCCGAAGATCTCAAGTCGAGCTACGGCGTCGACGCCTACATCGAGAAGCCCTTCCGGGTGAGCGACGTCGTGCGCGCCGTCGAGAACGCCATCGAGTCCCGCTCCGTGCGCGCCGACGACGAGGCGATCTCCGCCGAGGCCGAGAAGATGCTCAACGCCGGCATCGAGGCCTACAAGAAGGGCGATATCGAGAGCGCCGTCTCCTTCCTCAGCGAGGGCACGCGCATCGATCCGCTCGCGTACCGGCTGCACTACCACCTCGGCCTGCTCTACGGAAAGCAGGGGCGCATCTACGACGCCATCCAGGAGCTCCAGACCGCGCTCGACATCAACGGCCGGCATTTCCCCGCGCTGAAGAACCTGGCCGTGCTCTACCAGAAGGCCGGCTTCCGCAACAAAGCCATCGAGACCTGGGAGCGCGCCCTCGGCGTCGCGCCCGACGATCCGACCCGCCAGTCGATCAAGGAGCACCTCGTTGGGCTGCTCTAGCCGCGGGCGCGCGAAGGCACCCTCGCCGCGGCGCCGCGCTGATCGGGCTTCGTCCGAGGGCCGGAGCGTCGTATGATGAACGACCCGGCCTCGTGGCACCTCGTTGATCCGTCGCTCTCGCCCCGCGTGGATGGCTGCCGATGAAGTTCGTGTGCGACAGCTGCAAAGCCAAGTACCAGATCGGTGACGAGAAGGTCACGGCGCGCGGCGCCCGCATGAAATGCCGCCGCTGCGGCCACGAGATGATCGTGAGCTTCGCGACGGCCGTGCACGACGACGGCTCTTCTCCCACCGTCGCGCCGCTCCCCGAGCCCTCGCAGCCCGTCGCGCATCACGGCCTCCCGAAGGTCGAAGAAGAGTCCACGAGCGACGAGAGCACGGCGATCATGACCCGCCCGCTGCGCGACGCGGTCCTCGCCGCGACGGGCGCAGTCGCCCCCGCAGCAGCACCTCGCGCACCCGCCGCGCCGATCCCACCCGCCGCGCCCTCGCGCCCGGTCGCGCCCGTTCCACCGGCCGCACCTTCGCGCCCGATCGCGCCTGCGCCGGTGGCCGCTCCCGTCGCGCCCGCGCCCTTGCGCACCCCTCTTCCTGTTCGCCCGCTCGGCACACCTGCCGCGCCCGCCGCGAGCCCCGCCGCGCCGGCCGCTGCGCCCGGTAGCAAGACCCCGCTCCCTCGCCCCGCCGCGCGCCCGCTCGGCGCGCCTGCCGCGGCGCCTGCTGCGCCTGCGCGTCCGGTCGCCCCTCTTCCACCTGCCGCGCCCGCGCGCCCTGCGCCGCTGCCCGCGCGCCCCTTGCCCGCGCCGCGCGCAGCGTCACCGCTCGGCGCTCCCAAGCCCGGCGCAGGGCCGCAGCCGCCTGCGTTCCCCACACCGCCGCCCGGCGACGCGTCGATGCGCGCCCCGCATGCGCCTCCCCCGCACCTTCCCCCCGAGGGCTGGTTCGTCGGCCTCGGCGGAGGCCCGTTCGGCCCGACCACGCTCGCCGTCCTCCGCGAGAAGGCCGCCGCAGGCGAGATCACGGGCGATACGCTCGTGTGGCACGAAGGGCAAGCCGAGTGGCAGCCCCTCAAGTCCAACGCCGAGCTGCTCGAGCTGCTCAAATCCGTGCAGGCGATCAACCGCATCGCCGCGCTGAAATCCACGCCTCCGCCGCCCGACGCCGCGCTCTCCGGCATGGCCCCGCCGCCCGTCGGCCGCTCCAAATTCGGCCTCAGCCAGCCCCCCGCAGGGTCCGCCGGCGCCTCCGCCCACGCACCCATCCCCGCCGCCGCGCGCGTGCCGACCGATCTCGCCGCCGCCGTCCACGCGCCCGAGCCGAAGCACGCACCCGTCGCGCCTGCCCCGCCCGTCGCGCCTCTGCCCAGGCCTGCGCCCACCGCGCCGATCGCGCGCCCTGCGCCCGCGCCCAAGCCGATCGCGCATCCCGCACCTGCGCCTGCACCGATCGCGCATCCTGCGCCTGCGCCGATCGCGCATCCCGCACCTGCGCCGATCGCGCATCCCGCACCTGCGCCCGTAGCGCACCCCGCACCTGCACCGATCGCGCATCCCGCGCCCGCGCCGATCGAGCATCCTGCACCGGCACCGATCGAGCATCCTGCACCGGCACCGATCGAGCATCCTGCACCGGCACCGATCGCGCATCCCGCGCCCGCGCCTGCACCGATCGCACACCCGGAGCCCGCGCCCGCAGCGTTCCAGCCTCCACCGCCGGCGCCGATCGAGCCCGCGCCTGCGGCGCCTGTGGCCTTCGCGCCCCCGCCGCCCGCAGCCTTCGTTCCGCTGCCCGCGCATTCCGAGCCGCAGGCCGCCCCGGCGCCCGTGCCGGCCCCTCCGCCCTCGGCGCCGGCGATCGCCGCTCCTCCTGCGGCCACCGCGACGCCTCTGCCCATGTCGGCCCCGGTCGTCGCTGCGACGGTGGTGCCCGCGCCCCGCGATCACGTCGAGATCGACGAGAGCGTGGTGCCGAAGCCGCGCTCGGCGCCGCATCCTTTCGCGTATGCGTTCATCGCCGCCGCGGCGGTGTTCGGCGGCGTGGCGGCCTGGGCCTTCCTCGCCAAGCCGCAGCAGATCATCGTCGTCCAGCAGCAGGCCGCGCCGACCAACACCGCCACCGCGAAGCCGGAGGACTCCGCCGCCGTCGGCCAGGTCGACGTGGGCGATCTGACCACCGACAACCCCGCGGCCACCGTGGCGCGCCTCGGCGGCCCGATGCCGAGCGCCAAGCCCAAGGCCAGCGCCGCGCCGACCACGTCGTCCACGTTCGACGCCTCCGGGTTCATCTCCACCGTGCCCGGCCCGGCCGCCACCGCGCCCGGCGACTCGCAAGGCGCTGCGGGCGGGCAGCTCTCCGCGGGCGAGATCCAGGGCGTGGTGACGCGCAATCAGCCCTTGATCCGCCGCCGCTGCTGGCAGCCCGCGCTCGACGGGCGCCCGCCCAACGGGCCGAACAGCGCGCGCGTGAGCGGCACCATCAACATCGCGCCGAACGGGAGCGTGACCTCGGCGACCGCGAGCGGCGCCGAGAAGGACTTCCCGGGCCTGTCCTCCTGCATCGCCGCGCAGATGAAGAACTGGAAGTTCCCCGCCTCCGGCGCGCCCTCCACCGCCGCGGTGCCCTTCTATTTCGCCGGGCAGTGAGGCGGCTTCGCCGGGTCGTGACATCGCCTCGTTTTGACCTCCGGCGCCGCCGCGAGTAAGCGATCCGGTCATGTCCGAACGGAAGATCCGCGTGCTCGTCGCCAAGCCCGGCCTCGACGGCCATGACCGCGGCGCCAAGGTCGTCGCCCGCGCCCTGCGCGACGCCGGCTTCGAGGTGGTCTACACCGGGCTGCACCAGACGCCCGAGATGATCGCCGCCGCCGCCGTGCAGGAAGACGTCGACGCCGTGGGCCTGTCGATCATGTCCGGCGCACACAACACGCTCTTCCCCGCCGTGCTCGAGGCGCTGCGCGCGAAGGGCGCCGGCGACATCGCGGTGTTCGGCGGGGGCATCATCCCCGACGACGACATCGAGAAGCTGAAGGCCGCCGGGGTGAAATGCGTGTTCACCCCCGGGACGCCGCTGAAGACGATCATCGACTGGGTGAACGCCAACGTCGTCCCGCACGAGTAGCGCGCGGTGCTATCGTCCGATCATCGTCGTGGCTCTATCTACCGCCGATCTCGAACGCCTGCGCCCCGTGTTGGAGCGGATCGTCGCGCGCCTCCACCCCGAGGAGATCTGGCTCTTCGGGAGCCGCGCCGAAGACCGAGCCCGCCCGAACAGCGACTTCGATCTCTTGGCTGTCCTCCCGGACGGGACGCCGGAAGAGGAGCTCGACCCCGCCAAGGCGTGGTCCGTCGTGCGCGGCATGGGTGTACCCATCGACATCGTGCCTTGCACGCGATCGGAGTTCGAAGAAGAGAAGCACGAGATCGATACACTGGCCCGCGCAGCCTTCCTTCGAGGAGTTCGTCTTTATGAGCGTGCCGCGTAGGATCGCCGCGTTCCTCGACCTCGCCGCACAGGATGTCGACGCAGCCCGGACGCTCGCGAAGACGAAGAACCGCTACGCGGCCTATCACTGTCAGCAAGCCGCCGAGAAGCTTCTCAAGGCCGTGCTCCTGCACCGTGGTCGCGAATCGGGCACCGAGCACCGGCTCGACGTGCTCGTCGATGCGCTCCCTGACGCCGATCCGTGGAAAGCCAAGCTCCGACCGCTCGAGGTCTATCTGCCCTACGCCACGACCTACCGATACCCCACGCCCGGAGGACGTATCGCAGCCGCGCCCGACATGGCTCAGATTTCTACCGATGCCGACGTCATCGACGCGCTCATCGGGGAAGCGCGCGCAGCGCTCAAGTAACGCCCCACGGGGGCGGTGCCCGCCGTCAGGGGGGCATGAGGGACGCGCAGGCCTGCTCGCAGGCCTGGAAGGCCTTGGCGCCGCTCGATTTGGCGTAGTGGGCGGCGTCCCTCAGCGCGTCGCAGTCTGTTGCGTTGATGCAGTCCGCGGAGCAGGCCTGTATCCCCTTGCACTCGATGGTCGACACCGAGCCGTCGTCGTGGCCAATGCAGTCAGTGATCTTGGCGGTCGCCTCTTCGCAAGGGTCCGTGCACCCGGTGGTGGAGATCGCCGAGAGCAGAGCGATCACGGCGCCCCCTGTCCAGATGCGTGCACGAGTGGTCATGGTCATCTCCTCCGGTGTCGGTGGGCCGCGCTATGCTCCGTGATTATCTCACGATGCGATGAGATAGGTGGCGCGATGACGCCGCTCTGGAGCGGCGAGCAGACCTCATGTGTCGTCCGGGGGCGAGACACGATGAATAAGAGAGCTTTGTTGCGCACCGTTTGCGGCGAGCGGTGCACTGGGTGCGTCGCTGTCCCCTCTTGGGCCCGTTCGCCGCTCGCTCTCGGGTCATATCGGCGCAAGCTTCGAGCTCGAGCCGTGCGTCGAGGAGGCGCACGGCAGCGGCGTCTTCTGGCAAGCTCGCGGGGATGAGGCTCGGCTCCGGCGCCCGGCCGGCCCCGGGTGTCGGACCTGCAGGGGGCGCCGGGCCGAGGTAGGCGGCGGGGAGCGGGGCGTGATACCGTGCGCTGATGCAAGGGTCGGATGTGGAGAGGGTGTGCGAGGCGCTGCTGAGCGCGTTTCCTTCGCGCTCGGCGCTCGCGCAGGTGGTGCGCTTTCGGCTGGACGTGAAGCTCGATGAGATCGCCGGCGCGGGGGGCCTCAGGGAGACGGTGTTCGAGCTGGTGCGCCTCGCGGAGGCCAAGGGGTGGCTGCTGGATTTGATCGCTGCGGCCCAGAAAGAGTGCCCCAAGAGCGCGGAGCTGAGGGCGCTCAACCCGAGGGACCGGTCGCCGGGCGACGAGGGCCGCGATCGGACGATCGCGCGGGTGGAGCGGGTGGCGCGGCTGCGCGACCCGAATGCGACGATCACGCGGCGGGTGGCGCCCGAGCCGTTTGCCGGTCTGCTCGAGGTCGAGGTGGTGGAGGGGCCCATCGTCGATGTGCGGGTGGTGGGGGTGATCGATCGGGCGGTCGATGAGGAGGTGGTGTCGCAGTTCGTGGGGACGGTCGAGCTGCCCTACCGGCGGGAGAATCCGCGGCTGTCTTCGACGCTCATCCATGGGGGCGAGGGGGCTCCGGTGGAGCTGGCACGGTCCGCGTGGAAGAGCGGGGTGCTGCTGAAGACGTTGGCGGAGTATCAGGGGTTGATCGATTTTTCGCGGTATCTGGACTGGCAGACAGGGATGCTGGAGGTGGACAAGGTGTATCCGCCCTGGCTCTATGTGGATCAGCCGGCGAAGTGGAGTCTGGCGCAGGGGCGGGAAGAGCAAGGGACGGAGCACGCGCTGCGGACGCTGTGGGAGCTGTTGGAGTCGCCGCATCCGCGCTTTGCGCTGGTGCTGGGGGATTTCGGGGCCGGGAAGACGTTTCTCTTGCACGAGCTGGCGCGGCGGATGGCGAAGGAGAAGCATCCTTTGACGCCGGTGCTGGTGGAGATGAGCATGCTGGAGAAGCAGCGCGATTTGAAGGTGCTGCTGGCCCAGCATTTCGCGCGGGCGGACATGGGGCGGTTCGATCCGAATGCGTTCATGTACATGCTGAGCGAGGGGCGGATTGCGCTGTTGTTCGACGGGTTCGATGAGCTGGCGCTGCGGCTGACGTACGACCGGGCGCTGGAGCATTTCGAGACGGTGATGGCGGCTGCGCAGGGGAACGCGAAGGTGGTGGTGACGAGCCGGACGCAGCATTTCTTGACGAATCATCAGGTGCGGCTGGAGCTGGGGAAGCGGGCGGAGCAGGTGACGGGGTTCCGGCTGGTGAGTCTGGAGAGGTTTGGGGAGAAGCAGATCAGGCGGTTTTTGGGGAACCTGATTGAGGATGCGAAGGAGGCCGAGGATCGGTATGCGCTGCTGCATGATGTAAGGGATTTGCTGGGGCTTTCGGAGAATCCGCGGATGCTGGGGTTCATCGCGAAAATCGACCCGGAGAAGCTGAAGGCGGCGAAAGCGGGTGGGGAGATCACGGCGGCGAAGCTGTATGAGATCTTGATCGGGCAGTGGTTGGATTTCGAATATAAGCGGGCCAATCCTTCCGGGGCGCCGAAGGGGGTGACGCGGGAAAAGATGGGAGAGCTGGTGGCGGGGTTGGCGGGGTTGTTCTGGGAGCGGAATGCGAAGTGGATGGTTGTTGGGGATTTCAGCGGGGTGCTGGTGGCGGAAGGGATTGAGCCGGCGATCGTGGAGCATATGATCGGGTCGGGGTCGCTGCTGGTGCGGGATGCGGAGGGGCGGTTTTCGTTTGTGCACCGGTCGGTGATGGAGTGGTTGGTGGCGAAGGAGGCGGCGCGGGGGCTGGAGGAGAAGGGAGAGGCGGGGGCGCTCGGGGTGGATGAGATGAGTGAGCTGATGGCGGATTTTCTGATCTCGCTAGCGGGACCGCGACGAGCGGAGCAATGGGCTTGGGAGAAGGCGATGCGGGTGGGGGATGGGCATGCCAAAAAGAACGCGGCGCGGGTGTTGCGGCGAATTGAGCTGATTGCGGGTGGAGCGGCGGCGGTGGAGATCCCGGTGACGATGGATTTAGATGGGGAGGATTTGCGGGGGCAGGACTGGTCGCGGGTGGATTGGCAAGGGGCGAGTTTGGTGCGGGCCAATCTGGAGGGGGCGACGCTGCGGGACGCGGATTTGCGGGGAGCGTCGTTGGAGGAGGCGAAGCTCGGGCGAGCCGATTTGGAGAAGGCGAACCTGTCGGGTGCGGATATGAGGGGAACCGATCTCGGGTTTGCGCGGCTGATGGGCGCGGATCTGCGGGATGCGCGCGGGCTATCTGCGGGGCTGCTCCGCGGGGCAAAGCTCGTTGGGGCGCAGGGGGTCGAGGTGGGGGGTCTTATCGAGGTGGGGGCTGCGCCGGCGGCGCCGCGTGAGATCCTGCCGATGATAGCGCCAGCATCGCAATGTCACCCGGTGGCCTGGAGCAAAGCTGGCGATCTATTGGCTAGCGGGCACAATGACGGCACAATCAGAATATGGGACGTGACAACAGGGCGAACGATCTGTGTGCTTCAGGGGCATACGATGGGGGTCGAGAGCCTCGCGTTCAGCCCCGACGACCTCACCCTCGCCTCGGGGTCTTCCGATACGACTGTGCGGCTCTGGGACGTCGCCACCGCGCGCATGGTCCGCGCTTATGAGGGGCATACCGATTGGGTCGTGAGCGTTGCCTTCAGTCCCGACGGTCTCACCCTTGCCTCGGGAGCCTATGATAAGATCGTGCGGCTCTGGGACGTTGCCAGCGCGGGTTTGGTCCGCGCTTATGAGGGGCATACGGGTTGGGTCCAGAGCGTCGCTTTCAGCCCCGACGGCCTCACCCTCGCCTCGGCGTCCACTGATACGACTGTGCGGCTGTGGGACGTTGCCACCGCACGCTTGGTTCGCGCTTATAGGCGACAGCGGGTTGGGTCCAGAGCGTCGCTTTCAGCCCGACGGCCTCACCTCGCCTCGGCGTCCGCGATCGACTGTACAGCGTGGGACGTTGCACCGCACGCTTGGTTCGCATTTATGGGGGCGAATGGGGTCCAGAGCGTCGCCTTCAGCCCCGACCGGCCTCACCCTCGCCTCGGGCTCCGTGGACTGGACCGTGAGGCTGTGGGACAATCGCCGCAGCGCGCTTAGTCCGCGCTTATGAGGGGCATACGGGTTGGGTCGGAGCGTTGCCTTCAGCCCTGACGGCGACACCCTCGCCTCGGGGTCCACTGATACAACCGTGCGGTTGTGGGACATCGCCACTGGGCGCATGATCCACGCTTATGAGGAGCATACGGGTTGGGTCGGGAGCGTCGCATTCAGCCCCGACGGCCTCACCCTCGCCTCGGGGTCTCACTGATACGACTGTGCGGTTGTGGGGCGCCGCCACCGCGCTCTTGATCCGCGCTTATGAGGGCACACAAATTGGGTCAGGACCGTCGCATTCGCCCACGATGGCCCACTCTCGCCTCGGGGTCTCATGACAATACCGTGCGGTTGTGGGACATCGCCACTGGACGCATGATCCACGCTTATGGGGGTCATACGAAGGAGGTCTGGAGCGTCGCATTCAGCCCCGACGGCCTCACCCTCGCCTCGGGGTCCGCCGATAATACTGTGCGGTTGTGGGATGTTGCCACCACGCGCTTGATCCGCGCTTATGAGGGGCATAGGGTGGGGTCGGGAGCGTCGCCTTCAGTCAGACGGTCTCACACTCGTCTCGGGGGCCTCTGACAAGACCGTGCGGTTGTGGGACGTCGCCACCGGGCGCATGGTCCGCGCTTATGAGGGCATACGGATAGGGTCATGAGCGTCGCATTCAGCTCCGACGACCTTACCCTCGCGTCAGGGTCCGTGACAAACCGTACCGGATCTGGGATGTCGCCACCGCACGCTTGGTCTGCGCTTATGAGGGACATGCCAATGCGGTCACGAGCATCGCCTTTAGCCCCGGCGGCACATCCTCGCCTCGGGATCCGATGACACGACCGTGCGGCTGTGGGACGTCGCCACCGCGCGTTTGGTCCTCGTTTACGAGGGCATACGAATGCGGTCATGAGTGTCGCGTTTAAGCCCGACGGTCTTACCCTCGCCTCCGCTTCCCTCGACGGCACCATCCGATTCTGGCACGTCGCCACCGGCCGCTGCCTTGCCATCCTCCTTCCTACACAAGAGGGTTGGGCCGCCTACACCCCAGACGGCCAATACAAGATCGGCGGTGACATTCGCGGATCCTTCGGGCATGTCGTCGGCTCTGCCGCTTCGAGCCCGGCGGCTTCGACCCTTACATCCCCGGTCTCCGCGTCCCCGATGATGCCCCCCTCTTCGACCTCCCGCAAAAGGACGACAAATAAGCGGGCCCTTCAGATCGACGGTGCTGCGCCGAGCGCCTCGTCGATGAACGCCTGCCGACCTCGTTGGGCGTCCACACCTTCGCCATGGGGAACGAGGCAATCTCATGCTCCTCGCCGAGGCGGAGCCGCCGGTAGAGGTACACGAAGGCCGACACGCGCATGTTCTTGGCGCAGTGAACCCAGACCTTGCGGTCCCCGCGCGACGCGAGCACATCGAAGAACCGCGCCAGATCGGCCGGCTCGGGCTTCTCCCAGATCACCGGGATAGGCACGTACGTGAGGCCTTGCGCGGTGACGAGCGAGGCCTCGTCCGGACGCGTTCGGCGAGGTGGGCAGGGCGAGGTTCACGACCACCTCGACGCCCAGCGCCGGCAGCGCGGGCGATGTCGCGCGGCGAGAGCTGACCGGAGGTCCAGAGCCATTCGAAGACTTGATGCGTGTTCTCGGCGTCCATGATGCTGTCGAATCTTACGCGATCACGCTGCGATCGTGGGCCCGCCGTGAGGCCATCCGGTGGGGCCGATCAGGGGCCTCCCCAAGGGGGGGCCGCTCTCCGCGGCGCGGCTTGCTCTTCCTCCGCGGCCATCTCCACCTCGGCCTCGTGCTCGCCGCCCGCCTCCACGAACCGCAGCCGCGCAGGCGCCGCTTCTTCTTCCCCGCCGCCCTCCGTCACCCACTGAAACGCCGCCAGCGCTCGCGGCGCCACGAGCTCGATCCACCGCCGGTGGGCCGGCTCCGACTTCAGCTCGTCGCGGATCCGCTCCATCTCCCCGAGCCCCGCGCTGTCCGGCGCGTTCACCGCCCGCACCAGATCGGCCAGCAGCTCATCGCGCACCGTGAGCGGCAGATCGCCCGCGTTCTGCTCCACCCAGCGCGCGGCCTCCTGGAAGCGCCCCGCGCGTGCCAGATCGACCAGGCGTACCCGGAAGATATCGCGCTCCCAGGTTGGATAAGCCCTTCCGTCGGCAGACACAGCTCCGCGGCGGCCTCGTCGCGCCGGTCGAGCAAAGTCAGCGCCAGCGCGCGCTGCGTGATCAGCTCGGGCCGCAGCGTCGCGGCGTCGACCCCCTGCACGCGGCTCAGCCGGCCCACGCCGTAGGTCGCGGCGCTCAGCATCGCCTGCGCGTCGCCGCGCCGCTCGGCGATGGCCACTTGCAGCGCGCGACGCGTGGGCGGCCACGAGATCATGCTGGCTGTTGAAGAGCGGCGCGATCGCCAGCGCCGCCGCGTCGAGCTGCGCCCGGCCGAGCGCGTCGCGCGCGGCGGCGAGGCGCCCCAGCTCCTCGAGCGACGCGCGCTTCAGCCGCCGCCGGAAGGTGAGCCCCAAGGCCCCGAGCCCGGTCGCGCCGAGCAACATCGCGAACGCCGTCGCGGCGACCTCCGGATCGAAGGGCAGGGCGGTGGGCGCCGCCGCGACGGTCGGCGCGACGGGAGGGGGCGCCGAGGACAGCGCGATCAGCGCGACGAATGCGCCGAGGATGCCGAGGATCGCACCGAGCGAGAGGCCGATCGTCGAGAGCCAGCGCGCCGTGGCGGTCGTCTTGCCCGTGGCCGCCGCGCCTTCGTACCTCGCCTTGATCACGGTGTCGCGCGCGTCGTAGGCGCTCTCCGGCAGCGCTGCGACGGGCGGGCCGAACGCGGCGGTCGTGGGCTTGGGCGCGCGCACGAAGGGCGCGGCCGAGGGGGCCACCTTGGCGACCCAGTCGACGAGCGCCGGCTCGTCGCGCGTCGACTCTTCTTCCCGCGACGCGCTCACCCGGTAGGCCGACGTCGTCGCGACGCGCACCATCCGCTGGTAGGCGCGCACGATCGCGCGCTCGCGCGGGTGCAGGTTCTCGAGCAAGAGCGCCTTGTCGCGATCGAGCAGCAAGCGGAGCCGATCGCGCTCGCCCGTGCGCGCGAGGATCACCGCCTCGGCGAGCGAGGCCCTCGCGAGCGACTCGGCGCTCGCGCCCGGCCGCTCCCGCAGCACCGCGATGTCTTGCCACGCGCCCACCGGCTCGCCGAGCGACGCCCGGACGAACGCGCGCAGCCCGTGGGCCGCCTCGATCTGGAAGAGCGCGTTCTGCCGCTCGTAGCGCTCGAGCGGCCGGGCTACCGCGTCGTCGAGGGAGGCCTTGGCGGCCTTCAGATCGCCCCGCCGGACGGCGATGATCGCCCGCTGCAAGTCGCAGAGGCGCCTCGCCCACGACGCCCGGCTCTGCTCGGCCTCGTCGAGGAGGTCCTCCGCGTCGCCGAGCTTCCCGAGGGAGATGGAGCGGAACGACATGGCGAGCAGCTCGCGGATCACCGCCCGATCCCGTAGCACGCGGCGCAGGACGAGCGAGCCCACGCCTGCCGACACGAGGGGCACGCCGATGACGGGCAGGCCGAGGGTGAAGAGGGTGCCGAAGAAGAGGAGGCCGACGGCCGCGAGGAGCAGGCCGCCGGAGGCGTGGCGGATGCGGAGGAGCTTGAGCTGGCCCGGGCCGATCACTCGGCCAATTTACGGGCTTACCAGCCGCAGGTCTCGCCCTTGTTCTGCTCGGCGAGCCATTGGCGAACGGGCGCGAAGTAGTCGAGGATCGCGCTGGCGTCGGCCTTGGTCTCGCCGCTCACCGCCTTGAGCGCCTCGGGCCACGGGCGGCTCGCGCCCATGGCGAGCATCGCCTTCATCTTGGCGCCCGCCTCCTTGCTCCCGAAGATCGAGCAGGTGTGGAGCGGCCCGGTGTGCCCCGCGGCCTTGCAGAGCGCGCGGTGGAACTGGAACTGGTAGATCGCCGCGAGGAAGTAGCGCGTGTACGGCGTGTTGCCGGGCACGTGGAACTTGGCGCCGGGGTCGAAGTCTTCTTCGGTGCGGGGCAGGGGCGCGGAGACGCCCTGGTACTTCTGCCGGAGCGCCCACCAGGCCTTGTTGTAGTCCGCGGGCTTGGTCTTGCCGGAGAACACGTCCCACCGCCACTGATCGATGAGCTTGCCGAACGGCAAGAACGCGATCTTCTGCAAGGCCATCTTGAAGAGGAAGTTGATGTCTCCCTTGTCGTTCTCGGGGATCTTGTCGAGCAAGCCGATGCTCTTCAGGTACTTGGGCGTCACCGAGAGGGCCAGCGTGTCGCCGATGCCCTCGTGGAAGCCGTCGTTGGCGCCCTGCTGGAAGAGCATCGGGAGCTTGTAATAGTTCTGGTAATAGTAATCGTGCCCGAGCTCGTGGTGGATGGTGATGAGGTCTTCTTCCTTCGGCTCGATGCACATTTTGATGCGCAGATCGTTGTTGAAGCCCACGTCCCACGCGCTCGCGTGACAGACCACCTCGCGGTCCTGCGGGCGCTTGAGGAGCGAGCGCTCCCAGAAGGTCGGCGGCAGCGGGTCCATCCCGAGGGAGACGAAGAAGTTCTCGGCGATCTTCACCATCGCCTTCTCGTCGAGCTTCTTCTCGACGATCTTCTTGGTCACGTCGAGCGAGGGCTCCTTGTCGTAGGGGACGAGCATGTCGTAGAGGTTCGCCCACTCCTGCGCCCACATGTTGCCGAGCAGGTGCGCGGGGATCGGGGCCTTGTCGCCCACGAGGTCCTTCCCGTAGGTCTTCCGCAGCTTGGCGCGCACGTAGCAGTGGAGATCGTCGTAGAGGGGTTTGACCTGGCTCCAGAGCCTGTCGGTCTCCGCCTCGAACTCGGCCGGGGTCATGTCGTAACCGCTCTTCCACAGCGCGCCGAGGTCGGAGAAGCCGATCTCCTTGGCGCCCTTGTTGCCGAGCTCGACGTAGCGCTCGTATTTCGCGCGCATCGGCGGAGAGATGGAGTGCCAGCCCTTCCACGCGTCGAGCAGCTCGTCGCTCTTCCGGCTCTTGGCGAGGATGTTCGAGAGATCATCGAGGTTCAAGCAGCGCTTCTTCGGGTCCTTCTCGTCCTTCAGCCGCTCGGGGCAATACTTGCCCTTGCCGTAGGTGCTCTGGAGCCACGTGGCGATCTCGGCGAGCTCGGCGCGCTCCTTCGGATCGCTCGGGGCGGGCAGGGGCGAGCTCGCCAGCTTGAGGAGGGTGAATTGCCGGGCGAGGTCGTCGGGCATCTTCAGGCCGTCGAAGCGGAGCGCCGCCTTGATGGTCTTGTTGAGGTACTCCATGCTCGCCTCGTTGCCGGCGGCGGAGAGGGCCTCGGTGTCATCGGTGATGAAGTTCTGGTTCACCCAGTCGGCGCGGGAGGCCTGCACCCACAGCCTGCGCAGGTTCTGATCGACATCGGTCATGAACGCGCGGGCCTCGTCCACCGTGGGGGCGGCGGCGCTTGGCGTCGCGCTCGCCGCGGCGACGGGCTTGGGCGCGGGGTTTCCGGGGAGGGCGTCCTCGTTGCAGCCGGCGATGCCGAAAGCGGAGGCGGCGGCGGCCCCGAAGGCGATCACGGCGCGGCTGAACCGGGAGGGGAGAGAGATTCGTCGCATGAACGGCGCTCCAGCGTGGGTGGATCGTGGGTGGGAGCCGCCTTTCTACACCACGTCCTCCCCGGCGGGGGCGCTCATCGTCGATGTCAGAACGCCGAGCCTTGCTGCTGGGACGGGATCGACCACGGCGGGAGGGGCTTCCTCCCCGGCGACATGGTGCCCACGTCGATGTTCGAGCAGAGCGGATCGCCCGGCGGGCAAGCGCCGGACTGGATGCGCTCCCGCTTCTGGAGCACGGAGCAGTTGATCTTCGCCTTCTTCGTCTCCGACTCGGCCTCGCCGAGCAGCCGGCCGAGCTCGTCGCGCTGGCGGCGCGCGAGATCGGCGGCGGCCTCGCCTTCGAGCCGGGCGCGCTGGGCCTCGACCTTGGCCTTCTCGGCCTCGCGCTCGGCGAGCTTGGCGCTCTGCTCGTTCTCCTGCGCGCGGAGGCCGGCGGCGTCGGCCTCCTGCTTGGCGCGCTCGGCGCGCTCCTGCGCCTCGGAGATCGTCTTGCCCCACAGCGAGAGGGCGGCGAGCACCACGCCGAGCACGAGCGCGGCGAGGCCGAGCCCGCGGGCGCGATCGCGGCTCTTGCGCTGATCGGCGGCCTTCACCCAGTCGCGGAGGAGCTCCGCGTCCTCGCCGTCGGGTCCCTCTTCCGCGAGCACCACGCCGGCGAGCACCACCTCGGCGTCGCTCGGCAGGCGCGACGAGGGGCGGCCGAGGTCTTGCCACGCGCGCGCGCCTTCGCGCAGCGTCATCGCGAGGCGCTTGCTCGCCTGCGCGTCGGCGAGGAAGCCCTCGAGCCGATCCCACGCGGTGAAGAGCAGCTCGTGGACGACCTCCACCGCGCCTCCGCTCTCGACGAGGAGGTTCTTGTCGACGAAGACGTCGATGGCGCGATCGAAGGCCTCCTTGTTGCGCGCGCGGCCGCGCAGCGCGGCGCGCCCGAGGCTCCGGCGCGTCTTGCCATCGCTCGACAGCTCGAGCAGCGCGGCGCGCGCCTCGGCCTGCGCGGCCTCGTCGAGGCTGTTCCACGCGCCGTCGGCCCGCTCGGCGAAGATCGCGCGGACGCCGCCGAGCTTGGTCCAGTCCGAGGCCTTGAGCACGCCGTCCGCGCGCGTCTCCCAGAAGGCGGAGAGCGCGAGGGCCACGAGCGGCAGGCGGCCCTCGCCGGCTCGCAGCTCGCGCTCGATGTCGGCGGCGATCTCGGCGAGCCCCTCGATCTTCACGCCCGCGAGGCGCGCCGGCTCGGCGACGATCGCCCGGGCCGAGGCCATCGTTGGAGGTCCAACGAATCGCAGGGCGTCGCGGAGGAGCTCGGCGAGCGGCTCCAGCGACAGCAGGCCGGAGGTGAAATCCTCCCGCAGGGTGCCGATGACGCGCAGGCGCGCCGTGGCCGGGAGCGCCGCCGCCTCGGCGAGGAAGGACACGAAGCGCGCGCGTTTGTCCGGCGCGGCCTGGGTGAGCAGCTCCTCGAGCTGATCGAAGACGAAGCCGAGCCCGAGGTCGCGCGCCTCGGCGAAGGCGGCGGCCTCCTTCGCGGAGGCCGCGCCGAGGGCCGGATCGATCTGTGCGAGCGCGCGGGCGAGGGAGGCGTCCGGATCGACGCCGGGCCTCACCACGATCGTCTGCCAGTCGGGCCCGGTGCGCGCGTCGCGCCTCGCGAGCAAGGGGAGGATGCCCGCCATCGCCAGCGACGACTTGCCCGATCCGCTCACGCCTTGCAGCACCAGGACCGGCGCGCCCGCGAGCTCGCCGCCGAGGCGGGAGGCGTCGTCGTCGCGCCCGAAGAGCAGCCCCTCCGACGCGGGCCCGTACGCCGCGAGCCCGAGGTACGGCGTCTCCGGCACGCCGTGCGGCCGCTCCCACGCCGCGTCGAAGAGCGCGCGCAGCCCGCCCGGCGAGACCTCGCGCGCCTCGGGCAAGAGCGCGAGCAGGCGCCGGCAGAGCGCGGCCACGCCCCGCGGGAGACCGGGCACGGGCGCTGTTGCTTCCCCTTCGGCGGGGCCTTCTTCCGCGGGGATCGCGGCCTCCAGATCGCGCAGCTTGCCCGCCGCGGTCGCGAGGCGCACCTCGGCCCAGAAGGCCTGGCGCGCCGCGGGATCGGCGCCCTTCGGCGGCGGCCTCGGCACGTCCTGCGGGAGCCTCCCCGTGGCGAGGTACACGACGCATGCCGCGAGCGCGTACGCGTCCGCCGCGGCGGTGGCCGGGCGGTCTTCGATGACCTCGGGTGCCATGAAGCCGGGCGTGCCGACGATCGATCCCCGCCCGCTCGATCGCATCGGTCGCGAAGTCGGGCCCGCGCCGGCTGAATCGCCCGTGGCATCGCCCCGCCCCGCGAGGAACTCCGCCGTGCCCATGGCCTCTTCCTCGCGCGCGAGCCGCGCGGGGACGGGCGGGCCCGCGGCTCCTGAGCGCCGGGCGATGCCGAAGTCGAGCACCTTGATCGCCCCGCCCGCGGTGAGGAACAGGTTCGATGGTTTGAGGTCCAAGTGAACCACGCCGCGCGCGTGGATCATGTCGAGCGCGGAGGCCACGTCGCGCGCCCACGCGAGGGCGCGCCGCCAGGGCAGCCGCCCGCGCCGCGCGAGCACCTCGCTCAGCGTCTCGCCGGCGAGCAGCTCCATCGCCACGAAGGGCAGGGGCGCCTCTGCGCGCGCTGCCCCGCCCTCGCGCGCGCCTTCGCGATCGCTCTCACGCGCGCCCTCGATCTCGACATGGAGCAGCCCCGCCGCGAGCACCGTCACGAGCGACGGGTGGCTGAACGAGGCGAGGAGCTTGGCCTCCTCGGCCCACGCTCCGAGGTCGCTCTCGGGGGCCAGCACCTTGAGCGCGACCTCCCGGATCGCCGCCCCGTCGGGGAGCAGCTCCTCGGCGCGGAAGACCTCGCCGAACCCGCCCCGGCCGATGATCTCGATCAGGCGGAAGCGCCCGTCGAGCACCGTGCCGGGCGCGAGCGCGGCGAAGGCCTCGCTCGTCATGCCGCGCGCGCCCGGCGATCGCGCCTGCGGAGCACGAGCGAGAGGCCGAGCATCGCCGCGGCGAGCGCGCGCCCGTCGACGCCCGGATCACCGGCGACCTCGCACCCGCAGCCACCCTGCTTGGGCGGGACGGGCGGCGGCGCGGCGGCCACGTCCACGTCCTTGGGCGGCGCGTCACCTGCGGGCGCGTCGCCGGCCGGCGCCTCGTCCTTCTTGGGCTCCTCGTCCTTCTTCGCGGCGTCGTCCTTCTTCGGCTCGTCCTTCTTCACCTGCTTCTTGTTGCTGTCGGCGGTGAACATGATCGAGCGCCGGTCGACGACGGCGTTGTCGCCCTTGAGGATGAGCTTGATCGTCTGCCCCATCTGCACCCCGTCGTCGGAGCGCTTGACCTGGAGGTCGTACTCGCCCGCCTCGAAGCCGTGATCGCGCTTGAGCGAGAAGTCGAACTTCGTCACCTTGAAGATCTTGCCCGACGCGTCCGAGAAGCCGACATCGAGGCTCTCGTTGATCGGCGACTGGTTCACGAGCGGCATCCGCGTGAGCACCGGCTTGTCCGGCGACTTGTCCGTGAGCGTGCGCTCGTAGAGCACCGTCGGGGTGAACACGAAGAGCATCGGGATATGCGGGAGCGGCGGCACCGACCCGTAGTCGAACGTCATGTTCAGCTTCCACTTCCCGTCGACCTCGGTGGGCTCGCGGCTCGCGAGGGTGACCGAGCCGCCGGCGAGCGCCGGGCGAGGGAGGAGGAGCGCGAAGGCGAGGAGGACGAAGAGGCCGAGGAGCCGGACGAGCGCCGGCCTGCGGGCAGAGCGAGAGGCGTTGGACATGGCCGCCAAGCTATCACTTCGCCCGGCGTTTCCGAACCGATCCGTGCAAGCTGCCCGCGCGGGCGGGGACGGCCGAATCAGTGCCCGAGCCAGAGCATCTTCTCGGAGGAGGGCTTGTAGCAGGCCTCCTTGGCCGCGTCCTCGTCGCTCTGGCAGGCGGCGGCGTCGAGGCAGTCGGCGATCGCCTGGCGTGCTGCGCTGTTGTACATCGTGGTAAAGAGTGTCCGCTGCGAGCTCTCGAGCTTGGCGAACGCCGTCTTGCACTCGGCGAGGGGGACCTTCGCGCAGCGCTCCGTCCACCGGCAGCGGGCCTCGACGAGGGCCGCGCCCGCGGCGTCGTCGCCGGGCATCTTGAAGCTCACCTCTTCCTTGCAGTCCGCGGCGATCTGGGCATCGTCGTAGGCCTTGTCGCCCGCTGCCTCGTGGTGGGCGATGAAGCACTTGGCCATGGCCTTGAGGAAGGGCGCCGAGGCCGCGGGATAATCGGCCTTGCATGCCGCGAGGCCGTCCCAGCCGTCGCCGCCGTGCGCTTTGCTGAGCGCCTGGCACCACGCGGCCTGCGCAGCGGTCACGTCGCTGCGATCGGGGAAGCTCGCGCCGGGCCCGCCGCAGGCCGCGACGAGCGAGGCGGCGAGGGGCGCGGTGAGGGAGAGGCCGAGGGCGCGGAGGAGGAGAGAGGGGCGGCGGGCTCGCATGTCCCGCGTGTATATCATCGTTCGCCCTTCGCAACCGCGCCGGGATGTGATTGAACGTTGCGAGGCTCGTTCTCGCTCGGAGGTGTCATGAAGCTCTCGTCCGTCTCGCTCCTCGTCGCCCTCTCCCTCGTCGGTGCCCTCTTCCTCGCCGGTTGCGGCGAGGAGAAGAAGCCGGAGGCGCCTGCCGCTGCGGGTGGCAGCGCCAAGGCCGCCGCGACGGGCGCCGCCGCCGCGCCGGCCAAGACCGGCGGAGGCTGGTGAAGCAGGGCCGGGCGAGCGCGATGTGGAGATCGCCCCGCGCGGGCACCATCGCGCTCGCCCTGCTGCTCGTCGCATGCGAGGGGCGGCGCGGACAGCCGGATCCCGCCCCTCCCGATCCTCTCGCGCCGCTCCACGACTTCGAGGAAGCTGCGCGCGGGGGGACGGACTTCGTGCGTCTCCCTGCGTCGGATCACGCCTTCGGCGCCGACCCCTACCGGATCCGCGCCCTGCCCGGGGAGGGGCCGCCGCGCTTCGTCGCGCTGCTCCGCGGTCGCGACGCGATCGTGCTGCTCGACGCATCGCTCGCCGAGCTCGGCCGGCTGCCCGCGCCCGCGTCACCCACCGGCCTCGCGGTCTCGGCGGCGGGAGAGATCTTCGTCTCGGGCGAGCAGAGCCCGGCCATCGCGCGCTACCGCATGGAGAAAGGCGCGCTCCTGCGAGAGGGGGAGATCACCGTCCCCGGCGCGCTCGCCCTCAAAGACGTCGCCGTCGGCCCTGACGGGGTGCTCCACGCCGTGGAGGCCCACGACGGCCGGCTCTTCTCGATCCCCCTCGATCACCCCGAGCAGCGCGCCTCGCTCAAGGCAGGCCACGGCGCCTTCCGCGTGGCCCGGACCGGCGCCCATGTCCTCGTCGATACCCTCCTCGATCACCGCCTCTCGATATTTCCCGTCGATTCGAAGGGCATGCCCGTCGAATCGGCCCGCGTGATCATCGAGCACGACGGTCCGATCTGGGGCTTCGACGCGCTCGACAAGGGAGGAGACCTGTGGATCCTGGCAGGGGGCGTGGAAGACCACCCGCTCGATCGAACGGGTGGGTCGTTCGGTTATATCGACTCGTTCGTGTTCCTCTATCGCCTGCCTGCCGGTGCCCCGAAGGCGGAGCGGATATCCGCCATCAACGTCTCCGTCGCGTCGGTCATCACCCCCAAGGCGCTCGCGCTGCGCGATCGAGGAGAGGGCCTGTCCGCGACGGTGGCAGGTTACGGCAACGATCGGGTGCTCGCCATCGACTGGAGCTCGAATCCGGCCGATCCACCCGCGCTCCACCCGAGGCGGGCGGTGCCAGGCATTCACGAGATCGCACCGCTCGATCGACATCGATGGATCGGCGCCGACCCACTCTTCGACGGCTTCGTGCTCCTGGACGGGCACGCCCCCGAGGACGCGGAGCCCAGGCTCGTCCCGGTCGCCGACCCATCCCCGCCCGCGCCACCTCCGAGCCCGGTGCGCCGCCTCGGAGAGGCCTTGTTCTACACGACGCTGATGGCGCCCTACAACCACCACGAGGGCGCGCTCAGCCGCTTCACCTGCGAGACATGCCACTTCGAAGGCCAGGTGGACGGGCGCACCCACCACACCGGCAGAGGCGATGTCCACGCCACCACCAAGCCCCTCCTCGGCCTCTTCAACAACCGCCCTCATTTCTCCCGCGCCCTCGATCCGGATCTCACCGTGGTGGCCAACGCCGAGTTCCGCGTGGCCGGCGCGCTCAGCGATCACGATCCCTGGTTCACGGCGACCACGAAAGAAGCCGCCTGGCTACCCCTCCTCGGTCTGCCGGAGAGCGCCTTTGCGCCCCTCGAATTGCGGCGAGCCCTGATGATGCACCTGATGGCCGCGACCCACCGGCCGAACCCGGCGGTGGTCGGGAGGAGCAGATTCTCGGAGGAGGAGCGGCGGGGCGCCGAGGTCTTTGCGGCGCGCTGCGAGCGTTGCCACGCGGCGCGGGTCGTGAGCGACGATCTGGCCTCGCGGCAGGCCAGGGAGGCCTGGGAAGGGTTGATCTTCCGCCGCGAGGGGCCGATCGTCTGGGGGAGGGATGGATACGAGAAGACGGGCGTGATGCCGTATGTGCACGAGGAGGGCGCGCGGACACCGTCGCTCCGGCGGCTCTATGCCAAGTGGCCTTATTTCACCAACGGGTCAGCCAAGGACCTCGGGAGCGTGCTCGACCGGGTGAGGTTCGGCGAGGGGAAGGACGGGAAGGCGGCGTTCTTCCACGACGCCGCGCCGGCGGGGCTCGAAGCGCTCTCGGCGGACGAGAAGAAGGCGCTGCTCGCGTTCCTCGATCTGCTCTGATCATGCAGCCAGACGGTCCAGTGATCGCCCACGTCACCAGGAACAGCACCGCGACCGGGAGGGAGCGGACAGCGCAGCCACCGGATCCAGTGATCGCCCATGTCACCAGGAACAGCACCCTGCAGGCCGCCAACGAGCCGCTTGCTCTCGGTCTTTGACGTGGTTGCCTCCTTGCGGGTAATGCCTGCTCGGTCCGCTCCCTCCCGGTCGCGGTGCTGTTCCTGGCGGCGCCTCGAGGGCTGAGACATTTGGTTGCTCGGGTTGAGCTGTGCTGGTCGGTCGCGCTCCCTGAGGGCGCCGAGACGACGACGAGAGTTGCTAGCGCCCGTGGGGAGAGGGGGCGGAGTGCCACAGCCCTGGGCTTCACCCCGGGTTGAAGAGCGGGGCGAGGGCGGCCCACCCCGCGAAGATGGCCGCGAACGAGACCACGCAGAGCCCTGTGCCCGCGAGCTTGGCGCGCGTCGAGCGGGCGAGGGGCGCGAGGGCGGCCACCGCGCCGAGCACCACCGCGAGGCCGACCGCTCCCGGGACGAACCAGGACGAGAGCGCGACCGCAGTGGCCGCCGGCATCTCCGTCCCGTAATCCGTGAACGCCCGGACGATCGACGGCCGCACCCGGAAGTGCAGCGCCAGCGAGAGCAGGCACACCACCAGGGTCGAGCCGAGCAGGGTCACGAGGATCGCGTTGCGCCGCACGGCCTCCGCCTAGTGCGGCGCAGGCTGGGTGGCGAGCCGATTTCGTACTAAGACGAGGACGTGCTCCACCGCCCTCCCTTCCCTCGACCTTCGGCGCACAAGGCGGACATGGTTCGCCGGCGCCTCGGGCAGGTCCTCGGGCCCTCCAAGGTCCTCACGGCGCCCGAGGCATGCGTCGCGTACGCGGGGGACGAGTCGGATCAGGAGCCCGTCCTCCCGGACGCGGTCGTCCTCGCCGAGACGCCGGCGGACATCGAGAAGGCGCTCGCGGTCGCGGCCGAGGTGGAGGTCCCGATCGTCCCGCGCGCGGGCGGGTCGGGCAAATCGGGCGGGGCGGTGCCGGTGGCGGGCGGGATCGTCGTCTCGGTGCTGGGCATGAAGGCGATCAAGGAGATCGATCGCCGCGAGCAGATCGCCGTCGTCGAGCCGGGGGTGATCCTCGCCGACCTCCACGCCGCGGTCGAGGCCGAGGGGCTCTTCTACCCGCCCGATCCCAACTCGATGAAGATGTGCGCCCTCGGCGGTAACCTCGCGGAGAACGCCTCCGGCCCGCGCGCCTTCAAGTACGGCCCGACGCGCGATTACGTGCTCGGCATGGAAGTGCTGCTCGCGGATGGGACGCGCCTCCGCACTGGCCACCGCACGAGGAAGGGCGTCACCGGCTACGACGTGACCTCGCTGCTCGTGGGCAGCGAGGGCACCCTCGCGATCACCACCGAGGCGACGCTCAAGCTCATCCCGAAGCCGGCCACGGTGGGCACGCTCCTCGCGCTGTTCCACGATGTGTCCGCGTGTGGTCGGGCGGTCGCCAGCGTGGTCGCCGCGGGCGAGTCGCCGCGCTGCATCGAGCTGCTCGACCAGGCGACGCTCGACGCCGTGCGGGCCCGCGGCGTCGGCGTCGACGAGCGGGCGCGCGCCATGCTCATCCTGGAGGTCGACGGCGAGCCCTCGGCCGTGGAGATCGGGATGGAGCGCGTCGGCGGGGTGTGCGCCGAGGCGGGCGCGATCGATGTGCTCGTCGCGCAGGATCGGGCCCAGCGCGACCGGCTCTGGGAGGCGCGGCGGCAGCTCTCCCCGGCGACGCGGGCGATGGCGCGCCACAAGATCTCGGAGGACGTCGTGGTGCCGCGCGCCCGCCTCGTCGACCTGCTCGCCGAGGTCGCGCGGATCAGCGAGGACACCGGCGTGCGCATGCTGAGCTACGGGCATGCCGGCGACGGCAACCTCCACGTGAACTTCCTCTGGGACGATCCGGCCGACGGGCCGCGCGTGATGCATGCGCTCGAACGCCTCTTCCACGCCGTGATCGCGATGCGCGGCACCCTCACCGGCGAGCACGGGATCGGCACCTCCAAGGCCGACTACCTGCCCCTCGAGCAGGGCGCGCCGCTCATCGATCTCCAGCGCCGCCTGAAGGCCGTCTTCGATCCGAAGGGCCTGCTCAACCCCCACAAGATCTTCCCGCGAAAGAGCCATGGGTCCTGCTAGCCACGCCGTCGTCCGGGTGATCGGCATCGACCCCGGGACGAGGCACCTCGGCTGGGGTGTCCTGTCGCGCACCGGCACGAAAATCGAGCATGTCGCGCACGGCGTGATCGACACCGATCTCGACGGCACGCTGGCCGAGCGGCTCGTGGAGATCGACGACGCGCTCGAGGGCGTGCTGCGCGAGCACCGGCCGGACGTGGGCGCGGTGGAGAGCCTCTTCTTCGCCAAGGACGCGCAGAGCGCGGCCAAGCTCGGCCACGCGCGGGGTGTCGTGCTGCTCCGCCTGTCGCGCTACGGCCTCTCTATCCGCGAGTACCCGCCGGCGCTCGTCAAGCGATCGATCGCGGGCAAGGGCGCGGCCGACAAGAAGCAGGTGGCGATGGTGGTGACGGCGCTGCTCCGCCTGCCCGCCCCGCCCCGCCCCGACGCCGCCGACGCGCTGGCCGTGGCCTTGACGCACCTGCACGCGGCGAGCTTCGAGGCGGCCCTCGCCCGATCGCCGCGGCGTTGATCGCGGCGTCGCGCTCGGCGCGAGCTTTGCCGCAACGGGAGGTAGCCGCAGATCGGCATTGTCGAGTAGATTCGGCCCCGATGGCCCACGAGACCACGCAGCATTACAGCCAGGAGGTCGAGCTCTTCCAGCGCTTCCTCGACCCGTACATGAAGTATTCGAGCGGCCTCTTCCTCGACCGGGACGAGGACCTCGACACCGGCATCCTCCGCATGCTCGACCAGCAGATCGCGCTCGCATGCCTCTCCGAGGGTGCGCGCGTCCTGGAGATCGGCAATGGCTGGGGCAGCCTGCTCAAGCGCCTGCAGGAGAAGGCGCCCGGTCTCTCGTACCTCGGGGTCAACCCCTCGGCCGTGCAGCAGGACTACATCGCGCGGGCCGTGAGCGATCGGGTCGATCTGCGCGTCGCGCCCTTCGAGGACGTGATGGACGCGATCGAGGGGCCCTTCGACGCCGTCTTCATGATCGGCTCGCTCTGCCACATCAAGGACAAGGCCCGCGTGCTCGCGCGGGTGGGCGCGCTGCTCGCGCCGGGCGGGCGCCTCGTCATCGAGGACACCTTCTTCCTCTCCGAGGCCCTCTACCAGAAGCACTACGCGCGCCCCGAGACGAAGTTCGTGCAGAACGAGGTCTTCGGCTACGCGCATGTCTTCTCGCTGGCCCACCATTTCGATCTGGTACGCGAGGCCGGCATGCGGGTGATGACCACGCTGGAGACCTCGGAGGACTACGCGCGGACCATCGATCTGTGGGTCGAGCGGATCGCAGAGCTCGATCCCGCGCGCTTCCCGCTCGCGCCCCAGTTCATCAAGTACATGGACGTGTTCCAGCGCGGCTGGGGCTACACCATCTGCAATCACCTGATGGCGCTCGAGCGCCTGCCGGAGCGCTGGCCTCCGCGCGCTCGACCGGGCGCGTAGCCGCGCACGCGAGCGCGTGCGATCGAACGCTGGATCGAACGCTGGATCGAACGCCGGCACGACCGCTCAGCGCAGCGCCCGGGCTCGCTTGTTCCGCCTGCGCGAGGGTGGTAGCGTCGCCGGTCGAAGATCGCCGGTTTCTACGCAGAGCCCCCTGATGTCCTCTCCTCCGATCTCCCAGACGTTCCGCAGGCGCTACGTGATCCAGGGCGCCCTCGGGGCCGGGGGGATGGCGGCGGTCTACCAGGCGCGCGATCGGCTCGGCGGGCAGGTGGCGCTCAAGCGCCTCAAGGCCAGGGGCAGCCTCGTCCGGCCGGGCGACAGCGAGATGCCGAGCCCGGATGCGCCGACGCCCGTGCTCGCCTCGGAGACGGATCTATCCGGCCCGGCCCTCAGCGACACGCTCGCGCCCACCGCCGTCTACGACCCGCAGGGCGACCCGAGCGGGCACGAGCCCACGGTCGACCTCTCGCGGATGCCGACGCGGCCCGGCGCCGCGCCCTTCTCTGAGTCGGGCATGGCTTTGCGCCTCGCGCTGACGCAGGAGTTCCGCACGCTGTCGACGGTGCGGCACCCGAACATCATCGGCGTCCTCGACTACGGCTTCGACGACGAGGGGCAGCCGTACTTCACGATGGACCTGCTGCGCAACCCCGAGACCATCTACGAGGCGGGCGCGCGGGCCACGACCGAGGGCAAGGTCGCCCTCATCGCGCAGATGCTCCAGGCGCTGCTCTACATCCACCGGCGCGGCCTGGTGCACCGCGATCTCAAGCCCTCGAACGTCCTCGTCCACGGCGGCGAGGTCAAGGTGCTCGACTTCGGCCTGGCGGTGCTGGTCGAGCATGTGCGCGAGCTCGGCCGATCGATCGCCGGCACCCCGCCGTACATGGCGCCCGAGCTCTTCCTCGGCCAGCCGCCGAGCGAGGCGAGCGACCTCTACGGCGTGGGGATCATCGCCTACGAGATCTTCACCGGCCACAACCCCTTCCACACCGAGGTGCTCGACGTCCTGCGCCAGGAGGCGCTCGTCAAGGAGCCCGACCTGTCGGGGATCGATCCGCGCATCGCCCCGGTGATCGGGCGCCTGCTCGCGAAGGATCCGCGCGCCCGCTACGCCGACGCCGCCCTGGTGATCGCCGCGCTCGGCGCGGCCACGGGCCAGGTGCTCTCGGCCGAGACGCCGGCCACGCGGGAGAGCTTCCTCAAGGCCGCGCGGCTCGTCGGGCGCGACGCGGAGATGGCGATGCTCTCCGGCGAGCTCGACGGGGCGATGAAGAGCAAGGGGGGCTCGTTCCTCGTCGGCGGCGAGAGCGGCGTCGGGAAATCCCGCCTGCTCGACGAGCTGCGCGCTCACGCGCTCGTGAACGGGGCCGCCGTGCTCCGCGGGCAGGAGGTGAGCGAAGGCGGCAGCCCCTACCAGGTGTACCGCGACGTGCTCCGCTGGCTCCTCCTGTTGACGGAGCCCCTCGACGACGAGGCCGCGGTGCTCAAGGAGCTCGTGCCGGACATCGAGACCCTGCTCGAGCGGGAGGTGCCCGACGCGCCCGAGATCGCGCCGGACGCCGCGCAGGATCGCCTGGTGAGCGTGGTCGAGGCCCTGCTCCGCCGCCTCTCGCAGCCGGTGCTCATCGTCCTCGAAGACCTGCACTGGACGCCGAGCGCGAGCCTCAAGCTGCTCGGCCGGATCACCCCGCTGCTCGGCGATCTCCCGGTGCTGATCGTGGCCACCTACCGGGACGACGAGCGGCCGGACCTGCCGACGCTGCTCCCGGCGATGCAGATCCTCAAGCTCGAGCGGCTCACCCGCGAGGGGATCGCCGTGCTGAGCGAGTCGATGATCGGCCCGACGGGCGCGCGGCCTGAGCTCGTGAGCCGGCTCGCGAAGGAGACGGAGGGCAACCCCTTCTTCCTCGTCGAGGTGGTGCGCGCGCTGGCCGAGGAGGTGGGCGCGCTCGCCCGCGTGGGGCAAGATTTCCTGCCCGAGATCATCACGCCGCAGGGGATGGCGACGATCGTCGCGCGCCGGCTCGGGCGGGTGCCGCCGTCGGCGCGGCCGCTGCTCTCGCTCGCCGCGGTGGCGGGCCGCCAGCTCGACCTCGCGCTGCTCGGCGCCCTGGAGAAGCAGCTCGATCTCGACGAGTGGGTCTCGGCATGCACGGCGGCCGCGGTGCTCGACGCCGAGGGCGGCACGCTCCGCTTCGCGCACGACAAGCTGCGCGAGGGGCTGCTCGCCCAGCTCTCCCCCGCCGAGCGGCGCTCTCTCCACCTGCGCGTGGCCGGCGGCATCGAGGTCGTCCACCCGGACGATCCGGCGCAGACCGCGGCCCTCGCCCACCACTACGCCGCGGGCGGCGACGACGAGCGGGCCGCGCACTACGCGGGGCTCGCGGGCGAGCAGGCGCTCCACAGCAGCGCCTACCGCGAGGCGATCGCCTTCTTCGAGCGCGCGCTGACCATGCTCCCCGCCGACGAGGAGGAGCAGGCCGCATCGTCGCGGCGGCGATCGCCCGGCGACGAGGCCGCGCCCGGGCTCGCGGCCATGGCTCGCCGCCTGCTCGCGCGCGGCGCGGGCGTGGGGCGCGCGGTGCTGGCCGGCGTGCCCTCACCCCGGGCGGCGGGCTACGCCGAGGGAGGCAGCCGCTTCCGGCGCGCGCGCTGGGAAGGACAGATGTCCGAGGCCCACGGCCGGCTCGGCGATCACGTGCAGGGGATGCGGCACTCCGCGGAGGCGCTCCGCTACCTGGGGCTGCCGATGCCCGAAGGCCCGGTCCCCGGCGTGGCGGCCGTGCTCGTCGAGGCCGCGCGCTGCGCGTACCGGAGCGTGCGCCCCGGGGCGCCACCCGCGGTGTCGAGCGACGCGCGGACGATCGCCGCCGAGGCCGCCCGGGTCCACACGCGGATCACCGAGACCTGCTACTACACGGAGGACGCGCTGCACCTGTTCTGGAGCGGCTTCCGGACCATCAACCTCGGCGAGCTCTCCGGCCCCTCGCCCGAGCTGTCCCGCGGCTACGCGGGGATGGGCATCCTCGCGGGGATCATGCGCATCCCCGCGCTCGCCGAGGCGTGGCTGCGCCGGGCCCTGGAGCTCGCGGAGCGCCTCGACAAGCCCTACGATCTGGCCTGGGTGCTGGCGCGCGACGCGGTCTACCGGATCACCGTCTGCGACTGGACGCGCGCGGAGACCGAGCTCGACCGCGCCCTCTCGATCACGCGCAAGGCGGGCGATCAGCGGCAATGGGAAGAAGGCATGAGCGTGCTGCTCTTCGCCCTCGGCGCGCAGGGGCGCTTCGCCGAGCTGTTCCCCGCGGGCGCCGAGGTCTTCGCGTCGGCCCAGCGCCGCGGGGACGAGCAGATCCTCTTCTGGGCCGCGGAGCTCCAGGCCTGGGCCCGGCTGCGCGTCGGTCAGCCCGGCGAGGCGGCCAAGCTCCTGCTCGCGTCGCTGCCGTGGATCGACGCGCAGGCCACGGTCTTCGACGTGATCTCCGCGTACGGCTTCCTGGCGCTCGCCGAGGCCCACCTCGGTGATCTGGCCCGCGCCCGCCAGCATGCCGACAAGGCCCTCGCCATCATCACCAAGAAGACGCCGCTCGCCTATTACACCCAGTCGCCGATGGCCGCGGTGGCCGAGGTCTACCACCTCCTCCACGAGCGCACGCCCGCCACGCGATCGGCCGAGCGCGAGGAGCTGCGCAGCCACCTCAAGCGGGCCACGAAGAGCCTCTCCGCCTTCGGGCAGATCTTCCCCGTGGGGCGCCCGTCGAGCCTGCTCTGGCAGGGGCATGTCAAGGCGCTCGACGGCGACCTCCGGGGCGCGCGCGCCGCGTGGGAGCGCGCGAGCGCCGACGCGCTCAAGCTTCGCCGCCCCTACGAGGAGGCCCAGGCCGAGCTCGCGCTCGGGCGCGCCGCGGGCCCGGGCGGGGGCGGCCGCGCCCACCTCGTCCGCGCGCTCTCGCTCTTCGAGACCATGGGCGCCGCCCCCGATCGCGACGCGACGAGGGCCGAGCTCGATCGGCTCGGATGATCCGTTTGACCTCCAACGATATCGCGCGGCTCCGGTGCCCCTCGTGCCGGGGGGCGCTGGCCGAGCAGGGCGCCGCGCTCGCCTGCGCCGGCTGCGGCGCGCGCTGGCCGGTCGAGGACGGGACGCCGCGCCTCTACCGCCAGGAGCAGATCCAGGGCACCGACCGGCTGCTCAAGGTCTTCTACGACGGCCTGCCGAGCCTGCACGATCCGCTCACCCGGCACGCGCTGCCGATCCTCCAGGGCGGCGGGCGAGAGCACGAGATGCGCGCCGCCTACATGCGCCGGATCGATCTCGGCGCGCTCCGCCCGCGCGACGACGGTGGCCCGCTCCGCGTCCTCGAGGTCGGCGTCGGGAGCGGCGCGAACCTGCCCTTGATCGAGGCCGCGCTCCCGCGCGATCTCGACGTGGAGATCTGGGGCCTCGACTACAGCCCGGGGATGCTCCGCGCATGCCGGCGTTCGCTCCGCGCGGGCATGCGCGCGCCGCGCCTGCTCCTCGGCGACGCGCATGCGCTGCCGTTCCCGGACGGCGCCTTCGATCGGGTCTTCCACGTGGGGGCGATGGGGAGCTTCCGCGATCCGCGCCGCGCCCTCGCGGAGATGGCCCGCGTGGCCCGGCGGGGGACGCCGATCGTCGTGGTGGACGAGCAGCTCGATCCGGCGGAGAAGCACGGCCTCTTCACGCGCGCCGCCTTCCGCATGCTGACGTTCTACGATCGCGACCCCCACTGCCCGCGCGAGCTCTTGCCCGCGGGGGCGGCCGAGGTGCTCGAGGAGCAGGTGAGCCGCTTCTACTACTGCCTGCGCTTCACCGTGCCCGCGGCGCCTCGGTAGGCCCGACCTGGTAGAGCATCGCGCCGTACGAGACCCCCGCGCCCACCCCCACGAAGAGCAGCTTGTCGCCCGGCTCGACGGGCTTCGTTCGCATGAGCCGATCGAGGCTCACCGGGATGGCGGCCGCGGCGGTGCTCCCGATCTCCTGCACCACGGGGATGGTCTTCTCCGGGGCGGCGCCGATGGTGCGGAGCAACATCTCCATCATCGGCCCGTTCGGCTGGTGGACGAGCACCCAGCGCACCTCGTCCATCGACGTGTTTCCCCGGGCGAGGGCCTCGCGCACGTTCTCGGCGATCTGGTCCTCGGAGAGCTTGTTCATCTCCTTGTTGGAGGCGATGAACCGCACCGTCTCGTGCTTCTTCTCGAAGCGCGGGTGGGCCACGATCAGCGCGTTTCCATGGGCCCCGTTGTTCCCGAGGCTCACCGCGAGCACGCCCTCGCCCGGCCGCCCCTCGCCGATCACGACGGCCGCCGCGGCGTCGCCGAAGACCATGTACGGCCGCGGATCGTCGGGCGTCGTGAACTGGCTCGGCAGCTCCACCACCACGATGCCCACGGGGCCGAGGCCGGTCGCCACCGAGCGCGCCGCGAGGTCGAACGAGGTGAGGAAGCCGAGGCATGCGTTGTTCACGTCGAAGCAATCGCACGTCCCCTGGATCCCGAGCTCGAAGCAGACCGCGTTGGCCGTCGCCGGCGTCAATCGATCGCCGCCCGTCGAGCTGACGAAGATCAGGCGGCGGAGATCGGCCGGCGCGAGGCCAGCCATGGAGAGCGCGCGCCGCATCACCTCGGCGCCGAGCGGGGCCATGAGCGCGCCGGGCTCGGTGAAGCTCCGCGTCGAGATCCCCGTCTTCTCGATGATCTCCGCGGCGTCCTTCGCGAGGCCCGTCCGCGCCACCACCTCGGCGGTGGTCACCGGCCGGCCGGGGATCAGGCTCCCGGTGCCGAGGATACGCGCCGGGATCAAGGGCTCACCCCGACGGGGCGAGGTTGCCTGAGGTCGTTCCACGCGCGCTCCGCGGCGTCGATCGTCCGCTGGAACTCGGGCTGCTGCCGCACGTCGCTCATGATCTCCATCGCGCGGGCGAACTCGAAGGTGCGGAAGAGGGCGAAGTGCTCGGGCGGCGGATCGTAGAGGATGGGCGTGTCGCGGGCGTCGAGATCGCCGATGGCGTGGACGAGGAGCGAGATGGAGGAGAAGAGGTCGACCGTGCGGCGGAGCGGGGAGAGCTCCTCGAAGAAGGCGGCGATCGCGCTGCGCGGGGTCTCGACGCGGAGGCCGGGCGGCGGGGGGACGGCGTTGGCCGCGACCACCAGGGCCGCGCCCTCGTTGCGGGCGAGCAGGACGGGCACATTGTCGGTGATCGCGCCGTCGACGTAGACGGCGTTCCTCGCGAGCGTGGAGCCGAAGAGGCCGGGCGCGGTGCCGCTCGCGCGCACGCCGAAGGCCACGGTGGCCCGGCGGATCACCTCGGCCTCGCCGGAGGTGAGGTTGGTGGCGACGGGGAGGAGCGGGACCTCGAGATCTTCGAGGCGCACCGGGCCGAGATCGAGATCGACCCGCAGCTCGATGGCCGCGGAGCTCACCATGGCGAGGCCGGCGAAGAGCTGGAGGGTGTCGCGCGCCTCGACCACCATGTCGAGGCCGTCGCGCCCGAGGCATGCGTAGTACGCGCCCATCAGCGATCCGGAGCTGGATCCGGCGATGAGATCGATCGGCACGCCGCGATCTTCGAGGGCCATCATCAGCGCCACGTGGGCGTAGCCGAACGCGCCCGATCCGCCGAGCGCGAGGCCCACGCGGCGCCCGGTGACGGCGCGGGCCCACCGGGAGAACGAGCGCTGGGCCTGCGCGGGGAGCCGATCGAGGCGCAGGGGCGAGACGCGGAGCCAGTCGAGATCGAGGGCGAGGCGGCACCACTCGGGATCGAGCCGCTCCTCCGGGTAGGGCTCGCCGCGCTGCTCCTGGGTGCGCCGCGTGAGCCGGTCGAGCTCGAGGTTGCCGATGGCGCGGGCGCGCGCGCCGAGCCCGCGCATCCCCGCGCCGGACGCGGGCGCCGCGGGCGCGATGACCTCGGTGCGGAGGATGCTCCAGTCTCCCACCGGCGGCACGACCTGCCGCCCCTTGCCGAGCACGACGAGGCGCCCCGCGAGATCGCCGAGATCGGCGCTCCCGAGGGCGTCCGCGAGCGTCTTGGCGAAGCCGGGCCCGCGGCCCGCGGTCGTGATGAACGTGTGGTTGTAGCTGCGCCCGAGGCCGGTCAGCGAGGCGCCGATCGAGGCCGTCGCCTCCTCGACCGCGAGCGGCGCGGGGATGCTCGTGCGCGCGATGCCGAGGTCGTCGACGAGGAGCTCGATCTCGTCCTGCTGCCCCGCGGGCGACCCCGATCCACTGTCGCCGGTCACGCCTGCGATCAACACCGACTCGCCGAAATCCTTGCGGATGGCCTGGGCGAGCAGCTCGGAGAGGGCCGGCAGCCAGGGGACGAGATCGCCCTCGGCGACGAGGAGCACAAGCGACGGGTGGACCAGGGGCTCGCGCAGCGGCTTCATGCTGGCCTCACTCTATCGGCAGATCGACGAGCTTGCCTAGGCGCGCGGGTCAGCGCGGCCTCGCGTCGAGCAGCGCTTGCACGGCCGCGGCGACCCTGCGGTGCGCGGCGCGGAGAGCGCCCTCGTCGTCCGGATCGAGCGGCCCCTCGGCCTCGAGATCGATCGGCGCGCCGATGAGCTGGGTGATCTTCACCGGGAAGGGCGGCGAGAAGGGCCAGAGGCCGAGCGGTCCAACACCGATCCACAGCGGTAAACGATGTGGAACACCGAGGCGCTTGCCCCACGCGTAGCCGTCGTTGAGCCCGAGGTAGCCGTCGTCCACGCCGGCCGCCGCCACGGGGACGATCGGCAGCTCGTGGCGGAGGGCGAGGCGCAGGTAGCCCACGCGATCGCCCCAGTCGACCTCGTAGCGATGGCGGAAGCTCCGGCAGCCCTCGCGCGTCCCCCCGGGCTGCACGACGATGAGCTCGCCGCGGCGCACGGCCTCGGCCACGGCGGGCCCGTCGCTCGTGACGAAGCCGAGCCCGTCGCTCACCCACTTCATCAGGCGCTGCTGATCGACCGCGCCGTGCACGAGCCCGTGCGGGATATGCCCGAGCCGCTCGTGCAAGGTCACCGAGAGCATCGCCACGTCGTAGGTCACCGGGCGCCCGTGGTAGGTCACGAGCAGCGCCGATCGGCCGAGCGAGAGCAGGTGATCGAGCCCGCGCACCTCGTAGCGGTGGTAGAGGCGGGCGGCGCCGAAGAGGGCGAGCCACGCCTGGAGGGGTAGCGCGTCGAGCGTCACGGCGTGTCCTGCGATTCCGATCGCAGCAGCAGATCCGCGAGCCCCAGCGTCATCCCGCCGCTGAAATCGATCGTCGCCCCGTTCATCCACGCGCACGACTCGCCGCAGAGCGTGCTCACGAACTTCCCCACCTCCTCCACGGTGCACATCCGCCCCGCGGGGATCATCTTCCGGTGCACCGCCTCGATCCGCGCCATCGCCTCCTCGCCGTACACGGTGCGCACCGCGGGCGTGATCACCGTGGAGAACTCGAGCAAATTGACGCGGTACCCGCGCGGCCCCATCTCCAGGGCCAGGGAGCGCACGTAGCTCTCCAGGGCGGCCTTGGCCGCGGCGATCAGCCCGCAGGGGAGGATCAGCGATTTGCCGAGGGGGTTGGTGAGGCCGAGCAGGCGGGCGCCCGGGGCGAGCAGATCGCGGCGATCGAGCTCCTGGATCCAGTAGACGAAGGAGTGCGCCAGGGCGTCGAAGGTGCGCTGGATCTGCCGGGCGCTCAGGTTTTTTTCGCCCTGGCCGGTGAAGAGGCCGAGGGAGGCGCCGCTCAGCGCGTGGACGAAGAGATCGACGCTGCGGGGACCGGCGGTACGCAGCACCTCGTCCGCGCCCTGGGCGGCGGCCTCCGGGGTGCCGGCGTCGAAGACCCGGAACGCCGTCCTGCGCCCGAGCGCGCGGATCTCCTCTTCCAGCGCCGCGGCCGCCGCGGGATGCCGCCCCCGGTGGACGGCGAGCACGTCCAGGCCGGGATCACGCGCCACCGCCCGGGCGATCGCCGCGCCCGTGCCCTCCGATGCCCCCAGGATCACCGACCAGCCCATCGCGCGCCGCGCCCCTGGATCGTCCGCGGGGCCCTTTCTCGCGGCGGGCCGAGCCTAGCAGACCTTGCTCGTCCCGGTCGTGCCCTGTGCTATGGACCGCTGCATCGAAAGGTCCCGGGCTGCGTCTGACCGGGAGAGCGCCGTGGGCCCTGCAAGATCTGGCCTCCCCGGCGTGTTACCTCGGCAAGACCCCTTTCAGATCCGGACGACCCCACGATGCGCAAGGCTGCCCTCTCCACGCTCCTCCTCGCCCTCGCGGCCCCCGCCGCCTTCACCGTCGCCGCCCTCCACCCGAGCCCGTCCTGGGCCGACGGCCCCACCGCCGAGGAGATCGGCGGCCGCGTCCAGCAGTTCTACGACTCGACCAAGACGTTCCGCGCCAGCTTCACGCAGACCTACACGATCAAGGTCCAGAACGTGAAGAAGGTCTCCACGGGGAAGGTGACCTTTGAGAAACCCGGGAAGATGAGCTGGCTCTACGACGCGCCCAACAACAACCGCGTCATTTCCGACGGGGTGACCATCAAGGTCTACGAGAAAGAGAACGAGCAGATGTTCGAGACGCCGGTGAAGGGGTCGCAGTACCCCGCGGCGCTCGCCTTCCTGATGGGCCAGGGCAAGCTGCTCAAAGATTTCAGCCTGCGCATGCTCAACGCGGCCGAGATGAAGTTCGAGGGCGGCTACGTGCTCGAGGCGACGCCGAAGGAGGCGACGCCGGCCTACCAGAAGGTGCTGCTCTACGTCGACGCGCAGACGAACCAGGTTCGTCGCGCGCTCATCCTCGACGCCCAGGGCAACAGGAACCGCTTCGACTTCGACAAGCCCATCGTCAACCAGCCGGTCAAGGCGGACGAGTTCAACTTCACCCCGCCGCCTGGGACGAAGATCATCCGTCCCTGAGACGGAGCTCATCCGGCCCCGGAGACGCGCTCCCCCTCGCGGGGCGCGGCCCCCGAGCAGCGCCCGCCCGCGCGCTCACGCCCTTGGCGACGCGCGCGCAGCCCCTGTGATACACAGGAGCGATGACCGACCGACACGATCCGCGCGCGCGGCTCTCTCCGGTGGTGGGCGCATCATGAGCAACCAGTACGGTGGGCGTCCTCCGGGGCCCGGCGGCTACGGGCCGCCCCAGCAGGGCTACGGGCAGCCGCAGCAGGGCTACGGGCAACAGCCGCAGCAGGGTTACGGCCAGCCGCAGCAACAGGGCTACGGGCAGGCGCCGCAGCAGCAGGGCTACGGGCAGCAGCCGCAGCAAGGCTACGGGCAAGCGCCGCAGCAGCAGGGCTACGGACAGCAGCAGGGCTACGGGCAGGCGCCGCAGCAGGCGGCGAACCCCTTCGCGGCGGCCTACCTTCCGCCGCTGCCCGCGCCCGATCCGCACCGCACGCGACGGATGGTGGGGCTCGGCCTCTACATCGTCGCGATGCTGCTCGGGATCATCCTCAACATCCTGTTCGAGCTCGCGGAGATCTTCGGCGCCAAGAACCCGGGGCGGATGTTCGAGGCCGTCATCACCGGCGCGCTCTTCGCCTTCATCCCGCTCGCCTTTTACCTGTTCGTCCCCGCGATCATCGATCGGTACGATCCCGAGCCCTGGTGGTGCCTCGCCATGGCCTTCCTCTGGGGCGCGGTGGTGGCGACGGGCCTCTCGGGCTTCATCAACACCATGGTGCACATCGGCGCCACGAGCGTCCTCGGCAAGGGGGCGGGTGACTTCATCACGCCCGTGATCTGCGCGCCGATCGTGGAAGAGGGCACCAAGGGCCTGGCCGTGCTCGGGGCCTTCTATTTCCTGAGGCGCGAGTTCGACGGCGTGGTCGACGGGATCATCTACGCGACCTTCTGCGCGCTCGGCTTCGCGGCCGTGGAGAACATCAGCTACTACGCGCGATCGGAGGCCCACAACGCGCTCGCCGCCACCTTCTTCGTGCGCGGCATCCTCGCGCCGTGGGGGCACCCGCTCTACACCTCGATGACGGGCATCGGCTTCGGCATCGCGCGCGAGACGGACAAGGCCTGGCTGCGCTACGTGGCCCCGGTGGGCGGCTATTTCGCCGGCGTCACGCTGCACGCGATCTGGAACTTCGTCCCGACGGTGTTCGGCGAGGCCTTCTTCTTCATGCTCCCGCTGTGGTTCATCTTCGTGTTCGGGTTCTTCGGGATCATCATCGCCCTCGTCGTCCGCAAGGGGCGCACGATCCGGAGCTTCCTCAAGGACGAGGTCTTGCTCGGCAACCTGAGCCAGGACGAGCTCGAGCTCATCTGCTCGCCGGTCGGACGGCTCAAGTGCACGTTCTCGTGGCGCGGCAGCACCGGGCGCGCGTTCATCGGCGCGGGGGCCCGCCTCGCCCTCAGCAAGTGGCACACCGCGCGCGCGATGAAGGGGCAGAAGCGCACCATCAGCGCCGACTTCATCGTCCCGATGCGGCAAGAGCTCTCGCGCCTGCGCGGCGAGCTGATGGCGAAGATGCCGCGGTAGCACACCCATCGCGCTGAGCGCCCCATAACAACCCAACGCTTCCGAACCGCGCGCGCCAGCAAGCGGACCCTATCCGCGAGCGTGAGCGAGCGGCATCGCGAGCGTCAGCGAGCGTCCGGCCGACGTGCCGCTCCCTGACGGTCGCGGTAGCCGCTCCCTTGCGGCCGACGTGCCGCTCCCTGACGGTCGCGGTAGCCGCTCCCTTGCGGTCGGGGTTCGGGACGTGCCGCTCCCTGACGGTCGCGGTAGCCGCTCCCTTGCGGTCGCGGATGGGGTCCCCTCCCTTGCGGTCGGGGTTCGGGAGGTTGTGCCTTTAGCTGTTCGCCTTCTCGGCTGTCGGCTCCTCGTCGAGCTTGTCGAAGTGCTCGTACGGGTTCTCCAGCCACGCGCGGAGCACGCGGGACATCACCGCGGCGTGGAACCCGTCGATGATCCGGTGATCGAAGGTCGCGTTGATCCGCATCACCTTGCCGGGCACGATCGCCCCCTTCTCCACCACCGGCTCGTCCTTCACGGCGCCCACCGCGAGCAGGATCGGCACCCGCGAGTACGGCACGAGGGGCACATAGGCCGTGTCGAGGCCGAGGGTGCCCACGTTGGTGATCATCACGCTCCCGAACGCGTCCTTGGGCACGCCGAAGCGGCGCAGATCGAGGTTCAGCGTGTAGATGAGGAAGGCGAGGACATAGGTGAAGGCGTTGAGCAGGAAGTAGGGGATGCTCTGGAAGGTCGAGCGCGTCTGCTCGAGCGCCGGGTCCTTGCGCTGCCGCACCTTCTCGACCTTGCCGAGGAACTCGTCGTAGATCTCGACGAGCGATTTCTTCTCGACCTCGTAGAGCGTGGCGCCGGAGAGATCCACCTTGTCCGAGCCCTCGTCGGTCATCACCACCTGGAAGAAGACGCCGATCACCTTGCGCAGGTAGATGCGATTGAAGCGCATGATGGCGTTGGCGTCCGGCATCTCGGCGAGGGCCGCGGCGGTGGCCTTGGCCATCAGGTGCGAGATGGTGAGCTTGCGGCTCTTCTTCTTCCGGAACTCGTCGAGGTAGGCCATCGCCTTGTCCATCCGGACCTCGAGGGTGCCGTAGACGCTCGGATCGTAGGCGGTGCGCCAGGTGCCGATGGCGATCTTGCGGAAGCTAGAGAGGTTGTCTTTCCTGCTGAGCTCGAGGTTCGGCATGGGCCGGACTATACGCCCGCCTCCGCGCCACCACGCGACTTTCTGCCCGCCGCGCCCCGCTCGCGGACGGCCGCGACGACGCGGATGGCGAGCAGCGCGCCGAGCACGATCGCGTAGGCCATCGGCTCGCTCACGTCCTTCTTCACGCGGAGGAAGAAGTGCACGACGCCGAGCGCGGCCGTCAGGTACGCGAGCCGGTGGAGGCGCTTCCAGCGGGCGAAGCGGAGGCGCTTGACCATCTTCGCGGTGGACGTCACCGCGAGCGGGACGAGCAGGACGAGCGCCGAGAAGCCGACCAGGATGAAGGGCCGCTTCGCGATGTCCTCCACCACCGCGCGGATCGCGAGCCCCTGATCGAGCACGAGGTACGTGAGGAAATGGAGGCAAGCGTAGAAGAAGCCGAAGAGCCCGAGCATCTTGCGGAGCTTGATCGGCCAGGGCGCGCCGAGGACGAGCTGGAGCGGCGTGCAGGCGAGCGAGGCCAGGAGGAAGACGAGGGCGAGGAGCCCGAGCTGGTTCAACGCGACGGCGATCGCGTCGGCCCCGAGGGTGTGGCGCAGCGCCCGGACGAGGAGCGCGACGATCGGGACGAGCGCGCCCGCGAAGACGGCGGGCTTGAGCCAGGGGAGGGGCCCGGCCGGGAAGAGGATGGGCGCGGCGGGCTTCATTCAATAATCCTTGCGCAGATCCATGCCGTCGTAGAGGCTCGCCACCTGCTCGGCATATCCATTGAAGGGGAGCGTGGGCCGGCGCGAGAGGTCGCCTATCCTCCGCTCGGTCGCCTGGCTCCAGCGGGGGTGATCGACCTTCGGGTTCACGTTCGCGTAAAACCCGTATTCTCCAGGAGCGGCGTTGTTCCAGGCTGTTTTCGGGCGCCGCTCGGTGAACTTGATCTTGACGATCGACTTGATCCCCTTGAAGCCGTATTTCCAGGGCACCACGAGGCGGATCGGGGCGCCGTTCTGGCCGAGGAGCGATTTGCCGTAGAGGCCCACGGCCATCATCGCGAGCGGGTGCGTGGCCTCGTCGATCCGCAACCCCTCGACATAGGGCCAGTCGAGGACATCGCTCCTCTGGCCGGGGAGCTGGTCCGTGTCGACGAGGGTGGCGAAGCTCACGTACTTGGCCTTCGAGGTGGGCGACAGGCGCTTGATCAGGCCCGCGAGGGGGAAGCCGAGCCACGGGATCACCATCGACCAGGCCTCGACGCAGCGCATGCGATAGACCCTCTCCTCCAGGGGAAACCAGCGGAGGATGGTGTCGAGATCGAGGGTCATGGGTTTTTCGACCTCGCCCTCGACCGCGATCGTCCACGGTCGGGGGCGGATCAAATGCCCCAGCTCGGCCGGGTCGCTCTTGCTCAGGCCGAGCTCGTAGTAGTTGTTGTAGCCGGTCACATCCTCGTACGGCGTGCGCGGCTCGTCGGTGTCGAAGCGGCCTGGCCCGGCGCTCGCCGCGGGCTCGGGCAGGATGAGCGGCGAGGCCGAGCCGCCCGGCGCGGGGCGAGGCGCGGGCCGGGCGCCCCCGCTCAGCTTGAGCAGACCGCCGCCGACGGCCGCGGCCGTCACCGCGAAGAGGGCCGTGTTGGCCAGGAACTCCCGGCGCCGCTGGTAGAGGCGCTCGGGGGTGATCTCGCTCGGCGGCGGCTCCCTGGGCAGATCGCGCATATGCCGATGCTACGCGCGAGCGGCCCGGCGGTTACGCGCGATCCGCCGATTGCTCATGGTGCCCAGGGAGCATGCGCTCGCGTTGTTCGGTTTCTCACGCCGAGGCCCGGTGCAGGGTCTGCGCCGTTCGCCCCCGAGCCGCGCGTCTCCGGCGCGATCGGACCGGTGTTTCCGCCGATTCGAGCCCATCGAGCGCCTGGCACCATCGATGCTTCACTCCTGGATCGCGGAGCGGCTCTGCCAGCGCTCCCCGGCGCTCGCCTCGCCTCTCCCGTGGAGATCCTGCTCCGGATTGGAGGAGGTCATGCACACCCTTGCGAAGCTCGGCGCCGCCCTCTCGGGCGCGCTCCTCCTGGCGAGCGCCTCCGGCTGCGTGATCGTCGCAGACGGCCCGTTCCCGGGCGATTTCGCGGACTCCTACGCCGCGCTCACCTGGAGCACCAGGGACACGTGGGACAACCGCACCATCAACTGCCACACCGCCGGCGCGGACACGGTCCGGACGATCGCGAGCAACCTCGACACCGGAGAGGTCTTCGTGGATCTCTTCGATTGCCAGGATGAGGAGGGCATCACGGCCGAGATCTCGACGGGCGACTACGCCTTCGACGCCGAGCTGGTGCGCTGCTCCGACTGGAGCTGCAACCGCGCGGCCGTGCTCGACAGCGTGCCTGTCTGGGACCACCTCCCCATCTATGGCGGAGGCGTCTACGACCTCGGTCACGTCGTCTTCATGGTCGATCTGCGCTGAGCCATCCGGGCCTCGCGCCCGCCGCGCCTGCGCCGCTCGACCGCGATCGCCATCGCGAGCAGCGCGCCCCCGAGCACGAGCGGCGCGCCCTCGTCCCCCGTCATCGCGCATGCCGCGGTGCCGCCTCCCTGCAAGCTCCCCGAATCACCGAACGGGCGGAAGGGCGAGCCGACGCACGGGGGCGGGGCAGGGCAGGGCGGCCGAAGCAGCGAGGGAGACGGTCGTTGCGGTGCGCATCAGCGGGCCTCGGGCGACAGCATGGCAGGTGCGCCCGGGCGCTGACCGGCGGCGCCCGCGCGAGGCTCAAAAGGAGGCGTCGAGCTGGAGGCGGATCTGGTGGTGGATGTCGCCGCCGGCCTTTCCGAACCCGGCGAAGTAATCGCCCTGGGCCTTGAGGAGGTGTCCGTTCAGATAAACGCTCAGCCCGCCGCCGGCCTGGTTTCCCTGCGTCCCGGCGAGCTTGACCAGCGCCGGATCGGTCCCGTCGATCGCGAAGAGCTGCTCCCAGCGGCCAGCGATCTCCACGTGGCGCGTCAACATCCAGCCGGCCTGGGCGAAATAGCCATAGCCCGCGGGGCCGCGTAGTTGCTCGACGAGGTGTCCCAGTTCCAGAGGATCCTGGCCTCCATCGATGGTGAACGAAGGCATGTTGGAGGGCTCGTAGCGCCTCGGCCACCACCCAGAGGGTGATCGGAGTGACCGCGCCGGTGCCGGCGGCGACCATGCGGAGCGGCAAGAGCGCGCCTCCGCCCGGCGACGTGACGCGCACCGGCCGCATCGCCTGCACGCCCTGCCCGGGGACGAGCTTCATCGCGAGAGGAATCGAAGCCGTCGCTCACGTACGCCCCGATCACCGGCGCGATGTCCGCGGGGATCTCGTACCCATGGTCATCGAGCCAGTGCGCGAGGGCGCCCGCGTCGGTGGAAGAGAGCTGGACGGTCTCGTAGGGGCCGACCACCTCCTCGGCGATCACCTCGACCGGCGGCTCGCTCTGGCCCTGCGGATCCGAGCTGTTCTCGGTGGTGGCGCTGGCCAGACCGCTGTTGCTCCGCGACGAGGAGCAGCCCGGCCCCACCGGGCACTGGATGACCGGAGAGCGCACCGTGACCTGGGTGAGCCGCTCCAGGTTCTGGAAGAGCGCATCCGACGAGAGGCCGATATCGACCTTGCCCCGGATCGGCAAGACCCACGCGAACGACGCCGGCTGCCCGCTGTACGTGATCTGATCCCACAGCGTCGTCCGATCCTTCGAGACCGAGAGCACCATGCGGTGGCCGGTCACCACCGTCGCCTCCGATTGCTGGACGACCGGCGGGCCGAGGCAGCCCCCGCATGCGCGGGCGTCGGGCGCGCGGGCGAGCAGGAGCAGGGCGGCGGAAGCAGCGAGGGAGACGGTCTTCGCGGTGTGCATCAGGACCTCGGGGGGCAGCGTAGCAGCAGCGGCCGGGCGATGAGCAGGGGATGTGCCAGCGGCAAAGGGCTGAATTCCCCTGGATCCAGCGGCTCGTGCCGCCATCGAGGTTGCCCTCTCGCCAACGAGGTTGCTGGAGCGATCCGGGCTCTCGCCTGGAAGCCGCGCTGTGGAGGGGGTCGATCCATGCAGGCGCCAGGGCGACGCTCAAAAGGAGGCGTCGAGCTGGAGGCGGATCTGGTGGTGGATGTCGCCGCCGGCCTTTCCGAACCCGGCGAAGTAATCGCCCTGGGCCTTGAGGAGGTGGCCGTTCAGATAAACGCTCAGCCCGCCGCCGGCCTGGTTTCCCTGCGTCCCGGCGAGCTTGACCAGCGCCGGATCGGTCCCGTCGATCGCGAAGAGCTGCTCCCAGCGGCCGGCGATCTCCACGTGGCGCGTCAACATCCAGCCGGCCTGGGCGAAATAGCCATAGCCCGCGCGGCTCGGCTCCTGCTTGGTCACGCCGTCCTTCGTCGCCGCCAGCGTCGGCCCGAAAGCCCGGCGCAAAAGCCCCTCCACGAGCAGTGAAAACCCCCTCCACTTGAAGACCAGATCGGCGGCCCCATGGGCGTAATCATAGGTGCCGAGCGTCAGGATGGTGCCGAATGTGCTGCTCGCCCGATCGGTGCGGCTGTTGTACGCGCCCGCCACGCCCAGCGCGAGCTTGGGTGTCGGGGTGCGGGCGAGATCGCCCTCCTGATCGTCGTCGAAGGGGCCGAAGGGGCGGAAGACGAAGCGCCCGATCACGAGAGGGCCGAGCTTCGCGCCGCCAAAGCGGTTCTTGCCTTCGCCTCCCCCCACGAAGAGGTGATATCCGAGCCTGCCGCCCGCGCCGAAGAGATCCTCCGAGGAGACCATCAGCCCCACGTCGCGGTCGAGGGACAGCTCCCGGACCACCGATTGCCGATCGACGAGCTCGAGCGCGTACTCGCGCGTGGTCCTCGCCCGATCGAAGGGGACGAGGAACTGCCCGACCCGGATATTCAAGTCGCGCAGACCCACGTAGTCGAGGTGGGCGTCGAAGATCGGAGAGGGGTTGTCGGCCTCGAAGTCACGGGCGCCGAAGGCGAGCTGGACACGATAGCGGAGATCGCGCTCGAGCAGGTGGCCGGCGAGGTTCAGCCGGATCGTCTTGACGTTGATCTCGTTGGTGACTTCATCGCCCGTCCTGGCGATGGTGTCCCGGATCTGGGCCCGGGCCCGCAGGTTGAGCTCGAACCGTCCGCCCGGCGCCCGGAGGGTGACGCCGCTGCCCGGAGAGGCCGAGAACAGCGCTTCGGGGGCAGGAGGCGCCTCGGCTTCTCCCGCGGCCAGCGCGGGCCGGGCGAGCAACCAGAGCGCCGCGGTGATCGCCGAGACCGCGAGGAGCGCCCCCCGCCTCCCTCGGCCCGGGCTTGCCTTCGGGCGCGGCATTTTCGTCCTCATGAGAGCGCTCTCCTCGGGGGCGTGGCCATCGGGCGTCCAGTCATCGCGGCAGACTGTCCGTTATAACGGATGGATCGGTCAAGACAAAAAGCACGAGCGCCGGGCGATCTGCGACCGATTGACAACCGGGCAAGATCCGGCCGCGCACAAGGCCTGGCTCGCCGACCACCAGTTCACCATCCCGCCCGGCGCGGGGCCAATCATCGATACCTATGTGGCTGAAGGATTCGATTTCATCGCCATGAAGCTCGCACCGGATCAAGGCATCCAGGCGATGCGGCCGGTGAGGATCACGAGCGAAGGGGCCGGGCTCACCCTGCCGCTCCGGATGATCGGCGCGGGCGTCAAGGGGGCGGTGCCCATCACCTTGTGGGTCATCGGCGAAGGTCGGTACGAGCCGGTCAATTTTCCCGGCTTTCGCATCTCCGAGAGCGATCTCGTTTGGAGCTGGGATACCGCATCGAGCAACTACCGAGACCTCGTGAAGACCGGTTTTGCCATGGGTATGGGTGATTCCTGGCTCATCGACGCAGGAGAGTCCCAGTCCCGCTTTCCCATCGCCGATGACCTGACGAACCTCGCCAAGTCCAAGCCCGTCGAGAGCGGTTATGCCGATGCGATGGGCATGGGCGCCTCCGACGCATGCGCGGCCGATCTCGGCGCGCTCTTCAACGACATCCCGGGGGTATCCATCGGGATTTCAAGGATGCGCGCCGAGCTCTCCCCGATGGCTCTCGGCGCCGATCTCCAGCTCGGCGCCGGCTCCAATCAAGGGCCGGTGCAGCGCGATTTGGTGGCAAAGATGACGACTGGCAAAGACCCCTGCGAAGCTCAACCGACTTGTCCGGGCGACTCGAGCGGCGCGGGGGGCGCGAGCGCCGGATCGACCGGAGGGTGCGCGGTCGGCGGCGAAAGGACGATGCCCGCGCTGCTCGGAGGCCTCCTCGCCGCGATCGGTCTCTCGGTCGCGCGTCGCCGGACGCGGCCGGGCGCGTGACCGAACCGCGCCGCGATCAATCGCAGGTCCGCCCCACGAGCCGGCAGTCCACCAGATCGTCCTGGCCTGGCCGGCAGGGAGGGGTGGGGGTATCTCCGGCGTCGCAGTTGCCCGGCGGACCTCCCGGGTCGATCGCTTCTGCGGGGATTTGACAGAGGCAACCCCAGCACACTTCGATGGGAAATTCCCAGACATCCGTGGTCAACAACGAGCCGTCACGCCCGATCCCGGAGAGCACCACCTCGCTGATCACGAGCTGTGGCTTTCCCGATGCGTGAACGGCGTCGACGATTGGACCGATCTCCTTGGTTTTGAGGAGCGTCGCGTCGACCGGGGTGAAGGTCAGCGCGGAGCTTTGGGGGATCGTCGTCTTTAGATCCTGTTCGATCACGACGGGTGCTCCGTCGTCGCGGAGCAGGGGATCGCCGTTCGCATCAGCGATCGTGATCTCGACGTGGTGGAGCACGATTTCCGGGGCGAAGGGGTTTCTCCGGCTCAAGACCTGCCGGCCGACGAGCAGCGTCGCGGCGTAGGCGTCCGTGTACTTGGCGTCGAGGACACCCTCGGCCACGAATTCGTCGCTGGGCGATGCGGACGGGAGCGCGCAGCTCCCCGGTGCGACGCGGTTCACCTGCCGCACGAAGAGGGCCGTGCCGGAGATCTTCCATTCACACCCGGAGACGCTGAGCAGGAGGAGAAGCATCGCGCAGGCGAGTCGCTGGATGAGGAGTGATCGGAGCATGAGCGCCTTCTTTCGCCGGTGAAGCGGCCCCAGGATACGCCGGACGATCGACCGCGAAAAGCCGATGAAAGGGAGCGCCGCAACCAGCCCGTCGCCTCCGCCACCCGTCGAGGTTGCGCCCGCGTCCCGGAAGGGCTTTCTTGCGCCCGACCCATGAACCGCCCGCCTCGTTACGCCCTCGCCCTGCTCCTCCTCGCCGGCTGCGCCGGAGAGAAGGGGTGCCGCGAGCTCCGCACCAGCACCATGGCCGCGGCGCAGAGCGAGCTCGGCGCGGTGGCGACCGACGCCACCCATGTCTACTGGCTCGACCGGGGCACCGCCGACGACGGGTACGCCGCGGGTGCCGTCATGCGCGTCCCCAAGGCCGGCGGTGACGCCCAGCGCGTCACCAACGATCGAGGTGGCCTCTTCGCGCTCGCCGTCGACGAGTCCCGCGTCTACTGGGTGCGGCGGGAAGGGCACGAGATCCTCGCGGCCGACAAGAAGGGCGGGGGGGCTCAGCCGGTGGCGAGCGGGCTCGGTCTCCTCGGTGGGCTCGCGGTCGACGCGACCTCGATCTACACGACGGAGATGGCGTGGAGCGGCACGGTGCTCCGCATCCCCAAGGCGGGCGGCGCGCAGGTGACGCTCGCCTCGGAGCAGCGGCGCCCGAGCGAGATCGCCGTGCGCGGTGACAGCGCGTATTTCATCACCGCGACCTCGGTCGACGAGGGCGCGGTGTGGAAGGTCCCGATCGCCGGCGGCGCGCCCGTCCTCCTCGCCGACAAGCAGCGCTGGGCGCGATCGCTCGCGGTGGACGACGCCTTCGTGACCTGGATCGCGAGCCGCAGGAGCGACGCCGGTGATCCGGTCGATCGGGTGGTGCACGTCGCGGTGGGCGGCGGCGCGCCGGCGGTGGTCGCCGATGGACAGAAGGGGCTCGCGGCCCTCGCCGTGGACGAGAGGAACGTCTACTTCGCCTCGATGGTGAACGGCGAGATCCTCGGCGTGCCGAGGGCGGGCGGCGTCGAGCCGCTGATCATCGCCGACAAGCAGAACGGGCCGGGCGCGCTCGCCGTCGACGACCAGGGCATCTACTGGACGACGGACGCGCAGAGCACCCGCGGCGCCAAGGGCGCGAGGCACGACGGCGCCGTTCGCATCGCCAAGAAGCAGTGACGATCAGAGCCCGAAGACGGCCGCGCAGCAGGACCCAGGCAGGCCGCAGGTGAGCTCCGGCTCCTCGCAGGTGCCGACCATCTGCGTGTCGACGATGCAGTCACAGACCGTGGGCCCCGCGTCCATCTTTCCGCACCCGACGGCGCGCGTCTTCCCGTCGCTGCACGGGCCGGTGCACGCGCACAGGCCGATGGGGCCTCCGCATGCGAGCTCGCAGGTGAAGCTGCCCCCGCCCGCGCCGCCGGCGGTCGACGACGTGGACCCCGAGGCCCCGCCGCCTTGACCCTGGCTCTCCGGATCGATCACGACCTTTCCGCCGCAACCGACGATCAGCGCGGTCGCCGCGGTGAGGGCGATAACGATCTCGGGCCAACGCATGGGGATGCGCGAGGCTAGCACCGCCGCCCTCAGCGCGCCTCGGCCGACCGGCATGCGTCGAGGAAGGCGGCGCGCGAGGGCGCGGGCTCCGGCGGCGGCGGGGCGGGCGGCTCGACGAAGGGCTCATCGGGAGGCGCGTCGCTCGAGAGCGCCAGCGCGTCCGCGTCGTACACGAACGAGCGGAGGCGCGGATCGTCGATGCCGGCCTCGGCGCGGTTGTCGTCCGACAGCGTGCAGGAGAGGGTGTAGCGCGCGCCGCCCGGAGCACCCCGGGAGGCCTGGCAGGAGCGCACCGACACCTCGAAGCGAGCCGTTTCCTGCGGCACCAGCACCTGGTGCCGCACCGGCCTCGGCGCCGCGTCCCCGGCGCGGAGCTCGTCGAGCTCGCAGTCGAGCGGCGTTCGCGCGCGGTTCGAGAGGCGCAGGCCGATCACGTAGTCGGCTTCTGCGAGCACGCAGGGCAGCTTCGTCACCGCGACGCGGTTGATGACCCACTGCCGCAGCGCGGCCTCGCTCCGCAGGCGCGACTCCTTCCGTTCCTCGGCGGCCCTCCGGCCCGCGGCGATCGCGGCCTCGCGCTCGCGCATCGCCTGATCGTACCGGGCCGCCGCCGCCGTGGAGGCCGCCACCGCCGCGTCGTACCGCGCGGCGCAGGCCTGCTCCCGGGAAGGAACGTGCGGGGAGGCGACCGCGTCCGCGTGATCGGGGGAGGGGGTGCTCTGGATGGCCGAGCTGCAGGACGGGGCCGCGCCGGCGAGGAGGACCAAGAGCGCGAGCTGCGAGAGGCGGAGCGGCCGGGGGCGTTCTGCTAAAAGCGCTGGATTTCTGGGCATTTTCGGCGTCTCGATCCCGGCCCGGACCATGATGGCATGTTTCGCGGGTCGTGGCAGCGGTCGGGCTGCGCAGGGCAGCGCGGCCGAGAACGGCGTGCAACATCGTGCTCGATCCGGACACGAAGCTCGCCGGGGCAGAGCTCAGGCCGGATGGTGCGATCAGGTCGCGTGGGCGGCGGGAGGTAGGTGCTTGCTCGCGGCGCCGAAGGCGGCGAACAGGACGCGGATGCGGTGGACCGCGTCGGCGAGCAGCGCGAGGGCGACCAGGAGGTAGGTGATCTGCAGGCCGTCGAGCGTCCGCAGCATGATCATCTCGACCGTGATCCAGACGAGGAGCGAGCACCCTCCCGCGAACGAGGCGAACGCGGCGAGCGGGGCGCGGATCCAGTGGACCCAGGCGGCGAGCGCGTTGAGCAGGCCCACCAGCACGAAGAGGATCAGGCCGGGGAGGAGGAAGTCGTGGAACGGCGTGTGATCGAGGGTGCCCGCCGGGAAGCGGACGAGCGAGCCGTCGGGCGACGCGATGAGCACGGCGCCGCCGCCCATCGCGGTGACGGCGGTGAACAGCGCGAGCCCGAGCGGGAGGGCGCGCGAGGGGAGGGGGGCGGGCGCGCGGTGGGCAGGCGCGGGCGCGCGGATCGCGGCCGCGACCTTGCGCGCCCAGGCCTCGATCTGCGCCCGATCGCGGAAGTCGCCCGCGCGATCCTTGGCCATCTTGGAGGCGATGAAGCCGCTGGCATCGGCGGCCAGGCGGCCGCCGAACGTGGCATGCCCGCGGGCGCCGACGTGGGCCATGAGCTGCTCGACCTGGGCGACCGGCGGGATGTCGCCGCGGCTGGCCGAGTCATCGAGCGGGCCGCTCGAGAAGAGCCAGACCTCCTTCTTGCGGAGGGCTCTCGCGTGCCGGAGCACGAAGCGCCGGGCGTCGGCATGCCAGCTCAGCGCGTAGAGCGCGCCGCCGACGATGATCGCGTCGTAGGGGCGGACATCGCGCACGGCGCGCGCAGGGTAGAGATCGGCGTCGAGCCCTGCGGCGCGCAGCTCGTTCGCGATCTGCGCGGCGATCTCGGCGGTGCCTCCGCGCTCGCTCCCGTGGGTGACGAGGACTTTCATGGCGACCTCTTCGCGACCCCGCGCGGACATCGGCGCCGAGGTCTGTTTGCCCGGGGAGACGGAGCAATGCGCGGGCCAGCGGATCGGCCGGGGCAGCGCGAGCGCCGAGGCCTCGGGCCGCGCGGGGTTTGCCGCCGCCTGCAGGGCGTGCGCTCTCGATCGGCGAGCCTCGATCAGCCGCGATCGAGCTTGGTGCCGGCGACGGTGGCGCGCGCGAGATCGGCGCCCGCGAGGTCCGCGTCGCGCGTCTCCGCCTGGTAGAGGCTCGCGCCGCGCAGCGTTGCGCCGCGCAGCGTCGCGCCCTCGAGGGAGGCGCGCATGAGGTCTGCGCCGTCGAGCCTCGCGCGCGACAGATCGGCGGCCCGGAACGACGCGCCCCGCGCGAGCACCCCCGTGAGATCGGCGCCGGCGAGGCGCGCGCCGGAGAAGACGGCGAGGGTGAGGTCCGCCGACCGCAGCGATGCATCGGTGAGGTCCGCGCCTTCCCACACGGCGCCCTTCGCGGCGGCGCTGTGGAAGGAGCAGCCGGAGAGGATCGCCCTCTCGAAGCGTGCGTCGACGAGGGAGGCGCCGTCGAAGATCGCCCCGGCGGCGCGCGCCTCGTAGAGCCTGGCATCGTCGAGGCGCGCCTCGTGGAACGCCGCGCCGGCGAGCGAGGCAGAGGACAGATCGGCCTTCGTCAGATCGGCCGAGCGTGCCTGACATCGGCTCAGGTCGGCGGAGGTGAGATCCGCGCCGGCGGCCTTCACCTCGTCGAGGTGCGCTCCTTCGAGCTTCGCGGACGCGAGCGTCGCCCGCTCGATCGACGCCCGCGCGAGGCTCGCGCGCCGCAGGATCGCGCCCGTGAGATCGGCCTTGCCGAGGTCTGCGCCGTCGAGCCCGGCGTCCGAGGCGTCGGCGCCGGTGAGGTTTGCGCTCGCGAGGATCGCGCCGCGGAGATCGGCGCCGGTGAGGTTCACGCCGGCGAGGATCGCGCCCGTGAGGTCTCGCTTCGACAGATCGATCCCGCGCAGATCGGCGCCCGTGAGGTCGCGACCGCGGAGGTCCTTGCCGCGCTGGAGGAGCTGCTCGACGGCGGCGCGATCGAGCGGCGCGGGCGGCTTCGGCCGAGCGACCGCGGCGCTCGATGCGACGGCGATCGCGGCCGCGAGAGGAGCGGCGAGCACGGTGGCGAGGTGGAAGGTCGACGGAGGGGGCGCCTCGGTGGGGCGCGGCGATCCTTCGCGCGCCTGTCCTGGATCGAGCCTCGGCTCGGCGAGCGCCGCCACGTGGATCGCCGCGTCGGCGAGGGTGATCGGCGCCGCGGGCTCCTCGCGCAGGACGAGGAGGCTCGCCGCGTCGCCGCCCTCGTCGAGATCGAACGAGCCCCGCCAGAGGAGCAGCACGCGCTCGGCGTCGGCGTCGAAGATCACCGTGTCGAGCCGGAGGAGCACCTCGAAGAGCGAGCCGTCCTCGCGCACCGCGAACGCGCGCGGCCGCGCCTCCGGGAGCTTGCCGCTCAGATCGCCCCCGCCCGGCCGGACGCTGGTGATGCTGAAGGGCTCGCCGCCGCGGGGCTCGCTCCGCTGGAGCGCCGCCGGCGCGGCCTGGAAGAACATGGAGTCGAAATCGGCGGGAAAATAAGGCCAGCGCTCTCGCTTCCAGGCGCGATCGAAGGTGCCGAGGTGCGATGCGCGCAGCGGCCAGGTCGGCGAGACGGGGCCGAAGCATGCGGGGGCGGGTCGATCGGAGCGCGATCGCAGGAGGTGCTCCGGATCTTCGAGGCGAGGGGGCGGCGAGCCGGGCGCGATGCCGGTGCCGGCGGGGTTCTCTGCGTGGCCTGCTCCTCCGAGCGCGTGGGCCCAGCGGAGAGGCAGGGGTTCGAACGGACCGGGCGGCGTGGGGATGCCGTTCGCGCCCCAGGTGCGCGGGCCGAGCGCGACCAGCGTGGCGTCGAGCGAGCCGAGGGTGAGCCGGACGAGCGCCGTCGTCCGGCTCGGCGGGGCATGCGCCGTGCCCCGGAGGATCACGTCGGTCTTGGCCTTGAAGGGGGCGTGATCCGACGGATAGAGGATCTCGCCTTCCGGCGCTTCGCCGTCGGGCTCTCCGCCCTCGGGCTCGTCGCCGCGCAGGCGATCTTGATCGGCCGCGAGCACGAGCGGGCCGCCGTCGGCGGGGATCGCATAGGTCGCCTTGATGATCACGATCCGGCGGCGCTTCGGCGGCGAGAACGACCAGACATGCGACCCCACGGTGAGCCCGGACGCGTTGTGGACGACGAGCGGATCGACGGTGGGGATCTGTGGGGAGCGCGCTGTTTCCTGTACGGCGCGCGGCGCCGACCACGCGCGCGGGGTGCCCGCGGTCTCCTCGGCGTTGCGGCAGGGCGCGAGCCCGGCGTGGATCTGCCAGGGCCGGCGATCCCGGAGCAGCGCGGTGGACTCGGCGCGCGAGGCGATCGGGATCGATCCGCGGAACGTCACGCAGGCGAGGCCGCGATCGACGTCGACCCAAAGCGTGTCGCCGGTGAGCGGGACGCTGCGCGCCGGGCGAGACGGCGCCTCGATCCGCGCGAACGCGTGCAGCGCCGGGAGGCGGCAGATCGCGATCGGGTGATCGGGGAGGAGGCCGGCAAGGAGGAGCTGCTCGCCCCCGAGGAGGCGATCGAGCCGCTGATCGGGGGGCGCGATCTGGAAGCAGCGCAGGTCGAGATCGCCCGGCAGCGCGAGCGGGGCCGGCGCGGGGAGCCCGCTCTGCCCTGCGGCGCCGCTCCCGATCGCGCGGACGAACGCGGCATGCCCGTCGCCGAGGTACTTCGCGCGTCCCCTCCACGCCGGCGCGATCGGACCGAGCCCCGCGGGCTTGCTCGGAGCGGCGGGGTCGACCAGCGCAGGCCTTCGCGCGTCGGCGCCGAGGCCGCACCCGATGGGGTTGTCGGGGCCGCCCCAGGTCTGCTCCCAGCCGAGCGGGAAGGGGCGCAGGGGCGCGGGGGCCGCCGCGTCACGCGCGCGATCGCCGACGGCGACGAGCCGCTTGCGGAGCAGGACGTCCGGGCCTCGCGCGATCGCGAAGCCGATGGCCTGCCGGACGATCCCCGGGGACCGCGGGTGGACCGTGCCGGTGATCACCACGTCGGCCTGCGCCTTGCGGGGCGCGAAATCCGAGGCGGTGACGAGGCTCCGCGACGCTGTTCCCTCACCGTACACATCGTCGCTCAACGTCAACGGCGGCGCGATCTCGGCGAGCGCGGAGGGCCTGAGCGCGTAGGTTGCCTTGACGATGACGGCGGCGTGCAGCCCCCGGGCGCCGTCCTCCAGCAGGAGGAAGCCGTGGCTCACGCGCGGCGGTGCGGAGGGGGGAGGCATCCGGCTCTCGGCGCGCATGATAGTCTAACCTGCGTGAGCACGCTGGAGCGCTACGCACGGGTCCGGGCGGCCATCGAGCGCTCGGGCGATCGGGATCGGGTGCTCGAGGCGGAGGGCATCACCCGGGCGGCGTGGACGGCGATGCAGCAGCGGTGGCTCGACGCGCTCTCGGCCGAGGTCGAGGGGGGCGGCACGACGCTCGCGGAGCGCTATTTCCTGGCGTTCACGGGGGCGCGCGGCGACGCGCCCGCGAGCGACGCGATCGAGGAGATCGCCCCCTCGCCCGAGCCGATCGCGGCACCCGTGGTGATCTCTCCTGCGGCGCCTGTCGCGCCTGCGATGCCTTCACAGCCCGAGCCGCCTGCGCCGCGCGCGGTCCCGGCCTTCGCGCAGGGGACCGCGCTGTCGTTCGAGGTGCCGCGCGGGCCGGCGATGCCCTTCCGCACGGGTGGGCCGGTCTCCCCGCTCGCCGCCTCCGGGGCGCCGCCTCCGCACGCGTGGGCTCAGGGACTTGTCGCTCACCGTCGATGTTCCGCGCGCGCTGGTGACGCCGTTCGCGAAGGGGGCGACGCCTCCCGCCCCGCCGCCTCCATCGCCGGTCGCGGCTGCGCCCGATCCGCGGGGCCGCCGATCACGCCGCCCGCCGCGGCGCCACGCCGATCGCGCCGCCCGTCACCAGCAGCGCCGCCGGCGATCCCGGAGCTCAACGTGGAGTAGTACGCGTAGGTGGTGGCGACCCTTCGCCGCACCGCGCGGCTTCGATCTGCCGGCGGTGCTCGCGCGCTTTCGCCTCACCCCCGAGGCGCGGCGCTGGCTCGAGGAGCGCTGGCGCGCGAGGATGGGCGCCGATCCTGCGCTCCAGCAGGCCTTCCTCGCCGCGCTCGGTCGCCACCTCGGGAGGCCGGCCGGGTGAGCTCGCTCGACCGGGCCCTCGAGCTCGCGATGTCGGCGCTGCGCGCTCCGCGGCGCCGATCGGCAACACCGTGCGCGCCGAGATCGTCGGCGCGATCGAGCAGATCCGCGGCCCTTCGCCGCGACAAGCGCGGGGCCGCGTCGCGCGCCACGCTCGCCGGAGGCAAGCTCCTCGCGGCGGCGAGCGCGGCCCAGATCTCGGCCGATCGGGAAGCGCTGCGCCCGGCGATCGCGGCGCTCCTCGACGGCGTGCGCGCCGCTCTCGACGCCCGGCTGCGCGCGGATCGCGCGCCGGCGAAGCCACCCGTCGCGCGGAGCGAACGCGATCCTCCGCACGGCGCCCGCGCTCCTCGCGGCGCTCGCAGCGGGTCGCGGGATCGCCGGGGCCCGCGTGCTCGGCGTCACGGGGCCGCTCGATCTCGCCGGGGTCGATCTGACGGGATCGACCTGGATCGACGCCGATCTGAGCGGATCGGATCTCCACGGCGCGAAGGCCGCCGGCGCGCGGCTCGCGAAGATCCGGCTCGCAGGGGCGAACCTCGCGGGCGCCGATCTGCGCGGCGCCGATCTCTCCGAGGCCGATCTCACCGGCGCGGATCTGACCGGCGCAGACCTGACCGGGGCCAGGCTCAAGGGCGCGACGCTGCGCCGGGCGCACGGGGCCGGCGTGCGCGCGGTCCGCACGAGCTTTTCGGCGGCCGATCTGCGCACGGTCAAGCTGCCGGGCCTCGACGCCTCCCACGCCGACGCGACGGGCGCGGTCTTCGAGGGGGCCGATCTCACCGGCGCCTGCTTCCGCGGCGCGGAGCTCTCCCGCGCCGTGCTCCGCGGGGTCGTGGCGCGCGACGTGGTGTTCGATCGGGCCCGGCTCTCCCATGCCGATCTCGGCTCGTCCTCGCTGGCCGGCGCCTCGTTCCGCCTGGCCGACCTCTCCCACGCCACGCTCGATCGGAGTATCCTCGTCGGCGGCAGCCTCGCGCAGGCCGACCTGCACCGCATCAGCCGCGAGGGCGCCGATCTCACCGGCGTCGATCTCCGCGGATCCCGCCCGACCGACGCCGATCGCGCCCGCGCCGAAGACTTCCGGAGAGCCCGATGAAATCGCCCCGCGCAACGCCCCAGCGATCCGCCGCTCGCGCGCTCCTCCGGGTGGAGGTGCTCGAGGTCCTCGACGCGCACACCGTCCTCGTCCGCGCCGGCGCGTCCCCCGCCGAGGCGATCGTGAAGGCCGATGTCGCCGTGCCCGGCTACCTGCCCGAGCCGGGCGATCGCGTGATCGTCGAGCGCGACGACGAGGGCCTCCTGGTGCTCGGGGTGCTCGGCGAGGCGCGCCTCCGGCAACACCTCGCGGGCCTCGTGGCGACGCCGCTCCCGGACGGCGGCGTCGAGCTCGGCGCGCGCGCGGGTGACCTCACCCTCGCCGCGCCCGGGCGCGTCACGCTCCGCGCGAGCGAGGTCGTGGCCGTGGCCGGCCGGATCGAGATCGAGGCCGAGCGCCTGGTCGAGCATGCCGTCGACACCTACCGGCGCGCCGAAGGCCTCGCCGAGCAGCAGGCGGGCCGGGCGCGCACCCTCGTCGAGGGCGCCTGCCAGATCGTCGCCGGCCGGACGAGCATCACCTCCGAGGGCGACACGATCGTCGACGGGGCGCGGGTCCTCCTCGGGTGACGCGATGATCCCCGTGAGCACCAAGGCGGCCGGCGTCTGCTTCGCGTTCCCGGACGTGTGCCTCGTCCCGGCGGCGCCGAGCCCGGTCCCCACGCCGTTGCCCAACGTCGCCCAGTGTTGTGACGCGAAGGACACCGTGGACACCGTGCTCGTGCAGAACCAGGAGGTGATCGTCGAGACCTCCTCGATCCCCATGAGCTCGGGCGACGAGGCCGGCAGCGGCGGCGGCGTGGTCTCCGGGACGTTCATGGGCTGCGTGAAGTTCAAGACCGCGAGCGCGAAGGTGTACGCGAAGGGCAAGCGCGTCGTGCTCTTCGGGGCCATGACCGCGCACAACGGCGACAACGCCAACATGCCCGCGGGCCAGCAGATCGCGCCCTCGCAGGGCAAGGTGCTCGCCGGCTCCTGAGGACGATCGATGGACTGGCCCTACGAGGACGACGACGAGACGCGCGCCGAGCCCGCGCCGACCTGGGCATGCCCGGACGACGGCTGCGCATGCCACCCGATCACCGGCGAGCCGGACGAGCACGAGTTCTCGGTGATGCTGCACACGCCCGAGGGGGAGCGCATGCCGGGCGCGATCTGCCGCATCCGCTACCAGGGCCGGGTGATCAACGAGAGCCAGCCCAAGGCCGACGGCTCCGGCTGGGTCACCGCCAGGATCCCGCGCGTGCCCTCGACGGTGCTCGTCGAGTGGGCGCCCGCGAGCGCCCCGAAGACGCCCGGTTACCCGTACCGCCGCCGCTACTACGTCGAGCTGAGCGACGCGAAGGGCGAGGCGTCGCGGCGGCGGCTCCACAACCTCGGCCACGCCTCCAAGGCGAGCATCGTCGAGAACGTGAGGGCCTTCCAGCGCGCGTACGGCTACGAGGAGGTGACCGGCAAGCTGGAGGACATCGAGGACGATCTGATCGTCTTTCACGATCAAGGCCGCGCCCCGGCGAGCGAGCAAGAGTCTCCTCCGCCGGTCGCCGGACCCCTCCCGCAGGGCTTGCCGAAGGGCCTGCCCGAGCCGCGCGTCGGCTCCGATCGCCTTGGTTTCGCGGGGGACAGCGCGAAAGCGAAGCTCGGGCCCGGCTCGAAGGAAGGTGGGCCGGCGCCTGTGAACGGCGAGCCGGAGGCCAAGCCGGAGAAGCCGAAAGCCAAGCCACCGCCGACGACGCCGCCGACGCAGGGGGCGAAGAGCGTCGGGCAGGGCGCCGTGCTCCCGGCGCGCGCGCTGCCCTCGATCGTGCAGGCGATCGCCGACGCCGGCGCGAAGAAAGATCCCGCGACGACGCCGGGCGCGACCCCCGGTCTCTTCGAGATGGTGGCGATCTACGCGGAGTGGAACGATCCGGCCGATCCGACCAACGCCGACAAGTCCGTCTACGGCTGGTTCTGGATCTTCGCCGACGCGCTGATGTGGGAGGTGCCGAACGACGCCACCTGGGGCGGGTGGGCCGGCACGTCCGTGGAGCAGCCGTTGCCGCGCAAGCCGTGGAGCGGCGTCAAGATCACCAACCGCAAGCGCCTCGTGAGGCTCCCGTGCACGGGGAAAGAGGCGCAGGCCGCCGCCGACGCCCTCACCTTCACGCAAGCCGAGCTGCTCGCGTTCGACGGCGCGGACCTGACGAGCGCGGACGGCAACGACAAGAAGGTCAAGTGCATCCTCCCGACGGCGGAGCTCTACGATCTCTCGTTCTTGCGCGCCGACGCCAAGATTCATTTCCAGCAGGTGAAGATCACGAGCCTCGTCGACAACGCGCTCTCGTACGCGGAGCTCGTCGCCAAGGCCTTCGATACGGCGGCCAAGGCGCTGACCACACCCCCGAAATCGCTCGGGACGCCGGGGAAGATCTGGGCCATCGCCGATCGGATGGACACCTGGGTGTTCTGCAACTTCTTCTGCGGGTGGGACTTCGCCTGCATCAACCACGGCTTTCACCAGAACATCACCTGGAACGCCAAGGGGCAGCCGCAGTCGAACCCGTTCCAGAACCGGGGCGGGTGCCATGACTGGGATCACGTCGACTACTCGCAGATCTTCTCCGCGGTCGGCGGGTGGTGCTGGGTCAAGGGGCAGAACGAGAGCGGGCCGACGTGGAAGCGGACGGAGACGGTCTACACCGATCCGATCCTCTGCCACCTCGTGCGCGACAACGGCCCCGTGCCGGCGGTGCGCTACGTGGGTAACGTGAAGAACACCGCCCACCCGAAGGACCCGCCGCCGACCATCTCGGCGGACTGCAAGAAGAAGCTCAAGATCCCTTGATCGCAAGGCGCTGACGGCGCGCCTCAGGGCGAGAGGCTCCCGGCGCAGCGGAAGCCGAGATCGCTCGTGTGGGCGCCCGCCTGCGTCGAGGCGCGCCGCGACGCGCGCAGCTCGGGGGTGAGCTGATCGGCGAAGGCCCCGCCGCGCACCGCCATGCCCTGCTCGGGGAAGCAGCCGTCGTAGGAGACGAAGGTCGTCTTCGTCCACTCGCGCAGGTTGCCCCCGAGATCGAGCACGCCGAGCGGGGTGCGGTCGACCGGGCTCTTGCCCGCGGGGCAGGTCGTGCCAAGTGGAGCGTTCCAGCACACGCCTTGGTCCGGTACGCCCTCGCCCCACGGGAAGGTGCGGCCCTCGGCGCCGCGCGCGGCCATCTCCCACTCGGCCTCGGTCGGCAGGCGCTTGCCCATCGCCTCGCAATATTCTTCTGCGAAGGCGTACGGCACGCAATTCATCGGGTGATCGTCGCGCCCCGCGACGCCGAAGTTGCAGTCGGCCCCTGGAACGCGCGCCCACGCGCCCGGCCCGCTCCAGCGCGACGGAGCAGGCGTGAAGCAGCGCCCGCTCTTGAGGCATGCGCGATAGGCAGCCACGGTGACCTCGGTGGTGTCGAGGCAGAAGGCGCCCACCTGCACAGGGTGCGGCGGTCGCTCGTCGGGGCGTCCCGACGCGGAGCCCATGGTGAACGTGCCCGCGGGGATCGCGGTCATGCCGGCTGGACAGGTCGCGGGCGGAGGCGAGGGAGCGGGCGCGGGGCCCGGCGCGCGGGGGAGCTTGACGAGGTGCCATTGATCGGCGACCGAGCACCAGTCGCCGCCGGCGCCGTGACAGGCATGCTGGACGAGCAGGAGCATGAGGCCGCTCGCAGGCTCCATCCACGCCGCGCCGACGCAGCCGCGCACCTCGACCTCGACCGGCGGATCGCCCCCGCCGCGCTGCGGAGGCGCGCGCAGCTTCGGATCATGCTGGTGCACGAGGCTCTTGCCGCGCAAAGAGATGTCGAGATCGGGCTCCCGGTACACGGCGCGCACCGCGCTGCCGCACTGGATCTGCTGGTCCTGCATGGCGCAGCTCGGCTGCGTCTCTCCGGCGCCGATGTCGACTCGGCACTCGCCGAGCGGACGCCACGCATCGCGGGTGAGCTGCTCGTTGAGGCGGACGATCTCGCCCTCCACCTTGTCCCGCAAGGCCGCGAAAGCGCGCTTTTGCCCGTCGAGATCGGTGGGCCCGTCATGGGCCCCGGCGTAGGCCGCCGCGTCGAGGAGCGAGGCCGTCGAGAGCACCTTTCCATCGGCGATACGCTCCGTGAGGAGCGTGAGGTTCGGCGTCGCGCCGAGCGAGGTGTCGCGCGCGAAGAAGAGGACGCGCTGGCCATCGCGCGACAGGGCCGGCAGGCCGGGCGTGTCGAACCAGAACGAGGGTCCGTTCACCGGCCCGTCGTTGCCGTCGTAGTCGGGGCCATAGAAGACCACCCAGGGCCCGCCGGCCTTGCGGGTCAGCGCCGGATCTCGCGCCGGGCAGACCTTCGGCGCCTCGGCCGCCGCGGAGGCGCTCGGCGTAGGCGCGCCCGGCCCGGGGAACGGGGGCACGATCTCCTGATGGGGTGGAGGCTTCGGCGGCGCGCTCGGGGGCAATACGCGATCACCGCATGCGCCGGCTGCGAGCGCGAGCGAGGCGAGGAGCGAGAGCCGGCGGCTCATGTGGTCCTGGGTGTCTTGTAGTTGGTCGGCCCGAGCTGGAAGTGATGGTGATTGACATGGGCACCCCGGCCATTGACATTCTCCTTGAATTTCCCGGGGCGGGCCGGATCGGGGACGGGGTTTCCCGAGGCGTCTCTCTTGATCGTGTTGGGAGAGGGGTAATCGGGGTGGAGGATGAAATGGCCTTTGGGTGAGTCGATCGGGGTCGGCTGATCGGCCTTGCCGTCGGGGAGGGGCCCGAGCATGGAGTTGTCGTCGGAGTATTCCCGCGAGGCGAAGTCGTAGACATCCTCGAAGATCTTGCTCGCCTTCTGGAAGTGCGGGGCGACCTTGGCGAGATCGGCGGCGAGCGCGGGATCGGCCGAGGCGGGGACCGGCTCCTGGTAGGGCGGTGGGTCGAGCCGGTAGTGAAGGCGCTTCTTCTTCGGGTCGGCGGTCGCGAAATCGGTGCCGTCGTCGGGGGCGCTCTCGGGGAGGCGCTTCCAGGTCGTGGGCCTCGCCTTCAGGAAGGGATCGCCCGGGTCGGCGGCGACGGTGGCCGGATCCCACATCGGGACGCGCCCCCAGTGCTGGAAGACGAGGAAGTCTTGCCCGAGGCGCACAGGGCCCCCCTGCGGCCCCTTGGTCTTCGCCGCGTCCTCGACCGGGAGCGCGTTCGCGCACCCCCCGAAATCGAGCGCGAGCCCGTATCCATGCGTGTCCTCGCGCGACGAGTCCCCGTTCACGCCGATCGTGTAGATGACGGCGATGTCGTGGTCGAGGAGCTTTTGCGAGAGCCGCACGAGGCCGACGACGTGGCGCTGATCGAGGGCCTGGAGAGAGGTGGTTTGCCAGTAGAAGGTCTCCTGGGTGAAGCGCTGTCCGGGGATGACATCGGCCTTGTCGGGCGAGCCCACCTTCCATCCATGGGTCTTGTCCTGGAAGAGCATGAGCCAGAGGATGCCCGCGGTCGTCGGCGTCTTGAGCGAGACCCGCCGATCGACCGCGGGGCTCTTGATGGTGCACTTGTCGGTGCACGGATCGAGATCGCCCGAGGCCGCGTCATGATCGAACTGGAACTCCGAGTCCGGGTGGAGGGTGACATGGCCGCGCACATGGTCGGCGATGAGCTCGTTCTGGATCTGCTCGGCGGTGAGGCGGCGCGTGGGTGTCCCTGGATTTCCGGCGCCGCGGGCCATGCCCCCGTCCATGAGCACGATGTCGAGGTATCGGCCCTTGGTGTCGACGAGGATGGTGGGCAATCCCCGGTGCGAGGGCAGCATCAGCGGTTGATCGTCGGAGAAGCCGTTCGGGTCGAGCTGCGCGGACTCTTCCAGCTCTCCGGTCTTCACGTCCAGGAGCCCGGGCCCGGGATCGGGCCCGTGGTGCCGCCGCTTGACCTTGACCGTGACCCACCCGGGCGGCTGTGTTCGATCGAAATCGCCGCGCGTGAGCGTGAAGGTGGCGAAGCCGTCTTTCTCGGTCTTCTTGGTGCTGTTGAAGGAGCCCGAGTCGATCGTGACCTCGGCGCCGTCGAGGGGGCGGCCTGCGCGGGTGCGCACATGGACGCGGAGCACGGTGGTCTGCGCGGCGGTGACGGTGCCCTGGGATTTGACCCCGCCTGTGGGCCCTCCGCCGGGAGGGACGGGATCGCCGGGCGCGCCGTCGCCGGCGAGCGCGAGCGCGTGCGAACGAGGCCTGTCTGCGCTTCCTCCTCCGCCGCGCGGGATCGGCTGGATGGTGCCGTCGTCGTGGAAGGAGGCGAGCACGGTCGCCACATCCGCGGTGCGCCCCGTCTCCCGCAGCGCGTAGGTCCGCTGGAAGTGGCGGATGTTGTCGCCGAGCGTGCGGTGCTCGGAAAATCCCATGTTGTGCAGGCGGCGCGCGGCCTGATCGTCGTCGGCCTCGCCGAGATCGAGGTGGTAGAGCTTGCGGTAGGGGAGGTCGGGGCGATCGGGCAGGTCGGGCGGGGCCCACTCGACCTCGAGGTGCCGCGAGCCGTGCGGGATCTTGATGGGCACGCCGCCCTTGCCGTCGGCGAAGGGCGCGTCCTTGTTGAGCAGCCTGCCGTTCTGCACCACCCGGCAGCGGGCGCCGGGCATCACGCGCGCGTCGCCGTCGAAGAAGAGGATCCGGTGATCGAGCGTCTCGCTCTCTCCGTCGGGCGCGTGGCAGTCGCACTCGCCGCCCGGGCAAGCCCAGGTGGGGGTGCCGGGATCGTCCTCCTTGGGCCGGTCCTCGTAGGGCCAGGGCGCGCCGCTCTCGTCGACCTTCATCGCCGCTACCCTCCGTGCAGCGCGCCGCACACGGTGAGATCGCCCGTGACGGTGACGTTGCCGTCGAGCGTGATCTCGCCCTTGAGCGTGATGGTCGGCGCCTCGATCGTCACCTCGCCGGCGGCCTTGATCGTGATGTTGCCGTCCGCGTCGAGGATGATGTCGCCCTCGGCCTTCACCTCGGTGTTGCCCTTGGAGTGCGTCTTGATGGTCCCGGCGTTGCCGATGATGCTCCCGCCCGTCAAAGACAGCGTCTTCTGCGCCTTCCAGCGGACATCGCCGGTGTGGGCGGTGCCGATCAGGTTCTTCTTGGCGCAGAGCACGATGCAGTCCTCGACGCTCGTGATGCGCAGGTCGTGCCTCGACATCACGCCGATGCTCGTCCCCGCGTCGAGGGGCGGCGCCTCGGCCTCCGGGTAGTACCCGCCGACGACGCGGATCAGCTTGGCCGCGGCGTCGAGCGTGCCGGCCGAGGTGAGCTTGAGATCGCGGCCCGCGGCGATCTCCGCGGTGAGGGGCGATTTGAGCTGCGCCACCTGCTCGCCCATCACCGAGGCGGTGTCGTACGAGCCGAGCGACGCCGCGCGATCGCCGAAGACCACGGCGACCTCGCGGCCCACGAGCGCCGCGGTCTTGGTGGCGGCGATGATCGACGCAGGCTCCATCGGATCGCCGAGCGGGGCGCCCTGGGCGCGGCCCACGGCCCGATCGAGGCCCGAATCGGTGGTGCGCGCCACCGCCCGCACGAGGTCCACCGCGGCCTGCTCGCCGAGCGCGGTCACGATCGCGCCGACCGCGCTCCACAGGGCGCCCTCGGTCGGATCACCCTCGGAAGAGGCCTCGCCCGGCGGCCCTTGCTCCGGCGGATCGCCGACCTTCTCCGGCGCGAGCGCGAGCCTCGTCAGGTCGCGCCCGACCTCGCGCAGTGACACGGCCTCCGGCTTCTCGATCCCGCGCGTCGTGGCGGCCGTCACCGCGCCGATCCCCGCGGCGATCACGGCGCTCCGGCCGAGCACCGCGGTCTCCGTCTCGGCGAGGAGCGTCTTGCTGGTCGTGGCCTCGTTGCTCGTGAGGCGCGACGCCTCGCTCAGGTTGCCCTCGGTGGTGGTGAGCGCCCCGTCCTCCGGCTCCTCGACGGCGCCGAGCTGGACGGTGGTGTTGCGGTGCGGCGTGTGGATGCGGATCCGCTCGGTGCCTCGCTGATCCTCGATCACCAGCTCGTTGGCCGAGCCGGTGCGCAGCACGTTCTGCGTCTGGTTCTGGAGCACCACCGGGCTCACCGTCGCCGGGTTCGGCGCGGTGCCGACGATGATCGGCCGATCGGGATCGCCGTTGACGAAGCCCACGAGCACCTCCGTGCCGGGCCGCAGCGGGAAGTGCATGCCGTAGTTGCCGCCCGCATGCGGCTGCATCATCCGCACGGGGTGGGTGGCCGAGAGATCGGTGCGCCCCGATCGATCGTAGGCGAGGCGGAGGTGGTAGCGGCCCGCCTCGTCGAGCTCGGCGTAGTCGCCTTTGATCGACCCGTCGACGACGGCGTTGATGAGGCCCGGCATGCTCGGCCACGGCGTGCTCCGCGGCGGGCGGAGCGGCGAGGCGGCGGGCACCGCGGTGAAGCGGTTCTCCCACGGCACCTCCACGACCTCGCGATCGGGCGCGCGGAAGCGGTACGCGATCCGCGTGAGCACGAGCTCGTGCGCCTTGTCCAGGCCGTGGAGGCGCAGCGTCCCGCCGGCCCGCACGCTGGTCTCGGAGGTCGTTCCCTCGACGACGTGCTGCCTGCCGCGGAGCTCCTCGGTGCGGATATGCGCGATGGCCCGCGTCTCCTCGAGCGTCTTCGTGTGAGGCCCGAACTCCACCCAGTCGCCCGCGGTGGCGCGGGCGAGGACGCCCTTCTTTTCGCGCAGCGTCACCTGCGGCGTGCGGTAGTTGTAGTCGTGGGCCTCGGCCTGCGAAGGGCCGCGGCGCAGCGTGGTGCGGATCGCGTACGCGGCCGGGTGATCGCGCCTGCGCCGCACCGGGAGATCGGGGCGCACGATCGGGCGGAAGGCCGTGGGCGTGTCGGTGAAGACGAGCACGTCGCGCCGGTCGCGGTGCTCGAAGAAGGTGGTGATGCCGAGGTGCTCGGCGAGGCGGCTCACGAAGGCGTGGTCGGTCTCGTCGTGCTGGGCCACGTACTCGCGCACGGGGTAGCGCTCGACGAGCGACATCACGAAGTCGTCGCCCTGCGCGAGCCCGATCGCCTGGAGCTTCTCCGCGATGATCTCCGGGATGGTCTTGTCGAGGAAGATGTGGTCCCCGCGCCGCTGCGTGAGCAGGGACGCCCGGGGCACGAGCCGGAGCGTGACGATCGAGAAGCTGCCCTCCTCGTCGACGTCGACGGAGGCCTCGGCGACGATCCCGTGCACCTCGCCGAAGAGCTTGCCGTCCTCCTCGAACCAGAGGCTCGCCGGGTGCTCGAGGAGGGGCAGCACGTCGTCGGCGGCCGAGAGCACGCCCGGCCGCACCAGCGTCACGTCGAAGCGGAAGAGCTGGTTCAGCTCATCGATGCCGTCGACGGCGCGGACCTCGATTTTCTCGTCGCCGAAGGCCTTGGACTCGAAGGTGGCCCACCGTTCGCGCATGTCCTTTTGTCGCGGGGACCCTGCGCGCCGTCAAGCGCGGCGGCGCTCGCCGCCGCGCCGGGGCTACTTCTTGTCCTTCATCATTTCCTTGAAGAGCTCGTCGTTCGGGTCGCCCGTCGGGGCGGCGGATGGGGCGGCCGAGGGCGCGGCCGAGCCGCTCGGCGCCGTCCCGAGCATCTGCTTGAGCAGGTCGTCGTTCTCGTCGCCGCCGCCGGTGGTGGTGGTCCCGCTGCCCGTGCCGGTCGATCCGCTGCCCATCATCTGCTTGAGCAGCTCGTCCTCGTCGCTGCCTCCGCTCGCGCTCGGCGCCGCCGTGGGCACGGCGGTGGGCTCGGGCTTGGGCGCGTCGAGGTAGGGGTTCGTGGTCCCGTCCTTCCCGAAGCGCTTCTTGTCTTCTTCCGTGCAGGGCACGGGGTTCGAGCGGTCCTCTTGCACGCACTGGAGCAGCCACACCTCGCGCGGGATCTCCTTGCGCGACTCGGCCTTCTGGTACGCGCGGCGGATGTCGGCGTCGACCAGGGTGGTCGACACCTTGGGGACGTACATGACCACGAAGAGGCCCACCGTGAGGATGCCCGCGAAGGGCAGCACGATCCGGTAGAGCGAGACCAGCGGCCGCTCGAAGCGGAAGCTCGCGATGAAGAGGTTCATCCCGAGGGGCGGGCAGCAGTAGGCGATCTCGAGGTTCAAGAGGAACATCATCGCCAGGTGGAAGGGGTGCAGGTTGAAGCGCGCCGCGAAGGGGAGGATGAGCGGCACCGCCACCAGGATCGCGCTGAAGCCCTCCATCAGCATGCCGATGACGAGCAAGAACACGTTCAGCACGATCAGGAACTGCCAGGTCTCGGTGAGCCCGAGGCCGAGCATCAGATCGAGCACCTTGCCCGGGATGCGTTGATCGACGACGAAGTTGATCAGCGCGTTGGCCATGGAGAGGATCAGGATCACCGCGCCGGCGAGGATCATCGACGCCTTGACCACGCGGAAGAGGTCCTTCTTGAGGTCGAGGTCCTTGTGGATGAACACCTCGACCACCAGCGTGTAGACGGCCGCGAGGGCCGCGCTCTCGTCGAGCGAGGTGAGGTGCGTCGCGAGCCCGCCGAGGATGACGACCGGTGCGCCGAGCTCCCACTTGAGCAGCCACAGGGCCTCGCCCATCTCCTTGAGGCTCGGCTTGCTCCGCGGCACCTGGTTGCGCGTGCCGACGAACGCGGCGTGCACGCCGAGCATCACCATGATGAGCGCGCCCGGGAGGAGGCCCGCCTTGAAGGCGGCGTTGAAGTCGATGCCGGCGACGAGCGCGTAGACCAGGATCGGCAGCGAGGGCGGCAAAAGGAGGCCGAGGGAGCCGCCGGTGGTGACGAGGCCGAGGGCGTACTTGTCCGGGTAGCCCTGCTTGCGGAGGGCCGGGTAGAGCAGGCCGCCGATGGCGACGATGGTGACGCCGCTCCCGCCCGTGAGCGTCGTGAAGAAGGCGCTCGCGAAGATGCACACCATGGCGAGGCCGCCGGGCATCCAGCCGAAGAAGGCCGCCGCGGCGCGCACGATCCGATCGGGCGCCTTGCTCTCGGCCATCATGTAGCCGACGAACGTGAAGAGCGGGATCGTCACCAGGATCGGCGAGTCGGCGAAGCGCTCCTCCATCACGTTGGGCGCGATGAAGCGGAGGAAGCGCTGGGCCGGGTCGTGGTGGGTGAGCCACAAGAGCTCGCTCGATCCGCCCATGATCGCGAAGAGCGGGGTGCCGAGCAGGGCGAGCGCGGCGACCAGGATCGTCAGGAGGATTCCCATCACGCGCCCCCTTCCGCGTGGCCGGGCGCCGAGGCCTCGTGGTCACCGCCGCGCAGCTCTTCCTTGTGGGCCTCGTTGGGATCGGCCGAGAGGTGCCCGCTCGCGGTCATCAGCGCGCGGAGCAGGAAGCGCAGCGCGATGGCCATCAGGCCGAAGGGGAAGACGAGCCCGAGGCTGTGGGCGAGGGCGCCCTGGGTCTGCTCGCCCTCGGGGGAGAGCACGAGGGGCAGGTGGGTGGCCGTGCCGTCGGGCACCTTGATGGTCTTGATGTCCTCGGCCTTGAAGTGATCCTCGAAGCCGGCGCCGTCGACCCACTGGTTCCACGCGTCGCCCGTCATCCAGCCGTCGTAGCGCTCGGCCCCGAGCACATGCGGCAAGGTGCGCAGATCGAGGCCGATCTGCTTGCGGGTGAAGAAGAGGTGATCGGAGACCTCGCGGGCCGAGCGGCCGATCTTGGCCATGGCCGCGTCGTCCTTGTTCGCGCCGAAGGAGGTGATGGCGATGTGATCGACGAAGCCCCAGGCGCCGGCCGCGCAGACGAGGCCGGCGGCGAGGTAGTTGACGATCGCGGCCGGGATGCGGAAGCGCTTCGGCAAGAAGCGGTAGATCACGTCGATGTGGATGTGCTTGCCCGCGCCGGTGGCGAGCGAGCCGCCGAGCAGCGCGAGCCACAAGGTGAGGCGCGTGGCGAGGCCGCGCAGGCCGCCCATCAGCGTGAGGATCGACGCGCCTTGCAGCCAGCCCTTGATGTTGTCGAAGTAGCTGGCCGTGCTCTTGTCGAAGGCCGCCATGCTCGCGGAGAGGCCGGCGGCGCCGGGCGCCTTGCCCGCGAGCGCCATGCTCTTCCACAGCGGGGCGAGGCCGAGGGCGACGGCGAGCGCGATCAGCGTGATCGTCCGGCGGCGCTCGAGCGGGAGCTTGCGGGCGCCGAACCAGGCGCCACACCCCGCGACGATCGCGAAGAGCGCGCCGCGGAAGACGACGCCGGCCGTCTCGGTGACGGACTCGGCGAGGCCGTTGAGGAAGACCCAGGCGACCATCGCCGAGAGCTGCCAGAGCAGGACGAAGGTGATGAGCCTCGACTCGAACCAGGTCCACTTCGCCTCGAAGGCGACGATCGGGCGGGCCCACGCCGCGCCCTTGGGTGCGTCGGGCTTCGGCTCGCCCGCGGGCGCGGCGGCCTCCTCCGCCGGATCCTTGGGCTCGGCGGCCTCCGCCCGCTCCTTCTCGGTGCTTTCGTTGGATTTCCCGTCGTTCTCCATCGAAGCGAACGTTATGCCGCCCCGGGGGGCCTCGTCACCTTCTACGTTGACGTCCAGGGAGCTTTGCCCGAAGCCGTGGCATCATCGCCCGATGCTCCGTGCCCTCCGCCCCGCGTTCGTCATGCCCGCCCGCCCCGCTGCGCCGGGCCCCGTCCCCTGGGCGCTGGGCGTCGGTCTGGCCCTGATCGCGGGCTGCGCCGGTCCGAAAGACGCGCCCGTGACCCGCGAGACGGCGGCCGCGTCGGTGGTCGCGCCGGTGCCGGGCGCGTCCTCGGCGGGCGCCGTGCTCGTCCCGAGCGCCATGGTCGCGGCGACCGCAGAGCTTCCTCCCGCCGTCGATCCGAGCGGATCCGTCAAGCGGCCGGCGGCCCCGGGGGTCGACGTCCATGCCCCCATCGCGACCGCGGCCGCCCCGCCGATCGCGACCCCGTCGAGCACACCGAGCGCCGTCGCGTCGAGCGCGCCGAGCGCCGCGCCGGTCGTCACCGCGGCTCCCTCGGTCGAGGCCGCGCCCCCGGCCCTCACCGTGGAGTCGCCCAAGGTGGCCGAGGGCTCGTTCCAGCTCTGGATGCAGGCGGCGGGCAAATACAAGGTCGGGCAGCCCGGCATCGCTCAGGTGGTGTTGACCGCGCAGGGCGCCTTCCACTGCAACGACAAGTTCCCCTACAAGCTCAAGCTCGGCGCGCCGCCGGCCGGGGTGAGCTACCCCCAGCCGATCGTGCGCGGCGAGGCGATGTCGATCTCCCCGGCCCGCTCGGTGATGACGGTGCCCTTCTTGCCGACCGCGCCCGGCGACGCGAAGATCGGCGGGACGTTCTATTTCTCGGTGTGCAGCGCGTCGAGCTGCCAGCTCGAGTCGCGGGAGGTCGCCGTCTCCATCAAGGTCGAGCCCTGATCGTGGACGGGTGAGGCCGGCGTAGCACGATGGACAACAGCGCGGTCCTCCTGATCTTCGCGGCCTTCTCCTCGGCCGTGATGCTGGCGCGCTCGATCCAGAGCCGCGCCCGGGGCTGGATCACCGTCTCCGCGCTGGTGCTCGCCGCCGCCGGCGCGGCCCGGCTCGCCCTCCCGTCCGCCGCCGGCTACCTGGCCTCGGGGCTCTGGGCGGTCTTCATCCTCGCGCCCCTCCTTGGCCAGCGCTGGGTGGGCCGCCTCTCCGATCAGCAGCGCTACCGGGCGGCCTCGCGCGTCGCCGCTGCGCTCCGCCTGCTCCACCCGGCCGACGGCTGGTGGGAGCGGCCCCGCCTCTTCGCCGCCCTGGAGCTCGGCAGGCTCGGGCAGGTGGCCGAGGCCGCGGCGCTGCTCGAAGGGCTGGAGCAAGGCGCATCGCTCCTCGCGCGGGAGGCGCGCGTGCACCGGCTGCGGATGCAGAGCCGCTGGGAGGACGTGCTCGCCTGGATGGAAGAGAACGTGGCGAAGCCGGCCGCGCCCGAGAACATCTCGCTCCTGCCGATGCGCCTCCGCGCGCTCGGCGAGTCCGGCCGGGTGGACGATCTCTGCCTGCTCTACCGCGACGCCGAGCGCGTCCTCGCCCGCGGCGATCTCGCGTCGCTGCGCACCGTGAGCCGCCTCTTCGTGCTCTCGTTCGCCGGCCGCCCGAAGAGGGTGGCCGCGCTCTACGAGGGCCCGCTCGCAGCCTCCCCGGCGGTGGTGCGCGACTTCTGGATCGCGACCGCCGAGCTCTGCCGCGATCCAGACGATCCGGCCGGTCGCACGCGTCTCGAAGCGCTGCGCGAGGCGGCCGGGATCGTGCTCCGGCCGAGCGTCGATCGGCGTCTCGACGCACCGCCCGCGAAGGTGTCGCTCTCCCCCGAGGCGACGGAGGTGGTGGCGCGGATCGAGCGGGAGCGGGACCTCGAAGAGCGCTACGGCGATCGCCCCGGCTCCCTCGCGAGCTCGCTCGCGACGCTGGGCCTGATGGTCCCGAGCGTCGCGATGTTCGCGGTGGAGGAGGCGCTCGGCGGGAGCACCGACGAGCAGGTGCTCTTCCGCCTCGGCGCGGTGTCACCCGAGGCCGTGATGTCCGGGCAGGTGTGGCGCCTCGCCGCCGCGACCATCCTCCACTACGGGCCGCTCCACCTGGTGATGAACATGCTCGGCCTGTGGGTGCTCGGCCGCTACGTCGAGCACGCCCTCGGGCGCGTGCGCTACGTGCTGCTCTACGTGACGGCGGGCATCGCCAGCATGCTGGGCGTGGTGCTGCTCTCGGAGGCAAAGCTCATCGAACCGCAGCTCCTCGTGGGCGCCTCCGGGGGGATCATGAGCCTCGTGGGGGCCACCGGCGCGGTGATGCTGCGCGGGCTCCGGGTGGAGCGCTCCGCGCTGGCCCGGCGGCGGCTCGCGGGGGTCGTGATGATCGTTGGAGCCCAAACGGTCTTCGACCTGATCACGCCGCAGGTGAGCTTCCTCGCGCACTTCGGCGGGGCGGCGCTGGGGTTTTTGCTCGGGAGCCTGCTCCGGCACCGGGTGACGCCGGAGCGGAGTCCCTGAGGGAGGACCGGGCTGCGGAGATCAGCAGCCGTTCGTGCAGACGAGGCGCTTGGCCGCGTTGGCGGAGCTCGCGTTGTAGAGGTCGGGCAGCGTGCCGCCGGGGGCGCCCTTGATGAAGCCGAGGAAGCTCTCGAGCTGCTTCACCTCGGTGGTGTCGCCGTGGTGGATGATCCCGTCGCTCACCTTGAGGGGCATCCCCTGCTCGTCCTTCAGCGTCACACCGGCCGTCGCGGCGAAGCTCGCCACGTAGCTCGAACCGATGATCGCGTAGAGCTTGGCCTGGTCGTCGATGTTGCCCTCGCGGTCGTAGATCAGCTTGTCGAACTGCTCGATCCCGTCGGAGTGATCGGTGTCGAGGTAGATCTTCATCACCTGGCCCTTGTTCTTGTTGATGATGTCGATCGCCGCCGCCACGGGGGGGCGCGTCTTGTCGTACTCGACCTTGATCCCGGACCAGCCGAGGTAGAAGTCGTCCTGCTTGTCGCGGAGCGCGAGGGAGAACTCGAGCACGCCGCGCAGCTCGAGGCCGCTGATGAACACCTGCACGAGCGGGTAGCCCAGCGTCCCGTCGACGGGGGAGACGCCGAGGGGCACCACGTTGAAGGCGTCGGCCGCGGAGATCACGCCCGTCTTGCCCTTCTTGATGGGGCTCCGGATCACGCCCGCCGAGTCGAGGCCCACGTCGGCCTTCTTGCCGATCTTGTTGGCCACGGTGAGCATCGCGTCGGAGGAGAGGTAGAGCAGCGACGCGGTGTCGGTCACGTCGAAGTCCGTCTTGCCGACCGGGTGGAAGTAGAGATCGCCCGCCTTGCTCGTGTCGTCCTTGACCGCCATCCCGTCGACGCGGGTGAGCAGCCCTTCGAGGTACGAGCCGCTCTGCCCGGCGCCGCTCTTCTCGACGAGCGAGACGAGGCCGTCGAGCTTGGCGGCGCGATCGGCGTCGGGCACCGTCTTGTCGTCCACGGCGATGAGCTTCTGCGAGGCGTCGTCCCAGGTCGGGGCCTTGGTCGCGTCGCCGGGCACGGTGATCTCCACCCGGCCGAGCACCTTGCCGTAGGCGCCGCCGTTGAGGATGAGCACGTCGCGCCCCGATTTGGCGTTCTTCACGAGCATCGGCTTCGGATCGAGCTTGTGCTCGTGGCCGCTGATGATCACGTCGATGCCCGACACGTTGGCGGCGATCTTCCCGTCCTCGCCGTCGGCTGGCTTGTCGATGTCGGAGATGCCCGAGTGCGACAGGGCGACGACGAGATCGACCTTCTCGGTGTTGCGCAGGGCGTCCACGACCGGCTGGAGATCGGCGTAGACCTTGGGGAGCACCACGTCGGGCTTGGCGGCGTCCTTGGGGTCGACGCCTTGCTCGGAGAACATCACCGGGGTCTTGAGCGGCGCGACGGACGAGGCGTTGACGCCGACGAGGCCGATGAAGCCCACCTTGAGGCCGCCCTCGGTGGTGATCACCTGGTAGGGGTGGATGGGCGCGTCGGCCTTGGGGTCGGCGTTGTAGAGGGCCGCGAGCGTGTCGTCGTCGGCGCTGTCCTTCGAGAACTTGATGTTGCTCGCCACGATCGGGGGCAGGCCGCCGTTGCCCTTGGCGGTGCTGATCGCCTTGGCGAGCGCGCCCGGGCCGAAGTCGAACTCGTGGTTGCCGAGCGTGGTCACGTCGTAGCCGAGGTCCTTCAGCGCCCCGTAGTCGACGGAGTCGGTCTGGAAGGCGATGTGCGGGAGGCAGCCCATCTGGTTGTCGCCCGCGCTGACGAGGAGCGAGTCCTTCCCGGCGGTCTTCGCGGCTTCGCGCTCTTGCTTGATCAACGTCGCGCGGCGGGCCACGCCGCCGAGCAGCTCGCCCGAGCCGGCCTGCGCGGCGGGGGGGAAGTCGTCGAGCTCGGGGGCGAACGAGAAGATGTGCGAGTGCTCGTCCGACGTGTAGAGCAGGACGAGGGTGCGGTCCTTGCCCGAGTTGCCGCCTGTCCCGGTGGTGCCGGTCGTCCCGGAGCTGCCGCCGCTGCCCGTCGAGTCGCCTCCACAGGCCGCGAGGGCGGCGCAGCCGAGGCCCACCCCGAGGAGCAACGCGCTCCGGGCGGTGCGCAGGGTGCGGCGGGGTAGGGTCGAGGCGGGGCGGCTTTGCTTCGGCGAATCGTTCATGAGACGGCTCCAGGTCAAGAGGTGACGCGGCAGCATAGACGATCCCTGCCCGCCGCGTCCGCGCGAGCCGCATTCGAGCGTGAGGTGCCGCACCCCGCGCTTCGCCCCGTCTTCCAGGTGACCTATGCTCCCGCGCCGATGGTCTCACGTGCCGCGGCGGAAGGGTCTGGCGCGCGATCGCTGGCAGCGCGCGTGATCGGCGCGGCCGTGCTCGGCGTCGCGGTGTGCGTGTCGGCATGCTCGTCGGCGCCGCCTGCTGCGACGCCTGCCCCCGTGCCTTCGCCGACGGGAAAGGCGCGCTCTCCGCGGCTGCGGCCGGGGCTGCGCCTTCCCGCGACGGCGATCGCGCGCAGGCCGAAGGAGCCCGCTGCGCCTCCTCCCCGGATTGATCCCGACGCGCAGAAGGTCCTGCTCGATCGCCTCGCCGGGCCTGCGGTGCCGGTCTCGACGGCCGCGCCGCCCCCGGTCACCGCGGTGGGGCTCCAGAGCACGGCCGAGGGCGAGACCGAGGGGCTCCGCGAGGATGGGCCGATCGCCTTCGCCGAGCTGGCGGAGGGGCAGCGCTTCGAGCTCGCGCGGTCGCTGCCCGCGGGGTCGTGCGTGACCTTCGTGGCGCAAGGCGGGCTCGGGACGAGCGAGGTCGATCTCTTCCTCGGCGCGGGAGATCCGAAGAAGCCGGAGATCCTGGCGGCGGATGATCAGGAGGGGCCGGTCGCCGTCCTCGGGGGCCGGCGGGGGTGCTTCCGGCAAGGCCGGCCGGGCGAGCTCGCGGTGACGCTCTACGTGGTGCTCCGCAAGGGTACGGGGCCCGTCCTCGTCCAGGGCTTCCGGAGGGACGGGGCGACGCCGAGCAAAAAGTGAAGATTTTCGGCAACGATCGCCGCGCTCGTGCCGATGAAGGATCGTGGACACCACGACCATCCTCCCCGGCGACGCCGGCTACCCCGATCCGCTGATGACCCTCGCCGCCGCGGGCGCGCTCGATCCGCCGGCCCTCTTCCTGCGCGGCGCCCTCCCCACAGCGCCCGGCATCTGCGTGGTCGGCACGCGCGCGCCGACCGACGGCGCGCGAGACTTCACCCGGACGCTCGTGCGCGAGCTCGCCGGGGCGGGCTTCTCCCTCTGGTCGGGCGGGGCGCGGGGCATCGACGCCGAGGTCCACGAGGCCGCCCTCGACGCGGGCGCGCCGACGGTCGTGGTCGTCGGCGGGGGCCTCGGGCGCCTCTATCCACCCGAGCACGGGCCCCTCTTCTCCCGGGTGCTCGACGCGGGCGGCGCGCTGCTCGCGCGGGCGCCCGACGAGGCCCCGCCCACGCCGCCGGCCTTCCTCCGGCGCAACGAGCTCCTGGCGGCGCTCAGCGTGGCCACGGTGGTGATCCAGGCCGGCCTCACCAGCGGGGCGAGGAGCACGGCGGCCGCGGCGCGACGCCTGGGCCGCCCGCTCTGTGTGGTGCCTCACGCGCCCTGGGACGATCGGGGCGCGGGCTGTGCCCTGGAGCTCGCCCGCGGGGGCGCCCGCCCGATCGTCTCGGCCGCCGAGGTGCTGGCCTCCCTCTCGGCGGGCCTCGCGCCTCCCCCCCGCCGCCCGCCCCGTCCGAAGCGGCGCCGGGCCGCGGCCGAGGGCGCTCCCGAGGCTCAAAACAAGCTCTTTACCGAGCTCAGCCCCGACGAGCGGGTGGTGCTCGCCGTGCTCGGAACCGAGCCCATGCACCTCGACGAAATACAGGAACGTTCGAATTTTCCGTTTCCGCGGCTTCTGGCAGCGCTCTTGACGTTGACTTTGGGGACCGTAGTAGTAGAGGGGCCGGCCGGGTTCTACCGGCAGGTGAACCGTCCCTGACGCGGGCTCTCCCTCCCGCATCCGGGACGTTTCCGTCTCCGCGCAACGGAGAAAGCGGGCCGAGCCCGGGCTCCCCAAGGCGCAGTTCTCCCCTCGTTCGCAGGCACCAAGAAGGTGGCAATGGCCAAGACGCTCGTGATCGTGGAGTCGCCGGCCAAGGCGAAGACCATCAAGAAATACCTCGGCTCGGGCTACGAAGTGCTCGCGTCGAAGGGGCACCTCAAGGACCTACCGAAGGGCCCGAAGGCCGTCGACGTCGCCAAGGATTTCACCGAGACGTACGCCGTCATCGAGGGCAAAGAGAAGATCCTCGAAGAGCTCAAGGCGGCGGCGAAGAAGGTCGACCACGTCATGCTCGCGACCGACCCCGATCGCGAGGGCGAGGCCATCGCCTTCCACATCGCCCAGGAGATCAAGAGCCCCAAGCTGACCATGGAGCGGGTCGAGTTCCAGGAGATCACCAAGCGGGGCATCGAGCACGGGGTGAAGAACCCGCGCAAGCTCGACGATCACCTCTACGACGCCCAGCGCGCCCGCCGGGTCCTCGATCGCATCGTCGGCTACGACGTCTCGGCGCTCGTCTGGTCGAAGCTCGCCTTCGGCCTCTCCGCGGGCCGCGTGCAGTCGGTGGCCCTGCGCCTCATCGTCGATCGCGAGCGGGAGATCGAGGCGTTCGTCGCGGACGAGTACTGGAACATCGGCGTCGGGCTCGCCACGAAGGCCGGCGCGTCGGTGCCGACCCGGCTCGCCTCGGCCGCGGGCGAGAAGATCGCCGTCACGAAGGGCGACGAGGCCGCCAAGGTGCGCGCCGATCTGGAGAGCGCGCGCTTCAGCGTCAGCAAGGTGGCGCGCCGCGAGCAGAAGCGGAACCCGCCGGCGCCCTACACCACGAGCAAGCTCCAGCAGGACGCGACGAGCTACCTGCACTTCGGCACCAAGCGGACGATGCAGATCGCCCAGGCGCTCTACGAGGGCATCGACCTCAAGCGCGACGGCGGCCCCGTCGGCCTCATCACCTACATGCGTACCGACTCGACCCGCGTGAGCGACGACGCGCTCACCGAGGTGCGCGCGATGATCGAGAAGCGCTGGGGCAAGGAGTTCGTGCCGGCGACGCCCAACGTCTTCAAGTCGAAGAAGAACGCGCAGGACGCCCACGAGGCGATCCGCCCGACGAGCGTCGACATCCACCCGGACTCGATCAAGAAGCACCTCAAGGACGAGCAGTACAAGCTCTACAAGCTGATCTGGAACCGCTTCGTCGCCTCGCAGATGGAGCCTGCCGTCTACGACAAGACGACGCTCGACATCGAGGCCGTGCCCTCGCTCGGTGCGCCGTACAAGAAGAGCTACGGCCTCCGGGCGAGCGGGCGGATCCTCAAGTTCGCCGGCTGGCTCCAGGTGACCGAGGGCCAGCAGGAGTTCGCCGGGGAAGACGAGGCGGCCGAGGGCGCCGGCGCGGCCGGGCAAGCGGCGCCGGTCGAGGCTGCGGCGCCCGCGCCCGAGGCGGACAAGCCCGCGGCTGCGGCGGCAGAAGAGGACACCGAGGGACTCTTGCCTGATCTCTCCGAGGGCGAGGCGCTCGTGCTCCTCACCCCGCCGGGCGTCATCACCGAGCAGAAGTTCACGCAGCCCCCGCCGCGCTACAACGAGGGCTCGCTCGTGCGCGAGCTCGAGAAGCGCGGCATCGGCCGTCCGTCGACCTACGCGGAGATCATCAGCAAGGTCCAGCAGCGGGCCTACGTGGAGAAGCTCTCGAGCGGCGGGTTCTCGCCGACCTTGCTCGGCAAGTTCGTCGTCGACGGCCTCGTGCGCTCGAAGCTCGACTTCATGGATCCGAACTTCACCGCGCAGATGGAGGAGGAGTTCGACGAGGTGGGCGCCGGCCAGCTCAAGCGGGTCGATCTGCTCAAGCGCTTCTACAAGCGCTTCCGTGAGCAGCTCGACAAGTCGAAGAAGCTCTCGTCGTGGAAGCCGCCGTCGGAGAAGACCGACATCGTGTGCGACGAGTGCCACACCGGCAAGATGGTCAAGAAGTGGGGCAAGAACGGCTGGTTCTTGAGCTGCGAGCGCTACCCGGACTGCAAGGGGACGCGCGATCTCTCGGCGAACGGCGCGCCCGCGCAGGTCAAGGAGACGGACATCCTCTGCGACAAGTGCGGCAAGCCGATGGTCATCAAGTCGGGCCGCTTCGGCGAGTTCCTGTCGTGCACCGGCTACCCCGCATGCAAGAACGCGCGGCCCGTGCCGCTCGGCGTGGCGTGCCCCAAGTGCGGCGGTGACATCATCGAGATCCGCGCGCGCAAGAAGGGCGGGCGCACCTTCTACGGCTGCTCGAACTACAGCGCCGAGCAGAAGTGCGACTTCAAGCTCTGGCAGCGGCCCGTGAAGGCGCCGTGCCCGGACTGCGGGGCGACCTTCCTGACGCGCGCCGGCGGCAAGACGCCGATGCTCGTCTGCGCCACGAAGGACTGCGGCTACAAGCGCGAGCTCACCGAGGAAGAGCTCGAGGGCGCGCCGCCGGCCGAGGACGGCGCGTCCGGGACGATGCCCCCGCCGAGCAGCCCGGAGACCGACGGCCCGGACGCCGACGGAGAGGCCCCCGCGCCCGCGAAGGCCGCCGCCAAGGCGACCCCGAAGGCCGAGCCGAAGCCCGCCGCGAAGAAGGCCGAAAAGCCCGCGAAGAAGCCCGAAAAGCCCGCCGCAAAGAAGGCCGCCAAGTAGCCCCCACGCCTCCGCTCGTCCATCACGGTGCCAGGAACAGCACCGCGACCGGAAGGGAGCGGACCGAGCAGCCACCCGCCGAAAGCAGCGCACACGATGCCCGACGTTCTCATCATCGGCGGCGGCCTCGCCGGGTGCGAGGCGGCCTTCCAGCTCGCCGAGCGAGGCGTCTCCGTGCGCCTCCGCGAGATGAAGCCGCACAAGCGCACGCCCGCGCAGACGAGCGATCACCTGGCCGAGCTCGTGTGCTCGAACTCGATGCGCGGCGCGGCGCTCGCCAACGCGGTCGGCCTGCTCAAGGAGGAGCTGCGCCGCTCGGGCTCGATCGTGCTGCGCGTGGCCGACAGGACGAGCGTGCCGGCGGGCGGCGCGCTCGCCGTCGATCGGGAGCGCTTCGGCGAGGAGATGACGCGCGTCATCACTGCCCACCCGCGCATCACGGTCGAGCATGCGGAGGCGACGGGCATCCCCGAGGAGCGCCCGGTGATCCTCGCGACCGGGCCGCTCACCTCGGACGCGCTCGCGCAGGGCCTCGCTGCCCTCGTGGGGAGCGAGCACCTCGCGTACTACGACGCGATCGCCCCGATCGTCAGCGCCGAGTCGATCGACTGGGGCCGCGTGTGGAAGCAGTCGCGCTGGGGCAAGGGCGTTCTGCCGGGCGCGGCCGAGGAGACCGGGAGCGACGAGCGATCGGCGAACGACGCGGCCGAGGGCGGCGACGAGGCCTACGTGAACTGCCCGTTCACCGAGGCCGAGTACGACGCGTTCGTCACGGCGCTGCTCGAGGCGGAGAAGGTCGAGGCGCGCGCCTTCGAGGAGGTGCGCTACTTCGAGGGGTGCCTGCCCGTCGAGGTGATGGCCGAGCGCGGGCGGCAGACGCTCGCCTTCGGGCCGATGAAGCCCGTGGGGCTCACCGATCCGCGCACCGGGCGGCGCCCGTACGCGGTGATCCAGCTCCGCCCCGAGGACGCGGCCGCCACGGCGTACAACCTCGTCGGCTTCCAGACGCGGATGAAATACCCCGAGCAAAACCGGGTATTTCGGATGATCCCGGGCCTCGAGAACGCCGAGTTTTTGCGGATGGGCTCGGTCCACCGCAACACGTTCGTCGACGCGCCTCGCCTGCTCTCGCCGGCGATGGAGCTCAACGTCGCGCCGGGCGTGTACCTGGCCGGGCAGGTGGCGGGCGTCGAGGGCTACGTGGAGAGCGCGGCCGGGGGCTTCCTCTGCGCGCTGATGCTCGCGCAGAAGCTCGCGGGCCGGCCGATCGTGCCGCCCCCGCCGACCACCGCGCTCGGAGGCATCCTCACCCACCTCGGCCGCGCGCAGCAGCCGTACCAGCCGTCGAACATCACCTGGGCGCACCTGCCGCCCCTCGGCGGGACGGGGAAGAAGCTGAAGAAGCGCGATCGCTACGAGGCGATGGCGGCGCGCGCGCTCGCCGATCTCGCGGGCTGGCACCGGGAGATCGGGCTCGCCGCCGCGCCGTAGCGCCCGTCAGGGGACGAGCGCGCTGACGGTGCGCAGCCAGCGCTCCGGGCGCTGGATGCCCGCGGCCCCGAGGTCGGCGAGGGCTTCTTCCACGAGGGCGCGGCCCTCGCGGCCGCCGAGCAGCAGGCCCTCGCCGTGCTGGCAGGCCGCGACGTGGAGCTTCATCCCGGCGAGGGCGTGGCAGGCGCCGGCGGCCCGCACCTCGGCCAGGGCGCGGCCGAGATCGCCCCGGGTGCGGGCGATGCCTGCGCGGATCATCGCCGCGGCGCCGGCCGCGTGCGGGCGGTTGAGCTGGTCGAGCAGGCGCGCGCTCGCGTCGGCGGCATGGAGCGACGCGCGCCGTGTCCGGGGGCTCGCCGCGGCGAGGGTGACGCGCGAGAGCCCGCGGAGGGCGAGGATCTCGATCGGGTGGATCGGAGCGCAGGGCGTGCCGGGGACCTCGACGATGGCCCAGGCCGTGTCGAGGTGGTCGAGCGCCGCCTCCGGCGACCCCTCGTAGAGCGCCGCGCGCCCGAGGGCGAGGAGCGCGGGGATCAGGGTCGGGGCGACGCCCTGCGCGGCATGTGCAGCGAGCTGCACGGCGGCGGCGTAGCGGCGGGCGGTGGGGGCGTCGTCCTCGATCAGGCGCGTCCACGACTGGTGCAGCACCGCGAGCGTCTGCCCGCCTGGATCGCCCGCGCTGCGGGCCTCGTTGCGCAGGGCGCGCGCGCTGCGGGCGTGCTCGCGGGTCTCGCCGAGGCCGGCGAGCGCCGTCAGGGTGATGTCGCGGGCGAGGTGGCGCTCCCACGACGTCCCGGCGCGCGCGTCGCGGGCGCGTTCGAGCGCCCTCTCCGCGAGGGTGAGCGCGTCGGCGAGGCGCCCTTCGCCGAGCGCCTGCGCGGCCTCGGCGGTCAACAGCAGCGCGGGCGGGACCGGGGCCTCGCGCTCCGCGAGGAGCGCCTCTGCCCGCGCGAGCAGCGCCTGGACCTCCGCGCGCGCGGCGGGGCTCCGGGCGCCCGCGAGGTAGGCGGCCGCGTACGCCAGGCCCGCGGCGGCCACCCCCGGGTCGCCCGCGTCGAGGGCGAGCGCGAGCGCGTCGAGCACGAGCGGGGCGCCGCGGAGCAGATCGAACGACGAGAGGGCCCGCCCCGCGGAGAAGGCCGCGTCGATCTTCGCCCGCCGCGGGGCCTCGATCTGGAGCTCGGCGCGGGCCTGGTGCTCGTGCCCCGGAGCCGCAGGCGCCTCCACCCGGCGCGGAGGGCGTCGCGCGCCGCGCCGCTGTCCGCCGGCACGTGGAGATCGTGCGCCGCGAGCGCGGGGACGAGCTGCGCGAGCGCCTGCGTCGGGTCGCCCAGCGCGAAGAGCAGCTCGGCGGCGCGGAGCCTGCGGGCCGCGCCCGCCTCGCGGGGCGCGCGCTCGATGCCGTCGAGGTAGAGCGCGACGGCCTCGCGGAAGCGCCCCTCGGCCGCGGCGACCTCGGCCCGGCGGCACAGCAGATCGCCGTCCTGCGCCTCGCCCGGCACCTCGAGCGCGATCGCCTGGTCGTAGAGCTTCGCGGCGCGATGGAGGTCGCCGGCGCTCCGCGCGGCCTCTCCGGCCAGGATGAGCTTCTGCCGGGCGCCCGTCCGATCGCCCGCGCCCGCCAGGTGCTCGGCGAGCAGGGCCGGATCGATCGGCGGAGCGGCGGCGATCGCGGCCGCGAGCGCGCGGTGGATCTCGAGCCGGCGGCGCGCGTCCAGCGCGCTCCGGACCAGATCGCGCACGCGCGGGTGGCGCGCGGCGAGCGCCGAGCTGCCCTGGCCCACGGTGCGGTGGACGAGCCCGGCGTGGCGGAGCTCGTGCATGACGCGGGCGGCGGTGAGGCCGCCGAAGCCCACCGCGCCGAACGCGATCGGCTCGGCGATCGACGGATCGGTCATGCAGACCACCTCGAGCAGCGCCGCGGCGTCCCTGGAGAGCTGGCGGATGCGCGCCGCGTACACCGCGTCGAGGGAGATCGGCGGGCTCGTCCCCTCGTCGTCCCGGTGCGCCTCGGCCCACCGCACCAGATCGTCGATCGCCCGGGGCTCGCCGCCGGCCTCGTCCGCGATGGCGACGGCGCGCGCCTGGGCAAGCTCGTCGCGCGGGAGGCGGCTCAGCGCGAGCGCGATCGACTCGCTCCGATCGAGCGGCGGCACATCGACGCGCCAGGTCTTGCCGGGCAAGAGGTACGGGAGCCGCGCGTCCTCGGGGAAGCCCGTGTGATCGGTGCGCACCGAGAGGATGACGAGCAGCGAGGGCCGGCGGCCCGAGGGCTCCACGAGCGCGTGGAGCCACCGCAGGCTCTCGCGATCGGTGTTCTGCATGTCGTCGAGCCAGAGCACGAGCGGCTTGCGCTCGCCGAGCCGGTGCAGGAGCTCGAGGAGCGCCTCGCGGGCCGCGGCGTGCTGGCTGCCCTCGGCCGGGCCCGAGCCGGCCGGCGCGGAGGGGATGTCGCCCCCGTCGAGCATGGGGAAGAGCCGGACGAGCTCGCAGAGCCCCGCGGGGAGCAGCGACGCCCGCTCGGTCGGCGACAGGGCGCGCAGGTGCTCTGCCAGCGCGTCCACCAGCGCGTCGAGCCCGTGGTAGGGCAGCCGCTCCTGCTTGCGGCAGCGGCCCGAGAGCACGCGCGCGCGCCCCTCCAGCGCGAGGCCCTGGACGAAGTGATCGCCGAGCGCGCTCTTGCCGCGGCCCGCGGGCCCGCGCAGCACCACGGTGACGACCCGCCCGCGGCTCGCCGCCGCGAACGCCTCTTCGAGCCCGCAGAGTTCCCCGGCGCGCCCCACGAAGAAGCGCGCCCGATCATCGAGCAAGGCGCGCGGCGCTCGCCTCGGGCGCGGCCGCGCCTCCCGCTCGACGAGCGCGGCGAGCACCTCGGCCCCCGTGGGGCGCGCGGCGGGATCGCGGCGGAGGAGCGCGCGGCAGAGCGCGGCCAGATCGTCGGGCAGCCCGTCGACGAAGCTCTCGGGCGGGGGAGCCTCCTGCCGCTGCTTGGCCGCGAGGATCCCCTGGGTGCCCCCCTCGTGGAAGGGCAGGCGCCCCGTGAGCGCCTCGAAGAGGATCACGCCGAAGGCGTACCAGTCGCTCGCGGTGCTCGGGCAATCGTCGCACTGCTCGGGCGCCATGTAGGGCGGCGTGCCGCAGGGCCGGCGCTGCCGGTCGGGCTCGCGCTCCGGCCGGTCGTCGCGCAGCAGGCCGAAGTCGAGGATCGTCACCCGCCCGGTCGCGGTCACCTTGACGTTGTTCGGGTTGAGATCGAGGTGCAGCTTGCCCGCCTCGTGCAGCGCGAGCACGCCGCGGCACAGCTCGACGAGGGCGCGCCGCAGCCGCGCCTCATCGAAGCGGGGCGCGAGCCGGATCGACGGAGGCGCGACGAGCTCGTCCAGGGGGCTCGCCGGGGGGGTCGGCGGCGAGGTCGGCTCGTCGCTGTCCGCGCTCCCCTCCAGGCGATCCGAGGCGCCCTCGATCGGCCTCGTCGGCCCGCCGTCCGCGGAGCCGCGCCCGGCCCCTCGCGCGGAGCCGCCGCGCACGTGGCGGATGAAGTCGGTCCCGTCCACCAAATCCATCGTGAAGAACCACTCGCCGTCCTCGACGCACAGCTCGTGCACCGCGATCAGGCTCGGGTGGCACACCTCCTGGGCGTTGCGGAACTCGCGCTTGAACCGGCTCAGGTTGTACGGGGTGATCTCCCGCAGCACCTTCATGGCCACCCGCGTCCCCGGCGAGCCCACGAAGGCCTCGTACACATCGCCGGTCCCGCCCCCGTCGAGGTAGCGCGTCACCCGGTAGGGCCCGAGCCTGACCCCGCCCGGGCCCGCGATGCGCAGCCGATCCTGGAGCTGGCTCGTCGGGAAGCTCGGCGGGCGCTGGGGGAGCGTGGGCGAGCCCGCAGATCCGTCGAGGTCGTCCTCGGTGGGCGCGAGGTGGGCGAGGTGCTCCGCCGCCTCGACGAAGACCTCGGCCCGTTCCGGCGGGACGACGGAGAAGAGCGGTAGATCCTCGGTGAGCGGGTGATTTCCCATGGTCTGGGCGGCGGACAAAAGGCGCCAACCGATGAGCGTAGCTCAAAACAGGAAAGGCACCTCTGCGTTGTACGATTTCGCAGCGCGCTCTCTCACCTGCGCTCGCCTGCTCGGGCCTGACCGGGCCCGATTCGACCTCCCGCCGCCCTGCGCATCGTCCCCCGCGCTCGCCGCCCCCCGGTTTCGACGTCGCTACTTCGGGGCGTCCTGTGCGGGAGCATCCTTCTTCGGTTCGTCCTGTTTGGAATCGTCCTTTTTCTTGTTCTCGGGCTTCTTCGAATCCCTGGCCTCGGCTTCGTCCGCCTGCTCCTCGCCGAGCAGCTCCTTGATGATCTTCTCGTCGTCCGCGTCGGCCTTGGCCATCTTCGAGGCGTCGAACGTGAGCAGCGGCAGGGCCCCGCCGCCGTTCATCACCGGGAGCTTCCCGTTCCAGCGCTCGAGGGCGCGGTACTGGAGCACCACCGGGGACGTGGAGGCGCGCAGGATCAGGTTCGCCTTGGCCTCGGCGCGGGCCGTGATGAGGCGCGCGTCGGCCTCGCCGCGGGCCCGGGCGCGCGCGGCGGCGGCCTGGCCCTCGGCCGCGGTGATCGCCTGCTCCGCCTCGGCCTTCACCTGCCGCACGCGGTTCTCGGCCTGGATGGAGAGCTGCGTCGCCTCCATCGCGCGGTTGATCGCCGTCGCCACGTTCTCCGGCAGGCGCAGCGCGCCGTTGATGGTGAGCTGGTCGATGATGAACCCGTCCTTGCCGAGCTGGTCCTGCAGGCGCTTCGTCACCGCGGCGACGAGCTTGCCCTTGTCGGACCCGTAGATCCCCTGCACCGGCATCTGCGACGCCTCGAGGTTGAAGGCCTCGCGCACGGCGTTGCGCACGTAGCCGTTCGCCAGATCGAGCAGGTCGTTCTTCCGGTACTTGAGGTAGAGGTGCGGCGCGAGCGAGGGCTCGATGTGGAACGAGAGCCCGAGATCGGCGTTGATGTTCACGCCCTCCTGCGACGAGAAGGTGATCGACTCGTCGTGCGGGCTGCCCTCGTGGGCGCTCTGCGTCCAGACGACGTTCTGCACGCTCGTCGGGAACATCACGAGCTGCTCGGTGAGCGGGTTGTAGAAGACCCACCCGGTCACCACGGGGATGTCGTCGACCCCGCGCGAGCTGCCGGCCATCTTGACGCGGATGCCCACGTGACCTGCGTCGACGCGGGCCATGCACGACGACGAGGCGATGAGCACCCCGATGACCAGCGCGGCGAAGAGGAGGACGCGTGAGAGCAGCGAGCGCGCGGGGCTCGACCCGGAGCTTTGGAGGGGAGACGCCATGGGGGCGGTCTACCACAGCTGAACACAGGCGGCGCCGCGGGTTCGGCGAAGCAAGACGCGCACGGCCTGCGCGGCAGGATGCGCTCGGCGCATCGGGCGCGGTTTCGCCTACCCAGATCTGGGGAGGAATGGGCCCCGACGGTGTGTGGCACGGCACGTGGATCCATCGCCGGGAAACGCCCATGACCCAGCTACCTCGAACCTCCCGGATCCTGGTCGCCGAGGATGATACCCGCGTCGCCCGCGTGCTCGGGCAGCTCCTCCGCGAGGACGCCTACGACGTCGAGGTCGTCTCCGATCTCGACGCCGCGGTCGCCCGCCTCTCCCGCGGGCCTGCCCCCGACGTCGTGGTGACCGATCTGCGGCGCCCGTTCGGCGCCGACATGGCGGTCATCTCGTGCGCCCGCGCCGCCCGCTCCGGGCTGCCCATCGTCGTGATCGCCAGCGACGTCTGGCATGCCCAGCAGATCCACCAGAGCATGAGCCCGCCGCCGAAGGTGCTCCCGAAGCCCCTCGTGTACGAGCACCTGTGCGAGGCGCTCGTCGCCCTCGGGGCCGTGGGCGTGCCCCGCCCCCCCGCGGTGATCACGCCGGGATGAAGAAGCCGCTGCGCCGGCCGAGCCAGCGGAGGATGTCGAGCGACGAGATCAGCCCGACGACCTCCTGCGCGTCCGAGACGATCGGCAAGAGGTGGACGCCCTCGAAGGCCATCAGCGCCGCGGCCTGGGCGATCGTCGCGCGCTCGTGCAGGCAGAGCGCGGTCGTCGTCATCAGCGCGGAGACCGGGACATGGGGCCCGAGGCCGCCGATCTCGGCGTGCACGCGCGCCGCCTTGCCGAGATCGGTCTGCGTGATCACGCCCACGGGCCGGCCGCGGGCGTCGACCACCGGCACGCCGTGGATGTTCTTCTCGGCGAGCAGCGCCGTGAGCTCGCCCGCCTGCATCTCGCGCCGCACGCACACGACGTCCTTCGTCATGATCGAGGCCACGGGCGCGGCGGTGCGCAGCGAGAGCTCCTGATCGCGGAAGCTCGACCCGTCGGGCACGGGGATGTCCGCGCGGCTCTCGTCGAGCGCGCACATGACGAAGGCGCGGTGCTCCTCGTTGTCGGTGCGCAGCGCCGCGCAGTGCTCGCAGACGCAGCACTCGCCGACGCCCACCGAGGAGTCGCGCACCGGGCAGTACACCGTGGCATGCGCGAGATCGGCCCCCTTGCCGAGGAGCACGTGGCGGGTGCGGACCTCGAGCTCGACGATCTCCTTCTTGACCGGGCCGTGGCTCTCTTCGTTCATGGCATGCTCCTGGATGCTCCGCGCTCGCGTCGATCGCGCGCCGCTTCATCCGAACGTGTTGAGCGTACGGCGCGTGCACCGCGCGAGCCAGCCCCGCGGCCCCGCTGGAGGGCCATTTGTGGAGCGCTGCTCGCTCATTTTCGTCGCGCCTGCGCGCCTCTCCGCGCAACGCGTTCGTGCGCGCGCAACCGATGCATGCGCGCGGGCCTCGATCGCGCGACAACCTCGCGCGCCGGGCGCGCTTTCGCAGGCACGCCCGGTGCAGCCCGCGGGGTCATGGCCACCCCGGAAATCATCCTCGTCCCGATCGATTTCAGCGACGCCTCGCACGCCGCCCTCGCCCGCGCCCGCAACCTCGCGGCCCGCCTCGACATGGAGATCGTCCTGCTCCATGTCTACACCATCCCGCTCGTCTCCTACCCGGGGACGGAGCCGCTCGTCTTCCCGAACCTCGCCGGCGACATCGTGACCGCCGCCAAGCGCGCCCTGGACGACCTCGCGCGCGCCTCCAACGTCGATCGCGCGCTGATGCGCGAGGGCGATCCGGGCGCGGAGATCCTCAAGGCCATCGAGGACATCAAGCCGGCGATGGTCGTGATGGGGACGGCGGGCCGCCACGGCCTCGCGCACCTCTTGCTCGGGAGCGTCGCCGAGAAGGTGGTGCGGATGAGCCCCGTGCCGGTCCTGACCGTGCACGCGGCGCACAAGGAGAAGGCGGCCTGAGCGCGCGCCCTGGATCGGCGATCCGGATCGGGATCAGATCGGGCAGCTCACGCCCGTCCCGCCGAGCCCGCAGTACCCGTCCGGGTTCTTGCCGAGGTACTGCTGGTGGTAGTCCTCCGCGTAATAAAACACCGGCGCGTCGAGGATCTCCGTGGTGATCGGCCCGTAGCCCTGCCCGCCGAGCGCCTTCTGGAACGCGTCCCTCGACGCGACCGCGGCCCGCTTCTGCGCGTCGCCGAACGTGTAGATGCCCGAGCGGTACTGCGTGCCGTGATCGTTGCCCTGGGCCATGCCCTGCGTCGGATCGTGGCTCTCCCAGAAGGTCTTGAGCAGATCCTCGTAGCGCAGCTTCGCGGGGTCGAAGACGGCGAGCACCACCTCGTTGTGGCCGGTGAGGCCGGAGCACACCTCCTCGTAGGTCGGGTTCGGCGTGGTGCCCGCGGCGTAGCCCACGGCGGTCGTGAACATCCCGGGCATCTTCCAGAACTTGCGCTCGGCGCCCCAGAAGCAGCCCATCCCGAACATCGCCTGCTCCATGCCGGGGAAGGGAGGCTCGAGCCTCGTCCCGAGCACGAAGTGCTTGTCGGGGACGGGCATCTTCCGGGCGCGACCGGGGAGCGCGTCTTCCTTGCTCGGCATCTTCATCTTCGAGGACTTGACGAACCACATAGAAAACCTCCTCCGGAACGATCGCGATGGTGCCGCATCCCCGGCGAACCTGCCAGCCGCGCCGTCGCGGCCCGGCGCGAGAACGGTGATAAAGTCCGCCCGTGCTCACCGTCGACCCGCACCCGCTCCTCGATCTCGCCGCCTTCACCACCACCTTCCCGTCGCCGATCGGCGCGCTACCTTCGCCCGATTCGCTGCGCGCGTTGCTCACCACCAAGGTCGAGGCCCCGATGCGCGCCGACGACGCCGTCCGATCGGCGGTGCGCGATCTGCTCCGCCACGGCGGCTACAAGCCCACCGGTCGCGGCAAGCCCGCCTCGGAGTACCTCATCCGCGCGGCAGAAGAAGGCGCGCTCGGATCGATCAACGCCGCCGTCGACGCGTGCAACGTCGTCAGCCTGCACAGCGGCCTGCCCATCAGCGTGATCGATCTCGACCGCGCCGAGCCGCCGATCCGCATCGGCATCGCCCCCATGGGCTCGCGCTATGTCTTCAACGCCTCCGGCCAGGAGATCGACGTGGGCGGGCTATTGTGTATTTTCGACACGAAGGGTCCGACCGCCAACGGCGTCAAGGACGCCCAGCGCACCAAGACGCACGAAGGCACGACGCGCACCCTCTCCGTGATCTGGGGCACGAAGAGCTTGCCCGGCCGCACCGCCGAGGCCCTCGCGTGGTACCGCGCCCTGCTCGAACAGCTCGGCGCTGCCACCGCGATCGCGCCCTGACCGCGCTTGCTCTCGCCCTCCCGCTGCACTACCCGAGCGCCATGAGCGGCCTCCCCGCAGCGTTCACCGACGCCCTCGCCCTCGGCTTCCCCGCCGATCTCCTGAGCCGCGATCCGGAGGATCTGGCGACCTTCGGCCGCGACTGGACCAAGGTCGTCGACCCGCACCCCGCGGCCATCGCCTTCCCCCGCAGCACGGACGAGGTCTCCAGGCTGCTCCGCCTGTGCAGCGCGCACAACGTCGCCGTCGTCCCCTCGGGCGGGCGCACCGGCCTCGCCGCCGGCGCCGTCGCGTCGAAGGGCGAGCTCGTCGTCTCCCTCGACCGGATGCGGAAGATGGACCCGGTCGATCTCGCGGGCGCCACCGTGCACGTCGAGGCCGGCGCGGTGACCGAGGCGGTCCACCAGCACTGCGCGCCGCACGGGCTCACCTGGCCGGTCGATTTCGCCTCCAAGGGGTCGAGCCAGGTGGGCGGCAACATCGCCACCAACGCCGGCGGGGTGAAGGTGATCCGCTACGGCCTCACCCGGCAATGGGTCCTCGGCCTCACCGTGGTGCTCGCGAGCGGCGATGTCCTCACCCTCAACGGCGCGCTCGAGAAGAACAACACCGGCATCGATCTGCGCCAGCTCTTCATCGGGAGCGAGGGCACCCTCGGCATCATCACCGAGGCCGTCCTCAAGCTGACGCGCATGCCCGGCAAGCTCGATGTCTTCCTCTTCGCCGTGCCCGATCTCGCCGCCGTGCTCACCCTCTTCCGCGAGGCGAAGCAAGGCCCCTTCACGATCATGGCCTACGAGTTCTTCACCGAGCGCTGCCTCCGCCGCCTGCGCCGCCACCGCAACGTGCGGACCCCGCTCGAAGCCGAGTCCGACTACTACGTGCTCCTCGAGGTCGAGCAAGGCGAGCCCGAGGCCCTCGAAGCCTGGATTGCTTCCCTCTTCGAACGAGAGCTCGTGACCGACGGGACGCTCGCCCAGCACTCCGCCCAGGCCGCCGAGCTCTGGACCTTGCGCGAGGGCATCAGCGAGAGCCTGTCCGCCACCGGCCTGCCCCACAAGAACGACATCGCCCTGCCCATCGCCGCCCTGGTGCCCTTCTGCGCCGAGCTCGAGGGCTTCTTCGCCGAGAATTACCCCGGCTGGGAGATCGCCCTCTTCGGCCATATCGGCGACGGCAACCTCCACGTCAACGTGATGAAGCCCGACGATCTGTCGAAGGAAGAGTTCCTGGCGAAGACGAAGACCGCCGATCCAGCCATCTTCAGCCTCGTCCAGAAATACCGCGGCAGCATCTCCGCCGAGCACGGGATTGGCCTCCTGAAGAAGCCTTATCTCGGCTACTCGCGCTCACCCGAGGAGATCGCGTTGATGCGGTCGATCAAGCGGGTTTTGGACCCGCAGAACCTGATGAACCCGGGGAAGGTGATCGACGTAACCCCCTGACCCCGACGAACGTTGGTAGCTCCCATCGCGGTGCTAGCGCCGCAGATACACGCTCAGCAGATCAGCACGACAAACAGTACCGCGACCGGGAGGGAGCGGATCGAGCAGGCTTTGCGTGAAAGGAAGCAACCGCGTCGAGAGCCGAGGAGCCGCGTTGACGGTGTGGTGCTGGTGACCTCGGCGATGGCTGGGAACGGGTGGCTGCACTGTCCGCTCCCTTCCGGTCGCGGTGCTGTTCCTGGCACCCTCGGCGGTTGCTGAGGTCGTCTGGCTGCTCGATTGGATGTCGGTGGGGTGGGGCTCGTGCTCAGTAGAGCACGCGCGTCCTGATGTTCGTCGGCAGCTCGTCGATGCGGCGCTTCATTTCGGTCGAGACGTCGCCTTCGAGGTCCATGATCAGGTAACCGATGTTGGCGTCGGTCGAGAGGAACTGGGCGTCGATGTTGGCGTCGAGGTCCGAGGCGATCTTGTTCACGTCGCGGAGCACGCCGGGCACGTTCTTGTGCACGTTGAGGACGCGGTGGGTGCCGCGGTAAGGGGGCAGCTCCACCTTGGGGAAGTTCACGGCCGAGGTGGTCGCGCCGGTGGTCATGAACTGCGACAGGGAGTGCGAGACCTCGCGGCCGATGGCCTCCTGCGCCTCCTCGGTCGAGCCGCCGATGTGCGGGGTGAGCAGCACGTTGGGCAGGTTCTGCAGCTCGGTGCGGAAGCCGTCGCTGTTGCCCTCCGGCTCCTCCGGGTACACGTCGACGGCCGCGCCGGCGAGGTGCCCGCTCTTGAGGGCCGCCGCGAGGGCCGGGATCACCACCACCGTGCCGCGGCTCGCGTTGAGCAGGTAGCTGCCCTTCTTCATCCGCGCGATCTCGCGCTCGCCGATCATCCACTGTGTCTCCGGGGTGGCCGGCACGTGGAGGGTGACGAAATTCGACTCCTCGAGCAGGGCGTCGAGCGAGGCCATGGGCTTCGTGTTGCCCATGGGGAGCTTGGTCACGATGTCGTGGTAGATGACGCGCATCCCGAGCGACTCGGCGAGGACGCCGAGCTGCTGGCCGATGTGGCCGTAGCCGACGATGCCGAGCGTCTTGCCCCGCAGCTCGAAGCTCCCCTTGGCGATCTTCTTCCACGTGCCCTGGTGCAGCTCGCGCGACCTATCGCCGAGCTGGCGGGCGAGGACGATCAGCTCGCCGATGATCATCTCGGCGACGCTGCGGGTGTTGCTGAAGGGGGCGTTGAAGACCGGGATGCCGCGGCGGTTGGCCGTGGCGAGGTCGACCTGGTTCGTCCCGATGCAGAAGCACCCGACGCTGATGAGCTGCTCGGCCCGCTCGAGGACCTTGGCGGTCACGTGCGTCTTGCTGCGGATGCCGAGGAGGTGGACGCCCTTCAAGGCCTCGATCAGCTCGTCCTCCTTGAGCGCGGCGCTGCGCGTCTCGACCTCGAACGCCTCGGTCTCGAAGCGGGCCCGCGCGCCGGGGTGGATGTTCTCCAGCAGGAGGACGCGGGGCGTCGCCTGCTGCGGGGGCGAGGAGGGAGCACGCGGGGCAGGGGGGTTCGAGGGCATGGCGCGTTCTAGTCCGGGGGGGCCGAAATCCCAGCGAGAATTTTGCGGGTCGACCGTCGTGGTCGCCGGGGCTCTGCCGGCGACCAGCGCGCCCCTCGCCGCCGGCCGCCGGAGGGTGACGCGGGGACCGATCAGTAGCCCGAGATCAGCGTCTGGGTCGGGCACATCAAGAGGTCATGGATCAGCGACGGCGCCTTCGCCAAGCCGCGGGGCACGGGCGTGAAGCTCAGGTGCACGCCTTCGTCGGCCCAGTCGCCGCGCCGCCGCTCGAGCTCCTCGACGCAGACGATCCCGTTGGCGAACGACACCCAGGCGTCCCAGCTCGCCATCGCGAACGCCGCCGACAAGCCGATGAAGACGCCCCGCATCTGGGCGACGCGGAAGAGCTCGCCCGTGACCCACGCCCGCCCGCCGCCGGCGACGGGCAGGGCGGCGCGGTGCATTTGCCGGATCATGTTGGCCTGCTCGTCGTAGGGGTTGTGGTGGAGGGTCTCGTTGGTCATGACCACGCCCGACTGATCGGGGACGGGCAGCGGCGCGTCCGAGACGTCGAGGATGCACACGTAACACTGCCCCCCTTCGAGGGTGACCGGCTCCCGCGTCCTGGCATCGAGCAGGCGGCCTTCCGCGCCGTCGCCGTCGTGCGACGGGACGAGCAGGCGGACCTGCCCCGCCTCGACGAGCCTGTGCATCACCGGCGAGATCTGCCGGTTGAAGCCCACGACGGCCGTGTCGGGCGCCCGCAGCGCCTTCACCTCGTCCTCCGAGATGCCGATCACCCAGATCGGCAAGGGGCCTCTCTTCGGTCGATCCACGCGCTGCTTGAGCTCCAGCACGGCGTCGGAGACGGCCTTGACGAGCAGCGAGACGCCGCCGGCCACGAGCGCGCCCTTGGCGAGGTAGTAGCCCATCCACATGAAGTCCGAGGCCTTGCCGGCGAGGGCGTGGAAGCGCTCCGGCTCGATGCCCGCAGCGCGCAGGGACGCGTCGGTGTGGCGGGCGGGCAGGTAGTCCATGTACTCGAGGGGCGTCACCAGCTTCCCGTTCCACCAGTCGGGCATCTCGAGCCGGCCCCCGGCGTCGGGGACGAAGCCCCAGCGCTCCACCTGATCGAACAGCGCGGCCGGCCCCTCCGCCTCCGCGACCGCGTACTCGGCGGCGCGCTTCCAGTACGGCGCGTTCGCAGGAAAGACCTTCTCGTAGTACCCGCAGAGCTCGAGGAGCTCGGGCAGCACGTCCTTGGCGCTCTGGAGCTCACGCAACCCGAGCTCGCCCATTTCGCGACGCCGTCGTTCGACCTCGCCGAGGTTCTTGGTCCTCATCGCCAGCACGCCGATGGGGAACGTCCTGATGGCCACGTCGCGCAATCCGCCGCTGCGCTTTGCATTGTCGGTTGTCGTCGAATTCATCGTCTGCCTCTCCCGCGCGCCACATCGCCGGCGCAACTCGGATTGTGGCGCAGTGACCGATTCCCTCGATAGCGAAAAAACCGCGGCCGAATGGTGCAAACCTTTCGTTGCCTGTCCGCTATCCTCGCAAAGCACGCATGTCGGGAAGATCTGCGTGTCGGCGCCTCAACACTCTTTCACCCAATCATGGGTCCTCACCAAGGTGCCGCCTATCCGCGGAGCTGCTGGCGGGCCTTGCGGCGGTCGGTGGCGCTGACATACGGCGGCGGCGGGCCGGCGATGCGGGCGCGGGCCTGGCGGATGAGCTCGGCGATGTTACCTGGCCAACCGAGGGCGAGGAGGGCGTCCATGGCCTCGACGGCGCGCGTGGTGGCCGCGCGGTACCCGAGGGAGTCCGGGTCGAGGGCGCCCATGCGGAGGGCGTCGGCGAGGGTCTCGCCGATGGTCGTGAGGGCGGTGCTGCGCTCGGGGTCGGGGAGCTGGTGGGCGTCGATCCAGAGGAGCCGGACGAGGCCGAGGGCGTCGCGGGCGGCGCGGCGAGGGAACGGGCGGAGCATGGAGGGGCGCAGCGTACGCGGCGCGGGAGCGAGGGGAAGATCGGGGGATTACAGGTTGTGCGCGAGGCGGATCTTCGCGCCGCTGGTCGGGGTGGATGTGCAAGAGCAGCTGAGCTGCTCGCTGCTCCGCGGCGGCGTAGCCTCCTCCGGTGCGTTCCCCACGAACGAGGATGCAATCGTTGCCCATCGCGGCGCGGGGCTCGGTGCCCGCCCGTAGCAACCGTTTTCTGCTTGACGCAACGATGTTTTTTAGCCCCTCGAAGCCTCTTGGGTCTATCCTCGATCTCGTCATGGGAGCTCTCGCGAAGCGAGTCATGGGTGGTCCTCTTGGATTCGCCCAGAACGTCCGACTCCAGATCTGGAGCTGTGGGGTGTTTCTTCTGCTGCTGACCGTGATCATCTTGCGACCAAACAGCGCATGGGCCGGTAGCCGATCCTGCGAGGGGCCGGAGTCGTGCTGCCCGGCCAAGGTCGCAGACGACCTCGGCAGTCATGTCGACGTGACGCTCGGCGTCGTCCTGCTGGGCCTGTACAACGTCAACGAAAAGGCGGGGACGTGGGACGCGGACTTCTACCTGAACGAGGTCTGGTCACCGGCGCCCAACTTCACACCGCAGACGGAGATCGTCAACGAGGTGTCGCGGCAGGCCGAGCAGTTCGACACCACCGAATTGCACCAGGGGAAATGCGTCCGATTCCGGCGCATCCGCTCGACGCTGCATAGCGCTTACAACTTGCGGACTTTCCCCTTCGATCGCCAGCGGCTCACGTTGCAGTTTTCGGATGCCGACTTCCCGGCACAGCAGTTGTCCTATACGGCCAAACCTGCGTCCGTCGAGCTCGATGAGCTCGCTCGCGAGCGCCTGTCGAGCTGGAAGCTGGACGGCGCGATGACGTACGAGCAAGCCGTGCGCGTCTACAAGGGGGAGGTGGGCGCGCCCGAGTACGACTACGCCACTTTCTCCGTGCCCGTGCGTCGTCACGTGAGCTTTCATGTCGCCAAGTTCTTCATGCCGCTTCTTATCATCGTCATCGTGGCGTTCTCGGTCTTTTGGATGCCTCCCGACGATCTCAACTCGCGCGCGAGCGTGGGCGTCACCTGCCTCTTGGCGGCCATCGCGCTCCAGTTCGCCGAGGCGGGCAATCTGCCAGAGGTGGCTTATCTGACGCTCGCCGATCGCGGGTATATCATCAGCTACTTCGGCCTCGCCCTGGCCATGATTGCGTCCATCTACTCGAACGTGCTGGCCAGGCGCGACCAAAAAATTCGCGCAAGTCACTTTGATCGCCGGATGCGAATCGTCTTTCCGAGCGTCTTCCTCCTGGCGCTGCTCCTGGGCGTGATCCGGGCCTATACCCAAACCGGAGCCTGAGGGCGCCCGGCGCGGATGGGCGCCCGGGGCAGCCGAGATCACAGCGGCTCGCAGCCCGCGACGCCCCCGTGGTGCGAACAGCACCCTCGGTGCGAGCCGGAGCAGGAGCAGCCGGAGATCGAGCCGTCATTGCAGAGCAGGCTCCTGTTCGCCGCTCTTTGCGCCCGTTCCTCGGCGGCTTGCTTTGCTGCGGCCGCTGCCTCCGCCTGCTTGCGCTTGGCGTCTTCGATGGCTTCCTGGCGTTTGCGCTTGGCTTCCTCGAGCGCGGCCACGGCCGCCGCCTTCTTGTCGGCCGCGTCGACCTCGCGGTCGGCATCGCCGAGCAGTTTTTCCAGCGCCGCGAGCGGCGGGTTCGAAGGCGTGCTGGCAAGGTCGGTGTAACACTTGGCCAGTTGGAGCGCTTGCCGAAGGGTGGCCTGTCGCTCGTGCGGGTCCTTCATGGGAGCCGGCTGAGCCGCGGTCACCAGATCTTTGAGCGCCGCTGCGAACGCCGGGACAGCCTCGTCATGCACCCGCGTTACTTCGTCCCTGATAGCCTCGGCCGCAGCGGCCGCCTTCAGGTTGTTGGCCAAGCAGGAGCAGTCCTTGTCCGCGGTGCACCGCTCGGCTCGGAGCAGCAGAACAGAGGATGCGATCTTGTCCCGCAAAGGCGCGTCCAGCTCGCCGATGCTCTTGGAGACGCCGAGCAGGCCCGACAGGTTCTTGGCGGCGTAGAGCTCGGCCTGCTTCTGCTCGGCGACGTCGTGGAGCACGCGGAGCGCCGCTTCTCGGCGCGGCTCCAGGTTCCAAGGCTCACTGACCATCGATGCGAGCTGGTCGAAGGTCTCGGCCGTCTTCAAGCGCTCGAGGTGCAGGTCGTCCAACACTTCGGAGCCGCCCCTCCAGTCGAGCTTCAGGTCGCGCAGGGCTTCGGCCTCGATCTGGGCGCGGCTCATATCCTTCGCCGCCAGCGCGTTCCTGGCGCCCGGGAGCGTGGGCCCGGGGTACTTCCAGAGGATCGCGAAGCCGAGCGCGGCGGCGCCCGCCACCCCCGCGGGGATCCAGACCCGGCCGCGCGACCATAGGCGGCGGGGCAAGAGGAGGCCCGCGACGACGACGGCCAAGGCTGTCGCCATGACGCCGCCCATCAAGCCGACCCAGCCGCGATGCCCGTAGGTCTCATACCAGGGGTGCCGGGCGGCGTACGTGCCCATGAGCATGAGGGAGGCCAGGCCGAGGCCGAGGGCCGTCGCGGCCGCGAGGCCTTGTCGGATCCGCAAGGGGCGCCAGTTGCTCGACTTGGACACCGCCGGCGGCACGCCCGCGACCTCCAGGTGCCCTGTCATGCGCGCGGCCTCGTAGGTGAAGCGGTGGACCACGCTGGAGAAGGACTGCACGCGGGTCGAGAGCGCGCGGTCCGTGACCGGGTCGAGCTCGGGCTCGAGCTCCGCGGGGAGAGCGTCGATGGTGTCCTGCGTGCCCGTGTCCGAGGTCAATTCGTTGACCCACTCCTGCGGGTTGGCGTCGAAGTCGCGCGGCGACTTGAGCTTGCGGTGAACGAGGGCCGCGGCGCCCATCGGGTGGACGCGAACTTGCTGCATGCGGGTCTGCGCGATGGAGAGCCAGGCCCACACGACCCCGGCCGCGCCGCACGGCTGGCACGGGACGCGCCCGTGGGTGCATGCGTCGCAGGTGACTTTGCCGTCGCCCCGACAGACGGGGCAGTTCTTCATGCTGCGCTTGCCCTGGACGCGGCCGCTGCCCCAGCAGTTGCCGCAGCGGACGCGCGCCGAGCCGTCGCAGCGGCCACAGGCCACGGTCTGCGAGCCATGGCAGGTCGGGCAGGTCGAGACGACGCGCGAGGCGGCCTCGATCGTGGCCGGGTCGACCGACCAGGGGTCGAGCCGCGAGGGATCGGGCAGGGGGTGCTGCGGTCCGTGGTGGTGGGCCGGGCCGGGCGCGGTGTGTCCCGCCACGGTGCGCCGCTCGATCTGATGCAGCGCCCGGGCGTAGGTGTCGATGTACCGGGAGGTGTCGGTGACCAAGCGCTGGAGCGTCGGCTGCGTGAGCCAGAAGCTCGGAGCGGTGCGCAGCGCGCAGTTGAGGGCCTCGACCTCGGCTTCGGTCTGGTCGGGCACGAGCCTCGCCAACTGCTCGGCGTTCGGCGACTTGTTCGATCTGCGCTTCCCCACGGGTCGAAGGATATCACGGAGCCCGGTGCCGAATGCAAGACGGACCAGAGCGTATCGCTTTTTCACCTACCTGATCCCTCGGCCACCAGGGGACTTTCGATTCGCCCGTGCGGCACCCCTTCAGCTCACGCGATGAGCTGCTCTCTGCGTTTCGGGGTGTGCAGTTCATGCCCGCGTGCGTGGGGATGACGAGAACCTCGAGGACCTCGTGCACCTCGCGTTCGGTTCACCTCCACGTGCGTGGGGACGACGTTCGTGTCGAGCCACTCGGCCGCGCGCATCCACGGTTCACCCCCAACGTGCGTGGGGACGACGCCTCGATGGCGCCGTCTTCAAGGCGCTCGGCTGAGCATCCCGCGGTGTGGTACGCTTCGGGCATGAACCCTCCGCCCTTCGCCGATCTGGGTGCTGCGCCTGCTGAGAGCGCCGCCGGCTCGCTGAGCCCCGAAGAGCGCGCCGAGATGATGAAGCTCGCCGAAGAAGCGTGGAACGACGAGGAGGGGATCGCGCGGTGGGCCGCCTGGTTCGAGCAGCAGCCGCCCGAGTTCAGGGAGATGATCGACGAGCTCGGCACGGCGTCCCGCGGACGCGTTGCTCCTTGATCCCGCCTGTCCCCGACGTTCTGAGGGCCTGCGCCTTTCTCGCCAAGCGCTACGGTTGGGAGCTTTCGCCGCAGAATGTGCGGCTGCTCGACTCGATCAAGCTGCGCCACCAACAGGCCGCAGCGCTCGCGGCGTCGCCGGAGGATGAGCCCGCGGCGCTCTTCTTCGCGTTCAGTCTCGATCTCGGCGTCCTCGGCGAGGACGTGATCACGTTGCCCATGGTGCTGAGCCGGAACCAAACGGGTGCGCTCAAGCTCGTGCTCCGCGCGTCCCGCTACGAGCTCGTCGAGCAGGCCCGGGCGGTGTCCGCCGGCTTCGTCACGTTCCCCGAGCTGCGGGCGTGGTTCGCCGCTCGGCTGGTGCCGGTCGTTCCTTCGGGAGGCTGACGCAGTCGTCCCCATCGTCGGGCCTCCTCACGCCGCGCTCGCCGGCGGGGGCCGGCGGCTGCGGGGCCTGCGCACCTGGGGCTTCGATGGCTCGGGCAATTGCCGCGCGATGCGCTCGATCGTCTCGTTCAGCGCGGGTGGCAGGCCGAATGCGCTTGGTGCCAGGGGAGCGCGCACGTAGCGTCGAGGGCATGCTTGGAAGCGCGGAGGAGGTCTTGTCGGAGGCGGGCTTGATCGATGCGGTGCGGTGCGCTTATCGGGCGGCGAGCAGCGCCGGCGATGCGAGCATCGAGGGCCGGCAGGCCCGGAACAAGGCGCGAAGCACGCGCTTCGTCGAGCAGCTCGCCCAACAGCTCGAGGTGAGGCTGGCTCGCGCGCCGGGGGCTTTGGGCCGTCACGTCGCCGTGCTTCGCCGGAGCAAGGGCAACCCGCACTTCGCGCGGAGCGAGCTGCTCTTCGATATCCTGGCGTGCGAGTACGAGCTGGTCGGCGGGCCCGTCCACACCGGGTCGCAGATCCCGAGGGTGGTGCGCCCGCTCGTGCAGGTGGAGTCGGAGCTCGCGCAGAACACGCGCGATTCGGTGACCGACTTCAACAAGCTCGTCTGCGGGTCGGCCGCCTGGTCGCTGTTCGTGGGGCCGCTGAACGCGTCGAACGGGTCGATCTCGTACCTGGACATGCTGGCGCCCCTGGCCGATCGGGTGACCGGGCGGGTGTGCATCGCGTTCATTCCCCACCCGGAGGAGTGGCCCAGCACGGCGGGGGCGCTCGGGTTTGCGTGGGATCGGGGGCCGCGGGGGTGGAGGGTGGTCGGGTAGGGATGAAGAGGTTTGGGTGCGGCGGCTTCGGTGAGGAGATCGTGGCAGGATAGGAGATATGACGATTTGGCGTTCGGAGTTTCCGTCGGTGGGGATACGGTAACGATCGCGGTCTGCAGAGCGGGTTCGGTGCTTGCTCAACGC
>JAXLYT010000014.1:0-184989 GCA_046351295.1 Byssovorax sp.
TCGCCCTCGCCGACCACCACCGGCCGACGGCGGGCTACGTGCGGCAGGTGCGCAAGGCGCTCGCCGAGAAGTACCCCGACACCACCTTCTTCTTCCTCGCGCCCGACATCACGACGCAGGTGCTCAACTTCGGCCTGGCCGCCCCGATCGACGTGCAGGTGGTGGGCGCCCCCGGCGACGACGAGCGCTCGCTCGCGGTCGCCCAGGAGATCGCGGCCAAGCTGAGGCGCATCCCGGGCGCGGCCGACGTGCACCTCGCCCAGGTGGTCCGGCAGCCGGAGCTGCGCATCGACGTCGATCGCACCATGGCCTCCGGGTTCGGCCTCACCCAGCGCGACGTGGCGAACGACATCCTCGTCTCGCTCTCGTCGAGCTCGCAGGTGCAGCCGAGCTTCTGGCTCGACACCAAGCACAGCGTCCAGTACCTCGTCGCCGTCCAGACGCCGCAGTACGAGAACGGCTCGATGAACGCGCTCGACACGACGCCGCTCTCGCTCGGGCCCGGCGCGACGCCGCAGCTCCTCTCCAACGTGGCGTCCGTGTCCCGCACCGCGGGGCCGGCCAACGTGACCCACTTCAACGCGACCCGCACCTACGACGTGCAGGCCAACGTCGACGGCGCCGACCTCGCCTCCGTCGCCGGCGCCGTCGACGAGGTGATCGGCGCGATGAAGCCGACCTTGCCGCGCGGGATGGCCGTGCGCCTCAAGGGCCAGGTGGAGAGCATGGAGACCTCGTTCCGTGGCCTCTCCTACGGCCTCGTGTTCGCCGTCCTGCTCGTCTACCTGCTGATGGTGGTGAACTTCCAGTCCTGGCTCGATCCGTTCATCATCCTGATGGCGCTGCCCGGCGCGCTCGCGGGCATCTGCTGGATGCTCTACCTCACGGGCACCACGCTCAGCGTGCCGGCGCAGATGGGCGCGATCATGTGCGTGGGCGTCGCCACCGCCAACTCGATCCTCGTCGTCACCTTCGCCAACGAGCAGCGCAAGAAGGGACGTGACGCCGCGAGCGCCGCGCTGGCCGCCGGGATGACCCGGCTCCGGCCGGTGATCATGACGGCGCTCGCGATGATCATCGGCATGCTGCCGATGTCGCTCGGCCTCGGCGAGGGCGGCGAGCAGAACGCGCCGCTCGGCCGCGCCGTGATCGGCGGGCTCACGCTCGCCACCCTCACCACCCTCTTCTTCGTGCCGATCATGTACTCGATCCTCCGCGGCAAGGCGCCCGTCGAGGACCCGGAGACCGCCGACCTATGAGCACACCCGCCCGCGCACCGATCGACACCGAACGAGCGGCCGGCGCCCCTCACCGCCCGGGCGATCTCGGCGTCCCGGAGGGGGCGCCTTCGCCCATCGCGGACGACGATCTCGGCTTCCCTCTCCCGCCGCCGGCGCGGGTTTCGCCGGGCCGCGCGCTCGCGATCGGAGGCGCCATCGCCGCCGTCTTCTGCGCCGCGTTCCTGCTGCGCTTCCTGCCGGCGCGGGCGAGCCGGCAGGCGCTCGCCGCCGAGGTCCAGAGCCACGAGGAGGAGACACCGCGCGTGCAGCTCGTCACGCCGGCGATCGTGTCGAGCGATCGCGCCTACGAGCTGCCGGGGAGCATCCGGCCGCTCGAGGAGACGGTGGTGTACCCGCGCGCCAACGGCTACGTGCGCAAATGGCACGCCGACATCGGCGACAAGGTGGCCGAGGGCGATCTGCTCGCCGAGATCGACACGCCCGAGCTCGATCAGCAGCTCGCCCAGGCCCGCGCGCAGCTCGCCCAGGCCGAGGCGGGGCTCGTGCAGGCCCGCGCCAACATGAAGTTCAGCAAGGCGAACCTCGCCCGCTACAAGGAGCTGACCCCCGCCGGCCTCACCTCGCAGCAGGACTTCGACAAGCAGAAGGCCCAGGCCGAGGTCGACGAGGCGAGCGTCTCGGTGGCCAACGCCAGCATCGGCGCCCAGCGCGCCAACATCCAGCTCCTCACCCAGCTCAAGTCCTTCGCCCGGGTGACGGCGCCCTTCGCCGGGACGGTCACCGCCCGCAACGTCGAGCGCGGGGCCCTCGTCACCTCCGGCACCGGCACGCCGCTCTTCAAGATCGCGGCGACCGATCCGGTGCGCGTCTTCATCCAGGTGCCGCAGGACGTGGCGCCGAGCGTGCACGTCGACGCGGCGGCGGTGGTGAAGATCCGCGAGTTCCCCGGTCGCGTGTTCGAGGGGAAGGTGGCGCGCTCCTCGGGCGCGCTCGATCCGGTGACGCGCACCCTCACCACCGAGGTGCGGATCGGAAACCCCAAGGGGGAGCTGCTCGCCGGCATGTACGCGCAGGTGGCGCTCTCGCTGCCGACGCCGCACCGGGTGCTGTCGCTGCCCGCGACCGCGATGCTCAACGACGCGAACGGGCTCAGGGTGGCGCTGGTCGGGGCCGACGATCGGATCCACCTCGCGCCGGTGGTGATCGAGCGCGACCTCGGCGCGACCGTCGAGATCGCGAGCGGGATCGCCGCCGAGGACCGCGTGGTGAAGCTCCCGAGCGCGGCGCTCACCGAGGGCCGGCGGGTGGAGATCGCGCGCTGACGAGGCGCGGAGATCCGGGCGATCGCCGCGCTCAGCGCTCCTTGGCCCCCACGCAGGGCGCGTTCGGCGCAGGGCGCCCGCTCTCGAACATCCTCCGATGCTCTCTCACGCGGGGCTCGTCGGCCCGCTCGGGGAGCAGCGCCTGCGCGCGCGTGTTCGCCGCGAGGGCGCCCGCGACGTCCCCCGCCTCGAAGAGGAGCAGCGCGTAGACATCCTGGCAGGACCAGCAGAGCGGGGCTCGACGCACGGCCTCCCGCGCCGCGACGAGCCCGTGCTCCACGCGCCCGTGGCCCTCGTCGTACGAGGCCACGGCGGCGAACTCGACCCCCGTCACCGCCACCCGCGAGAGACGATCGACCACGGCGTCCACCTTCGGATCCGCCTGTCCACACTTGTAGACGAGCGGGCTCTCCTCGGCGAAGATCGAGAGCCGCCCGAGCAGCACGCGCGGGTCGTAGGGGCGCGCGGCGAGCACGGCGCCGATGTCGGCCTCGGCGCCTTCGAACCGGCGCTCGGCGGCCAGCACCAGGGCGCGCCGCAGGCGGACCTCGATCGACGAGGGCTCGTGGGCGAGCGCGAGATCGAGCTCGCCGTGGATGTAGCGCCGCGACGACTCTTCCCGCGGGTAGAGCCTCGACCAGAGCACGTGCACCTCGGCGTCCGTCATGGTGCGGATCGAGAGCGGAGGAGGCGGCGGCGCGGGCCCGAGATCGACGCGCTCGACCGGGAGATCGCGGGCCGACACGTAGTCTCGGTACATGTGCTCGAAGGCGCCCGGATCGACCCCGGCGAAGGCCTCTCGCAGCGCGGCGGTCGGCTTGCTCCCGCGATCGAGCGCCGCGAGGAACGCGGAGAAGCGCGCCCGGTACTCGGGGTTCGCGCCGTTCTTCAGCAGGTGCACGAGGCGGAAGGCGCCGGCGTAATGGGCGGTCTTCTGCTCGCTCTTCTTCGGCCCCTCGACCTCGGTCGCGTAGAAGGTGTCCCGATCGGCCATGACGAGGTGGCCGGGATCGGGGATGGCCGAGAGCGGGATGAGCGTGCCCTCCTTGCCGTAGTACTCGCTCCACAGCGCCGCCCCCACCGGGCGCCGCGGAGCCTCGCCGAGCACGGCGACCTGGCCATCCATCCGCAACGTCTCGAAGTACTCGGCGAAGCCCTCGCTGAGCCACACGGGTGGATCGGCGAAGCGCTCCTGGAGGAAGCGGTGGGTGAGCTCGTGGAGGAAGGCGCCGCGCTCGCCCTCGTCGTCGCCCCGGTGCAGGACGAGCGTGGGCGACGGCTCCAGATCGAAGGCGAGCCGCGGCGCGAAGTACGCCGCGCGCAGATCGCCCGGCCTGTCGAAGGCGTGGAAGGCGTCGGGATCGGCGAAGACGATGACCTCCACCGGCTCGGAGGGCGCGCTCGGCAGCCGCCCCGTGATCCGCGCGAGCGCCGCGCGGAGCGCCTCGAGGTCGGTCGCCAGCTCGCCGGCCCGCGACGCATCCATGTCCGTCTCGACCACCAGGTGCGGCGTCGCCACCGCGGTCCACTCGGATCCACCGTCGTGCGGGCAGACGAGCAGGGTGCTCTGGCACCCCATCGCGGCGAGGCTCGCGGCCACGATCCCCATGGAGAGCCGCGACGCCACCGCCCCACCTGCTCTCCGCTTCGCGCAAATCTCCACCCGTGGACCATAGCCGCTCGCCCCCGCCATGCCAACGGCGCGGGAGGAGCGAGCGGCGAGGGGCGCCCTCAACCGTGGATCGGCGCGAGCCGGCGCCGGAAGATCCGATCGCGCAGCACCGTCGCCCAGTAGTAGCTCACCGGCAGCACGATCAGCGTGAGCAGCGCGGCGCTGATCGTCCCGCCCACCACCACCACCGCGATCGGCCGCTGCGTCTCGCTGCCGATGGCGTGGGACATGGCGGCCGGCAGGAGCCCGAGCGAGGCGAGGAGCGCCGTCATCAGCACGGCCCGCAGCCGGTCGCGCGCCCCGAAGACCACCGCGTCCTCGAGCGGCTCGCCCGCGTCGACCCGCCCGCGGATCGCGGCCACCACGAGCACCCCGTTCAGCACCGCCTGCCCGAGCAGCGCGATGAAGCCCACGGCCGCCGACACCGAGAGGGTCATCTTCACCGCCGCCAGGCCGAGCACGCCCCCGATCAGGGCGAAGGGCACGTTGAGAAGGATGAGCGAGGCGTCCCACACCGACCCGAAGGCCGAGTAGAGCAGGAAGAACGTGATGAGCAGGGCGAGCGGGATGACGAGGGTGAGCCGCTTCATCGCGCGCTCCTGGTTCTCGAACTCGCCGCCCCAGACCATCTCGTAGCCGGTGGGCAGCGACACCGCGGCGTCCACCTTCTGCCGCGCCTCCTTCACGAACGAGCCGAGATCGCGGTTGCGCACGTTCATCCGGATCCCCACGTAGCGGCGCCCGTTCTCGCGGGTGATCGCGGCGCGCCCGGTGCCCATCTTCACGTCGGCCACGGCCGAGAGGGGGATGAGCGCCCCGTCCTTGAGGGGGATCACCATCCTTCGAATCGCGCCGCGATCCTCGCGCGTCTTCGGCGGGTAGCGCACGGTCACGTCGAAGCGCTTCTCGCCCTCCCACAGCTCGCTCGCGACATGCCCGCCCATCGCCGTCTCGGCGTAGTCTTGCACGTCCCCGAGATCGAGATCGTAGTTGGCGAGCGCCTCGCGATCGATCGTCACCGAGAGCTGCGGCGACTCGCCGCTCTTGACGATCCCCACGTCGGCCGCGCCCGGCACGGCGCCGATCACGTCCTTGGCCCGATCGGCGGCCTCGGCGAGCTTCTCCAGATCGTCGCCGTAGATCTTCACGGCGATCTGGCCGAACTGCCCGGAGATGTTCTCGGCCACGTTGTCGCGGATGGGCTGCGAGAAGTTGTACTCGAGGCCAGGGACCTCCTGGAGATTTTTGGTCATCTCCGTGACGATGTCGTCGAGCGATTTCATGTGCGGGCGCCACTCCGCGAGCGGGCGCAGCTTGACGAACACCTCGAGGTTGTTCGGGAGCGTCGGGTCCGTCCCGTCCTCCGGGCGGCCGAGCTGCGTGAGCAGGCCCGTCGCCTCGGGCGTGCGGGCGAGCAGCGTCTTGATCCTCGGCGTGAGCTTGCGGCCCTCGGTGAGCGACATGTTGCTCGGCAGGCTGAACGTCACGTAGAGCGCGCCCTCGTTGAGCTCGGGGAGGAACTCGGAGCCGAGCCGGGGGAGCAGCGTGATCCCGGAGATCAAGGCCCCGAAGGCGAGCACCATCACGAGGGCCGGGCTCTTCATCGCAAAGGAGAGCGTGGGCTCGTAGGCGGCGCGCGACCAGCGGAGGAGCGGCGACTCGCGATGCGGCTTGGGCCTCCGGAGCGCGTAGAACGCGAGCACGGGCACGAGCGTGAAGCTCACGAGCAGCGCGCCGACGAGCGCGCTCACCACCGTGTTGGCGAGCGGCGAGAAGATCCGCCCCTCGACCCGCTGGAGGGAGAAGATCGGCAGGTACGCGGCGATGATGATGAGCAGCGAGAAGAGCGTGGGGCGCGCGACCTCGCGGGCCGCCTGGTAGAGCCGTTCGCGCAGCGCCTCGTCGCCCTGCGGGTCGTACCCCTCGCGGGCTCCGTGCCCGGGCCGGCCCACCTCCCGCGCGGCGAGGCGGTGGAAGAGGTGCTCGATCAGGATCACCGCGCCGTCGACGATGATCCCGAAATCCACCGCGCCCATCGAGAGCAGGTTCGCCGACATCCCCCGCGCCGAGAGGTACACGAACGACGCCGCCAGCGAGAGCGGGATGACGGCCGCCACGATCAGCGAGGCGCGCACCGAGAGCATGAACAGGAAGAGGACGAGGGTGACCAGGATGCCGCCCTCGGCCAGGTTGTGGAACACCGTCTTGAGCGTGGTGTCGACGAGCTCGGTGCGATCGTAGAAGGCGTTCATCGAGACGCCCCGGGGCAGGATCCTCCCGTTGAGATCGTTCACCTTGGCGCGCAGACCCTCCAGCACCACCGACGGGTTCTCGCCGCGGCGCATGAGGACGATGCCCTCGACCGCGTCGTCCTGATCGTCGCGGCTGACGATGCCCTGCCGGGGCGCGTAGCCCTCGCGCACCGTCGCCACGTTGCGCACCAGCACCGGCACGCCGTCGCGGTAGCCGACCCGCACCTTCTCGATGTCGGCCATGCTCCGGAAGATGCCGAGGCTGCGGATCACGAACGACTCCGTCCCGCGCTCGACATAGCCGCCGGTGGCGTTGGCCGAGGCCTTCTGGAGCGCGGTGAAGATCGAGGTCAGATCGACCCCCATCGCCGCCATCTTGGTCGGATCGGGCTCGACGTGGATCTCCCGCTGGAGCCCGCCGTAGGAGATCACGTCGGCCACGCCGGCCACCTGGAGCAGCCTCGGGCGCACCGTCCACTCTTGCAGCGTGCGCAGGGTCATCGGGTCCGAGCCCTTGCCGTCGAGCGTGTAGCGGTACACCTCGCCGATCGGCGTCGCCATCGGCCCGAGGCCCGGCTTGATCCCCTCCGGCAGCTCCGCCTCGGCGAGGCGCTCCATCACCTGCTGGCGCGCGCGGAGCGGCTCGATCGTGTCGTCGAAGGTCAGCGTGACGAACGAGAGGCCGAAGATGGAGATGCTGCGCAGGCGAAACAGGCCGGGCGCGCCGTTGAGCGCCCGCTCGAGCGGGAGCGAGACGCGCCGCTCGACCTCCTCCGTGGGCTGGCCGGGGAAGAGCGTGATGACCTGGACCTGCGTGTCCGTGGGATCGGGGAAGGCCTCGACCGTCAGGTGCGCGTACGCGTAGTAGCCCCACGCGCCGAGCGTGATCGCGAGGAGGAACGCCGCGAGCCGGTTGTTCAGCGAGAAGCGGAGCAGGCCGTCCAGCATCCGCGTAGACTAACGCGGTCTGTGCTCGCGATGGGGCGCGAGAGAAGCGAGGAGCTCGGGCGAAATGGGGACGCCGTGGTCCGCCGCGAGATCGCAGTGCTCGATGGCCCGGGCGTACTCCTGCCGCGCGACCGCGCGCTTGCAAAGCACGGCGTGGGCGCGCGGAAAGCCCGGCTCGAGGGTCAGGGCGGCGTTGAAATCTTCCTCGGCGATGTCCTTGCGACCCAGCGCCTGGAGCGCGATTCCCCGCTCGAAATGTCCCTCGGCGTCGTCCGGATCGATCGCGAGGCCGAGGCCGAACTGCTCGACCGCCGCGGGGAGCTGCCCGAGCCGGCGGAGCACCATCGCGAATTGCAGGTGCCCCTCGGCGTCCTTCGGATCGAGGCTCGTCGCGCGCTCGAACGCGAACGCGGCCGCGTCGAGCTCCCCCGTCGCGGCGTGGGCGCGGCCGAGGAGCCGGTAGCCATCGGCGTTCTTCGGATCGAGGTGAACCGCGTGGCGCGCGGTGAACACGGCCCCTTCGAGATCGCCCTCGCCGAGGTGGCGCGCCGCGTGGCGCCGCGCGAGCCCCGGTTGCCCGCCGAAGAGATCGCGCAGGTAACCGCTGCGCGCGATGGCCCGCCGCGATACCTCGTCCGCCGGGGCCTGGTAGCGGCCGCCCTCCGGCGTCATCGCGTAGAACAGGAACGCCTTGCTCGCGTACACGTGCGACAGCACGCCGAGGTGCTCGGCGAGGCCGGAGATCCTGGCCGTGCAGCCCGGGCAGTGGCGCTCGATGCCCGTCACGTCGAAGAGCTCGGGCGGCATCCCCACCGCGCCGATCGCCGCGAGGTGCGAGGTGCGGCTGTACTCGAGCGACGGCCGATCGTCGGTGAGCGCGGGAGCATCCTTCGTCGCGCGCGCGAGCGTCTCGCTCGACGCCGCGAACATGCCGAGCAGCTCGACCATGGTGCCGAGATCGACCTTCGCGAGGTCCTCCTTCACGCGCGGCGCGGCCTCGATCCGCCGCGCGATCGCGGCCGGATCGAAGGTGAGCGAGGGCCCCGTCGTGCCCATCAAGATGAGCTCCGCCTCGCTGCCCGAGAGGAGCACGGCGCCCGGGAAGACCTCGGTGAAGGCCTTCACCATCGAGAGCACCGCGGGCCCGCCCACCTGGTAGCCGGGGAGCCACTGGGTCAGGTAACCGCCCGGCTTGAGGCGGCTCTTCGCGAGCGCATAGAACTCCTTCGTGTACAGCGCCGACACCTGCGCGAACGCGATCGGCGGCGGCTCCAGGGTCACGAGGTCGTACGAGCCCTCGGGCACCATGGACAGGTGGTGTCGTCCATCGTTGACGAAGACCTGGACGCGCGGATCCGCGAGCACGTCGTGGTTCGATCCCGCGAAGAACGAGGCATGATCGAGGATGTGCCGCGAGATGTCGGCGATGGACAGGCGCTCGATCGACGGGTGGAGCGACGCCGCGTGCAGCGTGCTCCCCACGCCGAAGCAGATCACCAGCACGTCCTTCGGCTGCTCCATCTGGAGCAGGGGAAGGTGGCTGAAGGCCCGCATGTAGCGCTGGGCCTTGGGGTTGCTCGACGACATCGGGTGCCCGTTGGTCGAGAGGCGCACCTCGAGCCCCGGCACCTCGGTGATCACCAGCGTCTCGTTCAGCCCCTCGCTGATCGAGAGGATGCGCCGGCTCCCCCCTTGATCGTCGGCGGGCAGGCTCGGGCGGAGGAGCGTCTGCGGCGGCAGATCGGCGAAGGCGTAGAGGCTCACGGCGGCGAGGGCGATCCCGGCGAAGGCCGCGGTCGTGAGCGAACGATCGGCCGCCGCGCTGCGATCGCGCAGGAGCCCCACGGCCATGGGGACGAGGCTCGCGCCCGCCGTCACGCCGAGCGCGAGCGCGGTCTTCTGGATCCCGACGCCGGGCAGGAGGACGAAGCCGACCAGGAAGGACCCGACCACGTTGCCGAGCGTGTTGGCCAGGTAGAGCGCGCCGGCCCGCCCCGCGACGGTGGCCGGGACACGCTGGATCACCGCGTTGCCCAGCGGATAGGTGAAGCCCATCAGCAGGGCCGGGAGCGCCGTGAGGATGGCGATCGGCCGCAGGTTGCTCCACAGCTCGGCGAGCGCGCGCCCCTCGGTCTGCCCGGCGAGGAGGCTCGCCTGCATGCGGGCGAGCTCCGCGTCGAAGAGCGCGCCGTGATCCACGAAGCCGAGCAGCGTCACGGTCGTCACCACGAGCGCCGTCTGGCTCACCAGGAAGAGCAGCCCGGCGCGCCCGAAGCGGCGGACGAGCGCGCCGCTCAGCGTGGCCCCGAGCCAGATGCCGACGAGGATCACCGTCAGCAGGAGCGAGAAGACCGCGCGGTAGCTGCCGAGGATCTCGGAGAGGTAGCGGAACCAGAGGATCTCGAAGCCGAGCGCCCCGACGCCCGAGAGCCCGAGCGACAGCGCCGCGAGCCAGACGAGCGTCCGTGCGCCATCGTCGGCCGGCGTTGACGGCGCGTCACGGTGTTCCTCTTCCGTAACCGGTGTGTCCGGCTCGGCCTGCGGAGGCGCGCCCGCCGGCATGCTCCGGTGGACCGCGAGCGCGCCGAGGCCGGCCACGAGGTTGAGCGCGACGGCGACGAGCTGGGCGCCGAAGATGCCGAGGTGCGGCACGAAGGCCGCGTCGGTGAGCCACGCGCCGAGGGCCGCGCCGGCCGTGTTGAGCCCGTAGAGCATGCCGATGCGCGCGCCGGCCCGCCCGACCTCGACGCCCACGAGGAAGCGGATGAGGAGCGTGAGCGTGCCGCCCATCAGGAACGTCGCCGGCCCGAGCCCGAGCAGCGTCACCGCGTACCGGATCACATGCGCCGAAGTCGACAGCTCCATCCACCCGTGCTCGCCGCGCTCGTACGACGAGATGGCCGCCGAGAACGGCGCGAGCCGCGGGAGGACGATCGCGTAGAGCAGGCCGATGGCCGCGATGCCGAGCTCCGCGAGCCCGTAGAGCCGGAGCGGCGCCCGCGCCTCACGCGCATGCCGCCTGTCGCCGAGGCGCCCGAGCACGTAGCTGCCGGCGCCGAGCCCACCCATGAACACGCCGGTGACGAGCGACGCCGAGTGCACCGTGTTGCCGAGCACCCGCGCGAGCTGCCGAACCCAGACGACCTGGTAGACGAGGCCGCTCGCGCCCGAGAGAAAGAAGAGCCACATCACGGCCCATCGGCGGCGATCGAGCGAACCTTCCGACATGACCCGCGATCATTACCCGAGGGCCATCGAAGTGAGGAGCAAATGCCTCACCCACCCCACCCGATCCGAGGCCCAAAGACCGCAGCGTCGCACCAACACCCCAGCCGGCAAGACGCCCCCGCCGTTGCCGTCGCCGCCATCCCCGCCGCCCCCCAGAAGCCTTGCCACCCTCCCCGCCTGGCACTATCCCTGCTTCGCCCTCGTGGCAGGAGGATTTCATGCGACTGCTCGACCTCGTTCGCTCCCCCGGCGCCCTCGCGCTCGTCTTCTCCGCAGCCCTCGTCGCCTGCGGCGGCCCGCTCAAGTACGCGCCGAAGGGCACGCCGCGCGCGCCCGAGTGCGACGCGAACATCGTCGCCGACGTGAACAAGGACTCGTCCACGACCCGCCTGGAGATCAAGGCCGAGCACCTCGCGCCCCCGGGCCGCCTGCAAGAGGGCGGGACGACCTACGTCGTGTGGGCCCGCAAGCCGGACGCCCAGTGGCAGCGCATCGGCGCGATCAAGTACGACGAGGGCGGGCGCACCGGCGACATCGCCGGCGTGAGCGTGCCCTTCACGAGCTTCGAGCTGATCATCAGCATCGAGAAGAAGGCCGACCCCGAGGCCCCCTCGGGCGATGTCGTCATCAGCCAGAAGGTCGGCGACTGATCGTTCGATCGACGCTCAATTCTCCGAAGAAAAGACCACCTTGCCCACCGCGGCCTCCTCCTCGGAGGCCGCCTCCCGCTCCGCCTTGAGCGCGCGATTCTCGGCCTCCAGATCCGGGAAGCGATAGCGCACCTGCCCGTCGTCCTCGATCTCCACGTCGCCGCCGAGCGCCACCACCTGCCGCGTCAGCTCCTTCGGCGGAGGCGGCGATCCGGCCGCGTCCGTCCAGGCCTTCGAGAGCGACTCTTCGGTCACCTTGCCGCCGTCGAGCTTGGTCAGCACCTCGCGCAGCATGCCCTTGCGCCCGTTCTCCCTGGCGATCTTCGCCTGCTTGAGCGGGCGGAGGAGCGCGCGCCCGATCGGCAACAGGAACAGGGCGATCGAGAACACCAGCGGCACCACGCCGAGCGCGATGGCCGTGCCGGTGTCCGGGATCTTCGCGAGCGGCACCTTCGAGAGGAGCAGAGACAGCTTCTCGATCGTCCAGCCGTTCGTGAGGGCGACGTAGCTCATCAGCAGGTTGAAGCCGTTGAGCGCGATGATGAGGAAATTCGTGCCGCCGCCGTTGCCGGTGAGCGGCGACATCGTCGAGAGGCGCGACCAGATGGGCGGCGCGCGCCGCTGCTCGACGGCGCCACCGTCCTCGATCGTCTTGCGCATCGACTCGAAGCGGTAGGCGATCCCGCCCTCGTCCGAGACCTCGACGGTGCCCTCGTAGTCGAGCATCAGCCGCGCCATGAGCGGGTCGGCCTGATCGCGCGGCAAGCCCGTGACGCGCATGACGTCGCCGAGGCCGATGCGGCCCTTCTGGGCGCGGATCTCCGCGAGGATCGCCTTCTCCATCGCGCGCGGATCGGGCGGAGGATCCTGCGGGCCGAAGAAGAAGCGGTTGACCTTTTCGTAGAAGGGCTCGCTGTCCTCTTTCTGTTGCCGCCTCGCGCGGCGCGCGGGGCGGGCGTCGTAGTCGTAGGTGCCGACCGCGACCGGCGAGAAGGGGTGGAACGTCCAGAAGAGGGCCTCGGAGATGGCGCGGAGCAGGAGGTAGCCGACCTCGAAGCCGACCCCGCCGCCGCGCTCGCTCTTGGAGTCGCTCGATCGGGCGAACATGAGGCCGATCATCAGCGCGAGGAAGAGGAGCGCGTAGCCGATCAGGACGATGGCGATCCACGCGCGGACGATGAAGCGGCCGACGCCGAGCAGGCCCCGGCCGAGGGCGCCGACGAAGGCGTCGAAGCGGTCCTTCGTCTCCCAGGGGCGGGTGAAGCCGTTGGGGAAGCGGAAGAGGAGCTCGCCCTCGCTCGTGACGCGGAGGTGGCCGCGATACGACGAGAGCAGGTGGTGCAGGCCCTGCTCGGCGTCGCGGAGCGGCAGGCCGCTCTTCTCGGCCGCGTCGGCGATGGTGCAATCGATCGGCGCGCTGACCTTCTTGCCTTTGGTGAGGCTCGGCTTGAGGGCCTCTGCGGCGGCGGGAGGGCTGATCGACGAGACGTGACGGGCAACCACCGGGTCCGGGCTCCTTGCGCGCGTCGTGACGCGCCCGCCCTAGGTAATCACGATTTGCGCGCTGCGCTGCTGTCTCGCTCCAATTTCCCCGATCGCCGTGGACCCCATAGTACCCTCCTCGGCCATGATTCGACTTTTTCGCCCGCTCTACGCCCTCCCTGCGCTCCTCCTCGCCCTCGGCGTGGCCCCCGCTGCGTGTAGCTCCAGCAGCACCGGCACCACCGGCTCCGGCACCACCAGCACCACGACCGGCGGCACCGGGGGAGGCAGCACGGGCCCGCTCCTCGACAAGGACTGCGACCCCCTCGTCCCGAGCCAGTGCGGGTTCCCCTTCCCCTCCAACGTCTACCTGGAGGCCGATCCCACGACCAAGACGGGCATGCACGTGGCCTTCCGCAAGAACACGCTGCCACTCATCGTGGGCACGGGGCACATCGATCCGAAGACCTGGGCCGACAGCGACGGGTTCTCGCCGGGCGCGCGCATCCTCACCGATCTCCCGGGCGCGACGGCGCAGGGCCTCCCCTCGCAGGACACCATCGATCTCTCGCTCACCAAGGATTCACCGACGATCCTCCTCGACACGGCGACGGGCAAGCTCGTCCCCCACTTCGCGGAGATCGATCAATCGTCGTCGGCCAAGGACGGGGACCGCGCCTTCATCATCAACCCCATGGTCCGGCTCTCCGACGCGACCCGGTACATCGTCGCCATCCGCCATGTCGTCGACGGCAGCGGCAAGGAGATCGCGCCCTCGCCCGCGTTCCAGGCCCTGCGCGACGGCACCGACAGCGACGAGGCCTCGGTCGGCGCGCGGCGGTCGCTCTACGCGGAGATCTTCGACAAGCTCGACGCGGCCGGCGTCGCCAAGGGCGACCTCCAGATCGCGTGGGATTTCACCACCGCGAGCCGCGAGAACAACACCCGCTGGCTGCTCCACATGCGCGACGACGCGCTCGCCACCGTCGGCAAGGACGGGCCCGAGTACACGATCACCAAGGTCATCGACGACCCGAGCCCGCTCGTCCGCCGGCGCATCTTCGGGATGATGAAGGTACCGCTCTACCTCGACAAACCCGGCCCCGGCGGCAAGCTCGTCTTCGGCGACGACGGCATGCCCAAGCAGAACGGGACGGCCGAGTACGAGTTCGAGGTCAACATCCCGAACAGCCTCGTGATGAGCGGCGCGGCGGGGCACCCGCTCCAGAACGGGCATGGCCTGCTCGGCGACAAGACGGAGGGAGAAGATGGCTACCTCGCGCAGATGAACGACAAGGGCTACGTGTCGATCGCCGTCGATCTCGTGGGCATGGCCGAGGAGGATTACGACTCGGTGATCGCCGCGATCAGCGGGGACATCGGCGTCTTCCGGCAGCTCGTCGATCGGCAGCACCAGGGCATCCTGAACAGCCTGCTCTCGATGCGGATGATGCTCGGCCGCTTCGCCAAGGAGCCGCAGACGATCTTCGACGGCAAGCCGACGATCGACCCGACCGTGGGCTACTACCGCGGCGACAGCCAGGGCGGGATCTTCGGCACCACGTACATGGCCCTCTCCACCGACGTGACGCGCGGCCTCCTCGGCGAGCCGGGGATGCCCTACTGCTTCTTGCTCAACCGCAGCGTCGACTTCGAGCCCTTCTTCGATCAGCTCAAGGTCAGCTACAAGCGCGGCCGGGAGATCCAGATCGTCCTCGGCCTCACGCAGATGCTCTGGGATCGCACCGAGCCCAGCGGCTACGCGCCGTACATCACCGACAACATGCTGCCCGGCACGCCCAAGCACGCGGTGCTGATCCACGCGGCCGTCGGCGACTACCAGGTGACGCCGCTCGGCGCGGAGCTGATCGCGCGGACCGTCGGCGCGAAATCGGTCAAGCCGCAGATTCGCCCCATCTGGAGCGTGGCCGAGCAGAGCACGCCCTTCGACGGCTCGGGGATCATGGAGTTCGACTTCGGTCTGCCGGAGTCACCGAAGACCAACACGCCCCCCACGGGCCCGGAGGACGACGATCCGCACGACAAGGTGCGCGTGCTCGAGGCCTCGCAGAAGCAGGCCGACGAGTTCTTCCACAGCGGGCCGATCGAGGCGACCTGCATGGATACGTGCAACCCGGAGTGACGGGCGCCGCCGTCCGATCGCCCCTTTCCCCGCGGGGAGAGGGGCGATCGACGTTTCAGAACTGGAACTCGGCGTGGAAGCGGAAGCCGTTGGCGCGACCGCTGTCTTGCCCGCCGAGGTCTTTACCGCCGAGCTGGCCGGCGATCGGGATGATGAAGCTCACCCCGCCCCTGAGGGCCATGCTCCCGTCCTTCTTGATCGGGTAGCGGCCGTTCACGGTCGGCTCCAGCACGAACTGCGCGCCCGAGTAATCGCGCGTGGCGGTGAAGGCGGGCACCTGCGCGAGCGCGAGCCAGGTGCGGAGGCCGGGGCTCACGAGGCCGTCGACGAGGTCGTAGAAGAACGACGCGTGGGTGAGCCAGGTGTAGTTCGGCGTGTGGTACTGCACGGCGATGCCCGAGGCGTCGAGCGAGGGCGGGTTGCCGCCGGTCTTGCCCATGAGATCGAGGCGCGTGCCGCCCTCGATGTGCATCGCGTCGCGATCGTAGTTGACGATGGCGCCGATGCGCATCCCGAGGCGCTTCGAGGCGAAGAGGGGGTTGTCTTCCCAGCCGCGGGAGTACGCGGCGGCCTGGTTGACGAGCGCCTGGGCGCGCGAGCCGCGGTCGGATGGATCGGCGAAGAGGTCGCCCGAGGCCGTGGGGAAATAGAACGCGAGATCGGGCGTCAGGCGCAGGCGGTTCGTGAGCTGGAAGGCCCAGCGGCCCTCGACCTCGATGTTGCCGGCGGCGAAGGTGTTGAACTCGTTGGAGGCGCCGCCGGGGCCGGTGATCTTGCCGGTCGAGTAGGGGAAGCGGGCGCCGACGGTGATCGAGTCACCGATGCGGTAGCGGCCGCCGATCACGAAGGAGCCGACGGTGAATTTCGTCTGGTCCTGATCGTTCGTCACGTCGCGCATGCCGCCCCAGCCGGCGACGATGTCGAGGAAGGCCGCGCCGGGCGGGCCGAGCTTGGGCGGAGGACCGTCGTCGTCCTTCACCTCCTTCTTGCTCTGCGGGGCGAACTTGCCCTCTTCCTCCTTGCCGCCCATGCCCCAGCCGCTCGGGTCGGGGGGCGGGAGCTCTTCTTTCTTCGGCTCCGGCGGCTTGGCGTCCGGATCGAGCTCCATGTCGGTCCTGGAGGTGGGCGGCGTGATCGGCTTGGGCGGCTGCCCCTGGGCGAGGGCCGGCGCGGCGGCGAGGAGGGCGGCCGCAGCGAGGAGGGCCTGGAGGAGCGCGCGGTCGAGGCGGTGGGGCGAGGAGGCGAGCCGGCGAAGCATGGAGATCTCCCGGAAGACGGCCCGGGACGCTACCATGCGCTCGCCGCTCCCGTCTGCTTTCGCGAGGGCCCGCGGCCCGCTCATGGCCAAACCCCCGTCCCAGCTCGCCGATTTCGAGATCCTCCACCGCCTCGGGGCCGGCGGGATGGCCGAGGTCTTCCTCGCCAAGAAGCGGGGCGCCGAGGGCACGTTCAAGCTCCTCGTGGTCAAGCGGATCCTCCCCGCGTTCGGGGCCTCGCGGCGCTTCCGCAGCATGTTCGTCGAGGAGGCGCAGCTCGCGACGCGGCTGAACCACCCGAACATCGTCCAGGTCTACGAGTTCTCCGATCACGGCGACGAGGGGCTCGTGCTCTCGATGGAGCATGTCGAGGGCTTCGACCTCGGCAAGCTGATGGGCGCGGCGAAGCAAAAGGGCGCGAGGATCCCGCCCTTCGTCGCCGCGTTCATCATCGCCGAGGCCGCGAAGGGCCTGCACTACGCCCACGAGCGCAAGGACGAGGGCGGGATGCCGCTGGCGATCGTCCACCGCGACGTCTCGCCCCAGAACATCCTGCTCTCGCACGAGGGCGTGGTGAAAATAGCCGACTTCGGCATCGCGAGCGCCAACCTGTTCCGCGAGGAGCCCGGCGTGCTCAAGGGCAAGTTCGGCTACATGTCGCCCGAGCAGGCGCGCGGGGAGAAGGTCGATCGCCGGAGCGACATCTACGCGCTCGGGGTCGTGCTCTACGAGCTCCTCACGCTGCGATCGCCCTACGGCAAGCTCGACGACGACGCGCTGCTCGAGGCCGTGAAGGGCGGCGCGTTCGAGCCCCCGTCCACGCACGCGCCCGACGTGCCGCCGGAGCTCGAGGCGATCGTGCTCCGGGCCATGAGCCGCGCGCCGGCCGATCGGTACCAGACGGCGCGGGACATGGCCGGGGCCATCGCCCGCGTGCTGCTCGCCAAGCAGGAGCTCGTGGACAACGCCTCGGTGGAGGCGACGCTCACCCACCTGCTCGGGCGCGATCTCGCGCTCCCCTCGTCGCCTCCGCCGGGCGACGCGCAGCCGCAGACCATGGCCGCGGTGCCGCTCGCGCGGAGCCTCGGCAGCGAGGCCCTCGGCGATCACGGGACGGCCCCGCATGCCGCGCCGAGGGTGGTGCGCGAGGTGCGGCACATCGCGGTCGTGACGCTGCGCATCGGCGGCATGGACGAGCTCGGCGCAGCGCAGGGCGCGGCCGCGGCGCAGCGGAGCGCCGCGAGGATCCGGGCGATCCTCGACGAGATCGCGTACAAGCGGCACGCCGTCTGGTCGTGGGAGAGCGGGCCCGCGAGCGCGCACAGCGGGCCCGACGCGCCGCATGGGCCGCTCGGCGCGGCGCGGGCCGTGGTCGGGCTGCTCGACAACCCTTCCCGCGCGCCGGCGGAAGCGGCGTCGCTGGCGATCGACGTGCACGAGGCCCTGGCCGGCGCCTCGGAGGACCTCCCCTCCCCGCTCCGGGCCGCGATCGGGATCGTGCGCGGGATCGCGAGCGGCGAGCGCGACGCCGAGGGGCACCTCATCCACCACATCCTCCAGGAGCCGGCGAATTTCCTCGCCGATCACCTGGGCGCGCGCACGCCCTTCGGCGTGACCTGGGTGGCGGGCGGCGTGTACCGCCTGGTACGCCGCGACTTCCGCTGGGCCGAGGGGCCGACGCTCGACATCGCCGACACCATCGGCCGCGAGGTGCCACGGCAGATGCGCGTCCATCGCCTGCTCCGGCCGCTCACCCGCGAGGAGCGGCTCGACGAGATGGCCTTCGCGCCGAGCGATCTCGTGGGGCGCGACGCCGAGAAGGCCGATCTGCACGCGGCCTTCCACCGGAGCCTGAAGCGCGATCACGACGGCGAGCGCGCGCCGCGGCCCGGGGGCGATCTGCCCGCGCCGGGCGGCGCCTTGCCCTCCGAGGGAGCGCTGCTCCCCGCGCGGAGCATGCCGCCCTCCGGCGCAGGCGCGTCGACGCCGCCGAGCCCGTCGCGCGCGCCGCGCGGAGAGATGTCGGCCCGGGTGATCGCCGGGGAGATGGGGATCGGCAAGACGGCGCTCGTCTCGGCCTTCCTCGCGGAGCTGCCGCCGGGCACGCGCAAGCTCCAGGTGGAGTGCTCGCCCGTGAAGAGCGAGCTGCCCTACGGGACGGTGAGCGACCTCCTGCGGATCGTGACCGAGCTCGGCCTCGACGACACGATCGAGGTCGCGATCGCGCGGATCGGCGAGCTGCTCGGCCCCGATCGGCGCGCGCTGCTCGCCCCCCGCGCGATCGAGCGCCTGGCCGAGCTGACGACCGGCAAGCAGGGCGCGCAAGGCGACGACGACGCGAGCGACGGCAAGGACCTCGTGCTCGCCGGCGCCCGGGCGATGCTCACGGCCCTCTCGCGGGGCGGCCCGCTGGTGATCGTGATCGACGGGCTCCAGTGGGCCGATCGGCCGAGCCTGGAGGTGCTGCACGAGCTGCTCCGCACGCCGTCGACCCTGCCAATCCTCGCGCTGCTCGTGACGCGGCCCGAGCAGCAGCTCCTGCCGTACCTGGAGGGGCTCGTGCGCATCGAGCTGCGCGGGCTCGGCCCCGAGGAGCAGATGCGCCTCGTCGAGGCGAGGCTCGGCGTGCGGCAGGGGGTGGCCGACGTGTGCCGCGAGCTGCTCCCGCGCGTCGCGGGCAACCCGTTCTTCCTGCTGGAGATGATCGACGCGCTGCTCGAGCGGGGGACGCTGGAGATCGTCGACCGGAGCGCGCTCGCCGACGGCCCGCGGGGCGGCGACGAGGAGCCGCGATCCGGCCGCGGGCAGCTCGCCCTGGTGCGCCACGAGCGCCCGAGCGACCGGGCCGAGACGCTGCCCTCGACGCTGGAGCAGCTCATCGGCGATCGGCTGCGCGAGCTGCCCTCGGCCGAGCACGACGTGGTCGACTGGCTCGCCGTCGCCGGCGGCCCCTTGCAGAAGGACGATCTGCTCGCGCTCGCCCGCCTCGCCGACGAGGAGGCCATCACCCGCCTCTGCGCCCGCGGGGTCTGCGATCGCAAGGGATCCGCCGTGGATTTCCGGCATCCCTTGGCCCGCGACGTGGCCTACCTCGCGCTCGACGCGGCGAGCCGCGCCCGGATGCACCGCTTGCTCGGCGAGCACCTGGCCGAGACGCCGCTCTCGCACGGGCTCTCCGCGGCGATCGTGGCCCGGCACCTGGCCCGCGGCGAGGCGCCCTCCGCCGCGGCCGAGCTCTACCTGGAGGCGGCCAACGCGGCGCGCGCCGGCCACCAGGCGCCGCTCGCCCAGCGCTACTACCAGCGCGCGTTGACGTTGTTGCCCGCCGGGGACGCACGGCGGATGATCGCCCACGAGGCGCTCGAGGCGATCTACCGCTACCTCGGGCGGCGCCGCGAGCGGAAGAACCACCTGCTCTCGATGCGCAAGCTGGCGCGCGAGAGCGGGCAGGCGCGCTTCGCCGCGCTGGCGCTCGTGCGCACCGCGCGGATGGACCTCGACGAGGGCTACCTCGCGCGCGGCCTGCCCGTCGCGCAGCGCGCCGCCGAGGTGACGCACCTCTGCCGGCAGCCCGCGCTCGAGGTGGAGGCGCTGACGATCCTGAGCGAGATCCTCCGCGAGCTCGGCGACATCCAGGGCGCGATCGACGCGTGCGAGCGGGCCCTCAAGGTGGCCGAGGCGGGGCATTTGCCCGGCCGCGCGCGCGCCGAGGTGCTGCGCAGCAAGGGCGTGCTGCTCCGCTACGGGGGCCGGGTGAGCGAGGCCGTGGAGTCGTACGCCGAGGCCATCGCCGTCTTCAAGGCGGTGGGCGCGCGGCGCGCCGAGGCCCGCGCCATGAACTCGCTGGCCTTCGCGATGTTCGTGCTCGAGCGCTTCGAGGACGCCATCGCCGTGGGGATGCGCTCGGTGTCGATCGATCTGGCCATCGGCGGCCGCTTCCAGATCGCCAAGACGCTGAGCAACATCGGGCAGGCCTACGCGCGCGTCGGTGACCTCGGCCGGGGCCTGTCGTACCTGAAGCGCGCCCGCGACGCGCACGAGCGCTACGGCGATCAGGACTCGCGCGCCGACACGCTGCTCTGCACGGCCGAGGTGCTCCTCGAGTCCGGCGACATCGACGCCGCCCACACGCTCGCCGGCGACGCTGGCGCGCTCATCGCGGTGACCGGGAGCGGCTACGACCTCTCCCACGAGCGGATCGTGCGGGCGCTCCTCTGCCGGTCCGGCGGCGATCCGGCGAGCGCGATCGCCCTCGCCAACGAGGCGCGGCGGCTCACCGAGTCGCAGGGCCTCGTGAGCTACAACGCCTACGCGACGGCGCTCGAAGGCATCGCCCGGGTGGACATGGGCGAGGTGCACTCGGGGGTGCTGCTGGCGCGGACCGCGCTCGGCGCCGTCGAATCACTGCCCTCGGAGTACAGCCTGGAGGTGCGCGCGCTCTGCTGCGAGGCGCTCTGCAAGGGCGCGCACCCGAGCGGGCGGGAGGCGTGCACGCGGACGATCGAGCATGTGCGCCGGGTGCACGGCTTCATCCGCGATCCGCGGCTGTCGGCGATGTTCCTGCGGCGCCCCGTGGTCGAGCGGATCGTGGGCGTGGCGCTGAGCTCGGGGGTGGACGTGGACTTCACGCGGCGGGGGCAAGCGCGGGAGGTGAGCCAGAGGCCACGGAGCGAGCTCGACCCGCACTCGGGATGACAGGCCGTCGGTCACAGCCCTCCTCGGAGGGCCCGGAGAAGTCCATGGAGGTCGCCGACCACGAAGGACGGCTAACCTCGCGGTCATGGGTCACCGTTACGGACAGGGTGCGAGGGTGAATACCGCGATCACCGGGGGCAGCGGGCGCGGCTGGGCGGGTCCGCTCTTCGTTGCGATCGCAGCGATCGCCGCCGGCTGCTCGAGTGAGCCCTTGCCGCCGCCCGGGACCAGCGGAAGCGGGACAGGCGGCGCCGGTGCCGGCGAGCCGAGCTGTACCGGGACGCCTGTCCCCTGCGAGCAACGGACAGGGCTCGACTGCGACAAGCAGCTCGGCTGCTCGGATCACGGCGCATGCCTCGGCCAGGCGGTCCCCTGCGGGGGTTTCCTCGGCGAGGGCGATTGCACGCTCCACTTCGGGTGCACCTGGAAGACGGGAGAGACGACGTGCACCGGCGGGGCTTCGTGCCCCGATTTCAACGACAAGACCACCTGTCTCATGACGCCCGGCTGCGCGTGGACGACCTCGAAGACGGGCTGTGAGGGGACAACGGACACCTGCGCCGGTTTCACGGATGAGCTCCTCTGCGCCTCCCAGGAGGGCTGCGGGTGGAAGGCCGAGGCGTGCACCGGGAGCCCACCCATCGCGTGCGAGACGTTCTCCTCCCAGAGCGGGTGCGAAGAGCAGCCCGGCTGCTCGTGGAAGTGAGAATGTGAAATACCAGCGGGAAGACCGGAGCCTGCGCAAGGGTCTCCTCAGGGGGCGGAAGGAAGGGCGGCGTCAAGTGCAAGCGCCGGTGTGGATGTGCTCGACCTCTCGGGGCTCGAGGGGCGCGCGCTCGGAGACCTCGGGCATCCGGGCCGGGACGGGCTCGCGCCAAAGACTCGACTGCAGCGCGACGGCGACGATCTCGTTCGGTGTGAGGGTGACGCACACCTCCGGGTGAAACGACGGGCGGCAGAGGAGGCGCAGGACGTTCTCGGTCGCAGTAGGGACGAACCGTCCCAAACCCATCGCGAAGCAGACGGCATCTTCCGTGAGCTGGGCAGGAGTCATTGTCTCTCCGGCGGAACGGTGTGCAATGAGCTATCGGCGCATAACGCCGGGCTGCTCCATTGTCCCGTTGGGCGGCGTCATGTGAGGACATCAGCGGCGGACTTCGCGTCAAAGATATTATCAATCCACCGGTCGAAGGTGACCGTGTCCGTGCATGCCTGAATGCGGTCACGGTCGCCCTCCGTGATTGAAATCCCCGCTCGCGTGAGGAGACGCAGGAGCGTCTCGCGCCTGGCCTTGACCTCACCCTCGTCGCGCCCCTCCTTGCGCGCGAGAGAAAGGGCTCCGCGCTCGTTCTGGATCGCCATGCCAGCCGCGATGTAGGCGTCCCACTCGGCGCGCGTGAAGCGGGCCGTCCGCGCGCCCTCGAGGGCATCGAGGAGCGGGGGGTGCCGGAGCGCGTCGGGGATGGTCATGAGGTTGCCCGCCTCGCGGAAGAAGTACGCCCACTTGTCGACCAGGGTCTGGGGGTCGTTACCGGCCGCATACTTCGGGAGCTCCAGGAAGACGAACTGGAGCTGAGAGAGGCCCGCCTCGCCGCTCGTTTGCTCTCGCATGCGCCAGCGGCTGAGCATCGGGACGCCGCGGTTCTCCTTGCGCGGCCAGAGCTCGAAGTCGCAGATGCTGATGCCGATCACGTCGTCCAGCTCGGGGTAGGCGAAGCTCGCGCCGAGCTGGTTGGTGTACGCTTTGGCGACGTTGTACACGACCCGCTTCTCGAACGCTTCGACGTTGAGGACCTGCATCTCGACGACGTAGGTCGTGCCCCGGGCGTCAACGCACTTGACGTCGACGATCGAGTACTTGAGCTCGCTCACCTTCGGGCGCTGCTCGGGGGGCAGCAGCGCGACGGAGGTGACGCGGTGCGGTTCATCGAGCTCGAGGATGTCGTTCAGGAAGCCGATCAAGGCCGTCTTGTGGTCATCCGAGCCGGAAGGGGCCGCGCACGCGGACCCCCAACCCCCGTCAAAGATGCGCTGGAAGACGAAGTCGGTCTTGGGGTCGCCGAAGACGGGGGTGGGACGCACGCGGTGATCTTACTCGCGCGAGAGCCGTTCGGCGAGACCCCAGCGCGGGCACCGCCGCGACGCCCGGCGTTCGCGGCGAACACGCTACGAGCGTCGAGCTCGGCGGCTCGACCTCCGCCGTCGCCGTTCGGGGGCGACGCGCGATCGGTTCGAGCGGATGCTCCGGCGGCCCGGTGAGGCTCCGTGCGTTCGATCTCGAGTCGCTATCAGGGTTCAACCCAGGTCCAGACTTTGGAGAAGAGGCAGATGTAGATCGTCGCCTCGCCCATCAACACCACGTCTGTTGCCACGTCCGGTACGATCTCGTTTCCAAGCTCCGGAGGGATCTGCTGGTATCCGGGGTAGGTCGCCTCGATCTCCTCCGCGACCGCCGCGGGCCTTTCGTCGGGCTCGCCCATGTCGTGGATTCCATAATAAGGCCCGAGGAGGCTCACGTGGAAGCTGAGCGAAGCTCTGCTTTTGAGGGAGGGAACGGGCTCGAGGTCTTTGGGGCGATAGATGCGGGCAGAGTAAGCCGGGTCGACCCATCCCGCCAGGAGGCGAATCGACTCGTTCTGGACACCATATCGATGGTCGAGGCGGTCGACCATCGCCTTCCAGGTCGGGTAGTCCGCCCGCCCGCGGTCTGCGGCTTCCACGAGACGGCGGTGCTCCTCCGTATCCCAGTACAAGGGTTCCCCGGGAGATAAATAGATGCGGTCGATGGGTTGCACTCCCCGCGGGTAGAAGTGGTACACGAGGTCAAGCAGATTGGAGCGAGTTATCTTTGTCATTTGTTTATTGCCGCAGCCCCGAGATACGGGTACGTAACTTTGAATGTATTATCCACCTTGGGGACGAACTGAGAGCAAAAGATTCCTTGTGGAAGCGAGAAATCCATCGTCCTTGCGACGAGCTCTGTGATCTCCACGCTGTAGTCGGCTGCCATGCCCGCGGAGATTTTCCCCATGAACTCGGTTCGAAGCGGCATGCCGATCGTGAACGGGCACCACCAGGTGACGACGCTCAACGGGATGATGGCCTTCGTGAACGCCAGGTTGACCTTGGCCATTTGGTACCCGCCGCCCTTACCGCTCCCATCGTCTTTGACGGTGGTGACGAACGGGAAATCCGAGGGATAGAATTTTACGTAAAGGGCCCCTCCGGGCGCTGGACACTTCCCGAGACAGGCATCGGTGCAGACCCAGGCGGTCGCACCATCTCCTTCCTGGGTGGGCACCTGGCAGGTGGCCTGCGATGGGCCGGACGATGGGCTCGGCGGCGGGTTGTCGCTGGCGATGCAGGGGTTGTCGGGCGCTCCGCCGCTCCCGTTGCCGAGCGGGTCGTAGGGGGGCGGGATGATGAAATCGCCGGACGATGTTGCGCCGACCCCGGCGCCGATGGGAATCGTTCCACCTCCGCCGAAGCCGCCGGATGTGTTGGGCCAGCACTGATCCGCGTCGACGGTGCTGCACCCGATGATGAGCACCATCAGGAGAAGAGCAACGGCGCAAGCACATGAACGCATCGGGATGCCTTTCCGTTGGGTCAGGGGTGAAGCGTGACGCGGAAGATCGGGCCCGCGGAGCAGCGCATGGAGATGCCGCTCCAGACGGGCGCAGCATCGCCCAAGATCCAGGCGGCGGCGCAGTCGACCGAGATCCCGAGGGCCTCGGAGAGGAAAGGGCCGAAGAGGTCGAGCCGTACGGTTGCTCCCGGAGCAAGGGCACGCACCTGCCCGCAGAGCCGTGGGCCGCAGATCGGGAGGGAGAGCGCCGCGAGGGAGAGGCCGGCGCTGACGTTGACGAGCTCCCAGTAGAGGCCACCGCCGAGGGCGGTCTCGTTGCTGATTCCGAACCGTCCGCCGGTGATGCCGAGGAAGGAGACCGTGTCGCGGAGGACGACGAACCCGTACTTGCCGCGAACGCTGGCGCTCGCGCTCGGACTGACCGCGAACCGGCCCGAGGTGACTCCCGCGACGAGCGCGCCGAAGGCCGTTGCACCCGAAAGCTCGATGCTCGAATCGGCGCGGGCGCAGGTGCTGAAGAGGAGGGTGAGGACGAAGAGGAGAAGCCCCAGGTGCTCATGCCGCTGGGGGCCGAGTTTACGGGCCACGAGGTCGATACTGCCCGATGTGGCGTAACTTCAGGAAGCGCCGGCACCGGCCACCTCAGGATGCCTCGCGATCTCGGCGATCGTGGTGTGGTGCATGTCGTCTCTCCTCTGTATGCCCACGCAGGCGCCTGACTGGAGTAGTGTAAGACCTCGCCCTGCCCCGTCCAGACGAGGGTGAAAATCTGGGTATACCGCGCGCGCGAGCACCGGACGCTGATCCGCGGGATCTCGCTCACGCACCCCACCATGATGCCGCAGCGTCGCTTGGTGCGAGCTCGGGCCAGTCCCGTCGCTTTCGTCAGCCCCGCTTCGCGATCTCGTGCGGCAGCGGGATCTGTTCGCCCGCAAAGGCCGCCTCGACGGCGGTCCGGAGATACGCGGCTGGATCGATCCCCACGAGCTTCGCGCTCTCGAGCAGCGAGTAAAACAGCGCCGCCACCTGCGTCCCGCGCACCGAGCGCGACCCGTAGTGGTTCTTCCGCCCGACGACGGGACCGCGTAGCGCCCGCTCGGCGGGATTGTTGTCCAGCGGTAACGCCGGGTGGTCGACGAAGCGAATCAACCGACTCCATCGATTGGTCATGTAGGTGATCGCCGCGTGCAGCGCCGTGCCTGGCACGGACCGCACCTCGACGACCCAGCGCTGGATCTCCCCGAGGACCTTGCGCGACTCCTCGTTGCGCAGGCGGCGCCGCTCGTTTTCATCCTCGCCGGCGCGCTTCTCGATCTCGTACAGCTTGCCGATGAGATCGAGGATCTGCGCGCACTCGGTGGGGAAGGCCGTCGAGCACTCCACGAAGTTGCGCCGCGCATGCACCCAGCACTGCACGAGCCGAATTTCGGGGTACGCCTTGGCCAAGGCCTCATAGACGCTGAAGCCGTCGCACATGACGTAGCCCTGGAAGCCCGCGAGCAGATCTTCAGCCGAGTCTGCATCACGGCCGTCGTAGATCTCGTAGTAGACGCCGAGGTCGGACACGAGCGTCCAGATGTGCCACTTGGTCGACGCGGCGCCCTTGCCCTTGACGCCGAGCAGCGGCCAGCGGGACTCGTCCACGAAGAGCAGCGGGCGGGCACGCTGTTCGTCGGCGAGCCGCTGGTACGCGGGCAAGAGCAGCCGATTCAGAGCCCAGAGCTGATCGAAGAGTGTCTGCGAGTCGACCTCGAGTCCGAGCCGCGCCATCGCGGCCACCTGCCTCTCGAGCGGCAAGTGCATGAGGTACTTGTCGACGGCGACCGTGATCGCGAAGTTCACCGAGTAGCGGCCGCCCTCGATCAGCTTGCGCGGCGCCGGCGCTGTCTCGATGCAGCTCCCGCAACGGCAGCGGTACTTCTTGCGCTTGTGACGCTTGATGACGTACCGCCGCTCGACGACTTCGACCTCGTCGCTCTCCTCGACTTGCCCCTCCCACTCTTCGAGGTCGCCGCCGCACACGTCGCACGTCTTATCCGCGTCGTCGAGATCGTGGACGACCTCTTCGACTTGGAGCTTGGGTTGCTCACGCGGACCGTGCCCCTTCTGCGGCGGCTTGGCCTGCTCGCCCTCTTGGCCCTTGCCGGCCGGGCGCTTCTCACTCTGGTGCTGGAAGATCTGCTCGCGCCGCTTTTCGATCTCGCGCTCCAGCGCAGCGATCTCCAGGCGGAGCTGCGCGGCGGCCTCGCCCTTGGCCTCGGCCACCTGCTTGTACAGCGCGCCGAGTCGGGCCACGAGCCGCTCGTTCTCGCGGAGCAGCGACATCGCCATGATGCGCAGCCGCTCGAGGCTCTTCTCGCGGGCGATGCGGTCAGCGTCGGTCACATCGCCTGAGACGCCGCACGCGCTGTCGACGGCTCAGGCGCAGGTGTGTTTTTTAGCGGAAGACGATCCGTCGATCTTCAGCGCGCCAGGGCGGCGGGCTGAGGGGCACGCGCCCGACGATCTCGCTGCCCTCCAAGAAGAGCGCGAGCTCGCTCATCGTCCACTGGAGCGAGCCCGCGCCGGCTCGTTGCCAGGGTGCGACGAAGCGTCCTTGGGAGAGGCGCTTCGCGAGGACCACGTGGCCGGTGCCGTCCCAGTAGAGCACCTTCGCCGTGCAGCGGCGACGCCCCACGAAGACGAACAAGCCCCCTTCGAGCACGTCCGTACCCATGCCCTCGCGCACGACGGCCGCGAGCGTGTCGAAGGACTTGCGCATGTCAACGGGGTTGCGGTGGACCCAGACTCGTACCGCGTGCGGAAGGCCGATCATGCGAGCCTCCGGACGAGCTCGACGATGTGTGCAATCGTCGCTCCCTCGATGCGCAGGCCCGCGGGGCCGTGAACGACGAGCCCCGAGGCCGGGGCAGACGGCGTGACGAGCTCGACCTCGTAAAAGGCAGACGGAGCGACGACCGCGTCATGCTGCCACTTGCGGAGCGTGGCGGCGGACACGCCGAGCTCGGTGGCAATGGCCCCCGGGCTGAGGCCTGCAAGCTTCCGCTGCTCAGCGTGAGCGAGCACCGCCGTGCGGAGATGTGTGGGGTAAGGCCGGCCCGCACCCCCGCTGCGACGAACCAGTGCCGTACGGATCTCATCGATGGTCAATTTCATAGAGAGCGCCTCCTCGTGCGCGCGCGTGAGGAGAACGCGCGCCGGCGCTCAGGTCAGGACGGGGTACGGCTGGGTCTTACCCTGGCTCGATCACGCCCGCGAGAACGGCCACCTCTCGCGCTTCACCCTGCGATCGAGCGCTGATCGGGGTTCGCTTGCAGCACTGGCACCAGGAAAACGCAAGTTAGGGACGAGGCGTCACGACTCGTCTTCGTAGTCGAGCACACGTTCGTGAGCCGCAAATTCGGCTGGGTGTGCGCGCTTGAGGCGAGCCACGACGTCTGACGGCTGTGCCGCCTTGAGCAGGAGGCCGATGCGGTATGCCCGGGTCATCCCGTTGGTAAAAGTTCGATAGACCGAGGGGAAATGGTCGAGCACGAACCCGTTGAAATCACGCTCATCGGAGAACATCAGCGTCAGCAGCTTCGCGAGCGTGGACCGGGACGGGACGCGCTTTGCTCCTGAGTTCATGAGCATATAAACGCCCGCGCCAGCGGCCAAGCCCCCGGCGACAATGAGAACCCAGGGGAGCCAGCTATATTCGTCATCTTCTTCCGCGGGTGCGTTGGAGGGACGCTTTCCCGTCGCCCACAAGAAAACAGCGAGCAACCTTTCGAGGCCGGCGCGACCTCCTTTCTCGGCAAGCTGCACGGCGGCGATTGCGCGCGTGGCTTGCGGCGCGCTGCTGCCAGGAACGCCGTCCGTCAGTCCTAGAGCGAGCACGATGGTCTCGAAGACAGCGGGTTGAATCGTGGCGAGCTTCTCGTAAAGCTCGTTGGCGAGTTTCTCCTCGGCCGAGCCTGATCGAATGGCGTCGGGGACGCTCTGCCGGTTCGTGGCGCGGAGCCAAGCCAGCCAAGCATCAGGCAGTGAATCGTCTCCTGGGTGGTCGAGCATGGCGCCCTGGACGAGAGAGGCCAGCTGCCTAGCTGCTTCGGCTTGTGTGACGACCACGTGCCATAGATCCAGCGGCGATCCACCCCTGGCCGGAGATATGTTCGACAACCCGATTTTCTTTGCGCAACTGCGTGCGTCGTCAGCGGAGCGGTAGCGACGCGCAAGCGCGTCGCGCAGCATGGCCCGCTCGGGCATGAACGCCGGCGCCCACTTTTCCAGCTTGGGGAACCTCGCGACATCCAGCTCACACGCGTCGCCCGCGTCAACATTGTCGAGATCAGCTTCGAATCTGAGCTTCGACTCAGACCATTGTCGCGGGTACACGTGAAGGCGCGATTCATCTTCTTTGATGGTGACGCACGCAGCAACATAACCGTACCGCCGGTCGCCGGGCCGACCGCGCAGATCTTCCCACGTGCTCAACCCATGGAGCGAAGATGTTCGGATCTGGACCCGCTCGCACCGTTGGATGAGCGACGATGACTCGTGCAAGTGCGCCGAGAGATGAGCACAGAATCGACCCGCAGGGTTGATGACTGTCTCATACGCACGTCGGTCCTCCGGCGCCAACCACGAGGGAGGGTGGTGCGTGACGAGCAACGCCATGTCGTGATTCGCTACCCAGGCAGGAACGTCACCTCCGGCCGCAATGCTGAGCTGGTGAGGCGAAAGGCTGAGGTGTCCCTGGTAGTCGTCCCCTGTGACCTGCAAGAACGTCGAGCATAATCCGGCCACGCCGAGGCGCACGTCATCTTTTTGGATCGTCACCGTGAAATCACCAGGCAACAAGCCGTGACGTAGTCCTGGGATCGACGCCGCCCGACCTTTCCACCAGTGTTCGAAGGGCTCGAGCGCCCGGTCGACCAGCCGCCGCGTCGGGCTCTCGGGGTCATTCCAAAATTCATGTCGAATTTCGGGCTCGTCGTGCCACCGACTGAGCGCGCGATAGGCCGATGGCGAGCCCTGGGTGCGAACAAAATCGTGATTGCCTGGAACAACAAGGAGCGTCGGGCTCGATCCGAGATCTCTCAGGTGGTCGAGCAGCATGTCGAACCGGAGCCCCGCCTCCTCCAGCTCATCCGGCGTGCCGTGCGCGGTGAGGTCACCGGCAACAACCACCAGATCCCAGGGGCCGCACCGGCGGTGCAGCGTCGCGAGGTCATCGAAGAGCCGCCGCCGAGGTTGTGGCGCTGCCCAGCCAGGCCGCGTCAACGTCTGATGTAGATCTGCCAGGTGGAGCCAACCGATCGTCGTCATAGCAAAGTCCCCGGTGTTAGTTCCCGAGGGCGTTCTTGACGCTAGCACAGAGCACGGCGTGCCACGACGAAGACATGCCCGGCGCGACATGCGCTCGCTGATTTACGGCGATGACGAGGCACACGAAAACGTCGCCCCTTCCTGAGCGCCACGGGCGAAGGTACGCCCCGAACCGACGCGTCCCCGGCGAACAGCGGATCCAGGACTGCAGGTGCAGCACGCGCCTTCAGGCTGCCCCGTCGTCCCCTTCCGCCATCCCCCATTCATCGAGCGGCTCTGCGGCGCGATCGCGTGGATCCAAGGGCGATCGCCGAGGCTCGCCCTGCCTAGCCGCCATCCGTTCTGTGCTAGCGTCGCCCCATGAGCGACGCCGAAGATCTCCCGCGCGCCGATGAGCCGCCCGCCCCTCCGGCGAGCCCTCGTGATCGCCTCCTCGCCGCCCTCTTCGCGCAAGCGCGCGCGCCGGGCGAAGAGCTCGTCCTCCTCGCGCATGGCACGGCCGCGTCCATCGTGCTCTGGAACCCGCGGGGCGCGATCATCCATCTCCTCGCGGTCGAGGAGGGCGCGCCGCCCGAGCGCCTGAAGGCCGCGCTCGAGGCGCTCGTCAAGCGCAACAACCAGCCGGGGATCGAGGCGCACTTCGTCGTCGCCGGGGGCGGCGCTGCGGCGCGTGATGCGGTCAAGGAGGCGATCCCGCGCCTCCAGTCGGGGGCGCTCGGCTTCTTCGCGGTCTCGCCCTCGGGGGCGGTCGAGAAGCTCGGCCGCGCGTCGTTACCGCTCCTCGAAGGGGCGGCGATCGCCGCCCTCGACACGCCCCCGCTCACGGGCGAGGCCGTCGCCGCCGCGCTCGCGGCGGGGCAGGTGTTCATCCAGAGGCAGCAGGACATCGCGGGCAAGCTCCAGGGCAGCTATCGGGTCACGGCGGCGATCACGGCGGTGTGCGCCGTCATGCTCGGCCTCTCGTACCTCTTCCGCGAGGGCCACTGGAACCTCGTCCTCTATCGCATGGGCGCCAACAACGGGGATGCCGTCCGGGCGGGGCAGGTCTATCGACTCCTCTCCTCGGCCTTCCTCCACGGCGACCCGATTCACCTCCTCCTCAACATGTATGCGCTCTGGGGCTTTGGCACCTTGCTCGAAGCCCTCCTCGGGCCGCGGCGCTACCTCGTCCTCTACGCGGCCTCGGCCCTCGGCGGCTCGCTCGCGAGCGCCCTCTTCGGCTCGTACTCGGTCAGCGTCGGCGCCTCCGGGGCGATCTGGGGCCTCATGGCGGGCGGCATTGCTTTGGTCGTCCGGCCCCGTGGCCTCCTCCCTGCGCCGATGGTCGCGCAGATGCGAGGCCGCGTGATCGCGCCGCTCGCCGTCAATGCCATGTACAGCTTCCGCCCGGGCATCGATTTCCTCGCCCACCTCGGCGGAGGGGTGGTCGGCTTTCTCCTGGTGGCCTTCGTGCTCACGTCGGGGATCAAGCCTGTCGAGGCGCGGCGGACCCCGGACGATATCGAGATCTCCGGACAGGGGTGGAGCCTCGGCGGCGCTGTCGTGTCGCTCGCCGCGATGGGCCTCTCGATCGTCATGGCGCTCGCGGCGGGGCGCCCCTGGCACCACGCCGGGCCCCCGGAGCTCACCCGGACCTCGGTGGGCACGACGGGCGTTGTCCTCGATTTGCCGCGCGAGCTGGCCGGCAAGGGCGCCACGGAGAAGATCGATACGCTCGTGCTCCACACCTTCGGCAACTTGCCCGATGTCCCGGTGGCGTTCGAGGTCATCGTCATCGATCTGCCGGGCGAGGTGCCGGCCGGCGAGATCGACGCGCTCCTCGAGGAGGAGCGAAAAGAAGTCGAAAAGGCGGCGCCCGCCGGCTTCACCCGCAAGGGGCCGGCCCGGCGGATCACGGCCGGGAGCCGCCCCGCCGTGATCGTGGAGTACGAGAAAGAGGGCCTCCACCTCGAGGGCTACATCGTCATCGCGCGCGACCGGGAGGTGCTCTTGCGCGGATACTCGCTGAAGGATCGCCCGGCGAGCTGGAGAGGCATCGAAGAAAAGGTGGCGGCCTCGATCGCCAGGGACTAAGCACGCGCGCATGCCCGAGCATGCTCCCTTCCTCCATCGTTATGGCCCCTGGGCCCTCGTCACCGGCGCCTCCTCCGGCATCGGCGAAGCGCTCGCCCGACAGCTCGCCGCCCGCGGCATGCACCTCGTCCTCGTCGCCCGCCGCGAAGATCGCCTGAAGGCCCTCGCCGCCGAGATCGAGCGCGCCCACGCCGTGCTCGTCGAGGTCGTCCCCGCCGACCTCGGCCGGGCTGATTTCTACCCCGAGATCGAGCGCGTCACCAAGGAGCTCGACATCGGTCTCGTCATCAACAACGCGGGATACGGCGACAAGGGCCCTTTCATCGCGTCCGATCTCGACCACCAGATCCAGATGCTGGCCGTCAACTGCCGCGCCACGCTGATCCTCTCCCACGCCTTCGGAAAGCGGCTCGCCGCCCGCGGCCGCGGGGGGATGATCATCACCTCGTCGACGGCCGCCTTCCAGGGCTTGCCCCACAGCGCGCACTACGCCGCCACCAAGGGCTATGGCCTCCAGCTCGCCGAGGGCCTCGCCGTCGAATGGGCGCCGAGGGGCGTGGACGTGCTGGCCCTCTGCCCGGGCCCGACGGACACCGAGGGCCCGCGCAGGACGGGCGTCGATCCCGACAAGGTGCCTGTGAAGATGATGAGCGCCGCCGAGGTCGCCGAGGCCGCCTTGAACGGCCTCGGCAAGAAGACCATCGTGATCCCCGGCTTCAAGAACCGGCTGGCGTATCTGGGCGTGCGCCTCACGCCGCGCAAGCTCTCCGCCGAGATCGCCGGAAAGCTCGTCCGGCGCTCGACCGGGGGGTGAATCGACCTCAGTTGAGGACGAAGTTGTTGATGCCGGCGACGATCACGCCGACCACGCTCTGACCGGCGATGAGGCCCGAGGCGACCGGGATCACCAGCTCGGCGGCGCGGCTGCCTTTCTTCATCCCGGCGATGGCGGCGATCAAAGCGCCGATGAACATCGAGATGCAGATGTTGTAAGGGAGGATCATCCCGAGGCCGAGGCCCATGGCGGAGGGCAGGTATTTCTTCTGCTTCGGGAAGATCTTCTCGAGCAACGTCACGGCGACGCCCACGAGGAGGCCCCAGAAGATGCACTGGCGGGCCATCGGGTGCAGGTTCTGGATACCCAGCTTGAACACCTGGGCCACCGTCTTCCATTGTTGCGCGGCGGGCGCGGGGAAGGCGGGATCGCGCCCGTCCACGCCCGTCAGGGCGGTGGCGTTGGGCACGAGCAGGTAATAGCCGATCACGGTGGCGATCGTCCCCGGGAACACGCCGAGGAACTGGGCGACGAACTGGCGGCGGGGGTTCGCGCCGAGGAGATATCCGCTCTTGAGATCGTTCAAGAGATCGGCGCTGGCGGAGGCGGCGCCGGCGGTGATGGCGGCGGTCATCAGGTTGGCGGTCGTGTTCTGGGGGATGAGCACGCCGTAGGTGAGCTGGGTCATCTTGCCCATCGCGCCGGTCGGGGTCACGTCGGTCTCGCCGGTCACGCGGCTCGCCACGAGGGAGAGGAAGAAGGTCATCACCACGGCGAGCACGCCGAAGTAGGGCGGGACCTCGAAGAAGCGCCACGCGATCGCGACCACGCCGGCCGTCGCGAAGGCGCCGCCGAGGGCGAACCAGCGGTTCGGCACCTCCACCTCGGCGACCCGGTCTCCGCCGGCGCCGGCGCTCCCGCGCAGGCCCTTGAAGGCCTACACGATGGTCTTCCACTGGAAGGCGAAGGAGAGGAGGCCCGCGGCCACGAGCATGGGCGCGCCGAACCAGACGCCGATCTCTTTCCACGCGGCGCCGGGCTTGTTGACGGCGTGAACCACCGTCCCCGCGGGGTTTGTCCAGTCGGACACCATCCCCGCGGGGCCGAGGCCGATGGCGAGGATGAGGCCGCCGGCGATCATCGAGAGCGTGGCGCGCAGGCCGACGAGGGCGCCGGCGGCGATCACCGCGAGATCGTAGTCGAACTTGATGTTCCAGGCCGAGAGCGGGTAGGCCTTGCCGGCCGCGGCGATGCCGGGCAGCCAGTCGAACATCTTCAGCGCGCCGGGGAGCAGCGCGTCGCGCGTCACGTGGCCCTTGTCGTCGATCTGCTTGACGATCATCAGCTCTTTGAGGAGCGGGAAGACGCCGGCCACGGCGCCCGCGACGAGCAGCGCGCGCGCCTTGATGAGCGCCTCCTTGCCCTCGGTGTAGAGGCTCTGGAGCAGCACGGCCGCGGCGGTGCCGGAGGGGAACTTGAGCTTCTCCTGGTTGATGAGGTTGCGCTTCATCGGGATGGCGAGCACCACGCCGAGCGCCGCCAGGAAGAACGTCCAGCCGGCGAGCACGGGCCAGGGGAGCTGCTTGCCCTCCGGGTGCTCGGCGGTCGCCGAGAGCAGGAGCAGGGCCGGCACGGCGGAGATGATCGTGCTGCCCGTCGAGTAGCCGGCCGCGGAGGCCGTCGACTGCATGCAGTTGTTCTCGAGGATCGACATCGGCGTCTTCGCGAGGCCTACCTTCGAGAGGAAGCCCCAGAGCGAGAACGAGAGCACGCAGGCGGTGAGCGCGACGGCCAGGTGCAGGCCGACCTTGAGGCCGAGGTAGACGTTGGTGAACGCCAGGAAGAAGCCGAGGCCCATGCCCATCGCCACGGCGCGCACCGTGAGCTGCGGGGTCTCGTCGCCGCGGTAGGCCCGCTCGTACCAGGCCTGCTCGTCGAGCTCGATCACCGCGTCGGGAGAGAGATCGAGCGGCTTGCTCTTCTCGATTTCCTCGGGTGTCGTCGGGGGAGTCTGGAAAAGTGCCATCCGCGCGAGGCTATCAGGTTCTCACGGAATTCTTGACGCATCCGGTGCTTTACGTTTCTGCTTGGGGTCCGCGGCATCGCAACCTCCCACCGGAGCCTCCGCCGTGCCCACCTCGCACCCTCCCCGAACCCCTTCGTCCCAGTACATCGTGGCGGCCGGCGATCGCATCGCCATCGTCGCCGGCCTGGCGTTCCTCGACGGCGTCGGGAACGGCAGCTTCGGCGCGACCGAGCTACGGGGCTGGTTCGAGACCCACCTCGTGCGCACCAAGCGGATGGCGTGGTCCGGCGATCTGCACGAGTCCGGCTTCGGGACCATGGCGCTCCCGGCGGGCACCGGGAGCTCCGCGAGCTTCAGCGAGAGCTTCAAGCTCCACGGCCTCATCTCCATGGCCCGCAAGCGCGTCGTGCTGGCGCTGCGGGGCCTCATCGCCGTGCCCATGGACGACCGCTTCCTCAACGCGGCCATCTTCAACAACCGCGTCAAGCGCGAGACCGTGGGCCAGAGCTCGAGCTGGTCGCCGCAGCCGAAGCCGACCGACAACCTGAGCGACATCGTCCTCTGCCTCTTCGCCGCCGACATCCTCTCGCACCGGGAGACCTACGAGCGCGGCCTGTGCGTGTGCGAGACCTGCGGGCGGGTGTGGTTCGATCCGACGACCCGAGAGCGGCGCACCTGCCCGCACGGCGTGACGCACTACAACGTGAGCGCGAGCGGCTCGATGCCCCCGCCCTCGATGGGCCCTCCCTCCTCGGGATCGCCCGCGTCGGGAGGCCCTTCGTCGAGCGATCGCCTGTCCGCCGTGCCTTCGTCCGGCGACCGCTCGTCCGCCGTGCCTTCGTCGGGCTCGCCCTCCTCGCCCCGCGGCAAGTAGCCCGGCGCGCGCTACTCGATCGGCCCCTTGGCGGCGCCGGTGATGAACTGCTGGACGATGGCGTCCGGGCAGGCCTTGAAGTCGTCCGCGGTGCCGAGCATGCGGACGAGGCCCTTGTAGAGCATGACGATCCGGTCGGCGATCGTGAAGATGGAGACGAGGTCGTGGCTCACCACGATGCTGGTCACGCCGAGCGTGTCGCTGAGCTCGCGGATGAGCTTGTCGACGCGGCGCGCGCTCACCGGATCGAGGCTCGTGGTCGGCTCGTCGAAGAGCACGTAGCGCGGGTCGAGCGTGAGGGCGCGGGCGATCGCGACGCGCTTCCTCATGCCGTCGCCGAGCTCGGGCGGGTAGCGGTCGGCGAAGTCCTGCATGTGCACCTGCACGAGGCGGCGCTTCGCCTCGGCGAGGGCCTCCTTCGGGCGGAGGCCTTTGTGCTTGCGGAGCGGCAGCGCGACGTTCTCGGCGCAGGTCATGGAGTCGAAGAGCGTCGAGTGCTGGAAGACCATCGCGCACTTCATCCGCACCGGGTACATCCCCGTCTCGTCGAGCTTCGAGACGTCCTGCCCGTCGAGGATGATCTCTCCGCCGTCCGGGTAGAGCAGGCCGACGAGGTGCTTGATGAGCACGCTCTTGCCGACACCCGAGCCGCCGATGATGAAGAAGACCTCGCCGTCCTGCACGTCGAAGGAGACGTCCTTGAGCACGTCCTTGTCCCCGAACGACTTGCGGACCCGGCGGAACGAGATCATCGGCGGGGGGCACTATCGCCGATTTGTTGCGGAGCCGCTACGCAAGGGCGGAAAAATCGAGGATGATGCCGCGCATGGCGGCCCCGCGTTCCATCGAGGTCAAGGTCGGCGTCCTCATCCTCACGGCTCTGGGGCTGCTCGCGGCGTTCATCCTGATCATGGGTGGCATCAACTTCCAGCCGACGTACTCGCTCTACGTCGACTTCGACAACCCCGGCGGCCTCCAGCCGGGCGCCCCCGTGAAGATCGCGAGCGTGAAGGCCGGGAAGATCAAGGAGATCTCCTTCCGCGGGGGCCAGACGAAGGACGGCAAGCGCGAGCCCCTCGTGCGCCTGCGGATCGAGGTCGAGAAGCGCTACCAGGAGAGCATCCACAAGAACTCGATCTTCTACGTGACCACGCAGGGCGTGCTCGGCGAGCAGTTCCTCGCCATCGAGCCGGGGTCGAGCGACACCGAGGTGCTCCCCGCCGACTCGGCCGTGCGCGGGCTCGATCCGCCCCGCATCGACATGGTCGTCGCCGAGGCCTACGAGCTCCTGCACTCGACCGTCGCCGGCCTCCGGGAGAACCGGGCGGAGATCGCCGAGGCCTTCACCGGCCTGCGCAAGACGCTCAAGGGGACGGGCGAGCTCATGGAGCGGAACGGGACGAAGCTCGACTCGATCATCGCGAACGTCGATCAGATCACCGTGCACGGCGACGAGCTCGTGGTCGGGGCGAAGAAGAAGTACGTCGAGAACCCGGACATCGATCGCATCATCGCCAACGTGGACAAGGTGACCGGCGACGTGGCCCGCGACGGGCCGCCGATCATGGCCGACGCGAAGGAGACGCTCGCCAACGCGAAGCGGCTCTCGGCGACGCTCGGCGCGCCGGAAGAACAGGCGAAGATCAAGCAGGCCGTGAGCGACGTGGCCGAGGTGGCGAGCAAGGCCAAGAGCATGACGAACGACGCGCAGGCCATCCTCGCCCACATGAAGAAGGGCAAGGGCACCGTCGGCGCGCTGGTGATGGACGAGCAGCTCTTCGACGATCTGCAGGAGATGGCCCGCGACCTCAAGCACAACCCCTGGAAGTTCCTCTGGCGGGAATAACCTCAGAGGGTGTTCCAGAGGCGTCGCGAGCCGACCGACGCCTCGGGTGGCGGAGCAGCCTGTGGAACACCCTCTCAATCGTTTGAGGTCGAACGATTTCGGTCGAGCCAGGCCTGGAGCATCACCGCCGCGGCCGCCCCGTCGACGCGGCCCTTCCCTTCCCTCGCGCTCGTCCCCCCTTCCCGGAGCCTCCGCGAGGCCTCGGTGGTCGTGAGGCGCTCGTCGCAGAGCTCGACCTCGATGCCCGTGGCGTCGGCGAGCTGCTGGGCGAACTCCATGGCGCGCCGGGCGGCGGCGCCCTCGTGGCCGCTCATCTCGAGCGGGTAACCCACGAGGAAGCGGGTGATCTTGTCCTCGCGGGCGAGGTCGCGGAGCGCGTCGAGGAGGACCTTGCGGCTCTTGCCGTCGAGGTGGGGGCGCGGGTGGGCGAGGAGGCCGAGCTCGTCGGAGACGGCGACGCCGACGCGGGCCTTGCCGAGGTCGATCGCGGCGACGCGCGCTGCGCTGGAGCGTGTGGAGGAGACCAAGGGCGGAGAAGTTAAACGCAAAGGCGCAAAGACGCAAAGGCGCAAAAAGGCAAGAAATTTTCGGTCTTTTTTGCGTCTTTGCGCCTTGGCGACTTTGCGTCGAAATTCTGGGATTCCACGAGGTTTTGCTTCGAATTGATGGTTTACCATCGGGCCGATGTCGCGCCCCGGATCATCGCTTCGCTCCCCTCGTGCAGCCCTCCTCGTCCTGATCGGCCCAGCGTGCGTCGCCGCGTGCAGCGGAGGCGCGCCTGCGCCGGTGGAGGCGCCCGTGGTGGTGGCGAGCGTGGCGCCGACCGCGACGGCCTCGGCGGCGGCGACGGCGACGCCCTGCGACAAGGCGGAGAGCGATCGCGCGCGGGTCAAGAAGCTGCTCGCCGAGGGGAAGCTCGATCGGGCTCGGCGGGTGATCGAGCGGGCGGACAAGCTGTGCGCTGCGTCGGCGGCGGAGAGCGCGGCGGACAAGGCGGCGATCCTGGCCGAGCTCGGGCGAGCAGATCAGGGCGGCGAGGCGCTCTACCAGGCGGGGCTCTCGGCGAAGGAGGCCGGGCGCGCGGTGGAGGCGCAGAAGCTCTTCGATCGGGCGATCGCGGCGATCGAGCGGGAGGTGCATGCGTCGCGCGGCATGGCGGGCGTGCGCTTCGAGCTCGACACGCCGAACGGGATCACCGGGAGCGTGGAGGACATGGCCTTCGCCCACCTCGGCGATCGCACGTACCTGGCGGTGGCGCACGGGCGCAACGTGTCGATCTTCGATCTCGCGACGATGCGGCTGCGCGATCGGGTGGTGGGCAAGGAGCGGATCGCCTCCGTCGCGGCGAGCCCCGATGGGATGACGCTGGCCGGCGGATCGCTCGACGCGATCCGGTTCTGGGACATCACGAGCGGCAAGGAGACCTTCCGGCGCGACGGGGCGTTCAACGCGGTGACCTACAGCAACCGCGAGGCGGGGCTCATGCTCGTCGCCGACAAGTACGAGCCGCTCCTCCAGGTGTGGGACGCCGAGACGCACGACGTGAAGGTGTCGATCACGCCGAAGGCGCTGCCCCCGAAGGGCAAGGCGGCGAAGGGCGCGCCGCCGGCCGAGCTGCCGCCGGTCCACATCGAGTCGATCGCGTTCGGGCCCAAGGGGACGCTGATCGCGGCCGGGTTGAACGACGGGACGGCGCGGATCTGGAAGAGCACGGGCGGCAAGGAGGTGAAGATCTTCGAGGGGCACAAGTCGAGCCTGCTCACGGTGGCCTTCAGCGCCGACGGCAAGCTCTTCGTGTCCGCCGATCAGGACAGCGTGCACGTGCACCAGTTGCCCTCCGGCAAGGAGCTCCAGACCTTCCCGATGGGCTACTCCGGCCACGTGGCTTTCATGCCCGGCGACAAGTCGCTGGCGATCTCGACCGTGAAGGGCGTGATCTTCTGGGATCCGCTGACCGGGCGGGAGATCTCGCGCCGCGAGCATGTGGCGCCGCATGTCCTGGTGACGGACGAGAAGAGCCACGTCTTCGCGGCCTCGGAGTCGCACAAGGTGATCCTCTGGGATCTCGCGACCGGCGAGCCGATGGGCGAGATCGAGCGACATGCGCCCGGCGTCCGTTCGCTCGCGTGGATCCCGGGCACGCAGAGCTTCGCCTCCGGCTCGTGGGACGAGACGGCGCGGGTCTGGGACCTCGAGCAAGGCACGCTGCGGCTGACGCTGAAGGACCAGGACTCGGTGAACGCGGTGGCGGCGAGCCCCGACGGTTCGCTCGTCGCGTCGGGCACGACGGAGTCGGTGATCACCCTGTTCAAGGCGAAGAGCGGCGAGAAGGCGGGCGCCCTGGAGATGAAGAACGGGTGGGTGAACGCCCTCGCCTTCGAGCCGGGCGGGGGGCGCCTCTGGTCGGGCGAGGAGGGCAAGATGGTGACGGTGATGGACGTGCCCACGCAGCGCGTGCTCCAGGAGATCCCGGTGAACGACGGGGCGGTGAACTCGATCGCGCTGAGCCCCGACGGGAAGATGGTGGCCGCGGGGACGCAGGAGTCCAGCGTGCACCTGTGGGACACGTCGTCCTACGGTGAGCTCGCGTCGGCCTCGATGGGCAACGGCGTCAACTCCCTGATGTGGAGCCCCGACGGGACGACGCTGCTCGCGGCGGAGAACGAGGGGGTGCTCTTCGACACACGCGGCGGCAACCTGATGAAGATCGGGGAGCTCGACGGGCACGACGGCTGGGTGCAGGCGGTCGCCTACCGGCCCGACGGGAAGATGATCGCCACGGGGTCGAGCGACGAGACGGTGCGCCTCTGGGACGCGGGGACGCGGACACTCACCGCGACGCTCACCGGGCACGAGGGGATGGTGGAGTCGGTGATCTTCCAGCCCGACGGCAAGCGCCTCCTGTCGGCCGCGGAGGACGGGACGGTGCGGATCTGGTCGGCGGATGGCAAGCCGCTCCTCGCGCTGCGCGCCGTGGAGGGGACGAGCGACGGCTACGCGTTCACGCCGGGCCCGGACGGGCGGATCGAGCTGTTCGGCGCGGCGGGGAGGGCCTTTCCGATCTGCCGGATCGGGCAGAGGAGCTACCGCTTCGATCTGTGCCGGGAGCGCTTCGAGGCGCCCGGGCTGATGGCGAAGGTGCTCGCGGGCGATCGGTCGTACCTCGATCCGTGACGCTCACGGGCTCTCTTCGCGCAGCGCGCCGCCCTCCGTCACGAAGCGACGCACCTTGTCGGCGTCGCGCGTGAAGGGGATGGAGAGCTTTTGCGCCTTCACGGAGGGCTCGCCCTCGCCGGTGATCGCGGTGAGCACGGCCGTCGCGCCGAGGCGGATCGCATGCGGCAGCTCGTCGGGCTCGACGCGCACCTCGACGCGCAGCCCGTCGCGCAAGGGCAGGTGGACCTGGGCGAGGCCGAGGGTGAGATCGCCCTCGGGCGCGGGCATGGGCGCGCCGAGCGCGTTGCTCCACAGCGTGGGGTGGAGCTCGGGGTGCGACCAGGTGAGGATGACGCGCGTGCCGCGCGGGTGGCGCTCGGGGGCCGTCACGCGGAGGAGGCGCGCGGCGAGCGTCTGGGCCTCGGAGGCGCGGTTGCCCGCCTGCGCGTCGAGCAGGCCCCACGCGAGCCACGAGGCCGCGAAGGCGCGCGCGGTGACGGCGGGGCTCAGGATGTCGCTGGGCGAGCCGGCGGCGCCGGCGATCTCGGTGCCCTTCACGGCAGCCTCGAGCAGGCCGCGGCCCTCGGAGGCGGCGGCGAGCAGCAGCGAGACCTGCGCGTCGTCGGGGGCGAGGTGGGCGAGCGTCTCGTACTGCCGCGAGGCCTCGGTGAACCAGCCATGCGCGCGGAGCAGATCGCCGAGCCTCCGGCGGGCCACCGGATCGTCCGGCGCGAACTCGACGATCTCGCCGAAGGCCCGGCGCGCCTCGGCCTCGTCGAGCGCCTTCTGCGCGGGGTCCTTGTCGCGCGCGGCGAGCCGCAGCGAGAGCTCGCCGACGGCGGTGCGGAGCGCGGCGTCGGCGTCGGGGCGGGCGCGGAGGGTGCGGCCGAGGGAGCGGGCGCCCTCGTCGTCGCCGGCGTCTTCGAGCGCGTCGAGCAGGCGCATCGCGAGCGTGAAATCGTCGGGGAAGGTCCTGGCGTGCTTGCGCAGCACGGTCACCCGATCGCCGGGGGAAGCCGCGTCCTTGATGGCCTTGGCGAGCAGGCCCGCGTCCATCGAGCGCAGGCCGAGCGCCGCGTGGAGCTTGCGCAGATCGTCCGCGGTGCGGACGCGCGAGAGGATGCCCTTGTAGAGCAGGTCGGCGGCGATGCCCTCGTCGAACATGCTGCGCCAGAGCGCGACCTTGCGCTCGATGTCGGGGAGCGCGTCGAGCATCATCGAGAGCAGGCGGGCGCGCTCGCGCCAGGTGGGGATCTCGCACGCGGCGAGGGCGCGGTGGTAGACCTCGGCCGCCGCTGCGGCGTCGTTCGGCGCGCGGGAGAGGCGCTCCCGCCAGAGGATGATCCGTTCCTCGAACGAGACCGAGGCCGCGGGCCCGCAGCGCCGCGCTTCATGGGGGATCTCGGCGATCTGCACGGTGATCCGCGCCTTGTCGACCGGCGCCTGCTTGGCCTTCTCGGGCGCCTTCTCCCTGGGCTTCTCTTCCTTGAGCTCCTTGGGCGCAGCCGCAACCTTGGGGATCTCGTCGCTGATCTTCGCGTCGCCGTCGGGCGCGAAGAGGAGGTTCTGCGTCGCCGTGACGAGTCCTCGATCTTCCGGCATCGGGAACGAGAGGCCGTAGAAGCCGCGGACGACACAGGCCACGACGGCGCTGTCGGGCATGTCGGAGCCGCCGTTCTGGACCTGGACGAGCGAGCCGTCGCGACCGATGACGTAGCGGACCTGCACGCGGCCCATGAGGTTCGGGTTGTTGCGGAGGCCGTTCTCGTAGCAGAGGCGGAAGCGGCCGAAATTCTGGCGGGTGATGCGCTGGAGCACCTCGGGCGGCAGGCGTCCGCTCACCGCGAGCTTGCCCATCTTCACCTGTGGAGGCGAAGTGCGGTGCGCGCCGCCGAGGCGGCCGTGGCCCGAGCCGAAGCCCTGGCCGGTGCCCGTGCCCGCGCCGTGGCCGATGGTGCCGATGGAGCCGAGGCCGATGCCGTTGCCGTCCCCGCGGCCGCCGCCGCCTTCGCCGATGCCGGAGAGCCCGAGACCGCCGGCGCCGAAGGAGTCGCCGACGTCGTTGCCCCACATGTTGCCGCGGGCGCTCATCGGGTCGTTGCCGAGCGAGTCGTCGCGACCCCAGGGCGCGGTGGGCGCGTTGGGATCGCCGCCGGCGCCGGAGTTGAGCAGGCCGATCATCCCGAACTCGGTGGCCTCCTGGAGAGACTTGGCGCGGTCCGCGGGCGAGGCGGAGGGCGCTGCGGCAACCGCGGGCGCGCCGTCGAGATCGCCGGCGAGCGGATCGCCGGGGGCGCTCTTCTTGTTGGCGTCCACGGGCTTGTTCGTGGCGGTGACGGGGCGCGCCGCGGGCGCGCGGAGGACCTGGGTCTCGCGCTGCACCTTCTCGAGCTGCTTCTGGAGGTCGGCGCGCGTCTCTTCGTCCTTCTCGCTCGCGAGCTCGGCGGTGAGCTTGTCGGCCTTCGCCTTCTGGCTCGCGACCTCTTGACGCAGGCGGGCGATCTCGGCGCTGCGCTCGTCCTCGGTGACCCGCCGCCCCTCCTTGCCGGACCGGGCGTCGTCCCCGGCGAGCCGCTGCGCGCGCAGGCGCTCCTTGGCCTGCTCGAGCTCGGCCTTCTCCTCGGAGCTCATCTCGTTCTTGGTCGGGACGTAGAACGAGGTGAAGGGCGTGACGATGCCGTGGCGCATCCCGAGGTCGACGAGCGCGGAGCGGCCCGCGCCCTCGTCGAGGAGCTGGGCGAGGCGCCCCTCGGCCCAGCGCTGCGAGAGATCGCCGCGATCGTCGATGGCGCGCACCGTGAGCGGCTGGGTGATCGGCGCGCCGCCCGGGCCGGTGACGGTGATGCTCGTGGGCGACGCGGTGCCGCTGATGCGCCCCACGAGCAGGAGACTCTCGCCCTCGACGATCGCGCCGAGATCGCGCGGGTAGATGCGCTCGACGCCGGCGCCGAGGTCGACGCTCGCCCCGAGGAGCGCGGGGCGCTCGGCCTCCTCGAGGAGCCGGAGCGCGGCGCGGGCCGCGGCGTTGCCGTCGCCGATCCGCTCGGCAAAAGCGCCCCGGGAAAGGCCTTCGAGGATCGCCATGTCGGCGCCGTCGCCGACGCCGAGGCCAAAGATGCGCACGGGCCTCGGCAGCTTGGAGAGGCGAGCGCGCAGGTCGCCGAGGGTCGTCTCGCCCACGGTGGACGCGCCGTCGCCGATGTAGACGACAGCGCCGCGGCGCGCCGGATCGAGCGAGGCCGCGGCCTCCGCGAGCATGGCCCCGAGGTCGGTGGCGCCGCCGCGATCGATCGAGGCGAGGCCCGCGAGGATCGCCCGGCGCGCGGCGGGATCGACCGGGGAGAAGCCGCGCCGATCGGGGAGCACCGGGCGCAGGCTCGTGTCGCCGGCCCAGATGGCGGCACGATCGTCGCCGCCGAGGTGCGCGAGGAGCGCCTCGGTCGCGGCGCGCGCGACGCCGAGCGAGGCCGGATCCGTGGCCGCGGAGGTGTCGATCACGACCGCCAGATCCAGGCCTCCCTTGCCGGCGGGGATATCGCCCGGGCGGAGGCGAACGAGCAGGTAATCGGCCTGATCGCGCGCCCTCCGGAGCGCCTCGGCGCGCTCGGACGGAGGCAAGGTGTCGAGGGCGGGCTCGTGCGGCGCGCGGAAGCCCGCCGGCCCGCTCGCGCCCCCGTCGAAGAGCTCGAGCGCGAAGTCCGCGCGGGGCACGAGATCGTGCTCGCGGATCATCACGCGCTCGCCCTCGCGGACGCCGGTCATGCCCGATCGCACCTCCGTCGCCGCGGCCTTCTGCAGATCGACGTCGATGCTCAGCTCCTCGATCACCGGGAGCGAGCCCTCGGCCCCCTCGGCGGCCATCGGGTAGGTGTAGAGCCGCCGCTCTCCCTTCGCGCCGCTCCGCCCGAGCCACTCGGCGTAGCGCACGACCACCCGGCGCGACTCGCCCGGGCCGATCGGGTAGAGCCTCGCGCGGTAGACGCCGGGCGCGTCCCATTCGAGCAGCGCCGGATCTTCCTTCGATCCCTGGTAGACGTTGGCCTGGTACTGCGCCGCCGCGGCCTGCTTCTCCTTGACCCGGCCCCACACGACCACGCCCTCGCGATCGACGCCGAAGCGGTGGAGCGTCGCGCCCTCGGGCGTGCGAAAACGGTAGATGCCCTCCACCGTGTCCGAGCTCGGGTTGAAGAAGGTCTCGTCGACCTCGGTGACCGCGAAATCCTGATCGATCGAGACCCGCACATCGAGCCGATGGATGGCCAGCGGGAAGCGCGGGACGCCCTGCTCGCCGGGGGTGCGCGCGCCGATGGTGCCGACGCCGTAGGGCGCGGGCTCGGCGGCGCGATCGGTGGTGGCGAGCCCGCCCGTCCAGTCGTCCCAGGTGAGCGCGGGCGCCGTGGACGCCTTGGGCTCGCCGCCCTTGCCGCCGCCCTCGATGCGCAGGATCTCCCCGGCGATGGCCCGACCCCGGCTACCGCTCCGCACCTCACCGGAGAGCACGTAGGCCTCGGTCGGCCCCTGGGCGTGGGCGTCGATGCTCGCGCGCACCTGCGTCAGCAAGAGGCGGCCGGCCGGGGTGTCGAGCGCGGTGGTGCCGGGCTCGCGGGTGTCGACGAAGGCGCGGCCCTCGTCGAGCTCGATGCTCTCGCCGCGGAGGCGGAGCTTCGCGGGGCCGCGGACGAGGAGCGTGGCGCCTCCGTCGCGGCGGAGCCAGCCGAGGCCGCCCTCGGTGATCGTGACCACCTCGCCGTCGACGAGGCGCTCGCGGGGGTACGGGGCGCGCTCGTTCTCCCCCGGCGGGGTGACGGAGATCGCCCTCCGGACGACGCGCAGCTCGGCCCAGGTATGGGCGCGCGGGGCGAGGCCGATGGGCGCTTCGCCGCACGAAAGGAGCGCGGGGGCGAAGAGCGCGAGGGAGGCGACGAGGAGGCGGACGCGGAGGGTAGGCGTGGGCATCAGCGAGCTCCCGAGCTTGGACCCGTCGCCGGAGGGATGGTTCCAGGAACGAGGCTATCAGCTCGCCGGCCGGGGGTGGGCGGCAGCGCGCCCTTTATGGGCCGCCCGCTCCGCGCTAGACCAACCGCCCCGTGAAGCGCCCCGGCTCCCCCGTCGATCCGACCATCGCCGCGATGCTCCGGCAGTTCATCGCCCAGCCGAAGTCGAACACCCCAGTGCGCCGGCCCGAGCCGCCCCCCGCGGCCCGCCGCGAGCTGCGCTACGTCCTCAGTTTGCCCTCGGCCTTCGACAAGGGAAACCCCTGGGTGGCCGTCGAAGAGCGTTTCCACCCCCCGGGGGAGAAGCCCTCGCGCTGGGCGCGCATGCCGGTCAGCGAAGCGCACGCAGCGACCGCGGCCGATCCGGACGATCGCATGCTCCTCGCCGCGCTGCGGGATCTGCTGGGATCCACGGCCTCCTACGCGCAGCGGGAGGTGACCGAACGAGGCTCACCGGAGCGCTTCCAGCTCTCCCGTGCCGGGCGGGACCGGTTGCTCCCGGCGATGGCGCGCACGGGGCGGCTCTTGCTCGCGGGGCCGGAGCTCGGCGTGACCACGACGCTCACCTGGACCGAGGAGCCCTGGGCCCTGCGCCTCCGCGTGGAGCTGCGGGACACGGGCGCCGCCGAGCCGACCTGGGCGGTGATCGGGCAAGTGCGCCTCGGCGATCGCACGGTGCCGCTCGCGGAGCTGACGGCGATGTTCGAGGGAGGCCTCGCCATCGCCCAGGGCATGCTCGGGCAGGTCGACGACGGCGGCGCGTCCTCGTGGCTCGGCCTTTTGCGCCAGCACCGGCAGGTGGTGATCCCCCCGGCGAGGCGCGCGGCCTTCCTCGAAGAGCTGTTTACCCTGCCCTCCCCGCCCCCGCTCGATCTGCCGCCCGGCCTCGCCCTGCGCGAGGTGACCGCCGAGGCCCGCCCCAAGCTCCAGATCCACGCGCCGACCCTCGCCGAAGGCCCGCGCGGCCCGCTCCTGCACGCGTCGCTCCACGTCGACTACGGAGGCGTGCTCGTGCCCGCCGAGCGCCCCGGCAAGGTGGCCTTCGACGGCGGGCGCATGGCGCTCGTGCGCCGCGATCCAGCCGCCGAGGAAGCCGCGCGCACCCGCCTCGCGTCCCTCGGCCTGGAGAGCGTCCCGCGGGGCACCGCAGGCGTGCCGGAGGGCGCGCACCTCAAGCTCGCGGCAACGCGCCTCCCGCTCGTGGTGAGCACGCTGCTCGCCGAGGGCTTCACGGTCGACGCGGCGGGCAAGGTCTACCGGCGCTCGACCGGGTCCGATCTCTTCGTGAAATCGTCCGGCGTCGACTGGTTCGATCTCGGCGGGAGCCTGCGCTTCGACGGGTTTCGCGTCCCGCTCCCGGACGTGCTCGCCGCGCTCCGGCGAGGCGACAGCACGGTCGTGCTCGACGACGGGACGCTGGGCGTCCTGCCCGAGGACTGGCTGCGCAAGCACGGCCTCTTGCTCGGCCTGGGCGAGGCGAAGAAGAAGACGATCCGCTTTTTGCCGAGCCAGGTGCCGCTCCTCGACACGCTCGTCCGCGCCTGCGAGGCCAAGGTGGACGCGGCCTTCACCGAGGCGCGCGAACGGCTCGGCGAGGGCGGTCCGCTCGGGCCGGCGGAGCCGCCCGCGGGCTTCACCGGCGAGCTGCGCGGCTACCAGAAAGAGGGCCTCGCGTGGCTCGGATCGCTCGATCGGGCGGGCTTCGGCGGCTGCCTCGCCGACGACATGGGCCTCGGCAAGACGGTGCAGGTGCTGGCGCTCCTCGCGGGCCGTCGCTCCGGCAAGCCCTCGCTGGTCGTCGCGCCCCGCTCGCTGCTCTTCAACTGGAAGCGCGAGGCCGCGCGCTTTGCCCCGGATCTGCGCGTCCTGGAGCACACCGGGCAAGATCGGAAGCCGCCGGGCGAGCACTTCGCGCGCTTCGATCTGGTGCTCACCACCTACGGGACGATGCGCCGCGACGTGGAGGCGCTCTCCACGGTCGCGCTCGACTACCTCGTGCTCGACGAGGCGCAGGCGATCAAGAACGCGACCTCGGACACAGCCAAGGCGGCCCGCTCGCTCACCGCGGCCCGCAGGCTCGCCCTGAGCGGCACGCCGATCGAGAACCACCTCGGCGAGCTGTGGTCGCTCTTCGGCTTCCTGAACCCGGGCTTGCTCGGCAAGGCCTCGGCCTTCGAGGCCGCGACGCGCGATCCGACCCCGGAGACGGTCTCCGTGCTGGCGAAGGCGGTGCGCCCCTTCCTGCTCCGCCGCACCAAGGCCGAGGTCGCGCCGGATCTGCCCGAGCGGCTCGAAGAGACCTGGGTGTGCGAGCTCGGCCCGAAGGAGCGCGACTTCTACGACGAGCTCCGGCATCACTACCGCAACGAGCTGCTCCGCAAGGTCTCGCGCGAGGGCATGGGCGCCGCGCGCGTGCACGTGCTCGAGGCCTTGCTGCGGCTCCGGCAGGCGGCATGTCACCCGGGCCTCGTCGATCCGAAGCGCAAGCACGAGCCGAGCGCCAAGCTGTCAGCCCTCGTGCCGAGGCTCGTGGAGCTGCGCGAGGCGGGGCAGAAGGCGCTCGTTTTCTCGCAGTTCACGTCGCTCCTGGCGTTGCTCGCGCCGCTCCTGCGCGCCGAGGGCATCGCCTTCGAGGAGCTCGACGGATCGACGCGCGATCGGGAGGCGCGGGTCGATCGCTTCCAGCGCGACGCGGAGTGCGGCGTGTTCCTGATCAGCCTCAAGGCGGGCGGCGTGGGCCTGAACCTCACCGCCGCGGAGTACGTGTTCCTGCTCGACCCCTGGTGGAACCCGGCCTCGGAGGCGCAGGCCGTCGATCGCGCGCACCGCATCGGCCAGCGGCGCTCGGTGTTCGCCTACCGCCTGCTGAGCAAGGACACGGTGGAGGAGCGGATCGCCGAGCTGAAGCGGCAGAAGCAAGCGCTCGCCGAGAGCGTGATCCGCGGCGAGCGCGGACCGCTCAGCGAGCTGTCTGCGGACGATCTGGACAGGCTGCTCTCGTAGCGGCTTGCCGAAAAAGGAACGAGCGAGAATCGCGCCTGAAATGCGCTCGATGCTCGCTCGTTTCGGGTGGGCGCCGCTGGCTGGGCGGCGGTGACGGACGGGGAAGAACGGGTGCCGAAGGAGGGAATCGAACCCCCGACCCGGCGCGTATGAAACGCCTGCTCTAGCCGACTGAGCTACTTCGGCGGGGTGGGCTACTGCCCGGAAACGGCGGCGGACTATGGCGATCCGAACGCGGTCTGTCAACCGCTTGGAGCAGGGGGCGATGGCGATCGTCGATCGGCCCCGGGGTTCTCTCAGGGATTCCGCGCGGATCGCGGGACGATCGCCGGGTTCTTCGCCTCGAAGGACTCGGCCCAGCGGAGGCTCTGCCCGAGCTCGGCGGGGAGCGGCGAGAAGGGCGCGGCCCGGAGCACGGCGCGGCGGCAGTTCTCGTCGAACTCCGGGATGCCGCTCGGGCGGGTGATGACGACGCTGGCGATGCTCCCGTCGCTGAGGATGGTGAAGCTGATGGTGGCCGTGCCCTGAAGGCCCTCGGCGATGGCCCACTTGGGGAAGGCGTTCGCCCACAAAGGGTAGATCCGCGCGCTCACCTGGCGGAGGTAGTCGGTGCGGCGGCGATCGCGCGGGTCGATGTCGAGGCCGGGGCCGAGGCCGGTGCCGAGCGGGCGCGACATGGAGCCGGGGCCGCTCAGACCGCCTGCGCCGGGTGCGCCGGGGCTGTCTTCACCGCCGACGCCGGGCCCGGAGGCGCCGCCGGCCGTCCCGGCGTGGATGAGCGACGGGTTGGCCATCACCTCCTGCTCGGCGTCCTTGGTGTCGGCGGGCTTGCCGCGCACCGCCGCGGGCACTGACGGCATGCCCTCCTGCACGAGCGGCCTGCCGAGGCCCACCTTGGCGCTCGCCCGGTGATCGAGGCCGGGCTGGCCGTCGCGCACGCCGAGGCCGGCCGACGCGCGCGGCATGCCCTCCGCCGGCGCGCCGAGCGGCCTCGCAAGAGCGCCCTCGCCGGGCGGCAGGGGCGATCCGCCGAGCATGCCGCCGGCCCGATGCGGAGCGCCGCTCTCCCGCGCGCCTTGCGAAGGATCGCGATCGCTCGGGCGCAGGTGCTCGGGGTGATCGCTCTCGCCCTGCCCCATCGCGAGGAAGGTGAGCTGCATCGGCTCCTTGCTGGCGCGCCAGTCCTCGCGCGACGATCGATGATCGGACGAACGGATCCGCTGGATCTGGTTGCGATCGAGGCGCGAGATCGGATCGGGCGAGAGCAGGAGCGGATCGGCGCGATCGGAGAGGTTCATCGCCGGATCGCGCACCGTGTCCGTCCCGCCGTGGCCGCTCCGGCGCTGATCGGGGCGCGGAGTCGCCTCTCCCTCCGCGCGCCAGCAGATCCGGCGCCGGCTCGACCGTCGGGCTCGGCGCCGCGTTCGAGAACGCATCGCCGCTCACCCGGGGCAGCTCGATCGGGATGGTATCGGACGGCGGTGCGGCGGCAGGCCGCGGCGCAGGCGACGCGCCCGGGGCCGGAGCGCTGCGGCCGAGCGACCCGGCGAGGAGCAGACCCGTGAGCCCGAAGCTCGCCAGGTGACCGACGATGGAGATCATCCAGGCCGACGCGACGCGCCCTCGATCCCGGATCCGTCGTTCCATCCTGCTCCTCATCGTCGCACAGAAGGGCGCGCTGCGCAGCCCGGGCACGATTTCAGCCCGGGTGCACCGCTCCCCCGTCAGACGGCACAAGCAACCCCGAGGTTCCCACTCCCACTCCCACTCCCACTCCCACTCCCACTCCCGTTCCCGTTCCCGTTCCCGTTCCCGCTCCCCCCTCCCGTCTCAACCCACCTGCGGCAACCTCAACCTCCGCCGCGCATTCTCCGTCGTCCGCGCGCCCAGCACGTCGACCGGCATGCCCCGCAGCTCGGCCACGCGCCGCGCCGTGTGCACCACGTGCGCCGGCTCGCAGGTCTTGCCGCGGAAGGGCACAGGGGCGAGGTACGGGCTGTCGGTCTCGACGAGGATCCGGTCCTCCGGCGCGAAGGCCGCCACCTCGTGCACGGCGCGCGCCGTCTTGAAGGTCACGATCCCCGAGAAAGACAGGTCGAAATCGAGATCGAGCGCCTGCTCGGCGAAGGCGCGATCCTCCGAGAAGCAGTGGATGATCCCGCCCACCTCGCGCGCGCCCTCGTCCCGCAGGATCGCGATCGTGTCCGCCGCGGCCTCGCGCGTGTGGACGACGATGGGCTTCTTCACGGCGCGGGCGAGCGCGATGAGCTGCCGGAACACGGCCTGCTGCGCCTCGCGCGGGGAGCGGTCGTAGTGGTAGTCGAGGCCGATCTCGCCCACCGCGACGACGCGCGGGTGCGCGGCGAGCGCGGTCAGCTCGGCGAGCATCGCGTCGTCGAGGCAGCTCGCGTCGTGCGGGTGGAGGCCGACGACCGCGTGGCAATCGGGGCGGCGCTCTGCGAGGGCGATCGCCTCGCGCGCGGGACCGAGCGTCTGGCCCACGCCGATCACCACGAGCTCGCCGACGCCGGCGGCCTTGGCGCGGGCGATCACCGGATCGGGGCCCTCGGGGAAGTAGTGCGCGTCGAGGTGGCAGTGGGTGTCGATCAGCACGAGGGCACCGCCGTCACGTCACGAGCTCGGCGTAGCGGGCGCGCAGCACGGCGCTCGCGGCGTCGAGGGCGCAGCTCTCGCAGTAGCCCATCCCCTTGAGCCGCTCGAGCGCGGCGAGCGCGTTCTTCTTCTGATCCTCGTGAAGCTCGGCCCAGCCGCCCTTCGGCGCCTTGCCCTCCTCGCCGCCGTTGGTCGCGAGCGCGCGGCTCCGGAGGATGCTCACCAGGTCGCGCACGAGCAGCGCCACGCCCTTGCGCCGCTCGGTGAACACCGACTCGCGCAGCTTGCGGATCGGCCCCGCGAAGACCACCGCGTTGACGATCTTCTCGCCCGGGTGATCGATCGCCCAGGCGGCGATGGTCGAGAAGAGGCCGTTGCGGAAGTCGTCGTTCTTGGCGCGCACGCCGAGCAGGGCCTCGACCTCGCGCATCATCCGCTCGTCCGGGCTCTCCATCTCGCCGGTGTGGGGGTTTCGGATCTTCTCGCCCTTCACCAGCACGCTGACGTGGGTGATGTACCGGTCGAAGAGCTCGCCGTAGCGCATCTCGTCGACGAGGCCGCTCGCCGTGCGCATCTCCTGCTCGATCACGTCGAGCAGGCGCGCACGGCACAGCTCGCGGAAGAGCCGGTGATCGTGGTAGCCGCCGGCCTGCGCCTTCTCCTTCAGCCAGTCGTACTCCGTGGAGCGCTTGCACAGCTCGTCGAGCTCGGCGAGCACCGCGAAGGGCGAGAGGCACGCGTAGTCGCCGCTCTGCGCCGCGTCGAGCAAGAGGGTGCGCACCTCGCGCGGAGAGACGCCGAGGCTGCCCTCGAAATCCACGGCCGTGTCGCTCTCGTGGTAGAGCGCGGCGACGTTGGCCACGAGCAGCTTCTGCGCGTCGGCGTCGAGCCGATCGGGCGGCGCGCCGGTGGCGAAGAGATCCATCTTCTCGGCGGCGGTGAGCGACGAGATGATCGGCGCGAGCTGCTCGCTGTAGCGCTTGGCCTCGGGCTGCCGCATCCGCGTCAGCACGGCGAACTGGGCGGCGAGGCGCGTCGCGTGCGGGGCGACGTGGCGCTTGACGAAGGGGGCGATCTGACCGTCGTAGATGGCCTGCTCGTCGGGGAAGCTCCGGAGGTAGGGCGCGCGGAGCAGCTCGAAGCGGCCCCGGAAGCTCGGGAACTCGGGGTGCTCGCGGAAGGCGTGCAGGTGCACCTCGTTGGCGCTCCCGATCATCACCACGTTGGTCTGCACCGTCTGCTGCTGGAGCGCGACCTCGCCCGTCTCCAGGGTGAGCTGGAGGTAGCGGTAGGCGTCGATCGGCCGCTTGAGCAGATCGCTGAACTCGAGCACGCCGCCGGCCGCCTCGATGAGCTCGCCGTGGGCCTCGAAGAGCGTCGTCGCCTGGAGCGAGGTCGGCAGCGAGGCGAGCGAGCGATCGGCCGTGATCTGCCGCTCGCCGGCGTCGACCGAGAGGGCGGGGCCGAGGGTGACCGCGCCGGTGCGGTAGCGGCGGGAGATGAAGTAGCGCTCGACCTGCACGTGGCGCAGCGTCTCGGTGAGCGAGCCGTTGTACGACGCGAGCAAGGCCTCGAAGACCTGCTGGTTCTTGTGCGAGAGCTTGCCGCTCATCAGCCAGTCGGGCGGCGAGTCCGCCTCGCCCGCCTCGGCGTAGAGCCGCTGCACGAGCGCGCGCCGCTCGCGGATGGGCAGGAGGAAGAGCGGGTGATCGCGCAGCTCGATCACGAGCCGGCTGTCGATGTGCTTGTCGTCGAGGTGGGCGTAGCTCTGCCCGTCGTCGGGGCCCGCCTTGCCCGACTCGCCGAAGCCGATCGCTCCGCGCACGACCTTGCGGCTCGGGAAGATCCAGTGGAAGCGATAGAGCGCGCCCTCGTCGAGCGTGGAGTAGTGCTCGAGCGCGCGGAGCACGCATGCGGCGACGGTGCTCTTGGCCGAGCCGTTCGGCCCGTGCATGAGCACGAGGCGGTTGGCCCGGCCCTCTTGCACGAAGTTCGAGAGGCTCCGGTAGAGCTCGGCCTGAAGGTCTTCGTGGCCGATGAGCGGCGCGTCGCGCCCCTGGTAGCCGGCCGCGCTCGGCGCCTCCCACGGCAGATCGAAGAGGTTATAGCGGGTGACCTCGCCCCACGGCTTGCGCACGGGGCGCGTGCCGAAGTGGTCGAACATGTCGCGCACGTAGCGCGCGGCGTCGCGCCCGAAGCGGCCGGGCGCGGACGCGAACAGCTCCAGGAACTCCTGGAACGACAGCACGCGCCTCCCCTCGCGGAAGCGCTGCTCGACGGACTTGGCGATCGTGTCGAGCTCGGCCAACGCGCTCAACGCGCTCAGGCCGCGCCCCGTCTTCGGGGCGCCTCCTGAGGCAGCGAGCTCGCTCTTGTGCGATTTGTGGGTGCTCACGCGGGCGCGAGCATAACGCTCGCGCTACTTCACGTCGACGTCGACTTCGAGCGCGACCTTATCCATCACGCAGTTGGCGTCGCTGCACACGCTGATGGAGAAGGTGCCGGCGATCTTCGCCCGGCCGGCCTTGGCGACGGTGAACGGGAGCTTGAAGCTGCCCGTCTTTTCCTCGAACGTCCCATCTTCCCGCTTCAGCATCGGCTTGGGGAAGGTCACGCCGTCGGGCGCCGGCTCGGCGATCTTGAACTTGTAGGGGTACTGCTTGTTGATGTGGTAGTCGCCCTTGGTCTTGAGCGTCACCTCGACCGTGCCCTCTTTGCCGGCTGCGTACGAGCCGCTCGCCTTCATCTCGGCCACGTAGTTGTCCGTCTCGGCCTTGGCGCCGGCGGCGACGGGGGCCGCCTCGGGCTTGGCACCGCGGTCCTGGGCGGCCTCGCTCTTGCCGCAGCCGAGGGAGACGGCGAAGCCGAGGGCTGCGAGGGCGACGAAGGAGAAGGTGCTGGAGGTGGAGCGGGAAGCGGAGGGCTGGTTCATGGTCGACAGGGTTATCACGGGGTGACTCTCCTTGCCACGGCGGGGCCGGGCGGGGGCGAACGACGGGCCGAGGCCGTTCTTGTCGTTTCGACGGAGGGCGGCCCGGATCGATACAAATCGATGCGAGCAAACCGTCATCGGGCGAAGATCAGGGCGATGACCACGCCCACGATCACGGCGGCGCCCGCGATGACCGGGACGAGCCACCGGGGCGAGCCGGAGGGCACGCCCATCACCATGTCGTCCGCGAAGGCGGCGGGGCCTCCCTCGGACCCGGCCTTGAAGGCCGACTCGGAGCTCGCCGCCTTGAAGGCCGCGTCCATCGCGCTCGTGTCGGGCATCGCCGCCTTCTCGGCCGCATGCTGCTCCAGCAGGGCCGGCAGCGCCTCGCGGATCTGCGCGCCGAGCTGCTCCTGGGGGATCGCCGCCCAGTCCGCGTGCGTCCCCTGCAAGCCGTAGGCCTTGCCCACCCGGTCGGCGAGCGCCGCGATGGTCGGGATGCGGATGTCCGGGTTCTTGGCGAGCGCCTCTTCCATCACCGGATCGAGCGTCGCGGGCACCTTGTGCGCCGCGCCCACCTCGCTCGGCGGCTTCGGCTCCTCGCTGAGGATGGCGAGCAGGATCGCCGGCCCCGACGTGGCCAGGAACGGCACGCGCCCCGTCAGGCACTCGTAGACGATCGCCGCCATCGACCACACGTCGGCGCGGTGATCGAGCGATGGCAAGGCCTGGGCCTGCTCCGGCGACATGTAGAACGGCGAGCCGATCGTCGTCCCCATCACGGTGAGCTTCTTCGCCCCCGCGGAGTTGTCGCGCACGCTCCCGAAGTCGAGGATCTTGACCCGATCGCCCTGGTGCGTGCCGCAGAGGAAGATGTTGTCCGGCTTCAGATCGCGGTGCACGATCTTCCGCTCGTGCGCCTCGCTCAGGCCGAGGGCCACCTGCGCGATCATCCGGATCACCCGCTCGGGCGGCAGCACCTTCTCGCGCTTGAGGAGCATGCGCAGCTCCTCGCCCTCGAGGTACTCCATCACGAGCGCGTAGCTCTGGTCCTCCGTCTGCTGGAAATCGAGCACCTCGACGATGTAGTCGTGGGGCAGCGCGGCGCTGAGCTCGAACTCGCGCTTGAACCGCTCGACGGACACCGGGTCCATCGCGTACTCGCTGTGGAGCACCTTGAGCGCCACGCCCCGGTCTTTCTCGAGATCGAGCGCCTGGTAGACGCGGCCCATGCCCCCATCGGCGACCGTCCGCCAGATCTGGTAGCGGCCGTTGCAGAGGGTCGCGCCCATCCGCTTGTCGCTCGCGTCCGTGGGCGGCTTGGTCCGATCGATCGGGCTGAGCGGCTTGCCATCGATCGGGCAAAAGCCGCCGTCATCGGGGAACAGCCGGTGGCATGCGTCGCAGGATTTCAACGCGCCCCTCCCGGCCCGGCCCATCCCCGCCGGGGCGCAGAGCCCTGCCCTCCCTCGCGGGGCGCGAAGGCGGCAGGGGCCGAGGGAGAGCGCGGCTCAGGACGCACGGGAAGGATCGGGCGCCTGGGCCGCCGGCGGCTCCGGCGGCACGTAGTAGAGCAGCCGCTTGCAGTGCGGGCAGGTCTCGAACTCGTTCTGGCGGCGCATCTTCTGGAACATCATCGGCGGCACGGCCACGTGGCAGCCGAGGCACGTCCCGTCGTGCGTCTTCGCGATGGCCACGGGGCGGCGCCCGCGGATCGTCTCGTACTTCCGGTAGAGCGCGGGCGGCAGCTTCGCCACCACCGCCTTGCGCGCCTCGGCGGCGCGGATCCGGTTCGCCTCGAGCTCGGCGATGGAGGTCGTGATCCCCTCGCTGCTCCCCTCGAGATCGCCGGAGAGCGCCGCGCGCTTGCCCTCCGTCTCCTCGATCGCGAGCCGCGCCGCCTCGGAGGTCTGCGCGAGCTTCTCCACGTCGTCCTCGCGATCGCGGTGCAGCTTGCGCAGCTCTTCCAGCTCGCGCTGCGCCGCGTTCGACTCCCGCTCGCTCCGGGAGCGGTTCAGCTTCTCGCGCGAGCGCTCGATCTGCTGCGTCATCTGCCGCAGCTCCGTGTGCAGCTCGGCCTTGGTCTTCTCCATCGAGGCGAGGGTCTCTCGGTCCACGCGGAGCCGGTCTTCGAGGCCTTTCACCTCGGATCGCATCCCGGTCAGGTTGCTCTTCTTTTGCTCGAGCTGCTCGTCGATCCGCTTGATCTCCACGTCGATCGAAGAAAGCTCCTCAAGGTACGGGATCTGCGCGACAATGCTCACTGAACGCTCTGCTCCTTGCTCGGCACGCTGCCACCAAGTAGGCCCACCTGGACTCGAACCAGGAACAGCCCGGTTATGAGCCGGGGGCTCTGACCAATTGAGCTATAGGCCCGCACACTAGGCATCCTCCCGTGGTCCGACGCCGCTCGGCCGCTCGAACGGCAGCAATTCCTGCGCGGGCGAGCGCCCATGCCCCGGCCGTGGCGTCCCGGAAGGAACGGACGCGCCGAGCCCGAGCCGGGGCTCGACGAACGGCGGCGAACTGGGGCCACGGGAATCACCGGCCGGCAAGGTAGTCCAACCGGCCCGGGGTGGGAAGGGGAGCGAAGGATCGACCTCGGAGCGGCGCCTTCCGCCCCCATTGTCCCCGGCTGCCGCGCCCACGCAGACGCACAGCATGCAGCTTCCCCCGAAGAGGGCCACCGCGACCACCAGGATGATCAGGATCACCGTCGACGGGTGCATCCCTTGCCTGGGCTGCGGCTGCGCCTGCGCATACCCCTGCGGAGGCCCCATCGGCCCCGGCCCGTACGGCGTGTGCTGCGGAGCGTGCTGCTGGGCATGCTGCGTCGCGTGTTGCGCCGCGTGCTGCGTCGCCGCCGGGTAAACCGGCTGCTGCGGCTGCTGTGAATAGTGCCCGCCCTGGTGCGCCGTCGCGCCGGGGTGCCCGTACCCCTGCGGCCCCATCGGGTGCGACGCCCTCCCCTGCCCCGGCCCGTAGCTCACCCCGGTCGCCCCTGCGATCCGCGTCGGCGGCACCGGCTGCGATCCGCTCCCCGGCACCACCGTCGGATCCATCCCGAGCGAGCTCGGCGCCCCCGAGGACCGCTGGCCTCCGCGGCTCGACGACCCCTGCCCCGCCGCGCTCATCGCCTGCTGGCTCTGGCTCGGCCGGCTCCGCAGCGAGCCCGGCACGCCGGTGATCTTCATGATCCGATCGATCGACGCCTGCGCCCGCGGCGGCGCGATCTCCGCGAGCGCGGCCGCGAGCTCGCCCACGTTGGCGAAGCGCCGCGCCGGATCCTTCTCCAGGCAGCGCAGCACCGCGGCCTCGAGCCCCGCCGGCGCGTCCCTCCGCCGCGATCGCAGAGGCGGCGGCGCGTCCTGCAAGATCGCCACGTAGAGCTCCGGCACCGTGTCGGCCTTGAACGCCGCCTCCCCCGTCAAGAGCTCGTGCAGGATGATCCCGAGCGCCCACACGTCCGTCCGCGCGTCCACCTGCCGCGCCGATTTGAGCTGCTCCGGCGCCATGTACGACGGCGATCCCATCACCGCCGAGGTCTGCGTCAGCCCCTGCTCCTGCCCGCCGATCGCCGCCTTCGAGATGCCGAAGTCCAGCACCTTGATCGCCGGCGACCCATCCGGCCGGTGGATGAGGAACAGGTTCGCCGGCTTCAGATCGCGGTGGACGATGCCCTTCACATGGGCCTCGGCGAGCGCCTCGCATGCCTGGAGCACGTACTCGATCGCGTCGGGCCAGGGCAGCGCCCCGCCCTGCTTGATGAGCACCGAGAGATCGCGCCCGTCGAGGTACTCCATGACGATGAAGGGCGCCCCGTCGTCGAGCACCCCCACGTCGAGCACCTTCGCCACATGCTCGCTCTCGATCTTGCCGACGCTGCGCGCCTCGTTCGAGAAGCGCAGCACCGTCTCGCGGCTCTGCACGAGCTCCGGCCGCAGCAGCTTGAGCGCCACCCTGCGATCGAGCTGCAGGTGGAGCGCGGCGATCACCACCCCCATGCCGCCCTCGCCGATGACGCGCTCGACCTGGTACTTGCCGGCGAGGATCTGCCCCGGTTGGATGGCGAGGCTCATCGAGTTCGGCCGGGCTCCATCGCGCGCGATTGTTCCACGCCCGGGAGGTGCCGCCAAGCGCTGCGAGCAAGCGGGGCGCTGGGAGCGTTGAAGATCCCCTCCCTAACGGTCGGGGTTCGGGAGGCTCGGTGGGGGTCGTGCTCGGGTGGAAAGGTGCTGCGAGCCTCAGGGTGCGGTCTTGTCGATCGTGAAATCGACGCCCGATGTCGTGGCGCAGAAGCCGCCTGCGATGCCGCACTTGATGAGGTCGAACGCCTGGGTGCCGAAGGGCTCGCCGCTCGCCGGGAGCGCGCCCGCGGTGCCCGACGCGCCCTTGGAGAGCCAGCCGATGACGCGCCAGTGCTGCTGCTCCGTCGTCCCGAGCGGCTGCCCGATCGTGTAGTCGAAGGGGAACTTGATGTCCTTGAGGTCGCCGCCGTTGTCGAGCCACGATTTATCCGGCACGAAGTTCGGGTGCGCCGGGTCGAAGGCCATGCCGAAATCGGGCGCGGCGCGCAGCTCCAGCGTCTGGAACGAGGCGGGATCGATCCCGTCGCCGAGCGTGATCTTCCCCGACGCCGCGGGCCCGGCCGGGTCGCAGCCGGCGAGCGCCGCGATGGAGACGAGGACGAGGACGAGGGAGCGAAGGGCGCGTCGCATGCCGTCACGATGAAGGCAGCGCCCCGGGGAGGTCAAGCGCCGGGCAAGCTCAGGGCGTCTCGCGCGGCGGCGCGTTCATCGGTCGCACGCGCGGCAAGCGCACCCCCGGCGGCGCCGGCCCCACCGCCTTGCCCCCGCCCTCCGCGTCCTTGCAGCAGCGAAAACCGACCTGGTAGAAGCTGAACCACTCGTTGTGGGACGACGTGATCGGCCGGCAACGCGCGCGGATTGGCCCCCAGTACCCACCCTTGAGCGACGACCGGTACGGCTTGTCGTCCTTCTTGCCGTTCTCGTTCTCGACCCACTCGTCGACGTTCCCCGTCATGTCCCGCACCCCGAACGGGCTGATGCACCGCGCGAACGTGCCCGAGGGGACGCGGCGATCGAGGCGCTCGACCTCGGCCGAGATCTTCCAGGGATCCGAGAACGCGTTGAGCTCCGGCATGGGGATGTTCTGGTCGATGTTGCACGCCGTGGGATCGCGCTCGATCCCGTACGGATACGGCCACATCTCCGTGCCCTCGCACGCGAACTCCCACTCCGGGACGGTGCAGAGCCGCTTGCCCTCGACGGCGCACGCGCGCTTCGCGTCGTTGTAGTTGACCATGACGGCCGGGACGATGCCCTCGATGTTCGGGTACTCGTAGAGGTCGATGCAGAAGCGGCGGTGCTGGAGGTTGCCCTCGCAGAGGACATCGGGCGCGTAGCGCTGGCAGACGTCGCGCTCCTCGATGAGGAAGTGGAGGCAGGTGTGGCCGACATACGGGCAGTACGTGCCATCGACGAGGACCATGCCGGGGCCGCATGCGCGCTCGCTGTCCGGGTCGAGGTGCACATAGGCCGGCGGCGGGGGCTTCGGCTTCGGCGCGCTTGCGGAAGGGCTTACGGAAGCGCTCGGGGCGATCGAGGCGACGATGGCGGGCGGGGCGGCGGTGGTGTCGGGGAGGTCGGCGGGAGGGTCGTCGGTCTTGGGGCGGCGCGATTTGGGAAGGACGAGGCCGGCGGCCAGGAGGGCGGCGGCGATGAGGACGGCGAAGAGGATGAGGCGCTCGCGCATCGGGAGGGGCGCGGGTTTGTACTACGGCGGCGGGGAGCGGTGCGCGGGGGTTGGCGAAGGGAAATGACGGGGCGCGTCAGAACGAACGAAGATCGAACGAAGATCGAACGAACAACGGACCGCGGAGGAGCCGTCGGGGGGTGAAAATGACGCGGGGAGGTCGGTCCTCGGTGGCGGCGTGCTCCTCGGTGGGGGAGCCTTGTCCGGCGGTGCCGTCGTCTTCTCCCTCGGGGGCGGCTTCGTCGTCGAGTGCTCCTTGTCTCACCACGAGGCGGAGGGTCGGTCCTCGGTGGCGGCGTGCTCCTCGGTGGGGGAGCCTTGTCCGGCGGTGCCGTCGTCTTCTCCCTCGGGGGCGGCGTGTTCGTCGTCGAGGGCTCCCTTGTCTCACCACGAGGCGGAGGCGTCTCCCCACGAGGCGGAGGCGTCTCCCTCGGTGGCTCCCTCGTCTCCCCACGAGGCGGAGGCGTCTCACCACGAGGCGGAGGCGTCTCACCACGAGGCGGAGTTTTCGACGTCGAGGGCTCCCTCGTCTCTCCACGCGGCGGCGGCGTCTCCGTCGGTGGGGGCGTCTTCTCACCGGGGCCAATCGCCTGGCGGCGCCATGGCGGAAATGACGCCGCCACCCTCTCCACGAGAAAAATACCCCTGAAATCCGCGGAATTGAGAGGGGGCGGTCTGGCATGGTTCCTGAGGATGGGGCGGGCATGTCGAACCCGAACCCTTCCCATGCTCGCCCCGAACACGAGAGCCCCCGCCTGCTCGATCGGGTGCGCCAGACGATCCGGACACAGGGCAAGAGTCCCCGAACCGCCGAGGCCTATTGCCACTGGATCCGGCGATTCTGCCACTTCCACAAGATGCGGCACCCCAAGGAGATGGGAGCAGGCGAGATCGAAGCGTTCCTCTCGCACCTCGCGAACGAGGAGCACGTGAGCGCCTCCACGCAGAACCAGGCGCTCGCGGCGCTGCTCTACCTCTACATCCACGTGCTGGGGACGCCGCTCGAACGGCTCGGAGAATTCACCCGCGCCAAGCGGCCGGTGCGGGTGCCGGCGGTGATGGCCCCGGTGGAGACCGAGGCCGTGCTGAGCCACATGAGCGGGCCGACGTTGCTGATGGCGTCGCTGCTCTACGGGGCGGGGCTCAGGCTGATGGAGTGCGCGACGCTGCGGGTGAAGGACCTCGATTTCGCGCGGCTCGAGATCACGGTGCGCGAGGGGAAAGGGAAGAAAGACCGGCACACGATGCTGCCCGAGCGGCTGGTCGAGCCGCTGCAAGAGCACCTGGTGAGGGTGAAGGCGCAGCACAGGGCCGATCTCGCCGCGGGTGCCGGGTGGGTGGCGCTGCCCGAAGCACTGGGGAGGAAGCTGCCCAACGCGGGGCGGGAATGGCCGTGGCAGTGGGTGTTCCCGGCGACGCGGACCTACCGACATCCAGAGACCGGGGAGGTGCGGCGACATCACCTGCACGAGACGGTGCTCCAGAAGGCCGTGCGATAGGCGGTGCGCGCCGCCGATCTGGCCAAGCGCGCGGGGTGTCACACGTTCCGGCATTCGTTTGCGACGGATCTGCTGCGGAACGGGTACGATATCCGGACCGTGCAAGAGCTGCTGGGGCACAAAGACGTGACGACGACGATGATCTACACGCATGTGCTGAACCGCGGGGGTCGAGGGGTGCGGAGCCCGCTGGACGGGGTGCCCGGATGGCCGGGGCGCGCAGGGAGGAGCGGGCGGAGGGGGGAGGAAGAGTAGGGCGGCGCAGATGAATTAGGCCGGTCGGCTGAGCGGGGTGGGCCCGGGTCTGCGTGGAGGGGATCAGCCGACCGGCTGAAATCGTTCGAGGGGGTGGGAAAGGTGTTGCAAGTGGGCGGAAGGACGCGGATCATCCGAGGTGCATCTCGGGCGGGTGGTCCGTTCGGGGGGCAGGCGGTCGGCGGCCTAGTAAAATAATGAACTGGCAAAGGAAGGTCGGCAGCTTGATCATAAGGCGAACTCGGCCGGTCGGTCGAATACAAGTTAACCCGTAAAAGTATTTGTGGGATTGAGCACTTGCCGAGCGTGGGAGCGCATGGACGACCAGGGAGCTTATCGGAAGAAGGCATGGACCGCGATGAGTCGGTGTTCCGCGCGCGATGAGCGGGGGGCTACTCGCTTGACAACAGAGAATTCGGGTGTCTACGATCTTACCGATAGGGCAAGGTGAAGCAAAATGGGACAGAATGAACAGGAACCTGTAAACTCAATGCAAGGCTGTGAGCTTCGATCGACCGACAGGAAGCGGAAGCGAACCTATCGCGCAACCGTCGTCATCGCCGCAGCAGCGGGAATAACCGCCGTTGCCACTTTTGGATGGTTCGCGATGCGACGCACGGACGACCTATCGCAGGAAAATTGGTATCGCTTAACGCTCAAGCCCAAAGTCCCGCCTCGACAGTTGTAGTGCCTCAACTTGCCGACACAGGCAGTGCGGCCCAGATGATAGTGCCTCTTAAGCTCCAGCCAGTCCATCCGATTCCTGAGCAACCTCCGAAAGAGGCTGATGCAGAGACTTGGGGCTTCGGTATTCCGGTGCCGCTCCTCCTTCTCGACTACGAAGATTGGTCAGAGGCGGAAACCTGGTGCAAAGACGCGAGCAAGTTGCTAAGAGAAAAAATCGAGGAAGATATCGAGAGCAGCACCGGCTCGACCAAGCCCAAAGGGCTATACGTGCAAAACAAAAACGTTGACGCTCATCAATAGCGCGCCCATGTTGAAATCTCATGCACCTATGCGGGTTCCGCCGAAGGAGCCGCATCTAATTGTGGGGGCTCCTCTGGGCTGAAATGCCCCAAGAGAGAACGTGACTATAAGCTCCGCGATTTACGGATGGAGTTCGTGAAACATGGGAAGCCGACGACGCGCTGTCTATAACTCAAGCGAGCGCGCAAAAAAGACAGTCGAAGGCACATCAAAGGCGTTTGACGCGTTGATTTCTAAGTGCAAAAAGCCATTGTAGTATCAACCGATTCTAATTTCACACCTGCGAGGACGAACATGCTCATGCGAACAGCGCTTGGGTACTTTTGATCGCGAGCTCATTGAGCTGCGGCGGCGCTCCGGGGAATATGACCGCAGCTATTGCCGCACAGACGGACGTAATTCCGACGGATTGCGTGCGCGTACTTCACCAAACTCTGCTCGTCGCCTTGGTCGTCCTGTCAAAGAGCTGTCCGATCGACGGGTAAGTCCGGAAGCCGTCGCATGTTTTTTCGTGATTCCAGCAGATCAGCCAGTTTACAACACCTTGAAGCTACGTACAAGAGCAGCCTTGAACTCAAGGCTCAGATTTCTCAAACCGCGGTTGGCGTCGGTGCAAAGGTTAAAAACACTGACACCGCTACGCTTGCCCTAAAGAATGCTTCGCATCTCGTTGAAGCAATCGGAGTCCCCAATCCAGAGGGCCCGTACGGCGATTTTACTTCGACCAAGACGGTCAATGTTATCACTGCAGAAGTTGTAGCGGAGGAAGCCTCGCTTGACTTTTCGGGCAACATCGAAATGAAACGTCACAGTCCCAGTTGGAGCAGGTGGCGTCAACGTCAGGTCTGGCCTTAAGCAGACGAATACTAAGCAAATTCAGGGGAAGGACATCACGATCGCCGCATCTGTGTCTGCTGTTACCGTAAAGGTTGATGTGATGAAAGGGCTCGACTTGGGCAACAGTCCTCAACTCGAAGCTCGGTTCATATGCCTGAAGGATTTACCGCCAATATGACCATCGTTGACTACTCATCGCCAACAAAGGAGTTGACGATCCGTCTTGACGGCGGAATGGGATCGAGTTTTACGGTGCCGCCCGATTTTAAGAACACTATGCGACCTCAACTCTGATCAAAGAAGCTGACAACTGGAAAGCGCTGCAATTATTGGCTTTCGCCGGGGAATGCGGCTCTGTCGGTCTACTGGAATCTCGAAGGAAGTCCTCGAACCCCGTGCATGTCATCGGATACCGCACAAATCTGACTCCGAAAAGAAGATGCGACCCATAACCCGCGCCCTTGGATAGAATGGTGACTCATCTCGAAGCTGCCGAACAAGGGCTTGCACCTGACCCGCGCTACGCGCGCGAGCAAGGTGAAAGCCATGGCGTTGTGCGGAGCAAGCAAGAGAGCCCTGGAGTCACGCTTGGCACGTTCTCGCAAACATCGCCTACAACGGTTGCGCGCAGCAGAGCGGTAGCGATCCGGACTTGACAACCTCACACAATATGTGACGATACATGGCGGACGAAGGCAGGCCCGAATTTGTGATTGATATGCGCAAACAGTCGCCCATTGCTGTATTTATAAGCGGAACAGTGATCCGCAGGATCCTTCGGCCATGTGACGAAGTGTTCTTGTGGACCTGACGGTCCTAGCGAGGCGGCGATTGCCGCAAGCAAGGAACGGCAACGACTGGCGGACCTCCGCAAGGCGGAGCAAGACGCCGCCGACGAAGAACGTAAGAAAAGCGAACGATTTGCCGCACTCAAAGCAAAAGCAGGACGCCGAGAAGAAACGTCTCGCCGAGTTGCTTGAAAAGTTCCGAGCAGGAACGGCAAGCGATCGCGAAAAAGCCCTCCGCGATGCCTGCAAAACCGATTCTATCGAGTGCGACGACGACGCGACCCAAGTGATCGTCGACGCAGCCGCCACGCGAAGAACGAACGAGGCTCCTGGCTATCATGAAGGTGCTGCAAAAGCGACTTAAAGATCTGGAGCAAAAACAGGAAGCGACGCAGGCGCAGTTTGTTGTGCGGGCGCGCAGTAGGCTAGAACAGGGCAAATATGGGATTGTTGGGGCGAGCGGCGAGACGCTCTTGATCGATGAATGGCTTGGATCTTACTGCGAGTCCTCTCGCGTTAAGGAAGCGTATCGAGGTCATACTATCAGAAGCGCGACAGATCGGGTTCAAAAGCGTCAGATGTACTGGAAAAAACTACAGAAGGGGAACTTCCAGGTTGTAGAATTTGATCTTTAATGGTTCGGTCGCCTCGCAAGTGGTGCCGCGCCCAACTCGCCGTTGGAGCCGGCGAAGCCCGCCGCCTCACTGGGCGACACCTGTCTAACCCGCGGCTGCTGCCGGCCCAGCCGCGCGCTACGCGCGCGTCCGGTCGGCAGAGCCGCATGGCGTTGAGCAGCCGAAGCCAGGACGCCCTCGGCCGAGTCGGTCTGGGCTGCAAAAATGAGCAACCTAGGTCCAACGTGCCCCAGCGTTGCGTGCACTTTGCTGCATGCCGGGCTTGACACGGGAGCCAGAACAGACGAAGAACCCTCCGAGCTGGACGAACGAATTCGTGATGGCTCGATGCAATATGTGAGATTGGCTAGAAGGCGGGAGGCAGCATGACGACGGGCATGAAGTTCGGGCTGGCAGCGGGAGCAGTGCTCGCCGCGATCTTCATCGTGCGGCTGGTTTTCAGTGTTCGTACGATGCAGGCTGAAGCAGAGGCAAACACACAAAAAGCGATCGACCATGCACGAGAAAACACTCAGAGAATTGACCGCCAGCTCGAAGCCGCAAAGACGGCATTGGAGGCGCAGCGCAAACGTATTGCGAGCGCCACCTTCCGCGCTTCACGGCTCAACAACCTCGATGGTCAATGCCTTGGTAAAGGGAAGCCACAATACGGATATTTGATCGAAGGCAGCACCTACGCTGATAACGTTATCGTGGGCAATGCCGCGTCTTGCGAGGCGTTTGGCCCCGCGGGAGTCGACAACATTACCAACTTCTTCTGCTGCCATCAGGATAATCTGCCTCCGGTGCTGCAGCTAAATGTCACCATTACGGGGCAGGGGGCGACTACCAAGTAGTCGGCAACGAGAAGCGCAGTCGCGTCACAGGAATTGCCCGATGAGCAAAGACCTTATCGAAAAGCTCAATTACTCGCTTCGAATGATGAACCTTATCGAGTGGATCGCGGTCTCTCTCGGCACGAGCGACGATTATGCGCGATCTGTTTTTGTTCGCCACGGCCTAATTTATCTCGACTCGTTTGTGCGCTATGGTCAGCAAGTTCGAAACCGATTGTCCCCCAAGGATACCGAACAGCGAAAAAAGCTGGACGTTGTGAAGCGTGACCTAACAGAGTTGCACGACGACTTTCGGCTCAGGCTCATTCCGCATAGCGACTACCTGCAAATACGCACGGAACTCACGGCCCACCGGCATGATATTTCTACCGAAGAGCGAATAGACGCGTGGAAACGCATTCCGGCAGCATTCGCGGACTATAACAATCGAGCGGTGTACATATATGCTGAGCTCGCGATGCTCGACGTAGCCATTCCAACATTCAAGACGTCGCCCGATACGACCGATCAGCGGCTCAAAAAGTATCTTGCAGACGCGGTGCCCGTTGCGGAAAATCTGGCTCGTGTTGGAGTCGACAACTTAGCATATGTGCGTCCGGGGACGATCGCGATTATTGAACATGACGAGATCCACCGGCGACTTGCGCAAGTTCTGAGTATATTGCATACAATAAAAATTACCGCGAACTTGTATAAGCTCGCCCGAGACAAGTCCGACACCTCTAGACTTCTTAAGGCGATGCTCATTGTTGATGCCATTAGCCTGATCGAGAATGTCTACCACGATCCAAGCGGCAGAATCGGGGACACGTTGCTTCGGATTGCTTACAAACATCACATGCCTTGCGCGTCGGTGCTGGGGACAGGTGCCCGAGACATTGATGGCCGTGTCGAAATCAAGCTTCGATTCGTCCGAAACAAGATGGGCGCCCATGTTGACGACCAGGAGCCGCTCGCGGTGCTTGTTCAGGCGCTTGACGACATTTCGAGGGAGGATCTGAGCGCTATAATAGACTCCATTGGGAAAACAATCAGCGATTGTTCTCGCATCGACGAGTTCATTCGAGCCAGGACCATCATGCAAGATTCCGAACTTCCTGGCGTTCATACCCCGGTAGCAACGAGGCGTTGGACATGACCGTCGAGCAGTCGCTGCCCAACTGGCCAATGCTGCCGGCCGCGCTACGCGCGGCGGCAGATTGGCAGGGCGTCGTTCGGCGGATGAAGATCGATGTCGAGAAGCGACCAACGGCCTGGAGCCCCAACCTGTTGCTGTCGTGCCGCAGCGTCTCCGGTCTTCCTGTTTGGTGATCTTTCGCTAACGAGTGCGCTCACGTCACGGCGTGCTTGAAAACTGGTCGCGCCTCGGGTAGTCTCTCGCGAATGTTCCTACAACGACATGCCGAGCTCGGGGCTTACAGCCCCATGAATTCTGTATCGAGATGTCCGCTGACCACGCGCTCGTCGATCAGAGCAAGCAACGCATCGATCCGCTATCGGCGGAGACATTGTCTACATTTTTTCATGAGTATTTCCACTACTTACAAAATATTTCGACGGTCTCTGGTTTCGCCGGATACCACGCCACACAGCAGCTACTCGCATTGTTCTCCAGAACAATCGACAAGAGCGGCCTGTCGCAAGGTTCAGCACGTCTTGACGCGACAGGCAAACAGCGGCTGCACCAGATCGCTAGCTACCTCGACCTTTTGGAAGGCGATGAGGGTCCAGAGCGCGTCGTCCTAGAGTCCGTCAAAGGGGTTGATCAAAGGTCGCGTGAACTGCCGTTTGGTAATGGCGTCGCCCGTCTGTCGGAGGTCACGCTCCGGTGCGAGGTGGAAACCAATCAGGGTGTCCGTCAAGAAGTAAACCTCCGCCTTGGTCTGTATGCCATCGAGGAGGGGCTTGCTTTCGAGATCGATCGTATCGTGGCAGGCATCGACGGTCAGGCTGTCGATCATGATGCGGCGCCAGCCTTCCCATACCTTGTCTTGCGCCATCTCGGTGAGCACCTTGCACCAGGCATCGAGCGACGGGACTTGATCGCATGCGGATTGCTCTCCTTACTCTGCAATGATCCGGCGCGAGCGATTGTCGACGGCTTGCGTGATTTTGGGCAGAGGAGAAGTCAGAGTGCTTCGCGGGACGATGCGCTTGCTGCGGTCGAACTCGCACTGCGGGAGGCACGGGTGGATAACATCAAGCTCATTTTAGAGGATATCAAGGGCTTGAAAAAGATGCATGCATCACGAGGCATCGCTGCCTCGGCGATGGATCGTGTAGGAGAGCTGTTCTCCGTCCTCCTGAGCCGCGGGCTCGAAGATCCCTTCTGGGACGTTCGTCCATTTCTGTCGGATAACCTCGATCAAAACACGCTCACGCAGCTCCTTCACACTGTCGATCCATGCATTGTTATTCAGAGACTTCATAACAATGAAGAGGACATCAACGACAGCGATCGACCAGAACACGATTTGATGCTCGCGTTCGGAACACCGGGGCAAGCGACGCGAGAGGTAACGAAGCGCGCCATCCCGGTACTCCAGTGTCAGGTGCACTACGTGAGTGTCCATCTTGCCAGCGACGAGTTCATTCCTTCGGATAAGGTCGGCGGCACGCCCGAAGCTGCCTGCCCCTTCTACAGCTCGTGCACGCTGCAGCTTCGCCGAGACCACGCTGAGGTTTGCAAGGGTTCCCCCTGGGAGATCTACGCGCTCTCCCAGAAAGAGACGTGCTGGTACGGCGCAGCGGTAGCGGGGACGCTCGGTACTGTGAAGCTTGCGTCGGAGCCGACACCATCTCCGGGCGCATGAACCATGAATCACACTCGTGCCACCGGGCAAGCGGCTGGTATTGACCGTGCGCTGCGTCTCGCTCCGCTCACTCAGACGGCGCGCCGCAGAACGCCCGCCGACGGGTCGGCGGTGAGCCGATGGCGACGGAGATCTCCACCGTCCATCGGCGTCATCTGATGGTCATCGATAAGAGCGACCATTGACAGGCAAGCCATAGGAGTGTACGTTCATCGAAATTTCATAACATTGGACGTGCATCATGAGTAAGCCCAGCACACGAAACCTCGTCGAAGTATATGAAGTGACCCCGGGAAAGGGTCGTCCTGGATATGGAGCCAAACCGGGAGCGCTGGAATTTCTTCCGGCGGACGCACCACTTCCGCAGGTAGGCGATATTATCTTACTTCCTCCCAATATGACCGGAGACACAGAAGATCAAGCATATGTAATGGGAATGGTGGCTCCATTTCGCGTGGTAGAGCGCGAATTTCTCTATTTCCGTTCGCCCGATGAAAAGCATGATCCCATAAACACCAAACCAGCAGAGTATCGCAAAGTGTGGATCCATGTTCATCGTATTTCTGAAGACGAATACGAACAGGATCCCGGCGCACCTCCCATCGTCGCGCAGCCGGGGGCGTCACGACGCCGATAGTCTTCAATTTCCGAGTTTGGCGAGCCTCGGGCGATGCCCCTGGCGATCTTTCTAACTTCCGACCCAGGTAGGCGACGCACTTGGATGGCATTGCGATTTTTCAGTTCGAGGCGCGCCCCCAGAGGAACGTGTGGACACCCGCGCCGAACGAACAGCGTTTTTGCGCCGACGAAGCGGCGCTCGCGGAGCGAGCGGCGCGGAGGCCGGCGTCAAAACGCGGGTTGAACAAACCCGAACGAGGCGCTTCTTGGGGATTTCACCCTGGCGGCGGGCGGCCGACAGGATGGAGATGACGCGAACAGGTGCACCCGCGACGATGGACGGGGCAGATCGGCTGATAGTCAGGCGCCCTCGGGCCCGGTCGGCGGCCGAAATTGCTCCGTTTTCGGAGCCCAGGGCGCACCTCGCCTCTGGACGCGCGCCGCGGCGAACGAAGGTCATGGATGCCGTGGGTCATCCGGCCACCGCGAGAGCCGCCGGACATAACGCATCCGGTGGCGCCCGCGCGCGGTTCGCGACCTGCCTGTCTTCGAGCATGAGCAGATACTCTTTGCACTCGTCCGGCTGCAGCCGCCGCACGAGCACCACGGCAGGTGTCTGGCACCGTGGACATCGACGTGCCTTTCGGCCTAGGGTCGGCTCTGCCTTCGATGTGCTCTGCATCGCCTTGGCTTCCTGGGCGATCGCGAACCGCTCCTGCAACTCCCGGAGCTTGCTCCGATGAGCGGAATGGAGCAGCCCGAACGAGCGCACCCGGTGGAACCCCTTCGGCGGCACGTGCTGCAGGAACCGCCGAAGGAATTCGTCGGTATCGAGCGTCATTCGCCGTTGCTGACCATCTTGGCTCCTTCGATAGCGAAACGTCACCGTGGCGTCATTGCTCGCCTCGATGGCGTGGTCGGAGATCGCCGTCTTGTGCACGTAGCGACCAAGGTAGTCGAGTACCTTATCGGCCCCTTGCACAGCCGATTTGGCGAAGACGACCCACGGCTTGTCCCAGAGCTCCTGGGGAAGCTTGACCTGGGGCAACGCTTTCTGGACGGACAGGAGGAATCGCCCCCGGAAGCCGGCCGCAAGCGCCCTTATCGGGACGAGGAACGCCTGCTTGCGGGCCGGAGGCGAGCGCCAGGTCGTGCCGTCGGTGGCGAGGCCGCCGCCGGGGACGATCATGTGGATGTGGGGGTGCCACTCGATCGTACGGGTCCAGGTGTGCAGGACCCCGAGGGCCCCGATCAGGGGAGCACCCAGGTAATGCGGATCGGCGCACAGGGCGGAGAGGGAGGCAAACGCCGCTTGAAAGAGCAGAGGCAACAGGGCCTTCTGGTTCGAGCGGACGAGCCGCCGGAGGGGGTCGGGCAAGGTGAAGACGACGTGGAAGTACGGCACGGGCAGGAGCAGCGAGCGCTGCTTCTCGATCCACGCCGTCGTGCTGTCGTGACCACACTGCGGGCAGGCGCGATGCCGGCACGAGTGGTAGAGCAGGTGCTCGTACCCGCACTGCGCGCACGCGGCGAGATGGCCGCCCATCTCGGGCGTGCGGCAGCGCGAAATACGCTGGACAGCGCGTGCGTGACTCGGCAAGATCGAGCCTCGATGCCGCTCCACGTACGCCACACCCTGGCGCCGGATGATGTCGGTGAGCCGGGGCACCGCTCGGTGCCCGGGCTAGAAACCGACCATGAGCTGGTCGAGGATCTCTTGCAGCCGCTCGACGCCCGGCTGGGTGACATGGAGGTAGACCTCGGTGGTGCGGAGCGACTTGTGGCCGAGCACCTGCTGAACGGTGCGGAGCGACGCGCCGGCCTCGACGAGGTGCGTCGCGTAGCTGTGGCGAAGGGTGTGGGGCGTCGCGACCTTGTCGATGCGGGTCTCGGCGAGGGCCGCGGCAAACGTCTTCTGGAGCGTGGTGTCGTCCACGGGCGCCACGCCGTTGTCCGCGACGAAGAGGTACTTGGTGGACGACGCCGGGCGCTCGGTCTTCCAGAACTTGCGCAGGCGCGCGAGCACGGGACGCGGCAGGGGAACGCCGCGATCGACAGCACCCTTGCCATCACGGACCCACACGATGAGTCGCTCGCTGTCGATGTCGCCGGTAGTGAGGCTGAGCCCCTCGTTGATGCGCAGGCCGAGCGAGTAGAGCGCGACGAACGCCATGCGGCGGACGGGGTGTCGAACCGCCTTGAGGATCGTGCGGACCTCAGGCTGGCTGAGGACGACCGGGAGCGTGCGGGACCTCTTGATGCGGAGCAGGTCGAGAACAGCCCAGTCGCGTTTGACCGTGTTGAGGAAGAAAAAGCGAATACCGTGGATGGCAACATTGATGGTCGAAGGAGCGACCTGCTTCTCGTCGCGCAGGTAGAGGAAGTAGGCACGCAGGTGGTCCTCCGTGATAGCCCTCGGTTGAATCTGCAGATGGTCAATGAGCTGCCGAACCGCGAGCAGGTAAGCTTCCTGCGTGCGCTCCCGAAAGTCGTGCAGCCGCATGTCCTCGCTCATTCGCTCTTGCCAGTTCTTCAAGGTCACCATGTGTTTCTCCTGAGGTTTGGCGACGAGATGTCGCCGTCAGGAGAAAAGGGTGCCAAGCCGAGCGCGACAAGACCAAGTGCTGTGCGGAATCGAGGGAGAACGTGTCGGTCTGGTCGACCTGCTCAAAGGAGAAGAAAGGCAGGGGCTTTAAGCTACCGCGCTTGCGCGGTTTTGTTCAACAAGCGGCTGCAGCCGACCCGCTTCGCGGGCGGCTGACCCGCAAGACGTTCCACCGGTTCCTCCATTGACCTCCAAGAATCATTGTCTTGCCTCCTCGCACCTGCGCACATCGCCCTGCGCGCATCGTGCACCCGAGAAGAGGAGCCCCACGTCTCGCGGCGGGCTCGGGTTGCCTTCCCCCGAGGGTGCCGGTAGCATGCCCCCGTGGTCTTCGCCGATCTCAAGAACGACTTCGTTTTCCGCCGCATCTTCGCGACGCACCCGGACATCCTCCGCAGTCTCCTCAACGATCTCCTCGATCGCCGCGGTGTCTGCCACGAACGTGGAGGGAGGGTCGGCTCCCATCCTTGCGGAAGGGCTCGGGTCGATCCGGATCGCCGCCGGGAGTCGGTCTCGAGCGGATCGCCATGCCGCCATGCGGCCCCCTCGCCCCGCGGCCGCCGCGAGTGTAAGCTCCTCCCATGCGTCCCACCCCCGTCTTCGGTGATCCCAAGACCGACTTCGTCTTCCAGCGCATTTTCGGCTCGGACGACCACAAGACGGCCTTGATCGGCTTCCTGAACGACATCCTCGAGCTCGATGAGGCGCACCGCGTCACCTCCGTCGCGCTGCTGCCCCCCGAGCAGCGCCCCAAGGTGAGTGAGCTCAAGTACTCGATCGTCGACGTCCAAGTGCGTCGACGCCCGGGGCACGACCTACGTCGTCGAGATGCAGGTCCTCAACGTCGAGGCGTTCGAAAAGCGGGTCGTGTACAACGTCGCCAAAGCCTACACCAACCAGCTCGGCGCGAGCTTCGCCTACCCCGAGCTGGACGACGTGATTGGCATCAGCATCTGCGACACCGAGCTCTGGCCGCGCAAGGACAACCGCGGCGTCCCGATGCTCAGCCGCTGGCGCATGCGAGAGCAAACGAGCGGCGAGGCGGGCCTCTCCCAGCTCCAGTTCGTCTTCCTGGAGCTCCCGAAGTACACCGCCGGCGACGACCCCCAGACCCTGGTCGACAAGTGGGCGTACTTCTTCCGGGAGGCGGGCAACCTCATGGCCATCCCCGACGCGCTCCGGCACCCCCACTCCCTCGACGCGCTCGAGGGCGCGCGGACGGCCCGCTTCACGCGCGCCGAGTGGGACGCGTACATCGCCGCCGGCATGGCGATCCAGAACGAGCGTGGGGCTCTCTCGCTCGCGCGCAAGGAGGGCGAGGTCAAGGCCAGGCGCGATACACTCCTGCGTCTCCTCACGCGAGCAGGGATTTCAATCACGGAGGTTGACCGTGACCGCATTCAAGCATGCACGGACACGGTCACCTTCGACCGGTGGATCGATAACATATTGGACGCGAAGTCCGCCGCCGATGTCCTCACATGACGCCGCCCAACTGAGCAATGGAGGAGCCCGGCGTCATGCGCCGGCAGCTCATTGCAAACCGTTCCGTGGACATGAAGAGGCCTCACGCGACCGCGAGACCCCTTTCTCCGCGCTATAGCAACGTGAGAGCGGAGGAAGCCGCCGAGCTCGACCATGGTGCTCATGATCGGTCGAGAAGGCTGCTCGGGGAGCCGTCGAGATGAGCCCGGTGCGGCGCCTATCGTCCGGCGGACCTCGCTCCCGACCTCGGGAGAGCTCCTCTCCTCATCAGCGGCAAACTGGACGCGCGCACAGCGGTGGCGTAGCCTATCAGCGCTATCCGGCAGGCGACGTGAGCGAATGGGCAACCCTCATCTGATGGCGCTCCTCCTTGATGAGCCGCGAGGCAGGCGGCGGCGCCTCTCTTACCGCGGGCAGGAGCACGATGAGGTCGTTCCCTCACGCGTGCAAACGCTCCCCGCGGGTACGCCGGTGTTGCTGGTCGGCGCGCCGGGCCGCTGGGAGAGGGGGTTCGCCGTCGGCCTCACGCGGTGGGATAAGCAGCCGTCGGTCGAGGCCCTGCGGGCGGGGAGATTGCGCACCGAGCGCCTGCGACTGGACGATGTCCAGCGAGGAGGCGTGTGGTCGAGTGACGCCGAGGGGCGCGCGTGCGAGCTCGCCGAGTACGAGAGCCGCGAGCACGGCCGCGCCGGGGTCATCAGCTATGCCGGCTGGCGCATCACCGACCTCGTGGGGCGGAGCGCCGAGGCGGTCGTCACCAAAGCCGGCGACCGCATCTATTACGTCATCCCGTCGAGGGCGGTGCCGGCCGAGCTGATCGCCCGAGCCGAGCCAACTCGCGGCCTCGTCGCGCCACCGCCCGCTCCAGCGGGGATTCCGGCCGAGTGGGTCGTCCCGTTCGATGATCTCGACCTGCTCGACGGCGCCCTCCGCGTCCGCACGCCCGACGGGCAGGTCCTCTGCATCTCGGAGCCTCGATCGCGCGGCGAGTACAGCGCCGTCAAAGACATCCTCAAGCGATACTTCCCGAATGGAATCCGCGTCGGCGGGACGCGGTACGGTGGCCTATGGCGTGATGTTCGCGTCCGCGATCTGGACGCGCTCGGCCGGATCTTCAAGGAAGCACCCCCGGCGACCTACCTCCGCGAGATCGTCAAAGACGGCGGCTGGCATCGCGCCGGCGAGATCGCCCGCCGGCTCGCCGGACCCGAAGGAGCGCCCCCGGCTGACGACCTCTTGCTCACCCTCTCCGAGCTCGGTTTCGATCGGCGCCGGGACGCGTTCGCGCGGATCTTCAAGCTCCGGGACGAGCAGCGCGAGGTGCTCGTACAGCCGAACCGGGCCATGTTGATCCCGGTGCGCGCGGCCGACGGCGGCCCCGGCTTCTGGGTCTGGGAGCTCGTCGAGGAGGGGAACGCGACCTACCTGTTTCGGCCGCGCGATCGCGCGATGGAAAGTCACCTCCTCGACTGGCTGCGTGACCCCCACATGCGGCGGCAAGACTTGCTCGACAGCAAGGACCTCCAGACGAGAGTCGGGTTTGCTCGGCGTGTCATTCATCGCGAAGCGGACGAGCCGCTCGATTCCTGGTGGGCCAGGCTTTGCGAGGCGTTGCAGGCGACATCGGGGGGCTCGCCGGCGAATCGAATGTGATGCTCGACCGCGGCTCACCCCTTCGTCGAGCAGCCCTGGTTCATCCGTGGGCGTCCTGATCTCGCCAGGCTCGTTCGGCGCACGGCTCGCCCTCCTTTGCGCTCGCGGCGCGGCTCCACGTGCGCTATCGTCTCATCATGCGCACCTTCCTGCCGATCGTCCTCTTCCCCCTCGCGATGGCCGGCGCCGGGTGCGGCGCCGAGGTGACGAGCGGCTCCTCGACCGACACCACCGTTGACCCGACCGAGGCCTGTCAAGACGCCCACGCGCGCTTCAAGGCGTGCGGCGCCGACCCGTCGCAGACTCCGTACGACGAGTACCTGGGCCCCTGCAACAGCGCCTGCATCGCCGATTGCCTGGCGGCGGCCCCCTGCGCCGATCTCGCGCCTCGCACCCAGGAAGAAATCGACGAGCTCCAGGGATGCCCGCCATCCGACACCACGGGAAACTGCGTCACCGACTGCCTCAACGGCTGCTACACACCGCTCGTACTCTCCTTCGACGCGGCGCCGGTGCGCTTCCTCCGGAGCCAAGGGACCTTCGATTTCGGCACGGGCGCGCCGATCAACACCGACTGGCCCACTGCGGAGACCCCCTGGCTCGCGCTCGACAGGAACGGCAACGGCATGATCGACGACGCCGGCGAGCTCTTCGGCTCCGCGACCGAGCTCCGGTCCGGCGGGCGCGGCCCGAACGGCTTCATCCCCCTCGCCGAGCTCGACTCGAACGGTGACGGCCACATCACCTCCGCCGACGACGCCTGGGCGAGCCTGCTCCTCTGGAGCGACCGCGACGGCGATCACAAGTCCTCGGCCGGCGAGCTCGTGCCCCTCTCCCGGACGGGCATCCTTTCACTCGATCTCGCCTACGGCCTGAAGCCCCGCTGCGACGCCCGCGGCAACTGCGAGGTCGAGCGCTCCCGCTTTCGCTTCCAGGCCGCGGGGGCCGAGGTGCGACAGGGCGCTCTCATCGATATTCATCTACGCAAACAGGGCAACCCGGCGTTGCTCCAGCGTTGAGCGGGCAGCCCCCCTCAGCCGCGCCTCCCCGACCAGGTGACCCATGACGCAGACCCTCGATATCGCCGTGTACAAAGGCCCCGCCGTCGTCACGGCCGCCTACTTCGGCCTCTGGTATTATCTTCTGCTCGGTCTCCAGCGAGGCACCAAGTACAAGCTCATCGCCGACTACGCGGCCCGAGGCGAGACGTTCGACCGCTATTTCGGGCAAGATGGGCGCATGCTCGCGGCGGACCGCGCCGTCGCCAACACCCACGAGCAGATGGTCCCTTTCCTCGCATCGATGTGGCTTCACGCGGTCTTCGTGTCTCCCACCCGCGCCACAACGCTCGGGCTCGTCTACGTGATCCTGCGCTCGATCTACCCGATCCTGCTGGGGAAGAGCCTCTCGAAGACCCAATCGAAGCGCGTCTTCTTCGTCACCGGCCCTTGCTACGGTATCATCTTTTACATGCTGGGCAGCCTGGTCTACGCCGCGCTCACGGGTTGACCGGCCGTACCGGGAGGCCGGTGCCGCTCGATTGGGTCAGCACGAGCGCTCACTCCTGCTTCATCTCGCTACGCGACCGGCCATCCTCGACACCGATCACACCCGGCCCGGAGGCCGATCTCGCCGACCTCCACGATCGCTGCTCCTCGGCGAACCCTTCCCCCTCGCCGCGGGCTCTCACCCGACGAGCGCCGCATCCGCCGGCCCCGCGAGAGCGCCGGCGATCGGCTGGATTGCCCGCTGGAGAATCGCCATGACAGGAGCGACATCGAGATCGAGCCGGCCTCGCCATCCACGTCTCCTCGCCGCCGCGATCACCGTCGCGGCCCTGATCGCCGCCGGTTGCGAAGGTCGTCCCCACGACACCACCTCCGCCACGGCGCCCTCATCATCCCAGCCCACGAGCGGCGAGGCTCCTCCGGGCGGCGCGCTCGCCCGCGCGGAGGCCGCGGCCAAGAAGCTCGGCGGATCCCTGCGCACCCGCCTCACCGACGCGATCAACCAGGGTGGCGCGCCGGGCGCTGTCCGCGTCTGCGCCGAGCAAGCCCCGGAGATCGCGGCGGCGATCCAGAGAGAGACCGGCGTCTCGGTCGGGCGAGCCTCGTTGCGCCAGCGCAACCCGGCCAACGCACCTCCGGCGTGGGTGGCCACCTGGCTCACCGCGCAGGGCGAACGCAAGGCAGAGGGCGCCGCCGGCATGAGCGCGATCGTCGACACCGAGAAGGGCCGGATGGCGCGGGTGATCAAGCCCATCGCGATCGAAGCCGCGTGCCTCGGCTGCCACGGTGATCGCGCCGCGCTGAGCCCCGAGGTCAAGGCCGTGCTCGAGGCCAGGTATCCCTCCGACCGTGCAACGGGGTACGCGATCGGCGATCTGCGCGGGGCCCTCTGGGCCGAGGTGCCCGCGGGCGGCTGAGCGCTACGCCCTCACCGAGCGGCCAGCGCCGCCCGGAGCCGCTCGATCTCGGCCAGCGCGAGCGCTCGCTCCTGCTCCACCTCGCCGAGCTTCGCCTCCACCGCGGCGAGCTTCTGCTCCGCGCTCGCCCGCGCATGCGCCTCCACCGCCCGCGCGTGCTCGGCCTCGAGCCGCGCCTTCCGCTCCGCGGCGAGCTCCATCTCCAGACGCACCCGGTCTTCGCCCGCGGTGGGCAACAGATCGCGACCTCCTTCGTCCCGCGCCAGCCGCAGCATCGGCCCGTACGCGGAGGGCGCGATCGCCCACCACAGCCCGAGCGTCGCGCACTCGCGGACATGCTCGCTCTTCTTCGCGCGCTCGAGCAGCTCCCCGTCGACCCGGTCCCACACCCGGATCGGCTGCTCTGGATCGTCGGCGTCGAAGCGCACGAGCTCCCGGATGCCGGCCGCGTGGTAGCGACCGAGCTTGGTCGACCAGTCCGCGTCGCGCCGATCGGACGCGCTCACGATCTCCACGGCCAGATCGGGCGCGCCGCGCTCCCACACCTTCCAGGTCTCGAACGTCTCGTCCTCGGCGCCGAGCTTCACGAACGCATCGGGAGACAGGCACTTCTGCGGATCGCTCGCGTCCCAGTACACGAACTGCTCGGAGCCGACGGCCACGCCCGAGAGCAGATCCTTCAGGAGCAGGTACAGCGTCGTGCGGGCTTCGAGGTGCCGCTTGGTCTCGGACACTTGCTCCTCGGGCGGCTCCTCCGCCGGGAAGTCGATCGGCTTCGGCGCGCGAACGTAGAGGCGGCGATCCGTCGACCATCGCGGCGAGCGCCGGGTGCCGGGGATCCACTGCATGTCCCTCTTCTAGCACGGAGCCAGGACGCGAAAAAGCGAGGGATGCCGGCGATGGCGCCCGCTCGCCGGATGGATCTACCCTCGCGACATGACCGGCCGCGTCCCGCGCCTCCGCCACCTCCGTCCCGCGGACTACCGCGTCATGCCGTGGAAGAACGGCCTCGGCACCACCACCGAGATCGCCGTCCACCCGGAAGGCGCGAGCCTCGACGCGTTCACATGGCGCCTGTCGATCGCCGATCCTCGCCTCCGGCCCCTTCTCGACCTTCGCGGGATACGACCGCACCATCATCCAGATCGAGGGCGCGCCGATGACCCTCACGCATCAGGGCCTCGGCGAGCACCGGCTCCGCCTCCTCGAACCGCACCGATTTCCGGGCGAGCTCGCCACGTCGGGCGCGCTCGATCCCCCGCCCGCGCGCGACTTCAACGTCATTGTCCGGCGCGATCGCGCGCATGCCGAGGTCCGCGTGCTCGAGCTGGCGAGCGGAGAAGCTGCGCGCGCAGGAGGAGACTGCGACACGCTCGTCGTCTATGTCCTCCGTGGACGTGCATCGGTCGCGATCGCGAGCGAGGTGCGCGCGCTCGCCGCGAACGAGACGCTCCTCGCTGCGGAGACGGAGGCCGCCGTGATCACCGCCGCGGAGGCCGGCACGGCCGCGTTCGTCGTCACGATCGCGCAGACGAAGGCCGCAAGCGCGCGTATCGCCCAGCCGCCCGAGGCGCCCGAGCGACGATGAGCCGCCACATGCCGGATTGCCACCGGCGCGCCGCGCCGCCAGAGTGCGCGCGGGGCGAGGTGCCCCCTTCGACCTGGAGCTCTCGATGCGATTTCATCCCTTCCTCGCGTTCTCGGCGATCGTCCTCGGCTCGGCGCTCGGCTCCCTCCACGGTTGCTCGTCCGGTCCTGCCAGCGCCGACACCGGCGCGGGCGGCGGGAGCGGCACGGGCGGGGGCAGCACCACCTGCCCGCCGGTCACCTGCGTCGCCCCCTCGCCGACGCAGCTCACCACCTACGCCGACGTCCTCGCCACGCTCAAGGGCGGCGGCCACGCGCGCGTCGTCCTCGACTACGCCAAGTGCTCGCTCGACAACAGCCCCGGCCCGAACGCCCTCGGCGCCATGAGCCTCGACACGTTCGAGTGGTTCGGCGCGAAGGTCGTGGGCAACCCCAAGGAGTACTTCGCCGCCTCGGAGACCAAGCTCATCCGGCTCCAGAGCGGCTTCGTCAACGACTACGTGCGGATCCGCGTCTTCGAGGATGGAAGCGTCGACGTCGAGGTCAAGTACGTCAACCCGCAGACCTTCGCGATCACGGTCGACGAGCTCTTCAAGTGCAAGATCAGCGACGAGAAGAACGCGCTCGGCGCGACCTTCTTCAAGATCGGCTCGTAGAGCCTCCGGCGCCTCGCCGCGATCGATCCCGCTGTTTTCTCCCACCCGGACCGCCGGTCACGCGCACCGAAAGAGATCCCATGTCGAGCCAACCGATCGAGGAGCCGGACAACACCGCGGTGCGGACGGCCCTCTGGCGCGCCCTGCACCTCGTGGCCGACGCGCCGCCGCCCGTCTTCGAGGACGAGGTGGGCCTCCTCCTCGCGGCGCCCGATCCGGGGTGGCGCGATCGCCCGGACATGAGCGCGTTCACCCGGCCTTTTCGTGCGTCCATCGTGGCGCGGGCGCGCTTCGTGGAAGACCTCGTGGTGGCGCGGGCCGCCTAGGGTGTCGGCCAGTACGTCATCCTCGGCGCGGGGCTCGATACCTTCGCGCAGCGCAGATCCGAGCTCACGGACCGCGTGGTCGTCTTCGAGATCGACAAGCCCGGCCCGCAGGCGTGGAAGCGCCGGCGCCTCCTCGATCTGGGCCTGGGCGTCCCCGCGTCCCTGCGCCTCGTCCCGGTCGATTTCGAGGCCGGCGATCGCTGGTGGCAGAGGCTCGTCGAGGCGGGCTTCGACGCCGGAAAGCCGGCGATCGTCGCGTCCACCGGCGTCAGCATGTACCTCACGAGGGACGCGATCACGGCCACGCTGCGGACGATCGCCGCGTTCGCGCCGGGCTCCTCGCTCGTGATGTCGTTCATGCTGCCCATCGACCTGCTCGACCCCGCGGTGCGCCCGGGCGTCGAGCGGGCCGCGGCGGGCGCGAAGGCGAGCGGCACACCGTTCCTCAGCTTCTTCACCCCCGACGAGATGCTCGCGCTCGCGCGCGAAGCGGGCTTTGCGAAGGTCGAGCATGTCTCGGCGGACACGCTCGCGGAGCGCTTTTTCTCGGGCCGCGCGGATGGTCTCCGGCCGCCGAGCAACGCGGAGGAGCTGCTGGTCGCGACGACGTGAGCCCCGCGCGGGGCCGCGTCCTTCATCCCGCTCGGACGCCCGGGTCCTTCTCCGGCTCGGCCCCGGAGCGCACGGCCGCCGCCGTCCACCGGCCGAGGAGCGCGATCGGCGCGAGGGCGAGCACGACCGCGATCGCGAAGGTCGGCGGCTCGCCCAGCCGGTCGGCGAGCGCCCCGCCGAGCAAGCCGCCGAGCCCGATGGCCAGGGCGTTGACGCTGGTGAGCAGCGTGTAGTGTACCCCCGCGCTCGACGCCCGGGTCGCCGTCATCAGCGCCGCGAAGAGCACCGTCGTCCCGAGCCCGCTCGCGAAGTGCTCGACGCCGATCGCCGCCGTGGTCAGCAGCACGGGGCAGCCCCGCAGCGAAGCGAGCAGGAGCGGCACGCCCGTGACCGCCTGGAGCACCATCGCCGCCGCGAGCGCCCGCGTCTCGCCGAGCCACCGGTAGAGCAGCCCGCCGATCGCCGCGCCGACGAGGCCCGCGGCCGTCCCCACGCTCACCACCGCCCAGCCGATCGCCTCGGGCGACCAGCCGTGATCGACCACCATCGGCTTCACGATCGAGGTCGCCACATGAACCCCGAGCTTGAACGTCAGGGCCATCGCCACCACGGGCCAGGTCTCGCGGCCGAGCGCATGCCGCAGCATCGCGAAGAGCCCCGCGGCCCGCGGGCGCGCGCTCGACGGGGGCGCCTCCCCTGCGTCACCCGCGCCTTCGCGATCGCGGAGCAGGTACGCCCCGATGCCCGCCGCGGCCACGATCCCCGCGCAGCCGAGCAAGGTCAGCGGCTGCCCGAGCGAGCCCACGCAGAGGAGCAGCCCCGCGCCGCCGAGCAGCATCCCGAGGCGGTAGCCCGCGACCTGCGCCACGTTGCCGAAGCCTCGATCCTCGGGCGGGAGCGCGCGCACGGCGAGCGCGTCGACGAACACGTCCTGCGTCGCCGCGAAGAGCGCCGCGAGCGCGGTGATCGCGAACCATGAGGGCGCCTCGGTCTTCAGATCGAAGAGCGCGTAGAGCGCCATCGTCCCGCCGAGCAGGAGCTGCACGAGCAGCAAGAGCAGGCGCGCCCGCGGGCGCACGCTCGGTCGATCCGCCAGCGTCGCCCACAGCACCTTGAGCTGCCACGGGAGCTGGAGCCAGAAGGTCAGCGCGATCTGCGTGCGCGACAAACCCGCCTGGCGCAGCACCACCGGCAGGTACTCGGAGGCCAGGCCGAAGGGGATGCCCTGCGTCGTGTAGAGCAGGCCGAGGGTGGCGAGCAAGGCGAGGGCCGCGGCGCGCGGGCGGGCGCGGCTCACGGCGAGGGCGCCTCGTCCTTCGCGTCGCCGCAGCAGCGGAAGCCCACCTGGTAGAACTTGAACGTCGGCCCGTGGCTCGTGGTCGTCAGCCGGCAGGTGTCGCGCACGGGGCCCCAGTAGCCGCCGTTGAGCGTCGAGGGGTGCGGCGACGCGGGGTTGTCGGCCTGATCGTCGGTCCACTCGTCGACGTTGCCGGCGAGGTCGTAGGCCCCGTAGGCGCTCACGCAGTCCGGGTGCGAGCCGATCCGGTCGGCCTGCCAGAGGCGCGCGAGCTCTTCTTCCCGCGTCGGCTCGTGGATCATCGCGTTCACGTCGAAGGCGATCGAAGCCCGGTCGATGTTGCACGGGCTCGGCGCGCGGACGAAGCCCCACGGGAAGGGCAGGCGCTTCGGCCCCTCGCATGCGAGCGTCCACTCCGATCGCCGGCAGAGGCGCTTGCCCGCCTGGGCGCAGAGGGCCTTGGCCTCGTGCCAGTCGACGTAGACCATCGGGTTCTCGCCGACCTTGTTCGGCCACTCGTAGCGATCGACGCAGAAGCGCCGGTGCTCGGGCGTCCCGAGGCAGCGCTGCCCCCGCACGTACTCCGCGCACCCGATGCCGCCCGTCTTGCGCAGGCAGGCGTACTCGAGGCGCGGGCAGTAGTCGCCGTCGACGAGCGCCATGTCGTCGGCGCATGCCGCGCGCGAGGCGGGATCGGCGTCGTACACGGCGGCACGCGGGACGGGAAAGACGCGCCCGGACGGAAGCCCGGGCGCGAGAGGACGCGCGGAAGGCGAAGCGGACGCGACCTCGACCGGCGCGGCGATCGAGGGGGAGGCCAAAGGCGCGGCCCGCGCCGAGAGCGCGGCGGCCTCGGCCACGAAGGGCGCGCCGCCGGCCGGAAAATAGCGGGCGCCGAGGCCGATGACGCCGAGCGCCACGCCGGCTCCAACTGCCCTGCCGATGCTCGCCGTTCGCGGGTGCACGCCGGAAAAACCCGGGGATGAGCTTGTCCCACGGCCGAGCAAAAGGCGAGATTGTGGAGGGAATTTCCGTTGATGCTCCAATCGCCAGTTCTTGCAATATTGCAAAATGCAAGCATCCAACATCGCGTCTCCCCGTGACGGGAACGGATCGAAGTTGCCCCCCTCGCCGCCCCGCGCGTGCTAGCTCTCCCGGCCACGCTATGGATCGATTGGTCGTCCGCGGCGCTCGCCAGCACAACCTCAAGAACATCAGCCTCACCCTGCCCCGTGACCGGCTGGTGGTGATCACCGGCCCGAGCGGCTCCGGCAAGTCCTCGCTGGCCTTCGACACGATCTACGCCGAGGGGCAGCGCCGGTACGTCGAGTCGCTCTCGGCCTACGCCCGGCAGTTCCTGGAGCAGCTCTCCAAGCCCGACGTCGACGCCATCGAGGGCCTCTCGCCGGCCATCGCCATCGAGCAGCGGGCCCTCGCCAAGAGCCCCCGCTCCACCGTCGGCACCGTGACCGAGATCGCCGACTACCTGCGCCTGCTCTTCGCCCGCGTGGGCACGCCCCACTGCCCGAGCTGCGGCAAGCGCATCGAGGCGCAGACGGTGCAGCAGATCGTCGATCGCATCCTCGGCTTCGGCGAGGGCACGCGCGCCGCGATCATGGCGCCGATCGCGCGGGCCCGGCGCGGCGAGCTCAAGCTGGAGATCGAGCGTCTCCGCCGCGACGGCTTCGTGCGCGCCCGCATCGACGGCGAGGTGATCGACCTCGGCGACGAGATCGTCCTCGACCGCACCAAGGTCCACGACCTCGACGTGGTGATCGATCGCATCGCCGTGAAAGAAGGCGTCAAGGGCCGCCTCACCGACTCCGTCGAGCTCGCCCTCAAGCACGGCGAGGGCCGCCTGCTCGTCGACCTCTCCACCGAGGCCGACCGCCGCGAGCCGCTCTGGATGAGCGAGCGCTTCGCGTGCATCGACTGCGGCATCTCGCTGCCGCCGATCGAGCCGCGCATGTTCTCGTTCAACGGCCCGCACGGCGCATGCCCGGCGTGCGACGGCATCGGCACCCGCTCGCGGATCGATCCCGAGCGCGTGGTGCCCGATCCCCGGCGCACGCTGCGCGAAGGGGCGATCGTCGCGTGGGGCCGGCGCGGCTCGCTCTCGCTCGCGACCGAGACGGAGCGCGCCGTCACCGCCCTCGGCGTGAGCGCCGACGTGGCCTTCGAGAAGCTGCCGGACGACGTGCAGAAGGCCCTGCTCTACGGCACCGCCGAGTCGCAGGGCCCCTCCTCGGTCGCCCCACCGTCGACGCCGCTCCCGCCGCGGCGAGGCCGCCGCAAGGCCGCCGCCGCGCCGCAGATGTACGACGGCATCATCACCCGGCTCGAGCGCCTGCTCTCGACGGGCGAGCCCGTCACCGACGCCGAGGACGACGGCGATCTCGACGACGACGCCGTGGGCGAAGGGGAGATCGGCCGCTTCGTGGTCACGCGCGTCTGCGACGGATGCAAGGGCCGCAGGCTCCGCCCCGAGGCCCTGGCCATCCGCCTCGGCAACCGCAACATCGCCGAGGTCGGCAGCCTCCCGCTGCGCGCCGTGCGCTCGTTCCTGGAGACGCTCACCCCGGGCAACGAGACCGACCCGGCCCTCGCCCTGCACCCGCGCGAGCGCGCCATCGCCGAGCCCCTGCTCCGCGCGGTGATCGCCCGCCTCGGCTTCCTCATCGACGTCGGCCTCGACTACCTCACGCTCGACCGCTCCGCGCAGACGCTCTCGGGCGGCGAGGGCCAGCGCATCCGCCTCGCCACGCAGATCGGCGCGGCCCTCGTCGGCGTGCTCTACGTGCTCGACGAGCCCTCGGTCGGCCTGCACGCGCGCGACAACGCGCGCCTCCTCGAAGCGCTGCGGCGCCTCGTCGATCTCGGCAACAGCGTGGTGGTGGTCGAGCACGACCGCGACGCCATCCTCGCCGCCGATCACATCGTCGACATGGGTCCGGGCGCGGGCGTCCACGGGGGCAGCGTCGTCGCCCAGGGCACGCCCGCGGAGATCGGCAAGAACCCCGCGTCCATCACCGGCCCCTACCTCACGGGCGACAAGCAGCTCCCCATCCCCAAGGTCCGCCGCAAGCCCGACGGCCGCTCGATCCGGATGGTCAACGCGCGCGCCCACAACCTGCGCTCGGTCACCGTCGACCTCCCCATCGGCCTCTTCACGTCCATCACCGGCGTCTCCGGCTCCGGCAAATCGAGCCTGATCGTCGACACGCTCCTGCCGGCGATCCGGGCCCAGCTCTACCGTTCGTCGGCGCCCGTCGGCGACTGCGACGGCATCGAGGGCCTGTCGCACATCGACAAGGTGATCTCGATCGATCAGGCCCCGATCGGCCGCACGCCGCGCTCGAACCCCGCCACGTACACCGGCGTCTTCGCGCTCCTGCGCGAGCTGTACGCCGGCCTGCCCGAGGCCCGCGCCCGCGGCTACAAGCCCGGCCGCTTCTCGTTCAACGTCAAGGGCGGCCGCTGCGAGGCATGCCAGGGCGACGGCGTGCTCCGCATCGAGATGCACTTCCTGCCCGACATCTTCGTCACCTGCGAGACCTGCGGAGGCCGCCGCTACAACCGCGAGACCCTCGAGGTCCTCTACCGCGGCATGTCCATCGCCGACGCGCTCGATCTCACCGTCGACCAGGGCATCGAGCAGTTCGAGAGCATCCCCCGCGTGCGCGAGCGCCTGCTCGCCCTCACGCGCGTGGGTCTCGGCTACATCACGCTCGGCCAGCCCGCGACCACCCTCTCCGGCGGCGAAGCGCAGCGCGTCAAGCTCGCGCGCGAGCTCGCCCGCAAGGCCACCGGCCGCACCCTCTACGTGCTCGACGAGCCCACCACGGGCCTGCACTTCTCCGACATCGAGGTCCTCACCGCCGGCCTGATGAGCCTGCGCGACGCGGGCAACACCGTCGTCGTCATCGAGCACAACCTCGACGTGATCGCCTCGAGCGACTGGGTGATCGATCTCGGCCCCGAGGGCGGCGAGCGAGGCGGCGAGGTCGTCGTCGCAGGCACCCCCGAGCAGGTGGCCGACGAGCCCACCTCACACACCGGCCACTACCTGCGCGAGGTGCTCGACGGGAAGAAGACCTCGTCGAAGCCCGCGAAGGGCAAGGGCAAGAAGTAGGGTCCGCCCGGGGTTAAAACCCCGGGCTACACAAAACGAAGCCCCCTCTCGGGGGCTTGCGCTCCACCCTTCTTGCTTCGCCGACGCGTGGGTCGCTACGTCCGCTCCCCACGCCGCCCGCACTTGCGACGGAACGCGCTCTTGCCCCAGCACGAGGCAAGCCGGCGAAGGCCGGCTTCCTTCGTGTAGCCCGGGGCTTTAGCCCCGGGTCCCGAGGCGGACCCAGATCGCGATCAGCCGTAGTCCTTCTCGGCGCGCTCCTGGTCTTCCTTGCAGCGGATGCAGAGGTTCGTCTCGGGGCGGGCCTCGAGGCGCTTCAGCGAGATCTCTTCCTCGCACTCCTCGCACTTGCCGAAGGACCCGTCCTCGATCTTGATGAGGGCCTTCTGGATCTTGTCGAGGAAGGACTTCTCCCGGCCGCGGAGGCGGAAGGTGAACGACTGCAGGTACTCGCTCGACGCCAGATCCATCTCGTCGGGAAGATCGTTCGCGTCGAGCATCATGTCTTCGTTCAGCGTCTGCTTGGCCTTCTTGACGATCTCGTCCCGCTTTGCCTCGAGCAGTGCCTTGAACTTCTTGAGCTGGGCCTTGTTCATCTTGCTTTTCCCTGCGGAGCGATGTCTCGACGGTCCTCTCTCGGGCGGGGCAAGCGAGGCGTCCTCGCCGAAAAAGGGCGCAGAAATTTAGGAACGGTCCTGCCTTCCGTCAATGCCCGAATTCGCCTTTCGCTCGAAATCTCGACCCTCGAACGCCCTGGGCGCTCCTGATGTCTGCGTCGAGCCTCTCCGCGGCGGCGCGACCTGTCTCATCGGCCAGGCGGCGGCGGAGATGCACCGGATGTGGAAGCGGGGAACTGTCTGAAGAGTCGGTGGATCGTGATGGATCCCATCAATTCCCGTGTTTGACGGGGGATCCCCACCGTGGAAGATCGTTCTCCCAGATTGTTGAGTTTCACTCCAAACCAAGACCCGACCGTACCTCGCGATGCCGCCACCGTGGTGGTCTTGCGTCACGGCGCCGAGGGGATCGAGGTCTTCTGCGTGCTGCGGCACAGCAAATCGAGCTTCCTCGGCGGTGCGGTCGTCTTCCCCGGGGGCAAGGTCGACCCGGCGGACGGGGACGAACGCTGGGCCGAGCGCACGACCGCACCGCATCGTCGTGCGGAGCGCTTCGCCACCCCCGGGGCGAGCCCGAGGACGCTCGCTATCGCCGCATGCCGGGAGACGCTGGAAGAGGGCGGCATCGTGCCGCTCGACCCGCCGGGGCCCGCGCTCGATCCGGGCGAGCTCGACGCCCTCCGCGCCGAGCTCCTCGCGGCCCCCGGCACGTTCGCGAGCGCGCTCGCTCGACGCGGACGAAAGCTCGCGCTCGACGCCCTGGTCCCGTGGGCGCGATGGGTCACCCCGACGGCCGAGGCTCGCCGCTTCGACGCCCGCTTCTTCCTGCTCGAGCTGCCCGCCGGCCAGGAGGGGCGGCACGACGAGCGCGAGACGACGCACAGCTTCTGGGCTTCCCCCGCCGACGTCCTCGCCCGCTTCGCGCGCGGCGAGATCTTCCTCGCCCCGCCCACGACGCGCACCCTCGAGCTGCTCGCCGGCGCAGGGACCGTCGAACGCGCTTTCGCCCTCGCAGGCGAGCAATCGCTCGCCCCCATCTGCCCGACCTTCGTGCCGGGCGATCCGCCGTTCCTCGCCCTCCCGGGCGATCCTCGTCACGAGATTCCGGAACGAAGAGTTACCGGCCCCACCCGCTTCGTGCTGCGCGACGGGCGCTTCGTCAGCGAAGACCCGCCGCTTCATGACCCGCTCACCGCGAACAGACCCGAGCGTAGCGACGCCCTCGAGGAGGACCAAGGCCCCCACGAGTCAGCCTCGCCGCGCTCCGTTCCGAGGGGAGATGCACCATGATTGAAGAACGAGATGGCACCACTCCGTCCCAGGTTCCCCCATCCGCGCCCACGCCCGAGCTCTTCACGGCGAGCGACGTCGCGCGCTTCTGCCAGGTCGATCTGAAGACGATCCACAACTGGGCCGACAAGGGCGAGATCCGGCACTTCCGCACGCCCGGCCGGCACCTGCGCTTCCGCCGCCTCGACGTGCTCGATTTCCTCCGCAAGTACGGCTACCCGATCCCGGAGGTGCTCCGCACCGGCAAGCCCAAGGTCGTGGTCATCGACGACGATCCGCAGGTGCTCGCCGCCGTCCGCCGCACGCTCTCGAAGCGCTTCGATCTCACCACCTTCCAGGACCCGTTCGACGCCCTCGTCGCCGTCGGCAACCTCCAGCCCGACGCGCTGATCTTCGACGTGAAGATGCCCGGCCTCGACGGCCTCCGCTGCCTCGAGCGCCTGCGCTCCATCGACGCGACCGCGCACATCCGCTGCATCGTGCACTCGAACGCCGACGAGATGAAGAAGCCCTCCACCGACGCCGGCGCCTACGATTTCATCAAGAAGGGTGATCTGTCGAACCTCCGCGACAGCCTCGAGCGCCTGATGGGCCTGGAGCGCGGATAGCGCTGACGCCCGGGGCTGAAGCCCCGGGCTACACGAGAGAAGCCGGCCTTCGCCGGCTCGGCTCGTGCTGGGCCTGGAGCGCGGCTGAGAGCACCGCGACGCGATTGACTTCCCGGGAGCCGGTCGGCCACGATCGACCACGACGATCGCGCTCCGATGCCCCGCCCTTTCACCCTCGCCCTCGCCACGATCACGACCGCCTTCTCGCTCTTGCCGTGCGCGGCCCACGCGCAGGTCAACATCGAGACCCTGCGCACCGAGATCAAGCAAAACCCCCTGTTCGGCTCGGTCGACGCGAGCTTCACCGGCCGCCTCGGCAACACCCAGGGCGTGGTGGCCGGCGCCTCCGTCTTCGGCGGCCTGAACTTCGCCGAGCGCCACCTGCTCTTCCTCAAGGGCCAGGGCGACTACGCGGCCTTCGGCGGCACCCCCAGCGTCTCCAAGTCGTTCGCGCACCTTCGCTACAACCTCACCATCCTCCCGTGGCTCGTGGGCGAGGCCTTCGCCCAGGTGCAGCAAGACAAGTTCCAGCGCCTGCAATTCCGCAACGTGGAGGGCATCGGCCCGCGCTTCGGCCTCGTGCAGATGGACGACTTCGAGCTCTATTACGGCACCTCGTACATGCTCGAGTACGAGGTGCTGAGCAGCCTGCCCGGCGGCCCCGCCGACGCGACGGTCGACCTCAACCACCGCTGGAACAACTACCTCTCTCTCCTCTACCGCTTCGACGCGCGCGCCCGCTTCTCGACCGTGATCTACGTGCAGCCCCGCCTCGACGCCTTCGACGACATCCGCGTGCTCTCCGACTCGGCCCTGATCGTCGACCTGAGCGGCCCCTTGAAGCTGAAGCTGAACGTGACCGTCCGCCACGACACGCAGCCCCCCGAGGGCGTGCTCTCGACCGATTTCGAGGGCAAAAACAGCCTCGCCCTGGTGTTCTGAGCAGCGCTCCACCCGCGCGGCCGATCGCGATACGCTCGGGGGATGAGCGAAGCTTCCAAGGTCCGTCTCGGCATCCTCCTCGCGCTCGCGTCGAGCGGCGCCTCCCTCGGCCTCGGCGCGGCGAGCTGCGGCAACGTGAGCGTGCCGAGCGGCGCGAGCGGGACGACCTCCGGGACGAGCGCGACCGCGGCCGGCACCGGCGGCGCGAGCTCGACCACCGCCACCGGGACAGGCGGCGCGAGCGTGACGGGGACCGGCGGCACGAGCGTCACGGGGACCGGCGGCGCGAGCGTGACGACAGGCGCAGGCGGCGCGCCGATCTGCCCGACCGGCGTGCCCGACAAGCAGTGCTTCACGCTGGAGCAGCTCGCCTTCATGCTCGACCACCCACCGATGGGCGGATCCCCTCCCCCGCCCCCACCTCCCGGGCCGCCCGATCCGACGGACGGCGGCACCGATGGCGGCGACGGAGGGACGGTGCTCACCGACTGCGTCGAGGCGTCTCTCGTGCTCGACGGATGCTGCAATCCAGCCTCCGCCGGGCCATCGAAGGAGAACGACCTCTGCTGCTACTGGTTCTGCCCGGGGCCCTGTTGCGGTCGTGCCTTGATGGTGGAAGGGCGCGCGCGGGTGAGCCCCGTCGCAGCGCGCCGCGACTGGACGGGCGCGCGCCTCGACGCGCCGGAAGCGCTCGATCCCGCGACCCGCGCGGCCCTCGGTGAGGCATGGCTCACCGATGCGCAGATGGAGCATGCGTCGATCGCGTCGTTCGCGCGCTTCACGCTGGAGCTGCTGGCCCTCGGCGCGCCCGCCGATCTGGTGGAGGGCGCGCAGCGCGCCGCGCTCGATGAGGTGGCGCATGCCCGTGCGTGCTTCGCGCTGGCGAGCCGCTACCTGGGCAAGGAGATGGGCCCCGGCTCGCTCGATGTGGGCGGGTGCGCGCCGCGGATGTCGCTCGTGGAAGCCGCCGCGGCCGCGGTGGCGGAGGGGTGCATCGGGGAGTCGATCGCGGCGGTGGTGGCGCGGGAGCAGCTCGCGGGCGCGCGCGATGCGGGGGTGCGCGAGGCGCTCGAGAGGATCGCGCGCGATGAGGAGGAGCACGCGGCGCTGGCGTTCCGGTTCGTGCGGTGGGCTGCGGCGGCGGGTGGAGAATCGGTGCGGGCGGCGGTGCGGGCGGCGTTTGCGCAGGGGGTCGCGCAGGCCCGGATGATGGGGATCCCTGGGATGGTGGGTGAGGTGAATGAGGCGCTGTTTGCCGCGCATGGGCGGCTCGGCCCGGGCGCGATGAAGCGGGCGGTGGGGATGGCGCTGGAGGAGGTGGTGATGCCCTGTGCGGAGGCCGCGCTCGGCTGAGGAGCAAGCGGTGCGCGGCGGGGAGAGAGCGCATCGAGGTGCCGCGTTTGAGCATCTCGCTGCGACGTTTGAGCACCTCGCTGCGACGCTCGAGGATTTCGTGGCGGTGGAAGCGCCGGGCCGCGGGGCGCTTGCTCCGACCCAGGGCGCGCTTGATTGGAAACGAATCGTCGTTCTTCCCCGAGGGAGAGGGCTTCTGCATTCTCGTGGCGCGCTTGATCGAAAAGGTGGGGATGCTCGTGCGAACGCGGCCCGGACGGGCCAACGAGGCCGTGGGCGCGCGGCGCGCGACGGGGAGGCTATGCACCGGAAGAATGACGCAGCGCCGACACGAGGAGCGGTGCGGCATTCCCTTGGGGCGGTTCGTCGGCAACGATGGGCGTCGTGTCGACGGCGATGGGAGGAAGCGCCGGGATACGATGCGGCGACGCCGGAACAAGGTGCGCTTGATCGGGCATGAAGGGAGGAAGCAAAGGCTGCGCGGAGAAGGAAAAACGTGGCCCGGAGCTTGGGGATTCGTTGTCGGCGCTCGTTCCGGCACAGGGCGCGGTTGCGCGTTCCTGGTCGGAGGAAGAGCCTTCTGCTGGATCGTTGATTCGCCGAGGAGATGACGAAGCGCCGGGGGTGGGAGCGTTGATGCGATGCGGTGATGCGGCACGCGCTTGATAGGGGTCTTTCCGGTTTTCAGGTCTTGACGGAGGTCAGGGCGATGCCGCTATCCTCGGTGGATGCGGTGGGCACGGCGGGAGATCGAGCGGGCTGGCGACGAGCGCGGTGCTTCGCGCCCGGGGTTGGGCGCGGCGCCGGGTGGTCCGGCGGTCCTTGTCGCCGAGCATGGCCTGCACGACCGCGAGATCCGTGGCCGCTTCGAGGAGGCGGCGCGCGAAGCTGTTCCGGAGGGTCTTCGGCGTGACATGGCCGGGGAGCCCGGCGGCACGCGCCGCCAGGAAGATGTAGCGGAGGTATGCCCGGATCCAGCGGAGATACGCGCGCTCGGTGCAGCGGGCGTCGTCGTCCTTGCGGAGGGCGGCGCGGACGGCTTCGAGGAGGGTCATGGGGCGTGGGCTTCCGGGGTTGGGGGGCGATGGGGGCTACATGGGTTTATCGGCACGACGGGGCCGGATGTTGCGGGAGGGAGGACGATTTTGTGGAGGAGGATGACAGTGGCGACGGCACGGGACATGCGTGGGCGCAGGACGTTGCCGCCGAGATCTCCCTGGGTGCGGGATCTCTTCGCGAGGGATCTCCCGGCCGGGGAGATCTTCTCGCGGGGGATCTCCCTGTGGTGGGGAATCTCAGCGGGATTGGCAGGAGAATGAGAAGTTAGCCGGGCATGAAGATGCACACCGTACGTACCATCCGAAACTGCACCGTGCGCATTGACACGCCGTGCCCGAAGCGCTGGGACGATCTCCAGGCGACGGATTCGGCCAACGTCCGCCACTGCTCCGTTTGCGGGCAATACGTCTACCTGTGCTCTTCGGCGGAAGAGACGCTCGAACATGCTAGATCCGGTCACTGCATTGCTCGGGAGGAGCCTCACCCCTCCGAGTTGGCTCGTATGGTGCTCGGGCGACCGACGGTGGTTCCGGTGGTCACCGCCGAGCAACAGCGAGCGCGAGCTTGGGCGCGCAGCGAGAGCGGAATCAACATTCTGCTTCGCGGGCGCTTCGAGGCCGCCTCCCGACCATGCCCGGACTGCGGGTACCCTGTTCCCAATTTCCGAAAGAGCTGCTACGCCTGTGGGCTGGAGCTTGGACGCACCTGACACGGACGGGAGATCTTGCTCTATGGCCCCCCAAGCGCTGGTTGCATATGTCGACGTGGACGATACGCTCGTGCGCTCCTTCGGGTCGAAGCGAATCCCGATGGGCTCGGTCGTTGACCACGTTCGCGAGCTCCACCGCCGCGGCGTCACGCTGTACTGTTGGAGCACGGCCGGAGCGGAGTACGCGCATGCATCCGCCCGCGAACTCGGCCTGGAAGCTTGCTTCTCGGGCTTCCTTCCCAAGCCAAACGTCATCATCGACGACCAGAATCCAGCCGAGTGGCGCCAGCTCGTCTGCGTGCACCCGAACGAGGCCACCTCGAAGACCGTTGACGATTATCATACACTCCTCTCTACCGGAAGAGCCAGCTAACAACGGCTTGCACCTGACGGTGCGCGGAGCCTCGCTCCGCTCGGAACCGCGCCCCGCAGGTGAAACCGTAGCCGTCGCGCCGACGTAGTTCTCGGCGTATTTGCTCTGCCTCAAGTCGCCTGTCTTTGACACCTCGGCTTCGATAAACCGCGGTTGCCCCTCGACTCTCGGAGGAGCCCGACCGACCGCCGTCGCCGCCCCGGCCTCCAGACAGGTCTGGCCAGCTGCGGCCCCATCCATCTCGGCGCCACCGCTCCCAATGGATCCGCCCGGCACTTCCTGCTACATTCTCCGGCATGTCGCAGCGAAGCCGCTCCCCCGAGATGCTCCTCGCCCCCGGCTCCTCCGGGTCGGCCGCTCTCCGGCTCCCCAGCCGCGACCCCTTCCCGTCCCTCGACGAGCGCCTCGTCACCCCCGAGTGTACGCGAGCCGGCTCATTGATGGCGTCGTAAGCCAGGAGCGTGATGGCCATCGTCGCGGAGGGGTGAGCGCGCTGGTGTGATGGCCATCGCGGGCGTCTGGTGTGTCGGCGCGATGGGCATCACGCCGAAGATCGACGCGGAGCTGGCGAGCTGAGGGGAGGGGTCAGTCGAAGCGGGCGAGCGAGGCGGCGCGGCGCGGTGAGGTCGCGTTCGACCAACTTCTTCTTGCGGCGGGCGGCCTCGCGGAGCGCGGCGCTGGCGAGCCGGTCGATCTCGCGCAGGGCGCCTGGGACAACTCGTGCAGGGGCGGCGAGGGCGTCGTCGGGGAAGAGGGTGGTTACAGCCGGCAGCGGACAGGCGATAACGCACGTGCTCGGCGGTATCCTCCGTAGTCGCGGGTGCCAGCAGGAAGCGGTGGTGGATGCGGGGTCAGCAGGGAGCGGTGGGCGCGGCGGGACAGGTTCGACTCCAGCTCTGGCAAACCGATGAGGACGAGGGACAAGAGCGCCCGCGCGTCCCACTCGTAGTTCATGAGGATGTGCAGGTGTGCCATCATGTCGGGGTGCAGCAGGTGGGCCTCGTCGAGCAGGAAGACGGGGTGGATCTTGTCGCGCCGCATCTCGTGGATGTGGTGCTCCACGGCGAGAAACGGGTTGGCGGCGGAGGTCGTCGGGTGCAGGCCGAGGGCGTGGCAGAGATAGCGGTAGAAGTCGCGGCGGCCGAGCGTGGCGTTGCGACAGTAGGTGAGTCGGAAGCCCGCTTCGGGCAGGCGCCTTCGCAGCGCGCGCAGCACGCAGGTCTTGCCCACGCCGGGCTCGCCGAGCAAGAGCACGCTCTGGCGATCGGCGACCGCCTCCTCGATCTCGGCGACCAGCTCGGCTTTGCTCTCGGGCAGCCCTGGGTCTGGTCGTCGATCTCCTTGGAGAAGGGCTGAGGCGCAGGTCAAAGCAGCTCAGGTCAGAAGATATCGGCATCGTCGTCCTGCTCGGTGAGGGTGCAGCTCGGGTCGAAGTCGAGCGGGTTGTTTCGCGCAGGCCCGGGCGCGGGGTGACGCGGCGGTCGCTTCGTCGATGCGTTGGCCACCGGGTCGACGACGCGCAGCGGGACTCTCTTGTTGTCGTCGAGCTCGACGGCGGGTGTGGTGCCGTCGAAGAGGCTCGTCGCGAGGGTGACGATCTGGCCGGCGAGGTAGCCGAGCGGGACCTCGTAGACGAGTCCTCCACGGTGACCGTGGTGTCGCGGCGGACGCGGCGGCGGGTGCGCACGGTGAGCGCGGTCTTGAGCTGGTCTTGGGAGACGAGCACCTTCTCACCTTCCCGCAAAAGACCGTGGCCGGCGCGCGGCCCGAGGAGACCGGCGTGCGGCTCGACCTGGTAATAACGGGTGAGCCAGGCGCGGAGCTTGGCCTCGATGTCGGCGAGCGTCGCCACCTCGCCGAGATGGCCGGCGCCTCTTCCCGCAACCGCCGCCAGAAGCGCTCCATCTTGCCGCGCGCCGGTGCGTCGTAGGGCTTGGCGTGCAGGGCGTGATTCCCAGTCTGGAGCAGGCCAATTGCGGGACAGCGCCGCGGTAGGTCGCGCCGTTGTCGAGGTAGAGCGCGTCGGGCTTGCCGTGCTCCATCAGCGCCCCGGAGAAGGCGAGAGCATCGACTCTTCGCGCTCATCGTCGAAGACGCGAAGGGCCACGACGAAGCGCGAGGCGTCATCGAGCAAGGCGTGGACGCGCACGGGGGTGCGACGACCGCTGAAGGTGAGCGTGGGCCCATGGCAAACGTCACCGTGCCAAGGCGCACCCGGGCGGGTGGCCTGCCAGCGCAGGCGGGTCTTTCCTCCCGTGCTCTCTTCGGTGGCCCTGCGGCAAAGCCCGTGCTCGGCGTACATGCGACCGGACCGTGCAAGCGGTGACCTCGGGGCCGATGCGCCCATCGGCGCGGAGCGTGCGCAGGATGAGCGGCACGCTGATGTCCGCGTGCTCGCGGCGGATGTCGAGGAGCAGGGCGCGCAGCTCGGGGTCGAGGCCGAGGCCACGGCCGCGATCGCTGCGCGCCCGCGGGATGAGGGCGTCGAGGCCGCCACCCTTGAAGGCGTAGAGCCACCGCTCGTACGTGGTGATGGAGTAAGTGCGCGTGATGTCGCTTCCGGGCGGGCGCACGCGCTGCTCGCTGAGGCGGCGCAATCCTTCGACCAGCGCGCCGTGGTCGAGCTCGCTCGAGGCGAGCTCGCCGATGAGGCCGTGGCGGAAGATCGCCACCTCCTCGGCGTGATTCTTGGGGCTCAAACGATCCATGGGGTCTCCTTGCAGGCGCATTCGTCGCCCGCGAAGACCTCATGCCGGCGCCGCGGCCCGCCGTGCCCGATCCTCCTCGGTGGATCGGGCACGGCATGTCCCGCCGGTCGGAGGTGCCGTCGCGGGCGGCGCCCCCGGCGAGCGCGATCGCGGGAGCGATCAGGGCCGGATCAGGCCGCCATCGCGGCGCCGGCAAGGCCCGCTCGACGAGATCGGCGCCGAGATCCCGCCCGCCGCGGGCCGCGGCACGAGGACCACGTGCTCGGCGACAGTCCGGCGCGCGAGGCCATCCAGACCGTCGATTTAAAAAACTCCCGCGCGCCGCGCCGCCGCGAGCCAGCGGTCGAGGGTGATCCACCGATCCGCCGAGGCGACCCCCACCGTGCGCTGCGGGCTCGCGGTGCGGTCGCGAGCGGTCGCACCGGAGCCGCCACCGGCGACGACCGAGAAGACGGCCATGGCACCGGCACCGTACCAGCGCCGCCGGACGAGACCGCGCGGTCCCACGAGCAGGACCGCCCCGGCACGCGCGGCACCGACGCCGGAGCACGACCGAGCCCTGCTCCGGCGCGCCGGTCACGCCGTCGCGCAGGGCCGAGAAGCGCACCGCTCGACCAGGCCATGACCGACGATCACGAGCGCCCTACCCACGGGCTGCGCGGCCGCGTCGCAGCACGGGCACCTGCCGGCGCCTCGGCGCACGTCGGCATCTTCCTCTCACGCCAGGGCGATCGAGCGGACTCTCGACAGATCTCAGGGCTTCGTATCTGCTCTTTCGTCGGTCCGAAGCACGACGGCGGAGGTGTTCCGCCAAGAAGGCTCCGCCGTCGTTTTCTTGGCTCTCCTCGCGAGAGGATCGCCCCATGCCTCCGCGATGGCCATCTTCCCGGCTCGACGGCAGGCCAGGGGGGCGCCACGGGATGCAGCACCGCCGCCGATGTCCACCAAGACGTCGACGCGCGTGGGCGTGAGGATAAGGGGCTTCATGTAGGTGGTCACACGGAGAAGGATTCCGGCTCAACCACCTGGCGCGCTAACACCCGAGACCCGGGAAGAAGTCGTCCGCGGCCGCAAGATCCTCGTCCAGCCGGCCCTCGACCCGCATGCGGATCGCCACTGCGAGCTCGACTATGTCATCCGAGGCCACGTCACCCCCGAGTATGTCGCCTCGACCGACCTCCTCACCCGCCCCGACAAGGGCTCCGACTTCGCGACCGACACCTGCGTTCGCCGGGCCGGCAAAAACCCCAGCACCAAGACACGCTACCTCGAGGAGCTCTCGTTCGAGGTGGTCAACGAGCAAACCTTGGCAGAGGTGAAGGAGAAGGCAGAAGAGCTCATCAAGCGGGGCGTCCGCCGGGTCTTCGCCATCTTCGTCAAGAGCCGTCAAGTCGAGGAGTGGGATCCGGAGAAGAATGACTTCATTCGACTCGCGCCCCAGAGCTCGATCTCCGATCGGTGCCTGGTCCGTCCCATCCCGGTGGCGGCATTGCTGAACGCCGCCGAAGCCGACAATTCGGTCGTCCGGGCCCTCGACGAGAAGAAGAACCCTGCCATCCTGGCCATTCGCGCCGAGAGCAAGACAGAGGGCAAGATCGAGGGCAAGATCGAAGGCAAGATCGAGGGCATCCTGGCCATTCTCGCGGCACGCGGCCTTCCCCTGGACGAAGGGACGCGCGCTCGAATCACGTCATGCTCGGATGCGGCGCTCCTCGATGGGTGGCTCGTTCGGGCTGTTTCCGCGCCCTCGGCAAACGATGTAGTCAATTCGACCTGAAGGGGTGACGATACAAGCGTCGAGAGGGCCGCGAAGCTAGGGAGGTCGACCGAGGAATCCTCGGCGATTTTGAGGGAGGCCGACCGACGATTCGCGGACCGAACAGCTTTTATCGTCGCCTCTTGAGCGCGAGCGCGGCGCGAAAGACGCGCTCGCGAAGAGGCTCGGGCTTGACGCGCGCGAGCGCCCCTGCCGATCCTCTCCCGCATGACCACCGCCGCCAGCGCTCCCGGGCTCGGACGCCGCGCCGTCGCCTCGCTCTGGGCCGCCGCGGCGATGCCCTACCTCGTCCTCGCGCTCTGGGTCCCGATCGCGCGCGCCCTCGGCGTCTTCGGCGGCGTCCCCATCCCCGTCGTGGTCGTCGTCAGCGCGCTCGCCGGGCCGGCCCTCGTGGCGGCGCTGCCCCGCCTCGCCGCGCCGCTCCCGGAGAGCCTCGACCGCTGGCTCGACCCGGGGAACCGAAGGCTCGCCGCGCTCTGGGCCGCGGGCGGCCTGCTCGCCGTGCTCGCCTTTGGCCGCATGGCCATCTTCCTCGGCGATCCCGCCCATATCGAGTGCTCCCTCATCCCCGCCGACTCGTTCCTCGTCCGTCACTCGTGCCTCACGGCCTACGTGCACGGCGCCATCCTCTCGAAGGACCCTGCCGCCAATGTCTACGACATGGCCTTCGTCGAGCGCTCGACCGACCTCTCTGCGCCGCTGCCCCCGACCGCGGCGCATTTCGCCCCGTTCACGCTCGACGCCTTTGGCTATCCACCCCCGTTCCTCCTCCTGTCACGGGCCCTCCTGCTCCTCACCACGGATTTCCTCTCGCAACGCATCTTGTTCGCGGCCGCCTCGCTCCTGCTCGTCCTCTTCGCCCTCGCCTCGGCCGCCGGGACGCTCGGCGGCACGGCGGAGCGACGGATATGGCTCCTTACGCCCATCCTCCTCGCCCATCCGCTCGTGCTCGTCACCCTCCAGATCGGCAATTTCCACCTCATCGCCGTCTCCCTTTGCCTCCTCTGCTGGGTGGCCCTCGAACGGCAGAGAGACGGGATGACAGGCACCCTCCTCGCGGTCGCCACGCTCGCGAAGATCTTCCCCGGCCTGCTCGGCGTGGTGCTCCTCGTGCAGCGACGATGGCGGGCCGTGGCGCTCACGTGCCTGGCCGCGCTCATCCTCTGCGCCCTCTCGGTGGCCGTCCTCGGCACCGCGGTGTGGCACGACTTTCTCTTCTACCACCTCCCCAGGGTGCAATCGGGCGAGGCGCTCGGGTTCATGGCCACCTCCCGGCGCGAGATCGCGATGAACCTCGCCCCCTTCGGCATCCCCTTCAAGCTCGCCGCGCTCGGCTTCGAGGGCTGGGGCTGGCCCCAGGCGCGCCGGTTCGGCGATGTTTACTCCGTCCTCGTCCTCGGCCTCGCCGCGCTGGCCGGCCGGCGGCAGGGAAGCCCCCGCCACCGACTGACGATCTGGCTCACCCTCGTGATGCTCGCGTCGCTGCGCAGCCCCTATGCCGCCCTCTTCGTCGTGTCGACCATCGTGGTGCTCCTCGTGGTGATGACCGCGGAGATCGACTCCGTGCGAAGCCTCGTCGCGTTCCTGGCCGCCTGGGCCCTGGTCACCATCCCTGCGCCCGACACCAACCCCGGCGTGCAGATGGCCGTGTCGCTCGGCCGCGCGATCGTGATCTACGGCCTCCTCGGCTGGGTCTTGCTGCGCAGGGAGAGAGCGGCTCCCCACGGCTCTTAGCAGCTCTCGGCGCCACGAATGAGCACGACCGACAGTACCGCGACCGGCAGGGAGCGGACCGAGCGGCGACGTGGTATCAGACAAGATTCATGACCGATCGAGATCACCCATGAACCACGTCTTCTGGCTCATCCCCGGCAAGCTCGCCGGCCGCCCCGGCCCCGACCGCGAGCCCTGGAAGCTCGCCTCCCTGCGCGAGGCGGGCATCGGCGCCGTCCTCTCCGTCAACGATGGTTTCCTTTGTTACCCGGAGGATTTCGAGGCCGCCGGCCTGGCCTACGCCTGCGTCCCCTTCCCCGACCGCGCCCCGCCCGCGCCGGGCGACGACGACCTGTGCCTGCGCGCCCTGCCCCGCGCCCGCGCCTTCATCGTCGACCAGCTCGACCGCGGCCGCACCACGCTCGTCCACTGCGCGTCGGGGAAAGACCGCACCGGCCTCGTCCTCGCGTACCACTTCATGCTGGAGACGGGAGCGACGCCCGAAGCCGCCGTCGCCGAGATCCGGCGCGTCCGCCCCATCGCCCTCTCCGCCCCGGGCTGGTACGACCTCGCGCTCGATCTGCTCGCGCGCGTCTGAGCTCGACCACGGCACCCGATCCTCCGCGTGCCGGGAGACCGCGCCGATCCGGCGAGCGCGCCCTGTGATAGCCTCCGGCCTCGATGGAGCCGCTGGCGCCTGGGGCCGAGATCGATCGGTATCGCCTCGTGGCCCGCCTCGGGGAGGGTGGGCAGGGCGAGGTCTGGCGCGCGGACGATCCGCTTCGGCCTGGCACCCCGATCGCGCTCAAGCTCGTCTTCCTCCCCGGCGCCCGCGACACCGCGATCGCCAGGCTCCGGCGCGAGGCGCGCCTGCTCGCCCGGCTCGAGCACCCCTCGCTCCCCCGCTGCCACGCCATCTTCGAAGATCCTCGCCGGGACATCCTCGGCTTCGCCCTCGACCTCGTCGACGGCGCCCCCCTCGCCGATCTCGCGCCGTCCGCCGCCCTCGGCGCCGATCATCGCCTCGCCATCCTGATCCACGTCGCGGCTGCGCTGCGCTTCATCCACCAGGCTGGCCTCGCCCACCGCGACGTGAAGGGCGCCAACATCGTCGTCGCCGACGCGTTCTTCACCAACCCGAGCGATCCGTCGACCGTCAAGCTCGTCGACTTCGGCATCGCCACCGATCCCGAGCAGGCCGCGCAGCTCACCGCGCCTGGGTCGGTGATCGGGACGATCTCCCACCTCCCACCGGAGGCGCTCGATCACGGCTTCTGGCAAGACAAGGGCACCGGCCCATCGCGCGACATGTTCGCGCTCGGCGTGCTCGGCTTCGAGCTGTTCCGCGGCCAGCACCCTACCGGGCTCTCCTCTGAAGCGACATTCGGCGACTACCTGGTGGCCTACCGAAGTCAGGCGTCGAGCGCCCTCGCTTGGCCCTCCTGCGCCCCGGATGATCCGCTCGCTCCGTGGTACGGCCGCTGCCTCGCGCTGCACGCGCGGGAACGCGCAACGAGCGATGAGGGGCTCTCCCTCCTCAGAGAAGCCGAGCCGCGCATTCGCGGGACGACAGCCATCGCCTCGCCCCTCACGATCACGGCGCCGCCTCGCACCGCGCAGCAGGCCCCACTGCCGCCCGAGAGCCTCTCCCCGATGGTCCCTCTTGCTCTCCATGTCTCGCCTGCGCCGCGCAGCGCGCTCGTTTCGGAGCACACGGAGCCTTCACGCCGGATCACCGCGCCAGCGCTCACCACCCCTGAGCCGGCGTCCTGGCCCAGCGTCCAGCAAGTGCCGCTATCGGGGCTGGTTCCTCCGCCACCGACGCAACCACGATCCCAGGAGCGGCGCGGAAGGTCCTCGGTCCTCGGTTGGATCGCGCTCGCGCTCGGAGCCTCAGCGATCATCCTCATCGTTGCGCTCGTCTCGAAATCGGGCCCGGACGAGGAGCCCGCGTCCTCCCCTGTGCCCGCGTTTACCCCACACGCTCCGACGCCGCTCATGACCGAGCCTGTCTCCGGCCCGACGTTCACGCCGCTCCCTGGGGCTGTCCCCAGGCCGACGATCGTGGTGCCGGTCATCGTCCCGCCAACCTGTCCGCGGAACATGGTGGCCGTACCGGGCTCGATGCACGCCTGCATCGATCGCAACGAAGTGACGGTGGCTGCCTACAAAGCAAGTGGGCTCGTCGTGCCTACCGATGCTTACTGGCCCGACGCCGGTGATGCGGACCGGCAAGAGCAGAGCGAGCACTGCGCTGGCGCGCGCGGATGGTCAGACAAGCTGCCGGTCAACTGTGTCTCCTTCGAAGAAGCGCAGGAATACTGCACCCGCAAGAAGCGCCGCCTGCCTACCTTCGATGAGCTGCACGACGCCCAGAGTGTGATCCGCCGTTGCGACGGAATCCGTTCGGCCTGTCCGATGTACGAGTGGACCAGCGATCGGCTCGTTCCGCGCAATCACCGCAAGACGTTGGGCCCGAGCTTTCGATCGAGCAACACGATCAGCCGCAACCTGGAGTACGCGCGCAACGACGATCTCGGCTTTCGCTGTGCCGTCGATCTACCCTGACACGCGACATGCCGCCCGGACCCAAGCATCCGCCGACCCGCACCGAGGAGCATGCGATCCCGTCGCAGCCGGAAGGAGAGCTCGTCCACCCCGCGCTCGTCGTCGCGTTTCCGCGCTCGATCGCCGTCCCCTTCCCACCGTCGCGCGAGCCGATCGGGCGTGATTTCCTGGCCTCGGTCGGGCTGCGGGACACCGAGGTCTCGCGCGCGCATGCGGCCTTCTCCAGGCCGGGCGGGGTGCTCCATGTCGAGGATGCCGGCTCGCGCAACGGCACCTTCCTCGACGGGCGGCGGCTCGCGCCCGGGGAGCGCGCGCAGGCGGTCGACGGAGCGATCCTCCGCATCGGCCGCACGATCTTCGTCATCCGCGAGGCGCTCGCGGGACCGTTCACCGCCTCGCCGCCGCTCGGGAGGCTCGTCGGCCCCTTCGGGCTGCGCGCGGTCGAGGCGACGCTCCGCGCGCTCGGCGCGCGCCCGCCGCACAACGTGCTCATCGAGGGCGAGACGGGCACGGGCAAAGAGCTCGTGGCCGAGGAGATCGCCCGCGTGCTCGGACGGCGCACACCGTACACCGCCGTCAACGTCGCCGGGGTCGCGAGCGGCGTCTTCGAGTCGCAGCTCTTCGGCCATGTGGCCGGCGCCTTCTCGGGCGCGGGCAAGGGTCAGCGCGGCGTCATCCTCGCCCACGACAAGGGCGCCGTGTTCCTCGACGAGATCGGCGAGATCGCCCTGGATCTCCAGCCCAAGCTCCTCCGCCTGCTCGACAACCGCGAGGTGCTCCCGGTCGGGGCCGAGCGGCCGGTGCGGGTCGATGTCCTCGTCATCGCGGCCACCAACCGATCCCTCGAGGCCATGGTGGAGGCCGGCACCTTCCGCCGCGATCTGCTGGCACGGCTCGCGGCGGCCCGGGTGGACCTCCCCCCGCTGCGCGAGCGGGCCGAGGACTTGATGGCCATCGCGCAGGCCATGGCCGAGCAGCGCGGGGGTCGCTACCACGAGGAGCGCGTGGAGATCGAGGCGGTCGAGCGCCTGCTCCTCCACCCCTTCTCCAGCAACGTGCGCGAGCTCGCGGCCATGCTCGATCGCATCGCGCAGCATGCCCCGCCGCCTTCCTTGCCGCTCTGGGCCGTCGAGCGCGTGCTCGGCGCCGCCCCCAGCGCCCGATCGGGCCAGCTCTCGGACATCGCGGTGCGCGACGCGCTCGCGGCCGAAGGTGGAAACGAGACGCGCGCGGCCGCCCGGCTCGGGGTCTCACGCGGCAAGCTCCGGCGGTTCCTGGCGGCGCGCAATCAACCACCGTAGCGGACGCCGTTCCAGTGCAGGGCCCGGACGACGACGGGGATCACGGAGAAGAGGCTGCGCCCGGACTCGCCGACATCCATCCACCCGCTCGACCGGCTGTCGATCGCCTGGAGGAAGCGCCCGTGCCCCACCGCCTTGAGGCCATCGCACCGGGCGGCGACCACGATGGACATGCAGAGGCCGGTCACGTCGCAGTGCTCGCTCGAGATCACGTCGACGATCGCCTCCTCAGTCCGCGGATCGCCGTCGAGATCGACGCGACGAATCACGGGGAGCGCAGAGCTCGAGGGAGCGAGGCCCTCGGCCCGGAGCATGTCGTCGAGGGCCGCGCGGACCGTCTCGGGCCGGATCGCGGGAGGACTGGGCGCGTCGCAGGGACACGCGGCGAGGGCGGCGCCGGTCATCGAGGTGAGCACGAGGGAGAGGGCCAGGGAGAGGGGGCTTTTCATGATCGTCGTCCTTTCGAGAGCGCTCGCTGCGCGCGACGACGGAGCCTTTAGCAGGACGCACGCCAGGGTAGATTTGGGGCGAAATAGCCCTGAAACCAGCATCTGGGGGCTCGCCGGGCGGATCGCGATCCGGAGAGGATCGGGCGGATCGGATCGCGATCCGAGGCGCGTCGCTCACCCGGGCAAGAGCGGCGAAGGCGCGCCTCCCGACATCACCCAGAGCTGGTGCGAGGCGCGGGTCACGGCCACGGCCAGCTTCCGGCGGGCCTCGGGCGTGTCGGGGTAGGCCTCGGCGGTGGCGTCGGGGATCACCACGTAGTCGAACTCCAGCCCCTTGCAGCTCTCGACACAGGTCACGTCGATGCCCGGCTCGAACGAGAGCTCGCCGCGGAGCGCGAGGCGCGCCTCCGGACGATCGGCGAGGAGCGCGTGGGCGCGGCGGGCGGCGTCCTCGCTGTGGGCGATCACCGCCACCGAGGCGCGCGGCTCGCGATCGACGAGATCGCCCACGGCGCCGGCGAGGAGCATCAGCGCCTGCGCCTCGTCGGGCAGGTGGAGTCGGCCCACGGGCGCGCCTTCGCGGGCGGCGCGGGCGGGGGCCTCGGGGGCGAGCGGGCCGAGGATCGCGCGGGCCAGATCGACCACGGGGCGCGGGCAGCGGTAGGACACGCCGAGGCGGCAGCGCGCGGTGTCACGGGCGCCCACGGTGGACAACATCGTGTCCCACCCGGCGAAGCTCGACAGCGTCTGCTGCGCCTCGTCGCCGGCGAGGGTCAGGCTCGGGCGCGCGCCGAGCATGCGGCCGAGCACGAACAGCTCGAAGAGGGCGAAGTCCTCGGCCTCGTCGAGCACGAGGTGGGCGATCGCGGGCGCGGCGAGCGCGCCCTTCGCGGCCTTCAGGAAGAGCAGGATGGGCAGGTCCTCCAGATCGAGGGTGCCCGCGAGCGCGTCGGGGGTGCCCTCGGCGATCGGCAGGCCGTCGAGCGCCGTCTTCATCTCGGGGACGATGACGCTGCGGAGCTGCCGATCGAGCGGCTCGGCGAGCTGGAGCATGGTGTGGCGCACGGTCTCCTCGATCGCCGCGCGCGAGAGATCGCCGCCCGAGGCGGCCACGACCTCGCCGAGGAAGGCGCGATCGGTGAACAGGGTCGCGAGGTGGTGCCGCAGCTTGCGCAGCGTCATCGCAGCGGCGGGGAGCGCGTCGAGCCGGGCGCGGAGGGCCTCGTAGAGCGCCGGGTGGCGCTTCAGGCTCGACACGAGCGCGGGCGCCTCGGTCGAGAGCGCGATCGGCGCGCCGGCGAAGGCCTGCGTCGCGAGCGATTTCGCCCAGGCGTCGAGCGTCCTCACCTGGGCGCGGCCCACGCCGAGCGGCTCGAGGAGGCGGCGCGAGAGCCGGCACAGGCCCTCCTCGGGCACGATGACGCGCGTCGCCGCGAGCGGGTAGCGCCCGGGATCGGTCGCGACGATCTGCGCGAGCCGGTGGAGCGCCACGGTGGTCTTGCCGCTGCCCGCGCTGCCGAGGACGAGGAGGGGCGTGTCGGGCGGGGATTTGATCGCGGCGATCTGCTCGGCGTCGAGGAGCGCGGTCACGTCGATCGGCGCCGCGCGATCCTGCGCGCCGGCGCCCACGCCGAGAACGCCCGGGCGCGCGGCCGTCCCCGCGCCTCCGGGCGAGAGAGCGAGGCCGGTCCGCTCGGTCTCGCGCCACGATCCATCGGCGTCGCGCTGGAGCGCGATGCCGTCGCCGACGATGCGGACGAGCCGCCCCTCCTCGAACACGACGAGCCTGCGCGCCTCGACCACGCCCTCGGCGACGCGCCCGGGGAAGTCCTCCTCGTAGGCGTCGCCCTCGCGGTAGCGGTAGAAGATCTGCGCGACCGGCGCGACGCGCCAGTCGACGATGCGCACGCCCTCCGCCGGATCGAGCAGGGTCGCGCGGCCGAGGAGGTAATCTCGCCGCTGCCCGCCCTCGGCGACGCGCAGGTGGGCGAGGTAGGGCGCGGCGCGATCGGGCAGCGCCGCGTCCTCCGGCTGCGCGCGGAGGCGCTGCCGCACGGCCATCTCGAGGAGCAGCGCGGGCAGATCGTCCTCGTCGGTGGCCGCGGCCACCTCGTCGCGCAGCGCGCGGAGCGACTCGGTGGATCGGAGATCACCCTGCCGTGGACGCGCGGCGGCGCGCGCCTCGGCCCTCTCCAGCGCGGCGCGGGCCCGCGCGAGGAGCGCCTCTTCTTCGCGGACGATCGTCGATGCTCGCGGCGAGAGCGCGCCGTGCTCGGATGACATGAGGGGCCCCTTTCCTGATCGCGCGAAAGCGGCGATCGCGCCGGAAAATGCGGGCTTGTACGGGTCTGGTCAACCCGTTGCAGGGGAATTGTTTTCTGGTAAATTGATGAGCATCGAACAGGGGGTCGGAGGGGTCGTCGATCACCGCAGCTCCGTCGCCGCGAGCGACGTTTTCGCGAGGTCGATCGCGCGTCGTCTTCCACGCCGCGCGGCTCGGCCGAAGATCGCCGCACGGGCCGGGGGCTGCGATCGGTGACCCCGCTTCCTGGACATGGGCACGTGCCGGGCCCGTGCCAGCTCGAACGAACGTGACGTCGGGCCTCGTGCGCCGATGACGGAGCGGAAGATTTTCAGCCGAGGAGGGCAGCGACGACGCGCGAATGCCGGCTCGGATGAGACGAGCGCGAGACAGCCCAGGGGCCGCGCCCACCGTCGTCGATCGCGCGGCGCACCGGCGCGCGCTGCGCCCGATCTCGGCGAGCGGCCGCGTCGCGCCGGTGATTGTTCCGCCGGTACGCGTGTTGCTTGAGATGGACATGTCGGTTCGAGCCGAGACCGGACGGAAGGCTCCGGACAAACGCTTCGAAATCGAACGTCGGCGAGGACGTTCTGGCCCCGAGCATCGCTCGCCCGCGTTAACCTCGAAGTCTCGTCCTGCGTCGCGGATGCGCGCTGCCCGCAGGACGAGGCTGCGTGAGACGCACTCTCCAGAGGGCACAGAAGCTGCTGACCTCGTTCACCCTGACCCCCGACATGCTGGGCCCTCAACCCGCCCTGCCGGCGCCTGGAAATTGCGACAGATGGCCAACCCGAACATCAGCCCGAAGTCCAAGGACGCGGCCCCCTTCGACGGCGGCCCATCCTCCGAAAAATCCCGCGAGCGCACCATTGGCACGGACGTGCTGATGGGCTCGCTCGTCGGCCGCAGCAAGCCGATGCAGGAGCTCGCGCGCAAGCTCGAGCGCGTCGTGGCGACGGACGTCACCGTCGCGATCTTCGGCGAGACGGGCACCGGCAAGGAGCTGGTGGCGCGCGCGCTCCACGACGCGGGACCGCGACGGAACAAGCCCTTCGTCGCCATCAACTGCGCGGCGATCGCCGAGTCCTTGCAGGACGCCGAGCTCTTCGGCCACGAGCGCGGCGCCTTCACCGGCGCGCTCGCGCAGCGGCGCGGCTGCTTCGAGCAGGCCCACGGCGGGACGCTCTTCCTCGACGAGCTCGGGGACATGAGCCCTTCGACCCAGGCCCGGATGCTCCGCACGTTGCAAGAGCGGACGATCCGGAGGGTCGGCGGCACGGACGACGTGCCGGTCGACGTGCGGATCATCTGCGCGACCCGGCGCGATCTCCGCCGGGAGATGGCGGCGGGCCGCTTCCGGGAAGATCTCTATTTCCGCCTCGTGGTGTACCCCGTCGAGCTGCCCCCGCTGCGCGAGCGGCGCGGCGATCTGCCCCTGCTCGTGCCCGCGATCCTCCGGAAGCTCGTGACGGATCCGCAGCAGCGTCCTCCGCAGATGAAGGCGGAGGCCCTCGACGCGCTCGCGCGCTACCACTGGCCGGGGAACGTGCGCGAGCTCGTGAACGTCGTCCACCGATCGCTGCTCCACTGCGATGGCGCCGAGATCGCGTTCGCCGATCTGCCGTCCGACCTGTTCGGCCGATCGGCGCCCGCGAGCCCCGCGGCCACGATCCCCGCGCCCGCGAGCTCTTCGCCCGCGAGCTCTTCGCCCGCGAGCTCCTCGCCCGGGAGCCTCGCGCCTTCGAGCGTCGCGCCTTCGAGCCCCGTGCCGTCGAGCCCCGCGCCGTCGAGCAACTCCGCGCCCGCGGGCCTCATGCCCGAGGACGCGGAGGCCCCCAGCTCGCGCCTGCGCGATCTGGAGCGATCCGCGATCGACCGCGCGCTGGCGGCCGCAGGCGGCCACGTGGGCAACGCCGCCAAGATCCTCGGCATCAGCCGGGCGACGCTCTATCGCCGGCTGTCCGTGCTCCTCGACGAGAAGATCCCGTAGCGAGGCTACCGCGGGATGAGCCCGCGGAACCACGCTGCCACGGACGAGTCGTCGGTCGGGCTCGGCTCGGGCCCTTCGAGCTCGTCGGCGAGACCGCCGAGGGGCGAGTCGTCCACGCTCGGCGGGGGCGGTTCGCTCCCGGGCTCGGGCAGGATCGAGAGCCCGGTCGAGGTCGTGTCCTTCGTGAGCGAGCGGAACTCGAGGAGCATCAGATCGATCAGCTCGGCGATCTTCTGCGTCCCGTCGACCGTCGCGGCGATGGGCGCGCCGATCGCGTCGCGCACGAGGAGCGCGATGTCGTCCTCGTTCACGGGGTGCCCGTAGCGGAACAGGAAGCGGGTGAGATCGCGGCCGAGATCGCGGGCCGTGAGGTAGCGCGCGGCCGGATCCTTCGCGAGCACCTTGCCGAGCAGCTTCTCGAGCTCGGGCGGCACGGCGGCGTTGATGCCGGAGAGCGACGGGATCACCGCGTCGCGCACGAGGCGCACGGTGGCGAAGTCCGTCTCGCCCATGAAGAGCCGCTTCCCGGCGAGCATCTCCCAGAGGATGATCCCCACGGCGAAGATGTCGACGCGCTGATCGACGCCCTGCTCGAGCACCGTCTCGGGCGCGAGGTAGCCGAACTTGCCCTTGATGACGCCGGCGTCGCTCTCGGCGAGCTGGCTCGACGCCTTGGCGAGACCGAAGTCCACGATCTTCACCTCGCCGTACTTGGTGATGAGCACGTTCGCGGGGGTGATGTCGCGGTGCACGATCTGCAGGTGCTTGCCGTCGTTCGCGAGCTCGTGGGCGTAGGCGAGGCCCTGGCACATCTTCGCGGCGATGAAGACGGCGGCCTCGACGGGCAAGGTGCGGCCGATCTTCTTCCGGTGCTCGATGACGGCCTTCAGGTCGGCGCCGTCGACGTACTCCATCACGATGAAGTACGTCCCGTCGCCGACGCCGATGTCGAACACGGACACGACGTTGGAGTGCGAGAGGTGCGCCGAGAGCCGCGCCTCGTCGAGGAACATCGCGATGAACTGCTCTTTCTTGGAGAGCTGCGGGAGCACCCGCTTGATCGCGACCTGCTTCCTGAACCCCTCGATCCCTGCGCTCTCGGCGACGAACACCTCGGCCATGCCGCCGGAGGCCAGGCGCTTCAACACGCGGTATCGTTGCTGCTCCGACATTCCTGGCCTCGGTCCTTCCCGTGGTGTCCGATGAGCATAGCGGCTCCTCGCCGCCGCGGGGAGCCCCCCTCGCCGCGCCGCGCATTCCCCGGTATATCCGGGCCATGGCCCTCCAGATTCGAAAGCTCGGCCCGGACGAGCTCCGCGCCGCCGCCTCCCCGATCTCCGTCGCGTTCGGGCTCGATCTCGGGCCGGAGCGCCTCACCCGCCTCGAGGCGCTGACCGAGCTCGATCAGCGCTTCGGCGCGTTCGACGGCGCGACGATCGTGGGCGCGGTCAACTCGTACGGCTTCGAGATGACGGTGCCCGGCGGCGCCGCGCTCCCGGTGGCCGGGACCACGCTGGTGGGCGTGCTGCCCACCCACCGCAGGCGCGGTGTCCTGCGCGCCTTGATGCGGTCCTACCTCGACGACGTCCGCGAGCGCGGCAAACCCCTCGCCGCGCTCTTCGCCTCCGAGGCGTCCATCTACGGCCGCTTCGGCTACGGCCTCGCCTCGTTCGCGGGCGAGATCGAGCTCGATCGCGCGTCGGCGGATTTCGCCCACAAGTCCGAGGATGGGGGGCGCGCCCGCTTCGTCTCCATCGAGGAGGCGATGGAGATCCTGCCGCCCATCTGGGAGCGCGTCCGCCGCGCGACGCCCGGCATGCTCTCGCGCACGCCGGCGTGGTGGAACAACCGGCGGCTCTCCGATCTCGAGTGGCAGCGCCAGGGCCGCGGCCCCCTGCAGCGGGTGGTGATCGAGATCGACGACCACCCGGCCGCATACGCGATCTACCGGGCGACCATGAACGTCGAGCAAGGCCGCCCGCGGGTGCGGGTGGATCTCTCGGAGGCCATCGGCGACAGCCCGCGCGCCGTGCGCGCCGTGTGGCGCTACCTGCTCGACCTCGACCTGCTCCAGACGATCAAGGCCTCGCTGCTGCCCGTCGATCACCCGCTGCTCCACCTGCTCGCCGAGCCGCGGGCCCTGCACATGCGCATCGAGGACGCGCTCTTCGTGCGCCTCGTCGACGTGGGCGCCGCCCTCTCGGCGCGCACCTGCGAGCCCGGCGAGCCCATCACGCTCGCCGTGGAAGATCGCTTCTGCCCGTGGAACGACGGGCACTACACGCTCGCGGAGGGCCGCGCCGAGAAGACCCATGAGGTCGCCGATCTCGCCCTCGGCGTCGACGCCCTCGGGTCGGCGTACCTCGGCGCCTTCAGCTTCGATCAGCTCCTCGCCGCCGGACGCGCGCGCGAGCTGACCGAGGGCGCCGCGGCCCGCGCCGATCGACTCTTCCGCCGGGGCCGCGCGCCCTGGTGCCCCGACATGTTCTGAGCGCGCGCCGCCGCCCACAGGCGCCGAGGCGCGCGTGATACGCTCGCCGATCGATCATGCCCGGATCCCCATCGCCATCGCGCGCCCGAATCGCCCTCGTCCTCGCCGGCGGCGCCGCGCGGGGCGCCTACGAGGTCGGCGTCATCCAGCATGTGCTCACCGAGGTGGCGCGCGATCTCGGCCACGAGATCCCGCTCGACATCCTGTGCGGCACCTCGGTCGGCGCGCTCAACGCATGCGCGCTCGCCTCCTTCGCCGATCAGCCGCGCGCCCGCGCCGACCGGCTCGCCGAGGTGTGGACGCACCTGCGCGTCGACGATCTCATCCGCATCGACGCGCGGGGCATCCTCGCGGTCGGCGGCGATCTGCTGCGATCGAGCGGCTCCCCGCTCACCGCCGCGCGCCGCACGAGCCTGCTCGATCCGCGCGGCCTCGAGCACATGCTCGCGCGCTCCATGCCCTTCGACCGCATCGGCGAGCACCTGCGCAGGGGCCTGCTCTCGGCCGTCACCGTCTCGACCACCCACGTGCACAGCGGCCACACCGTCGTGTTCATCCAGCGCGCCGAGCCCGGCCTGCCGCCGTGGAGCCCCGATCCGACCATCACCCCGCGCGCCGTCGAGATCGGCGTGGTGCACGCCATGGCCTCGGCGGCCGTGCCCATCCTCTTCCCGGCCGTCTCGATCGACGGCCACTACTACTGCGACGGCGGCCTCCGCCAGAACGTGCCCCTCTCCCCCGCCCGCCGCCTCGGCGCCGATCGCGTGCTGGTCGTCAACCCGCGCCACGTCGGCCCCGCCCACGCGGAGGACGATCAGCAGGGAGGCTTCCCCGGTCCGCTCTTCTTGCTCGGCAAGACGCTCAACGCCCTGATGCTCGACCGGATCGACAACGATCTCTCCCGCCTCGAGTCCATCAACGGCATCCTCGACGCGGGCCGCCGCCGCTACGGCCCGCGCTTCGTCGACGAGCTCAACCACGAGCTCGGCCACCGGCCCGGCCGCGGCATCCGCCCGATGCGCGCGATGCTGATCCGCGCCTCGCAGGACATCGGCCGCCTCTGCGCCGAGTTCGTGCGATCGCCCGCCTTCCACGGCAAGGTGGGCGGGATGCTCGGCCGCGCGATGCGGAGGCTCGCCGAGGGCGACGAGAAGAACGAGGCCGACCTCCTCTCCTACGTGCTCTTCGACGGGACCTTCGCCGGCCAGCTCATCGAGCTCGGCCGCGCCGACGCCCGCACCCGCCACGACGAGCTCTGTCGCTTCTTCGAGGCCCCGCGCGAGCCGGAGTGACGGCCTGCCATCCTCTTGATCGACGGGTTCCCCGGGGGTGCGTCAGATGATCGGAACGGTTCGATTTCAACGCAAAGACGCAAAGGCGCAAAGGCGCAAAAAAGACAGAGAAAAGGCCTTTTCTTTTCTTCTTGCGTCTTTGCGCCTTGGCGCCTTTGCGTTAAAAGAATGCGGAGGATCAGCCTGACAAAGGTCGCCGCCTGCGTCTCGCTCCACAGGCCGCTGCGAGGAAGAGCGCACCGAGCGCAAGCTCGCCGTCGCCCTGATCGCCTGCCACCCGACAGCCGCAGCCGCCGGTCTCTTCAGGGCTGCCGCCGCCTGTCCCGCCGGTGGTGGTCGTCGTCGTGGTCGTCGTCGTCCCCTCGCCGCCGGTGCCCGATCCGCCTCCGCCGGCGGCGCCGCCGTCCATCTCCACGCAGTCGCCGTGCACGCAGACGAGCGGGAGGATGCATGTCACGTTGGCGCAGGAGAGGTCCTCGCACTTGCCGGTCATCGGGTTGCAGGTGAGCCCCGGGTCGCAGCTCGTCACCGAGCAGATGGGGACGCAGCCGTCCGGGAACACGCATTTTTCGCCCGAGGGGCACTTCACGCTGTCGTTGCAGAACGAGACGCAGTTGCCGGTCGCGGGATCGCAGACCTCGCCGGGGTTGCAAGTCTTGTCCTTGCAGAGGATGGGCACGCAGAGGTTCGTGTCACCAACGTCGCACGTCGTCCCCGGCTGTCCCATGCAGCCGATGTCACCCGAGAAGCAGTTGCACGGAGAGAGGCACGATCCGCCCTGGCAGGTCTGGCCGGCGGGGCACTGGATATCCTCGCACGGATCGATGCAGTGACCGTCCTGGCAGATGAAGCCCACCGGGCAGCTCACGTCGGTACATGCCGGCACGCAGATGCCCTTTTCGCACACGCCGCCGGGAGGACAGCCGCCCTGCGTGCAGTCGAGCGGGACGCAGAGCTTGCCGAGATCGGTGGGCGAGCAGCTCGCGCCGGAGGGGCACACCGGGTTCTCCCCGCCGCACTTGGCGATGCAGAGGCTCTGGTAGCAGACGAGATCGGCGGCGCACCCGCCGGCCGTGCCGTCGCAGTTGAGATCGGGTGAGTCACATGCCTCGGGCGCGCCGGGGTGAATCCCCATGTCGGCGTCGTTGCAGTCGCACACCGGGGGAGCGCCCGGGCAGTTGCAGTCGACGAAGTGATCGCCGTCGGCGTCGGGGCACACGGCCGCGCCGCTCTCGGTCAGGCCCGCCACCGCGTCGAGCTCGGCCTCGGTGGAGTCGAAGCCGCATGCCGGGAAATCGAGGCCGTCGTTGCCGGCGACGATCGCCGCGTACTTGAAGGTGATCCCGCAGGGGAGCGCGTAGACGGAGACGAACGAGTCCTCCTCCACCGAGTAGAGCGGCGTGTCACCGCATGCCGCGTGGCCGCCCGGATCCGGCGGGCGCACCTCGATCCAGCCCTTGGTGTAGATGGCGCTGAGCACGGCGCGGTTCCACGCCATGGGGTTGACGCCGTCGACCTTGGGGTTCTGCACCATGTCGTGCGACAGGGGGTTGTCGCTCAGGTACACGGTGTACTCGGTCGACTCGCAGGGCTGCGGGCCGTGGTCGTTCTGCGCGAAGATGGCGACCTTGTTCGCGGGCCCGCCGAGATCGAAGACGATGCCCTCCCACGGGATGTAGTTGCCCGGCGATCCATCGGCGACGCAGGCCGTGAAGTTCGGGCAGCCGTTGATGAGGGAGTGATCGGCGAGGCGGCACGGGTGCCACCACAAGCGATCGAGGTGGTTCAGGTACGTCGAGGCGTTGGCGATGGTGTTGGGGGCGCCGTTGCACGCGTACTGGCCGGGGCAGTCGAAGGGCGCCTGCGACTGGCCGGAGCAGCCGGCGAAGCTCGTCCCGTCGCAGCCGGGCCACTGGTTGTAGACGGTGCCGAACACCGGGAGCTGCGGGCCGGTGAGGCCGTTCGAGTCCTTGAAGATGTCGTTGATCACCGACCCACCGTTCTGGATGGCGTCGATGCATGCCTGGGTGCTCGTGGGCTGGTTCGAGTCGCACACGCCGGTCGAGGCGAGGGCCGGCGTCCCTCCGAGGGCGAGACCGAGCAAGCTACCGGCAGCAAGGATCCGGGACAGGAGCTTCGTCATGGAAACCTCCGTCCCGAAGGTACACCGAGCGCGCTCAGCAGAGAAACGCTCCAAGCAAGCGCATGCGCGATCGCCCGGGGTTAAAACCCCGGGCTACACGAAGGAAGCCCGCCTTCGCGGGCTTGCGTGGGGGCTTCTGCTTGCCGGCCTATTCGCTCAGCGGAGAAACGCGCCGAGCAAGCGCAGGCCGTCGGCCTGGCTCTTCTCCGGGTGGAACTGGGTCGCGAGGAGGTTGTCGCGCTGCACGGCGGCGGTGATGCGGTGCGGGCCGTGGTGGGTCACGGCGGCGACGAGGCCCGGATCGGCGGGCTCGGCGTGGAAGCTGTGCACGAAGTAAAAGTAGGGCTTTTCGCGGGCGAAGATCGCGAGCGGGCCCTCGGCGCGGACGAGCTCGATCTCGTTCCAGCCCATGTGGGGGATCTTCACGTGCTCGCCGGTCGCGGGATCGATCGCGCCGTCGGCGAGGCGCACCACCGCGCCCGGGAGCACGCCGAGGCCCGCGGCGCCGGGCGCTTCTTCGCTCGTGGCGAAGAGGGCCTGGAGGCCGAGGCAGATGCCGAGGTAGGGCGTGCCCTTCCGGATCTGGCCGCGGATGGCCTCGCCGAGGCCGCCGGCGAGGGCCGCCGCGCAGTCGCGAAATGCGCCTTGCCCGGGGACGACGATCTTGTCGGCGCCGGCCACGACCTCGGGGCGGGAGGTGATCGTCACCTCGATCGCGGCGCCTGCGTCATCCGCGGCGCGCGTGAGGGCGCGCTCGACCGAGCGGATGTTGCCCATCCCGAGATCGACGAGGGAAACGCGGTGCACGCTAGAGGCTCCCCTTGGTCGACGGGAGCACCGAGGCGATGCGCGGATCGATCCTCGTCGCGCGCATCAGCGCTTTGGCGAAGGCCTTGAAGCAGATCTCCACGATGTGGTGGAGGTTGTCTCCTTCGAGGAGGCGGAGGTGCAGATTGGCCCCGGCGCCGCGGGAAAAGCCCTCGAAGAACACGGGGCACAGCTCGACATCCCAGGTGCCGAGCTTGGCCTTGGGGAGCGGGACGCGGCTCACGAAGAAGGGGCGGCCGGAGAGGTCGAGGGCGCAGAGGGCGAGGGCCTCGTCCATGGGCAAGGTGGCCTCGCCGTAGCGCGCGAGGCCCTTCTTGTCGCCGAGGGCCTGGGCCACGGCCATGCCGAGGGTGATGCCGAGATCTTCGGTCGTGTGGTGGCCGTCGATCTCCACGTCGCCCTCGGCCTCGATGGTCAGGTCGAAGAGGCCGTGGCGGGCGATCTGGTCGAGCATGTGGGAGAGGAAGGGCAAAGGCGTGCGGATCGAGGCCTGGCCGGTGCCATCCAGATCGATCTCCACCGCGATGCGGGTCTCCTTGGTCGCTCGCTCGACGCGGGCGCTTCGCCGTTCGGACATGGGCGGCAGAGTACCGCCGGCGCGCCGGGTTGTGCTAGGACCGAGGACGTGAAGGCCTCCGCTCTCCTCCCCCGGCCCCGCCGGGTTGCCTTGCCGGCCCTCGTGCTCCTCGGGCTCGTCGCCGTCACCGGGTGCAGCGCCGCCGTGACCCCGCAGCAAGGCCCGAGCGACACGCTGCGCGCCTACGCGCTCGCGCTGGAGCAGGGCCGGGTGGACGACGCGTACCGGCTCTTGTCCGACGAGGCCAAGCGCTCGCTGTCGCTCGAGGCCTTCCGGCGCGCCGTGAAGGAGAGCCCGGAGGACGTGGCGGAGATCGCGCGGGCCCTCGCCCGTCCGTCGACCGATCCGGTGGTGACCGCGACGGTGACCGTGCCGAACGGCGAGGAGCTGTTGCTCGTCTACGAGGGCGATCACTGGAAGATCGACGGCTCTGCGGTCGATCTCTACGGCCAGTCGACGCCCCGGCAGGCGTTGATCGGCTTCTTGCGGGCCTTCGAGCGCAAGCGCTACGACGTGATCCTCCGCTACGTGCCCGACGCCGAGCGCGAGGGCATCGCCGGGATGGCCGACGCGCCGCCCGCCCCGATCTCGCCCGAGGGGCCGAAGGACGCCGCCGCCCCGAAGGACGCCGCTGCCCCGAAGGACGCCGCTCCCAAGGACGCAGCCCCGAAGCCGGCGGCCTCGGCGGCGCCCGCGGCCGGCGCGCCCACCACCGCCCAGCTCACCGCCGACAAGCTCCGGACGGCCTGGGAAGGGCCGCAAAAAGAGCAGATCAACCGCATCGTCCAGGCGATCAAGACGGCCCTGCCCGGGAGCCAGATCGAGGAGACCGGGGACATGGCGGCCATGGCCTACGGGGCCGGGGGGACGGTCGCGTTCGTGCGCGAGCACGGCGTCTGGAAGATCAAGGATTTCTGACCGAGGCGACGCCGTCCTCCCATGGCCCCCGGGGCCTCCCTGTACTAGGGTGCGGGCATGCCTACAGGCAACCCGCCCTCCAGGCCGCCGGCCCCGAGCGAGACCGACAGCGTCCCCATCCTCCCGCTGCGCAACTCGGTCCTGTTCCCGATGTCGGTCGTCCCGATCAACGTCGGCCGCCAGCGCTCCGTGCGCCTCGTGGAAGACCTGCTCGGCCGCGAGCGCGCCCTCGTCGGCGTGATCAGCCAGCGCTCGCCGGACGTCGACGAGCCTACGTTCAAGGAGCTCTACACGGTCGGCACCGTGGCCCGGGTGGTGAAGGTCATCCGCCTCGGGCCGAGCAACTACTCGGTGGTGCTCAACGGCCTCGGCCGCTTCCGCCTCAAGGGCGTGAGCGCGCTCGAGCCCTACATGCGCGGCAAGATCGAGCGCATCCCCGAGTCGCTCGTGCGCGACGTCGAGCTCGACGCCCTCGGCGCGACGCTCCGCGAGTCGACGCGCGAGGTGCTCGGCCTCATGCCGAACCTGCCCCGCGACACGGCGGGCATCCTCGACAACGTGCGCGAGCCCGGCGCCCTGGCCGATCTCATCGCGTCGAACTTCCCCCAGGCGCAGGCCAGCGTCGGCGACAAGCAGGAGATCCTCGAGGCCTTCGACGTGAAGGCCCGCGTCCGCCTCGTGCAGAACATGGTCGGCCGCCAGCTCGAGGTCCTGCGCGTGAAGAAAGAGATCTCCTCCATGGTGCAGGAGGAGATGGGTAAATCGCAGCGCGAGTACATCCTCCGGCAGCAGATGAAGTCGATCAAGGAGGAGCTCGGCGAGGGCGGCGACGACGACGAGATCGAGGAGCTGCGCGAGCGCATCCGACGCGCCAAGGTGCCGGCCGAGGTCGAGAAGGTCGCCAAGAAGCAGCTCTCCCGGCTGCGCTCGATGGCCCAGCAGTCGGCCGAGTTCAACGTCACGAAGACGTACCTCGAGTGGATCGCCGATCTGCCGTGGTCGAAGACGACGGTCGACAAGCTCTCCGTGAACGACGTGCGCCGCTGCCTCGACGAGGACCACCTCGGCCTCGAGAAGGTCAAGAAGCGCATCGTCGAGTACTCGGCCATCCGCCAGCTCCGCACCGACAAGAAGGGGCCGATCCTCCTCTTCATCGGGCCGCCAGGCGTCGGCAAGACGTCGCTCGGCAAGTCGATCGCCCGCGCGATGGGCCGGCGCTACGAGCGGATCGCGCTCGGCGGCGTGCGCGACGAGGCCGAGATCCGCGGCCACCGGCGCACCTACGTGGGCGCGCTCCCGGGCCGGATCCTCCAGGCCCTCAAGAAGGTCGGGACGAAGAACCCGGTGCTCGTGCTCGACGAGGTCGACAAGATGGGCGCCGATCTGCGCGGCGATCCGGCGGCGGCGCTGCTCGAGGTGCTCGATCCCGAGCAGAACAGCACCTTCCAGGATCACTACCTCGACCTGCCCTTCGATCTGTCGCAGGTCATGTTCCTCGCCACGGCGAACAACCGCGACGGCATCCCCACGCCCCTCTTCGACCGCATGGAGGTCATCGAGGTGCCGGGCTACACGCGCAACGACAAGCTCGGCATCGCGCGCGAGTTCCTCGTCCCGAAGCAGCTCTCCGCCCACGGCCTCACCGACGAGCGGCTCGAGTTCCCGGCGGCCGGCATCGCGACGATCGTCGACCACTACACGCGCGAGGCCGGCGTCCGGAACCTCGAGCGCGAGATCGCCGCCGTCTGCCGCTCCACCGCGGTGAAGGTGGCCGAGGGGCAGGACGTGCGCGAGTCGGCGACGCCCGAGCACATCGAGCGGGTGCTCGGCCCGCACAAGCACCACCTCGAGAACGCCGAGCGCGATCTCTCGCCGGGCGTGGCCACGGGCCTCGCGTGGACGCCGGGCGGCGGCGTGCTGCTCTTCATCGAGGCGAGCCGCATGCCCGGCAAGGGCAACGTCGTGCTCACCGGCAACATGCGCAACGTGATGCAGGAGTCGGCGAACATCGCCGTCACCTTCGTGCGGAGCAAGGCCGACCGGCTGCACCTCGATCCCGAGTGGCTGAAGACGATCGATCTGCACCTGCACATCCCCCAGCACGGCACGCCGAAGGACGGGCCGAGCGCCGGCGTGACGATGTTCACCGCCGTCTCCTCGCTCCTGCTCGGCTTCCCGGTGCGGAGCGATCTGGCGATGACGGGCGAGATCTCCCTCCGCGGCCGGGTCCTGCCCGTCGGCGGCATCAAGGAGAAGCTCCTCGCCGCCCACCGCGCGGGCATCAAGCAGGTGCTCATCCCCGCGCTCAACCGGCGCGATCTCGACGACGTGCCGGACGACGTGAAGGACGACCTCCAGATCACGCTGATCTCGACCATCGAGGAGATCCTCCCCCTCGCCCTCCAGCCGCCCAAGACGCCCTCGATCCAGCCGCCGCCGCGAGAAGAGCGGGAGGATCAGACGGAGCTCTAGAGAAGCGCAGTCGGGGGTTTCGTCCCCGGCCGGGCCGCGCTAGGAGCGCTCTCCATCCACGAACGGAGAGGCACCATGGCGACGATCACCTTCAAGGGCAACCCCATCACCACCTCGGGCGAGCTGCCGAAAGTCGGGCAGAAGGCCCCTGATTTCTCCCTCACCCGCGGCGATCTCAAGGACGTGGGGCTCGGCGAGTTCGCCGGCAAGAAGAAGATCCTCAACATCGTCCCGAGCCTCGACACGGGCATCTGCGCGGCGTCGGCCCGGCGCTTCAACGTCGAGGCGGCGAAGCTCGGCAACGTCGCGATCCTGACGATCTCGGACGACCTCCCCTTCGCCCAGAAGCGCTTCTGCACGGCCGAGGGCATCGAGGCCGTCGTGCCGCTGAGCGAGCTGCGCAACCGCGACTTCGGCGCGGCCTACGGCGTGCGCATGACGAGCGGGCCGCTCGCCGGGCTGCTCAGCCGCGCCGTGCTCGTCCTCGACGAGAACGACGTGGTCGTCTACGGCGAGCAGGTGCCGGAAATCGCCCAGGAGCCCGACTACGAGAAGGCGCTCGCGGCGGTTCGGTGAGCGGCGCGGCGCCGCCCCCGTTCCTCCGCTCGCGCCCTGCGCACATCGGCCTCGCGACGGCGGCGGCCCTGCTCGGGGCGATCGGCTTTCTCCCGCTCTTCGGCGGCCCCGGCTACGAGAGCGCGCTCGCCGCGGGGCTCGTGCTCCCGAGCGCGGTGGCGATCGTCACCGCGCTCGAGCTCTCCCGCGCGCGCGTCGCCCCGCTCGACGGCCTCGCGCGCGGCCTCGCCAACGGCGGGGCCTTCGCCCTGCTCGGCTACCTCGTCACCCTCCTCCACGGCCTGCGCGCGGGCTTCTGCGACCTCCTCGGCGGGTCGACCCACTACGCGCTCGGCCCGGTGTGCGGCGCGCTCCTCGCCGGGGCGTGGGGCGCCGTCGCGGGCGATCGCGCCGCCTCGCTGAAGAGGCCGCGGGCGCGCATCGCCGCCGCCGTCCTGCTCGCGCTCGCCGGCCCGCTCGGCGCGATCGCGGTGAGCATCGCGCGCTTCTACACGAGCCCGATGGTCTTCGCCTACGACCCCTTCGCCGGCTATTTCTCCGGCTCGCTCTACGACACGGTGGTGGACTGGAGCGGCCTCGTCTCGTACCGCGCGGGCACGGCCGCCACGCTCTTGTTCGCGTACGTCGCGGCGATGCACCTCGATCACGACGACGCGGGCCGCCTCCGCTTCCGATCGAGCGGCCGGCCCGGGATGCTCCTCGTCGGCGCGATCGCCCTGATCGGCAGCGCGGCCTCCGTGCTCGCGGGCGATCGCCTCGGCCACTACCAGACGCCGGCGAGCATCACCGGCAAGCTCGGCGCGGTCTACGCGGGCGAGCGCTGCCAGGTCGTCTATCCGCGCTCGATCAAGCCTGTCGACGCCGAGCGCTTCGCGCGGGACTGCGACGCGCTCGTGGCCTCCGGTGAGAAATGGTTGGAGCTCCAAGGACCTCCGCGCATCACGGCCTACCTCTTCACCGACGCGGGGCAGAAGGCCCAGCTCATGGGCGCGGCCGACACGTACATCGCCAAGCCCTGGCGCCGGGAGGTCTACCTCCAGGCGAACGGCTACCCGCAGCCCGCGCTCGGCCACGAGCTCGTCCACGTGCTCGCCGGATCGATGGCGCGCGGGCCCTTCGCCGTGGCCGGCAGCCTCGGCGGGCTCTTCCCCAACCCCGGCTTGATCGAGGGCGTCGCCGTCGCGGCTTCACCTCCGGAGGGCGATCTGACCCCGCGGCAGTGGGCGCGGGCGATGAAAGACCTCGGCCTCCTCCCGCCGCTCGCGAGGCTCTTCGCGCTCGGCTTCTTCGGCGAGAGCTCGGCCACCGCGTACACCGTGAGCGGGGCCTTCGTCGGCTGGATCAAGGAGCGGTACGGTGCGGCGACGATCCGCGCGTGGTACGGCGGCGGCGATCTGAACGCGCTCACGGGGCAGAGCTGGGGCGAGCTCGAGCGCCTGTGGCACGAGAGCCTGATGGCGGTCGAGCTGCCCGAGGCGGCGCGCGCGGTGGCCAAGGCGCGCTTCGGGCGGCCCGGCATCTTCGGGCGCCGCTGCCCGCATGTGGTCGACGGGTGTCGCGAGCAGGCCGAGCGGCTGCGGAGCCAGGGCGATGAAGAGGGCGCGATCGCCCGCTACCGGCAGGCCCTCGCGCTCGATCCGAACGACAAGACGCTCGACATCGCAATCGCCAAGGCCCGGATCCGCATGGGCCAGGTGGACGAGGGGACGCTGGCGATCGAGACCATCGCCGCGAGCCCCGAGGTGCCCCGCTTCCTGCGCGACCGCGCCCTGGAGGAGCTCGGGGACCTCGATCTCTCGGCCGGGCGGGGAGAGAGCGCGATCGCCCGCTACCGCGAGGTGATGGAGCGGACGGTGGACGAGGACCAGCTCCGCACGCTGGACATCAAGATCCTCGCCGCCCAAGACGGACGCGTTCGGCCCGCCGTGGTCGCGCTCCTCCTCGGGGTGCGCGGGCGCGCGCCCGACAAGGTGCTCGCGGCCGAGCTGCTCGGCGCCTGGGCGGCGACCTTGCCCGATCGCGCCTCGAAGACAGGCGATTTCGTGCCCGACACCGCGCCGATCCTGCCCCGGGTCGCGGAGCCTCCGGTGGTGCTCGACGACGGGCTGCCGCTCTACCTGCTCGGCCGGCAGATGGTGAACGCCGGGCACTACGAGGAGGCCGCCGATCGGCTGGACCGGGCGATCGCCCGCGGTTTTTCCCTGGCCCGCGTGCGCGTGGAGGCCCACCGGCTGCGCCTCGTGACGGCGTGCGCCCTGGGGGACGCGGCGGGGGCGGTCCGCTCGTACAGGGTCTATGCTTCGCTGCCTGGGGTCGGCGAGGCCCGCCGGGGGGCGGCCCGGTCCCTGCTGGGCCGGTGCGCCGGAAAGTCGGCCGAGGCCGTGCTGATACCCGAGACGGGGGCGCCCGCTCCGGCGATAATCCCTCCCGCGGGAGGTGGGCAGCCCGTATCCCCCTGATCGCGGCGGTCATGTTGATCGATGGAGAAGCGATGCTCGTATACCGCCGCCCGAACCGCGCGCGGGAGCAAGCGGCAGACGTAGCCCTTGCCCAGAGCGAGGATCAACGTAACCGGTCGCCGCTGTGAGAGAGAGTCGATGACGATCTTGGCGGAAATGGCGCGCCTCGAAGCGCACAACGCCGTGCTCCGGGCGCTGGTGAGCCACCCCAACCTCCTGGAGCGCCGCGCGTTCGACGATCTGCGCCACGCCTTGCTCTCCATCGTCGGCTTCCGGCGCATGGCGATCCTCATCCCCGAGGGCGACGGCCAGCTCCGCGTGCATGCCATCGACGAGGTGCACGGCACGGACGCTCCGCTGCCGTTCGGCGCGAGGATCCCGGGCTCCCCCAGCGTCTCGATGTCGGTGTTCGGCGCGCAGACGCACTGGATCTGCGACGACACGAGGCTCGGCTCCGAGCTCGATCGGGCGGCCGCGCAGACCGGCGTGCTCTCCTACGTGGCGCTGCCCATGCGCAAGGGAGACGCGGGGCGCGATCGCCGGACGGTGGCCGAGCTCGCGCTGGGCTTCGCCGAGGTGGGCGGGGCGAGGCGGGCGCCCATCGCGCTCCTGCAAGAGGTGGCCGATCTGATCGGCGCGGCCCTCGATCGATCGCTCCGGCTGGCCCGCGACAAGCGGTTCTCGCTCATCCTCAAGACGAGCAGCGACGCGATGGTGGCCTGGGACCGGGAGGGCCGGATCACCGACGCCAACGCCGCCGCCTCGATGCTGAGCGGCCGGCCGCGCCACAAGCTGATCGGGATGCCGATCATCGAGCTGCTCGGGCCGCTGCCCGACGGACGGGGGCCGCTCGAGCTCGTGCAGGCCGCGCGCGGCACGGCCGAGGTGACCGAGAAGATCCTCCCGCTCGAGGGCGTGCGCCTCGATCTCTTCTCGCAGGTCTCGCCCTCCGCGGGCGGCGGCCTGCGGCGCATCGTCGTCGCCGCGACGATCACCGCCGTCGACGACGACGCGCTGGTGAGCGCCCACGCGCTGCTGCGCGATCTGACGCAGGTGGTCTCCGCGGAGGAAGAGGCGGCCGCCAACCTGCGCCGCGTGCGCGAGCTGGAGGAGCAGCACCGGACGCTGCTCGACAACGCGCCGCTCATCATCTTCCGCCTCGATCCGAGGACCGAGGAGCTCGTCTACCTCAACCGCCACGCGGAGCGCCTGCTCGGGGTGCCGCGGGCCGAAGCGCTCGCCACGCGCGGCTTCCTCCGCACGGCCCACGCCGACCAGGAGGGCGTCGCGAGCTTCGATCGCGCCGTGGCCGAGGCCCGCACGCTCCAGGCCACCTCGGCGCCGGGCTCGGGCCCCCACAGCGGGCCGTCCGCGCCCCCGTACGAGGCCCGCCTGCTCCGCCGGGGAGAGGACGCGATCGTCGCCCGCGGGACCGTTTACCCGCTGCTCTCCGAGCGCGGCGAGCTCGTCGCCATCGAGGGCGTGCTGCTCGACGTGAGCGGCGAGCATGCGGCGCGGAGCCGCCTGATCCAGAACGATCGGCTCGCGACGCTCGGCACGCTCGCGGCGAGCGTGGCCCACGAGATCAACAACCCCGCGGCCTTCATCCTGCTCGGCCTCGACATGCTCGGCCGCATGCTCGGGGGCCAGGGCGTGACCATGGCGCCCGCGGTGTCGCGCAACGCCACCGAGACGCTGCGCGAGCTGCGCGAGTCGATCCGGCGCATCGTCGACATCGCCAAGGATCTGCGCCTCTTCGCGAGCCCGCCCCCCGCCGACGAGCACCACCGGCCGCTCTGCGACGTGAACCGCACGGTCGAGTCGGCGCTGAGCCTGACCCGGAGCCAGCTCCTCGAGCGGGCGCAGATCGTGCGGCGCCTCGGGACCGATCTGCCCCCGGTGCGGATGGACGACGGCCGGCTCGCGCAGGTGGTCGTGAACCTCCTCGTGAACGCGGCGCAGGCGATCCCCCGCTCGCCCGCCCGCGAGCAGGCCGTGACGATCGCGACGCGCGCGAACGGGCAGCAGGTGGAGATCGAGATCCGCGACACGGGCAGCGGCATCCCGAGGGAGATCCAGGCTCGCATCTGGCAGCCCTTCTTCACCACGAAGAGCGCCGAGCTCGGGACGGGGCTCGGGCTCGCCATCAGCAAGGAGCTGATCGAGCGGGCCGGCGGGACGATCGAGGTGGAGAGCCCCGTGGCCGACCCCGAGGGCCCGCCGCGAGGGACGCGCTTCGTCATCTCGCTGCCCGCCGCGATCGACGTCTCCGAGCCCTCCCAGGAGCCGCCGCCCCCCCGGGCCTCCACCCAGGTCCGCGCCCGCGTGCTGATCGTCGAGGACGAGCCGTCCCTGGCCCGCGCCCTCGCCGAGGAGATCGCCCGGACGCACGAGGTGGCCGTCGCCGGGAGCGCGGGCCTCGCCCTGTCGCTGCTCGCGGAGCGCCGCTTCGACGTGGTGCTCTGCGATCTGCGGATGCCGGGGATGTCGGGCGAGACCTTCTACGCCAAGGTCGCCGAGAAGGACGAGGCGCAGGCGCGGGCCTTCGTGTTCATGACCGGCGTGGGCTTCGGCGCCGACGTGGAGCGCTTCCTCGCCCGCGCAGGCCGCCCCGTGCTCGAGAAGCCCTTCCCCGCCGACGCGGCCCTCGCCGCCATCGCCGACATCGTGAGCTCCCGCGCCTAGCTCAGCAGAGGGTGTTGCTCAGGGGCCGCGCAGCACCCTGGAGGGACTCTCTCTCACTCGCTCAGCTTGATCGGGATGTAGAGCGCCCGCATCTTGCTCATCGAGCCTTCGCGGGTGTAGCCGGCGAGCCCGTAGAGCACGTTCCACCAGTGGCCGATCGGGGTCTCGCCGTACGAGAAGAGCGGGAAGAAGTGGAACTCCCACTCCTTGCCCGTCGCGAGCTTGCGCTCGTGATAGTACGTGTTGAGCGCGAGCTGGGAGATGGTCGTCTGGTCCGCGTAGCGGAAGAAGACCGGCAGGGCCAGCGTGGTGCGCGACTGCGGGCTCTTGAAATCCCAGTAGAACGGCGCGACCACCGTGTGGCTCGAGTTGTTCTGCCTGCCCGCGTAGAGGATGGGGAAGAGATCGGCCTCCCAGCCCTCCGTGTCCTTCGTGTAGCGGAAGAGCGGCGTGATCCAGGTGGTGTCGGAGAGGCCCTTTCGCTGGAAGTGGCCGTAGAACGGGAAGAGGGCCAGATCGTCCGACCGGGGCGAGGTGCTCCGGTAGAAGAACGGGAAGAGCACCTTGCGGTCGAGGCCGATGTCCGGATCGCGATAGTGCCAGTAGAGCGGCGAGATCATGTCGAGCTCGGTCCGCCCTCGGTAGCGGGCATAACCCCACGTCGCGAACAGGCTCTCTCCCTTGTCGCCCGTCGAGCTCACGAAGAGCGGGGTGATGAGGAGGTTACTGTTCCCCTTGTATCCGTAGTGGAAGAAGGGAAAGAGCGTGATGTGGTCCTCGTTCTTGCCCCAGTTGCGCCAGAAGAAGGGCATGACGTTGAAGACGTTGCCCTCCGGCGAGCGCTCCGAGAGCACGGGGCCCCAGAGGTTGAACGATTTGTCGCCGATCTCGCTGTAGTGATAATAATGGAGCAGCGGGGGGATGAGCTCGTACTCGCTCGTCTCGTCCTTGCCGTAGAAGTAGAGGGGGGCGAGGCCCATATCGAGCTTGTCGGCGGTGCGCCGATCGCAGCTCGGGCCGCCCTTCCACGCGCAGAACGCCGGACCTGCGATGTTGAAGCCGTCGTGCGAGGTGTGCTGGGTGAAGGTGAGGAGAGGCGGGATGTGGAAATAACCGCCTCCGTCGCCCGACTGGCCTTCGAAGAACAGCGGAGCGAGCCAGTTGGCGTGACCGCCGGGCTTGCCCGGTTTGTCGGCCGACTCCTGGTGCATGAAGGGGCCGACGACGGTGGTGTGGACATCGTAGTCGCGCAGCCGCCAGAAGAAGGGGAAGGCCACGTCGGCGTCGTGGTCCTTGCTGCGGCGGTTGTAGTAGAGGCCGAAGAGGCTCGCCCGGTCGCCCGGCATCTTCCGCTCCGTCCAGAGGGGGAAGATGGTGCGGAACTGGTAATTGCCGCTCTTCTCGCCGTAATAGAGGCCGTAGAAGTCGCGCTCGGTCTTGGTGCCGCGGCCCTGGTCCCCCAGCTCGGGGTCGTGGTTCGTCCCGATCCGCGCCTTGACGTCGTCGCTCATCTCGAGCGGGTTCTGCGGGAGCTGGGGCTCTTGCGTCTGGAGGGACTGCTGGGCCTCGACGTTGGAGGCCGCGTGCGTCTCCTCGCCCGGCTTGGGCTTCGGCGCCTTCTTGTTGGAGAGCTGCGGGTTCATCCCGGGCATGCCCGGCTGGGCCATGCCGCCGCCGGGGGTGCCGAAGCCGACCTGCGCGAAGGCCGGCGCCGGGGCGAGCGCCACCGTCGCTCCGAGGAGCGCCCACGCCGAACGACTGAGACAGCCGGAGATCGATCGCCTCAAGGGCCGCCCTTGGGTTCGGGGGTGGTGGGCGACGGGGCCGGCGGGGCCGCGATGGCCCGGATGGCGAGGCGATCGGCGATGATGCGCGCGGCGGAGTCGAGCGCGATCTCTTCCTGGGCGCGGGCCGCGAGGTCTTTGACGCTCACGACGCCGCGGGTCACCTCGTCGCCGAGGATCACGCAGAACGAGGCGCCGCGGCGCTCGGCCCGGCTGAGCATGGTCTTGAGCTTGCCGCCGCGCCCGTCGACCTCGGTCACCACGCCGAGGGCGCGCAGCTCGCGGGCGAGCACGAGCGCCTTGCCTTCGCCGGCCTCGCCGAGCGGGAGCAGGCATGCGCCCGGCCCGCGCGACAGCTCCGTGCGCGGCATACTGACGAGGAGGCGCTCGAGGCCCATGGCGAAGCCGATCGCCGGCACCCTGGGGCCGCCAAGGCTCTCGATCATGTTGTCGTAGCGACCGCCGCCGCAGATCGTGTTCTGCGCGCCGAGATCGCTCTCGGTGGCGCGCACCTCGAAGAGGGTGCGGGTGTAGTAGTCGAGGCCGCGCACCAGCGTCGGGTCGATCACGTAGGGGACGCCGAGCACCCCGAGGTGGTGGCAGAGCTTGTCGAAGTGCGCCTTGTCCTCGCCTTCGAGGAGGCTCAGGATCGACGGGGCCGTGGCGGAGGCGATCTTGTCGGCCTCGGCCTTCGAGTCGAGGATGCGGAGCGGGTTCTTCTCCAGGCGGCGTTGCGAGTCCTCGCTGAGCTTGTCGCGCATCGGGAGGAAGTGCTGGAGCAGGGCCTCGCGATAGCGGGCGCGCGTGTCGCCCGAGCCGAGGGAGCTCACGTGCACCTCGAAGCCGCGGATGCCGATGTCCCGGAGGAAGCCGGCGACGAGGTGGATCATCTCGGCGTCGCAGAGCGGGCCCGGGTCGCCGTAGAGCTCGCAGCCGGCCTGGTAGAACTGCCGGTAGCGGCCCTTGGCCGGGCGCTCGCCGCGGAACATCGGCCCGAGGTAGTACCAGCGGCTGACCGGCTCCTTGGCCGCGAGCTGGTGCTCGACGTAGGCCCGGGCGGCGCTGGCCGTGCCCTCGGGGCGGACGGTGAGCGCCTCGCCGTTCCGCTCAAAGGAGTACATCTCCTTCTCGACCACGTCGGTCGTCTCGCCGATCTGCCGGACGAAGAGGGCCGTGGACTCGAGCAGCGGGGTGCGCACCTCGGCGTAGCCATGGAGCTCGGCGTGGCGGCGGAAGGCCGATTCGAGGCGATGCCAGTGCCCTACCTCGTCGGGGAGGATGTCGTTCATCCCCCGGATTGCGCGGAGCTCCATGTGTCGCCGCGGGCTTATGGTCGGACCGGACGAGCGGGTCAAGCTCCGCGCACCGCCCCGACCTCACAAGGCGCGGAAGGCGCCGCCCGACCACCCGGCCCGCGCCCCCTGCCCGCCCCTACTTGCCGGCCTTGTAGGCCCTGATCGCGTTGACGATCGAGTCCGCCAGCTTCTGCCGGTAGTCGGCCGTCCCGAGCCGGGCCTCGTCGTCGGTGTTGGAGATGAAGGCCGTCTCGAAGAGCACCGCGGGCATGTCCGCGCCCACGAGGACGAAGAACCCGGCCGTCTTGACGCCCTGGTCCCTGGTGTCCGGGTAGCGGGGCGTGAGCGAGGCGAGCGCCGAGCGCTGGAGGAGGTCGGCCACGTGGCGGGAGCGGGCGGCCATGGCGCCGACGTTGAGGTTCGAGAGGACGAAGGAGAGCTCGGCCTGGCCCTTGTCGTCGTCGACCGCGGCGAGCCGCTTGAGCTGGGCGTTCTCGCGGGCCGCCACCCGGGCCGCCGCGCCCTCCCTCGCCTCGTCGAGGATGAAGGTCTGCACGCCCGTGGCCTTGCCGTTCTCCGAGGCGTTGCAGTGGATGGAGACGAAGAGGTCGGCGTGGAAGGCGTTGGCCCGCGCAGCCCGCAGATCGAGGGGGATGTAGGTGTCGTTGTCGCGGGTCAGCAGCGTCTCGATCTTCAGCTCGTGGGCGAGCAGGGGCGCGACGCGATGCGCGATGTCGAGGGTCACGTCCTTCTCCCGCAGGCCCGTGGGGCCCACGGCGCCCGAGTCGTTGCCCCCGTGGCCGGGATCGATCGCCACCCGGCGCACTTCGCGACCGCCGGCGGCGTCGCCGGGCTTGTCGGCGGTGGCCGGAGGCTGCGTGGAGAGATCGACCACGATCCGGAAGGGATCGGGCAGGTAGAAGACCCGGCGGTAGAGGGCGTCCTTGAGATCGAGCACGACCCGGGTGCCGCCGCCGTTCTCCCCGAGGCGCACGCGGTGGACGACGCCGCCGACCTGCTGCTCGCGGGCGAGGCCCTTGAACTTCGCCCGCGCGATGTCGAGGTAGACGCGCGCGTCCTTGCCGGAGGCGCTGTCGGCGCCGAGCGTGCCGACCTGGAACGTCGTCGGGGCGCTGAGGTGGAGGACGATGCGCGCGCCTTGCTCGTTCGCGAAGGGCTCGATCGAGGTGAGCTTGACGGGGCCGCCGGGGGTGGCGCTCTCGGCCGGGGAGACGACGAGGTTGTCCCGGGAAGGAGGGGTCGAAGGCTCGCCCGAGGACGCGGGCGACGCGCTTCCCTCGGCGGGCGCGCCGCTCGGGGCGACCTGGGCGATGGCCACGCCTTTGCGCGCGCTCTCGGCCGCGGCGTTGCCTTCGCGCTCCAGGGCGCGCATGGCCTCGCCCTGGGGACGGTACGCGGCGGCCTGCGCGAGGGCGAGATCGAAGCGGACGAGGCAAGGCGATCGGGACGGGCCTCCCGCCGCGCGCACCTCGGCCTGGCGGCGCGAGCCGAGGTAGAGCTCGCGGTAGCTCGCGGCCGCGTCACGGGCGAGCTCGCCTGCGAGCAGGGCCCGCTGTCGATCGGCCTCGCAGCCGGCCTCGGTGCCCCGCGCGAGCTTCTCGGCCTCGGCGTAGAGCTCGAGCGCCTCGCGCGCGTCGGCCGCCGTCTGATCGAAGCGGTAGAGCCGCGCCCGGAGGTCGGCCGCGAGCAGGGCCAGGCGCGCGCCCTCGGAGGGACGCGCGCCCGCGTCGCCCGCGGCGGGCCCATCCATGCGCTGCCGGAGCGAGGCGAGCGCCACCGCGTCGGCGATGCTCACCGCCTCGAGCCGGCTCGGCAGCGGCGCGCCCGCCACGAGCGCCTCGGCCGCCTCCACCCCGGCCGGAGGTCCGGGCGGCGCCGCATCGCCCGGCGCGGGCGGACTGTCAGCGGTCGCGCAGGCGGCGCACGCCGCGCTCCAAAAAGCAAAAAGCACCCCCGCCGGGAGGAGCCGGAGGATAGGATGCCGTCCGAGCACACCGGCCAGCGCGCGCCGTGCATCGCCCCGGAGGGTTATCGTGTCCGAATCCACATCCAACTCGACCTCTGCTCCGATCTACGCCGACCGCAACTCCGGTGAGAAATTTGCCGACGCGACGAGCATGGTCAACGCCTATCTCGGCCGCTTCGCCCAGCGCGCCGCCCTCGCCGAGCACGGCCAGCCCGTGATCCCCGCCCTCGACGAGACGGGCTACGCCCAGGTGCAGCGCGGCAGCGCGATCATCGGCATCAACGTCCTCGAAGACCGGGGCGTGCTGATGGTCTTCTCGCCGATCATGCCGGTGCCGGTGACGGGCCGCGAGGCCTTCTACCGCCGGCTCCTCGAGCTGTCCTTCGTCACGACCTCGGACGCGTCTTTCGCCATCAACAGCCAGCAGGACGAGGTGGTGGTGCGCTGCCTGCGCCGCCTCTCCGCGCTCGACTACGAGGAGTTCGAGGACATCCTCGCCACCGTGGGCGAGGTGGCCGATCGCTGGGACGACGAGCTCATCCGGGAATACGGCACGTGAGCGTCGCGATCTGCGCGCTCTGGTGCCTCGGGTGACCAGCGCGCGGGCAGCCCTCTCACGTAAGAGCCCACGAAGAATGCGGTTCGTGACGTTGCGACCCGGAAGAGCCGGGTGATATGCTGACCGTTGCGCGATGGCAGGCAACAACCCCGTAACGCCCGTGACCAAGAAACCCCAGCTTTCGGTCGAGGACGCGGAGCAGTTCGCCTCCCAGATCCGCCCGTCCTGGGAGCTGCTCGACTTCGAAGGTCAGGTGCCCGATCTCGGCGTGCCGATCGACGCGCCGGCCATCAAGGCCCGCACCGCCGGAGCCGAGGCGAAGCCTGCAGGCGCGACGTCCGCGCCCGACACGATCATCGAGGGCGTGCCCACCTTCCCGGTCAGCGGGAGCGCGGAGCCGGCGGCCGACAAGCCGATCCAGCCGCTCCCGATCACCGCGATCGGCGCGCCGGCACCGGCGGTGGACATCCCCATCGAAGAGGATGTGCCCGTCGACGCGCTGCCGCTCCCGCCGCAGCGGATCGATCTCGACGGCAAGGCCGCGCCGGTGCGCAAGGGGACGCTGCTCATCGGCGGCGTGGGCGCCGATCCCGCGCCCGCCTCCGCGGCGCCCGAGGTTGCGCCGGCCGCCGAGCCGAGGCCGATCGCGGACGTAAAGCCGATCGCCGAAGCCCGGCCCGCGCCGAGCCCGGCCGCGCCTCCCGGCCCGAGCCGCGCGCCTGCGTCGAGCCGGCGCGCCATCACCCCCGCGCCGCCGGCGGGCCGCTCCCGCCCCGGCGTCACCGGCGCGGACGACGACATCGAGATCCCCATCGCCGGCCCGCCGAAGGGCCTGTTCGTGAAGGTCGGCGCCGGCCTGGCGGCGGTCATCGTCATCGCCATCGGCCTCAAGATCGGCCTCGGATCGAGCGGGAAGGACAGCGGCACCACGCCGGCCCCCGGCCCCGCGGTGACGAACAACGCGGCCACCACGGCCGCCGCTCCGCCCCTCACCGCGACGGCGCCGGCCGCCACCACCGCCGCCGCGCCCCCGCCCGTCGAGCCTCCGGCCACGGCGCAGGCGACGCCGCCCCCGTCGGCCAAGCCCAAGGTCGAGCCCCCTCCGCCGGCCCCGCCCCCGCCGGCCAAGACGACGCCGCCGCCCGCGAAGACGACGCCGCCGCCTCCTCCGGCCAAGACGTCCCCGCCGCCTCCGAAGAAGGGCGGCGGCATCATCCGCGAGACTCCTTTCTGATCGGCCCGCGGAGCGGTGTATCGTCGCGACCGCACGAGGCACGCCCGCAAGGCCGACCACGCCCCAGGACCGGATCCGAGAACCCGCATGAACTTCCCTCGCCGCTTCGTCCTCGCCTCCACGCTCACGCTCCCGATCGCGCTCTTCTTGCCCGCCGCGCTCAGCGAGGCGGGGCTCGGCGCGCTGCCCTTCGCCGAAGCCGAGTGCCTCGCGCAGGGCGCGCCTCCGCCCTCCGACGGCGTGACCGAGGTGGCGCGCCAGCGCTACCAGGAGGGCGTCAAGGCCTTCGACGCCGGTCGCTACGAAGACGCGCGCGCCGCGTTCTTCCAGGCCTACGCGCTCAAGCGCACCCCGGCGATCCTGCTCAACATCGGCCTGAGCGAGCTCAAGTCGAACCACCCGGAGGACGCGGGCAACCACTTCCAGCAGTTCCTCCGCGAGGCGCCGACCGCGACGGCCGATCAGAAAGCGACGGCCGAAAAAGGCATCGCCGACGCCAAGAAGCGCGCCGGGGTGATCGCCGTGACGGTCGACGCGGCCGGCGCCGACGTGAGCATCGACGGCCTCACCGTCGGCAAGGCCCCGCTGCCCGATCCCATCTTCGTCAAGCCCGGCAAGCACACGGTCTTCGCCGCGTTCCAGGGGCGATCGGCGGCGCTCCTCGTCGACGTGAAGATCGGTGCGTCCACCCCGGCGAACCTGGTCACCGCGACCGGCGGTACCGCGCCCGCGCCGGGGCCTGCCCCGGGTCCCGCGCCCGGCCCTGCGCCTGGTCCTGCGCCCGCGCCGGGCCCCGCCGTTCCAGGCCCGACGCCCGGCCCTGCGCCCGGCCCTGCTCCAGGCCCCGTGCCGGGCCCGAGCACCTATCCTCCCCCGGGCACGCCGCCCGGTCAGCCCTACCCGCAGAGCTATCCGCCGCCCGGGTCGCAGCCGGGTGGGCCGGGCATGTACCCGGGCTACGGCGGCCCCGGCCCCGGGCCCGATCAGGGCGGCGGCCAGCAGAGCTTCGTCGAGTGGTACAAGCGCAAGCCCCTCGCCTGGGTCGGCACCGGCGTCGCGGGCCTCGGCCTGCTCGGCGGCATCATCTTCTCGGCGGGCGCGTCGAGCGCCAGCGGCAACGCCAACGAGCTGATCAAGCAGATCACCGCGAAGCGCTCCGATCTGAGCCTCAACCCCGACGGCCGCACCAACGTCTGCGGCGACAAGGACACCGGCGCGGGCGCCGTCCCGGCCTTCGTCGAGAAGTGCGGCCTGCTCCGCGACAACACCAGCCTCTACCACACCGACGTAGCCCTCGCGGCGACGAGCTGGGTGCTCTTCAGCGCCGGGGTGATCGGCACCGGCGTCTACACCTACCTCGACTGGTACAAAAAGAAGCAGAGCGGCACGGCCACCCTCACCGACGCGCCCGCCGAGAAGCCCCGCGCCTTCTCACCCAAGGTGCTCGCCGTCTCCCCGGTGGTCGGCCCCGAGACGCAGGGCCTCGGCGTGCTCGGCACGTTCTGATCGTTTCCCGCGGTGCTCCTCCTCGCCGGCCTCATCGGCCGAGCGCCGGCATGCTCGCGAGCTTCAGCAGGTCGCGCATCGTGCTGCGCGGCACCTCGGCGCGCCTCGCCGCGGCGCTGACGTTGTTGCCCATCTCCACGTAGATCCGGCGCGCGTCCTCCGGGTCGAGCCTCCGCCTCGGCGCGGCGCGCTCGGCCAGCACCTCGCGCACGTGATCGCCCTGGATCCGCCCGCCGGCGCGCACGGCCGCCTGCACCACCACGTTGCGCAGCTCGCGCACGTTGCCAGGCCACTTGTGGTTGCGGAGCGCGGCGATCGCGCCCGGCGAGAGCTCGCGCGAGGAGAGCTCCGACGAGCTGAGCAGGTGGCGCGCGAGGGCCGGCAGATCCTCCATTCGCTCGCGCAGCGGCGGCACGCGCAGCACGCACACGGCCAGCCGCTCGTACAGATCGGCGCGGAAGGTGCGCTCCTCCACGCGCGCCTCGATCGGCTCGCAGGTCGCGACGACGAGACGCACATCGACGGGCACGGTCTGCTCGGACCCGAGCGGGCGCACCACGCCCTCTTCGACCACCCGGAGCAGCTTGGCCTGCACCTCCAGCGGCACCGAGCCGATCTCGTCGAGGAAGAGGGTCCCCGTCGACGCCTCCCGGAACGCGCCCCGCCGATCGCGCACCGCCCCGGTGAACGCGCCGCGGTTGTGCCCGAAGAGCTCGGACTCCGCCAGCTCCCGGGAGATGGTCGCGGCGTTGATCGCGACGAAGGGCTTCTTCAGCCGCTGGCTCTCCTGGTGGAGCGCCTTCGCCACCAGATCCTTCCCCGTCCCCGACTCGCCGCGCACCATCACGGGCAGGCGCAGCGCCGCGAAGCGCCGCACGTCGGACGCCAGCCGCAGCATCGACCGGGAGCTCCCGATGAGCCCGGGCAGCGGGCGGACGCCTCGATCGTCATCGCCGCATGCCTCGATCTGCACGGCCGTCTGGCCGATCTCGAAGGCGCTCCCGATGACGAGCGACGCGCGGGCGAGCCGGGCGCCGCCGACCCAGAGGCCGTTGCGCGAGCCCAGATCGACGACCTCGATCGCCTCGCCGGTGTGGATGACCCGGCAGTGCCGGCGGCTCACCGTCGGATCGCCGATCCGCGCCGCGCGCTCGACCCCTTCGCTCCCGCTGCCGAGCACGATCTCCTCGCCCGGCGCGAGCGGGATCCCGCGCCGGCGAGGCGAGGTGCCGACCCCGTTCAGGCAGAGCCAGATCGGGCCGTGGATCGGTGGATCGAGGGCGATCTCCTCCGTCGCGCTCGGCAAAGGAGGGCGGCCGCTCGGGCCGAAGGAGAACGAGCTCCCGGGCGAGGAGAGCGAGGGGGCCGAGAAGTCGCAGGATGCGTCGTGTCGTTGATCGAGGTCCACATGGATGAATCGGCGCGAGGAGGTCGATCGTTGCCAAAAAAAGAACAGGACCCAGCTTTTCTCTTCACGGGCCTCGATCCTCGTTCTAGACCGGGCCCGTGCCCTCCCTGCGCTCGCCTCGCCTCCGCGCCGCCCTGCTCGCCGCCGGGGCCCTCGCCGCCGTCCTCGGCGCAGCCCGCCCCGGCCGCGCGGACGACACCCCCGGCAAGCCGCTGGATCCGGACGCAGGGACGCCCCGCCCCGCGGCGCCGGACACCCGCACCGGCCACCTTTTCATCTACCCGCGGGTCAGCTTCACGGGCGGCGTCGGCAGCCTCGCCTCCGTTCCCGACAACGCCATCAGCCCCCGCAGCACGTCGGCGCGGGACACCATCGGCGCCGGCCTCGGCGTCGGCGGCGTCATCGGCGTCGGCATCGGCCGCTCGGCCTCCCTCCAGGTCGACGGCGGCTACAGCCTCTTCCAGAACCCGAGCGCCTGCCTGAACTGCAGCGGATCGAGCGTCGACGTGGGCCTCGGCCTCACCTACCACCTCATCCAGGGCATCGCGGTCGACCCGTGGGCCACCTTCGGCATGGGCGTCCGCTCCCAGCAGTACACGGTGCTCACGAACATCACCGACGACCAGAACTCGACCAACCTGCTCAAGCAGAGCTACTTCGGCTACGACTTTGCCCGCCTGTCCATGGGTGCAGACTTCTACCCCACCCCCGTCTTCGGCCTCGGCCTCTACCTCGAGGCCGACGTGGGCACGAACCTCGCCCGCCCCGACCCCACCACGGGCCCGTCCGTCTACAGTTTTTTGCACCTCGGAGCCCGCCTGGCCTTCGACCCCTTCCGGCGCGCCGCCCCGCGCCCCGCCCAGACCCAGGCGCGCCGCGAGTAGCGGCCTCCCTTCCCCGGCGCCCGGCCACAATCTCCGCTTTCTAGGCGTCGGGGCCGGTGACCTCGGTATACTCGCCCCTCGCATGACCGAGCCCCCTCGCTCGCGCCCTCGCATCCGCCCCATCGTCGCGGGGTTGTCGGACGTCGGCCGGCAGCGCAAACACAACGAAGACCATGTCCTGATCAAGCCCGAGCAACGGCTCTTCGCGGTGGCGGACGGCATGGGCGGGCACAACGCCGGAGACGTCGCGAGCAAGCTCACGACCACCTCGCTCGGCAACTTCTTCGAGGCCACCGCCGGCGGAGACACGCCCATCGAGCTGCCCGACGAGTACAAAGATCTGCCGCCCGCGGCGCGCCGCCTCGTCGCCGGCGTGCGCAAGGCGAACCTCGACGTCTTCGTCATCTCGAACACCATCCAGCAGCACCACGGCATGGGCTCGACCATCGTCGCCACGCACTTCGGCGAGGACGGGCTGATGCACATCGCGCACGTGGGCGACAGCCGCTGCTACCGGATCCGCGACGGCGCCATCAAGCAGCTCACGCGCGATCACTCGCTGATCAACGACGCCCTCGAGCTCAAGCCGGACCTCGCCCCCGAGGAGCTCGCGCGCCTGCCGCGCAACATCATCACCCGCGCGCTCGGGATGAAGGACGTGGTCAAGGTCGACATCAAGTCCGACGCGACCCAGCCGGGCGACCTCTACCTCCTCTGCTCCGACGGCCTCTCCGGCATGGTGCCCGATCCGCAGATCCTCGAGGTCATGAGCCTCACGGAGGATCCGCAGGAGGCGTGCGAGCTGCTCATCGCCGAGGCCAACGACGCCGGCGGCACCGACAACATCTCCGCGCTCATCGTCCGCTTCGTCGAGGACCTCCCGGAGTCCGACGCGATGCCGGAGATGGAGGCGCACGAGATCCTCGACGACGTCGAGACCGAGAGCCAGCCGGTGCTCGAAGCCGCGGAGTCCGTGGTCGACGAGGTCGAGGAGGACGAGCTGAGCGCCGAGGAGGCGGCGGCGCTCGCCGAGGAGGGCGAGCCGTCGCTCGATCTGCGCGGCCCGTGGAGCGGCAAGCGCGTCGCGCCCAAGCGCTGCACGAGCTGCAAGGCCGAGCTGCTCGCGGGCAACTACTTCTGCGTCGAGTGCGGCGCCCCGATCCCCGACGACGACGTCGTGGAGGGGTGACCTTCGCTCGTGCGTGAACGCCCCGCGGCGGAGGGCTCACGGCTCGGCCGGATCGTCCCGGTGCTCTGCGCCGGCCTCTTCACCGCGGGCGCCGCGATCCTCCACACCGCCGCCCGCTACCTGCCGGCCTTCAACACGCCGCACACGGCGCTCGAGGGCGTCCCGATGCCCCGCTCGGCGGTGCCGGCCACGCCCGGCCTCTGCCGCAGCCTGACGGTGGTGATCGTCGACGGCCTCCCCTTCGAGGCCGCGCGCGAGCTGCCGGCCTTCGCGGGTCTCCGCAGGAGTGGCGTCCTCCGCCCGCTCCGCGCCGCGTTCCCCACGTACACCGCGCCCGCGCTCACCGCGTACATCACCGGCGCGCCCCCGCGCGAGAGCGGCATCCGGCTCAACGGCGATCTCGATCGCGGTGCGCGCGGCCTCGACGACGTGCCCGCGCTCGCCGTCGCCGCAGGCGCGCGCGTCGAGCTCTGGAGCCGCGAGTGGACCCCCTTCCCCGAGGTCATGCGGCGGCCCCCGGGCGCCGATCTGCACGTCGGCCGGCTCGGCGCGCTCGCCATGCTCGCCACGCGGAGCCTCCCCGATCGCGGCGACCTGCCCCCTTCGACGGGAGCTCTCCCGCGCACCGGTTGACGTTGTTCTACATCGGGGACGTGGACGAGACCGCCCATGTCCACGGCACGCTGGGGCCCGAGCACCGCGAGGCCGCCGAGCGCGCCGGGAGCCTCGTCGCGCGCGTCGCGGCGACGCTCGATCCCGAGCAGGACACGCTGCTCGTGCTCAGCGATCACGGCCATGTCCCGCGCGGCGGCCACGGCGGCGACGAGCCGGAGACGCACGCCGCCTTCCTCCTCGCCAGCGGCGGCCTCGCGCGCCGCGGCGTCGAGCTCGGCGAGCGGCCCGCGCACGACGTGGCCTCGACCCTGGCCGTGCTCGCCGGCCTCCCCTCCCCGGGCGGGAACCTCGGCACCCCGATGCTCGACATGCTCTCCCTCGACGATCGCGTGGCCGCCCGCCTCCTCGCCGGCCCCTTCGATCAGGCCGCGCACCTGCTCTGCCGCCTCTCCCCGTCCCCGCGCTGCGCGGCGATCGACGCCATCGTCGAGCGCCTCTCCCGCGCCGACGCGAGCGCCGCGGCCGAGGCCGAGACGCTCGCCCGTGAGATCGAAGCCGCGCGCGATCGAGCGCTCGCCGGCGACGCGCGCTCCGCGGCCCTCCGCCGCCTCTCGTTGACGCTGCTGCTCATCGCGCTCGCCGCCGGCGCGCTCGCCGTGCACAAGCGGCGCGCGCCCGGACCTCCGCTCGATCTCCCGGCGCTCGCGCTCCCGCTCGTCAACGCCGGCGTGTACGCCGCCGTCCTCGGCCTCGCCTTCGGCTATCGGCCGAGCTTCAGCACCATGCACGCGGGCCCGCGCTTCGGGCTCGACGCCGCCCCCGCGGCCCTCGCCGCCGTCGTCGCGCTCGCGCTCGCGGCCGCGCTCCTTCGCCCGGGTCGCCTCGCGCCCTGGGTGCTCCTCGCCGGCACCGCGATCCCGTTCGCCGTCCTCGCCGCCTGGGTGGGCGCCGATCCCGCGGTGCTCCCCTCCCCCACCGCCGGGATCCTGGTCTTCCTGCTCGCGCCGGCGGTGGTCAGCGCCGCGGCCGGCGCCGTGCTCCTCGCGGCCCTCGGGCCGGCCCCGCGCGCCGCGCTCGCCCCCGCGAAAAGCAGCCCCGCCGCGCGCCGCGGGTGAGAAAGGGCAGACGCGCGGCCGAGCTTTGCCCTACTCTGGCGGCGATGCCCTTCAAGAATTTCAGCGCCCTGCGCAAGGTGACGGATCTCCACGGAGAAGTGCGCGGAGGCGCCTCCCTCACGAACCCCGGCCTCGTGGCCAAGCTCTGCGGCAGCCCCGCCCAGCTCGCGATCCAGCCCGTGAGCGGCTCCTCGGCCAAGGTGACCAAGATCTCGCTCGACAGCCCCGAAGAGGTCGCGCTCCTCTCGCGCGACGTGGCCGTGGTGCGGAGCGGCGACGATGTCTGGGCCCTGCTCGACATCACCCACACGCCGAAGATGGACCAGGTCGCGCATCACGTCCGCTCGCTCCATTTTCGCCCCACCGGCGAGAGCGCCCTCGCCCTCGGATGGGACGGCACCGCCACCCAGCTCACCTTGAGCCGTCACGAGGTCGCCGCCCGGCAGATGGTCCTGCGCGGCGACGCCCGGGCCTTCGATCTCACGGAGAACGAGGTGTATGCCGTGGTCGACGGTGCCGACGGCGGTCAGCTCCGCATCCACCCCGGCGCCACGCCCGAGCCCGCCCCGTCCGGCCGCGCCAACCTCCCGAAGGAGGCCGCGGGCTTCGACAGGGTGCGCGGCGGCGCGCGCCTCGCCGCCGTCTTCAAGCGCAAGAGCCCCTACGTGTGCCTCATCACCGGCGGCCCCACCCGCCTCGCCGCGAAGATGGTCACGCTCGAGGCCGCGCCCACCGATCTCGCCGTCTGCGACACGAGCCTCTTCGCCACCTTCTCCGACGGCCGCGTCGTCCTCTACGACAGCGACGTCATCGCCGCATGCAACGGCGATCTGCTCCAGCCGAAGGCCGTCCAGCCCCTCGCGGTGCGCGGCGAGCCCACCACCATCACCGTGAGCGGCAAGAGCACGCCCACGCTCTGGATCGGCACGAGCTCCGGCGAGATCGTGAGCGTGACGGTCATGCGCAAGCAGGCCGCCTGACCGACCGGGGCACGTCGTCCCACGGCGTGCTCCGCGCGACTACGGCGTGATCCACCCATCCACCGCGTGACCCGCGCGCCCACGACGGGCGCCGCCGTCCCCGCTCACTTCATGAACGGGTTGGCCATCTCCTGGTTGCGCCGCACCGCCACGTCCGGCTTCTTCGGCGCGTTCTTGTCGAAGCTCCGGTTCGCCTCGTCGAGCGAGCTCGACTGCCCCTTGAAGTCTTCTTCCACGTCGCGCCCGCGCTTCGCCGGGGCCGCCTGCCTCGCGCGCGCCGCCGCGGACGACAGCTCCCGCTGCCGGGAGGCGAGCCGCTGCTGGGCCTCGTCGAGCTTGCCCCGCTCGGCCAGATCGTTGGCCGCGAGCAGCGCCGCCGCCGTCTCGGCCCGCTGCACGCGGCCCTCCACCACGCCGTCGAGCTCGGCCGCGGCGGTCGCGTCGCGGCTCACCATCAGCCCGAGCTTGCCGCCCGCGCGCCCGTCCTCCCCGCGCACCAGATCGCGGAAGCCGAGGCCCACCTCGGCCACCTTGGCGAGCCCCTCGCTCCGGCTCGGCACGCGCACCTTGAGCAGCACCGTCTTCGTCTCGCCCTGCGTGAAGCTCCCGAGCGGCACCACCACCTTCTGCCCCCGCTTCTGGAAGCTCCGATCGAAGACCTGCACGAGCTCCACGCCCGGCCCGAGCTCGACCTCCGCCTCGGCGTTCACCGCCACCGTCGTCCGCAGCGCGTCGGCCTCGGCCTGGAACACCCGATCGAGCGAGCGGCTGTCCTCGATGAAGTAGTGCCCGCCGCCGGCCTCCTGCGCGATCGAGCCGAGGATCTTCTGGTTGTACGACACGCCCACGCCGACGGTGGACACGCTCACCCCGCGCTCGCGGGCCCGCTGGGCGATGCTCCGGAAGCCGGGCACGTCCCGCACCCCCGCGGTCGCGTCCCCGTCGCTCAGCAGGATCATCCGGTGCACCTTCCCGCTCCCGGCCACGAACTGGCTCACCGCCTCCTCGATCCCGCAGGAGATGCACGTGTCGCCCCCGAGCGTGATGCCCCGGATCGCCTCGCGGATCCTCCCCCGGCTCGACGCGCTCACCTCGGTCGCGGGCACGACCACCGAGGGCTTCGTGTCGAACGCCACGACGCTCACCATGTCCCCCTCGGCCAGCCGATCGACCGCGGCGAGCGCGCCCGCGATCGCGTTGTCGAGCCTCGCCCCCGCCATCGATCCCGATCGATCGATCACCAGCGCGAGGTGGCTCGGGGCGCTCACCTTGGCCTGATCTCCGGCCTCGTTCTTCACCTCCAGGAGCACGAAGGTCTCGCCCGCCCCCCCGGCGGGCAGGCTGGCGTTCCCGATCCGCCCTTCGAGGTGCAGCGTCCCCGGCGCCTCGAAGCTCGCCCCCACCGCGTCGCTCACCACCACCGCCGGCTTGATCTCCGGCACGCTCGGGAGGGCCACCGCCGGCAGCCCGCTCGGCGCGAACGAGTACACGGTGGCGCTGGTCAGGAGCATCCCGGCACAGCTCAGCAGGGCGACGTTGCGGACCTTCATGGCGACCTCATCAAGGGGGCGAGGGCAGGCGGCGCGCCTCGACGGAGAGACGCAGGCGGCGGCGAAAAGTTCTGCGCGGAGCCCAAGGAGCGGCGCACCCTTCCGCCCGTCGATGGTAGCGTGCCCTCGCCCGCCCCGGGGCATCCGTTCGAGCCCCCGCCGCCGATGAAGATCGCCGTCCTCCATCCTTCCTACGCCGACAGCCTCTCCGCCAACATCGAGGTCGACGTCCCCCTCGAAGACTTCTCGCGCCTCTTGCCCGAGCACGAGGTCACCGAGCTGTTCCTGGACAAGGCCACCTGCGTCGCCGTGACCCGGGAAACGAAGGCCGATGTCTTCATCAACTGCTGCGACGGCGCGATGGACGAGGACACCCCGGGCATCGAGATCGTCGAGCTCTTGGAGCAGGAAAACCGCGCCTTCACCGGGGCCGGCTCGGCCTTCTACGACCCGACCCGCGCCCAGATGAAGGAGGCATGCCAGCGCCACGGCCTCGGCACCCCCGCCTTCGCCTTTGCGTGGGACGAGGAGGGCATCGACGACGCCTTCGAACGCCTGCGCTTGCCGTGCATCGTCAAGCCCCACCACGGCCACGGGAGCGACGGGATCGAGCCCGGATCGCGCGTTTTGACCGAGCAAGCGTTCCGCGAGCAAGCGCGCAAGATCATCGCGACCTTCGGGGGCGCGCTCATCGAGGAGTTCATCGCCGGCCGCGAGCTGACGGTGCTCATCGCCTCGAACCCCGCCGACGAGAACGATCCGATCCTCTACCGCCCCGTCGAGTGCATCTTCGACTCCCCGGAGGAGTTCAAGACCTTCGACTACAAGTGGCGCGGCACGAAGAACCCCTGGATCCGCTGCGAGGACGACGCGCTCTCCGAAGCCCTCCAGGCGATGACCCGCACCCTCTACCTCGCCCTCGGCGGCACCGGCTACGCGCGCACCGACATCCGCATGGACGCCGAGGGCCGCCTCTACCTGCTGGAGATCAACCCCAACTGCGCCATCTTCTACCCGGACGACAACGGGGGCACCGCCGACATCATCCTCGCGTACGACGGCAAGCAGAAGATCCCCTTCTTGCACCGGATGATCGACTACGCCTTCGTCCGCCAGAAGAAGCGCCGCGGGTGACGGGGACGGCCGTGCTATAGAGCGCTCATGCGAGAGAGCGCCCCATGTCTACCCTCCGCCTCAAGAACACGCTGACGAAGGCCGTCGAGGCGTTCGTCCCCCTCGACCCCGACGGCAAGAAGGTCACGCTCTACAGCTGCGGGCCGACGGTCTACTCCCACGCGCATATCGGCAACTTCCGCAGCTTCCTGATGGGCGACCTCCTCCGCCGCGTGCTCGAGCGGCGCGGCTACGAGGTGCGCCACGTGATGAACATCACGGACGTGGGCCACATGACGCAGGATCACCTCGCCGACGCGACGGGCGAGGACAAGCTCGCCAAGGCCGCCCGCGAGCTCGGGACCGATCCGTTCCAGGTCGCCGCCCACTTCGAGCGCCTCTTCGTCGAGGACGCGAAGAAGCTGGGCCTGAAGATCTACAAGGGCGCCGAGGCCGACGACCGGAGCCGCCACCCGCGCGCCACCGAGCATGTGGCCGAGATGCTCGCGATGATCGACCGGCTCATCCAGCGTGGATATGCCTATGTCGACGGCCAGGGACAGGCCTATTTCGAGGTCTCGAAATTCCCCGCCTACGGCGCCCTCTCCGGCAAGGTCATCGACGATCTCGAGGCCGGCGCCCGCGTGACCGTGCGCGAAGAGAAGCGCGATCCGCGGGATTTCGCGCTCTGGAAGGTCGACGAGAAGCACCTGATGGTGTGGGACCCGCACAGCGAGAAGGGCTGGCCGGACAAGGGCTTCGAGCGCCTCAAGGCCCTCGCGCCGAACGGCGTCGACGCGCGTCTCAAGCCCGGATTCCCCGGCTGGCATATCGAGTGCTCGGCGATGGCCAAGGCCCACCTCGGCGCCGACATCGATCTTCACACCGGCGGTGAAGACAACATCTTCCCCCACCACGAGTGCGAGATCGCCCAGAGCTACGGCGCCTCCGACGCATCCCCGCCTCCTCCCGCCTTCGCGCGGATGTGGGTGCACGGCCGGCACCTGATGGTGAACGGCCGCAAGATGTCGAAGCGCGACGGGACCTTCTTCACCCTGCGCGACCTGCTCGACCCGGTGGAAGCCGGCCGCCCCGAGCTCGTGGAGAAGCTCGAAGCGCTTGGCTTTGCCGGCGGCAAGGTGCCCGCGAACGTGCTCAGGTACGCGCTCCTCTCGAACCAGTACACCGAGCCGATGAACTTCACGTTCGACCTGCTCGGCCAGTGCAAGGCGAGCGTGGAGCGCATTCAATCGCGCTACGAGCGGGCGCGCGAGGTGGCCGGCGCAGGCGACGCGAGCGCCGAGGTGAAGGCCCTCTCGGAGACCTCGCTCCGCGCCTTCGACGAGGCCCTCGACGACAACCTCAACACACCGAACGCGCTCTCCGCCGTGTTCGCGCTCGTCTCCGGGCTGAACCAGCGCGAGCTCTCCCCCGGCGACGCCGCGCTCGCCCTGAAGGCGCTCGAGAGCCTCGACGAGATCCTCGACGTGCTCGACACGTCCCCGCGCTCAGGGCTCCTCTCCTTCGAGCAGATCGCGGCGCGGATCGAGGCCGGGAGCCTGCCCACGAGAGAGGCGCTCGGCGCCCTCGGCGCGCTCGACGCCGCGACCATCGAGGCGCTCGTGGCCGCCCGACAAGCGGCGCGCAAGGCCCGCGATTTCGCGCTCGGCGACGCGATCCGCGATCACCTGAAGAAGAGCTCCGTGCTCATCGAGGACACGGCCTCCGGCGTGCGCTGGAAGAAGAGCTGACCGAGGCCCCGTTGCGCCTCGTGCTCGACAGCTCGGTGGCGATCGCCGCCCTCCGGGACGAAGAGCCCGCCCACGAGGAGGCGCGCGCGTTCATGGAGGCGCTGCGCGCCGCCGCACGTGAGGGGCGCGCGATCGTGGCCGCGCCCGCGGAGCTGTGGCTCGAGGTGTACGTGGTGGAGGAGCGGCTCCGGCAGTCGAAGCGCGCAAAGCATGCCGCCGGGAGCGCGCTCGCGGGGCTCGCGATCGCGCTCTGGGCGCCGCGGGAGGCCCACGAGATCGAAGCATTTCTGGCGCACCTCGCGAAGCGGATGCGCGGTCGGCGCGCGAAGGCGAACGGGACAGACCTGATGTACCTGTGGGCGGGGTACACGGCCGGTGCGGCGGTCGTGACGCTCGACGAGGGGATGCTGGGCTATCATCTGGCGGTGTGCGAGGTGATGCGGCCGGCGCATGTGCGGCTCGGTTGATGCATGACGGGGAGGTCTCGACGCGAGACCGGGGAGAGAAAGGTGGGGTCGAATGGGAGACGTGAAGAAGGGGATCGGAGAGGTCAGGACGCGCGGTCGATGGGCGACAACGGCGCGACGGCTCGTCGTGCTGCTCGCCGCGCTCGCGCTCGTCGGTTGCAGCGGCGCGCCGCTCTCCCTCACCGGCAGCGGAGGCGGGTGGCGGCACCTGCGCACCGATCACTTCGACCTCTACACCGATCTCGGCGAGAGCGACGCGCTCGACGCGTGCAACACGCTGGAGCAGAGCCGCTCCGCCATCCTGACCGCCGCGTGGAGCAAGGCCGCCGATCGCGGCGCCACCTCGCGGGCCGTGGTGGTGGTGTTCGGCAACGGCCTCGAGTTCGAGCACTACGCCGGCCGGAACTACTCGGGGGCCTTCACCCGGCGCGGGCGGCCGACGCTGCTGCTCTGGGGCCCGCCCCGGCGCTGGGAGCAGAAAGACCTGCGCGACGAGGTGAGCTCGTCCGTGCTGCGGCACGAGATCGCCCACCGGCTGGCCGCCGGCTTCTACCGGCGACAGCCACGCTGGTTCTCCGAGGGGCTCGCCCAGTTCCTCGAATCGGTGGTGATCAATCCAGAAGAGCAGACCGTGATCCTCGGCCGGCCCAACACGACCGCGCTGCGGAAATACCAGATGTCCGGCGCAGTCGGGGTGCGCGATATCCTGGCCTGGAAGAACGACGAAGATCTCGATGAGCGGACGCTGGCCGTCTACTACGGGGTAAGCTGGATCTTCGTCCACTGGCTGTACAACACGCAGTTCGAGGCGTTCGCCGCCTACCAGCAGCTCCTCGCCGCCGGAGCGGCGCCGGAGGATGCCTTTCAACAGGCCCTCGGAGGCATCGATCTCGACACGATCGACAAGGCCCTCTACGCCTATTCCCACCACGGGGAGTTCCAGGAGCTGACAGCACCCCTCGACACGGCGCGCGTACAGCCGGAGGTGCGCACGGTGCGGCCCGCCGAGGTGGAGGCGATCCACGCGCAGGCCGCCCTGGCGTTCGCCGGTCTGAGGCACGATGAAGGGCTGGTGAAAGAGGCGCGCGAAGCGCTGGAGCGCGGGCTGCACGAGGAGCCGGGAGAGTCGCTCGCGCTGCGGTTGCGGATGACGCTCTCTCCGCCTCTGTCCAACGAGGAGCTGGTGGCGGCGCTGCGCACGCAGGTGGCGCTGCAGCCGAGCGACGGAGACGCCTGGGCGATGCTCGGAGGCGTGCTCGACGAGAAGAGCGCGCTGAAAGAGAAGGAGTCCGCGCTGCGCATGGCCGTGGTGTCGCTGCCCGACGATCCCGGGCCGAAGAACGATCTGGCCTGGCTCCTGGCGATGAGCCACCGCGGGCCGGAAGCGCTGCCACTGGCCGAGCAAGCGCTCGCGCTCGCCCCGTGGGACGCCTACATCATCGACACGTACGCCGCGACGCTGGTGACCGTGGGGCGCTGCCAGGAGGGGATCAAGGCCCAGGAGCGAGCCCTCGATCTGCTGGCCGAGGCCGGGCGGGGGACGCAGGATCACGGGCGATTCCGGGAGCGGCTGAAGCGCTACCGGACGGAGTGCGCCGCGGGAAAGAAGGGGAGCGAGTAGGCCGGGAGCCGGTTTTCGCGGGGAAAGCGCCTTTCCTGACCGCCCCGCGTACCGCAAGGAGGCCCTCGCCTGCCTCAACGAGGCCCGCACCCACCGTAACGAGGCCCTCACCCATCGCAACGATGCCCTCGTCTGCCTCCGGGCATCGTTGGCTTGCCGCGACGATGCCCTCGCCCAAGGGGAGGATGCCTTCCTACATCTCCGAGCTTCATTCGCTTACTCCAACGATGCTTTCGTTTATCTCGTCGATGCCCTCGCCGACCGCAACGATGCCTTCGCATATCTCCGGGCTTCGTTCGCCTGCCGCAACGATGCCTTCGCATATCTCGCCGATACCCTTGCCTGCCGCAACGATGCTTTGGCATATCTTCGGGCATCGTTCGCCCTCTGTCAGCGATGTATTCCCCTACCGTGGAGCGCCGGCGCTTCGTCCCTCGGCGCCGGCAGGCTCGGGGCGCGTCCCGCACCCCTCGCTGGGTCGCTCCGCGGCCCCCGGGGTTCCGCCCCTGTTTTCAGCATCCGTGTCGTCTGCCGCTGCAGCCCGGCGCCGCTGGGCCGGCCCTCCTCGCCCGCGTCCGCCCGCGCACGACGCCCATGAGGCTCAGCATGATCGTGGCGGTTATCGGCCAGGCGGTCGCGCAACAGCACGAACGTACGCGGCCGGTTCCCGCCCACTTCCAGATCGGCGATGCGCCAGCCCAGCGTGCGGGTAGGCTGAGCGCCTCGGGCGCGGCAGGACGCGCCGACCTCTCCGACCCAGCTCCTTCGCAGGAGGGCGCGGACGCCGGCCAGCGCGCTCGAGGCGCTGGAGACCCGCACCGGCGCGCACGGAGCGCGATCCGCGAGGCGCAGCGGACCACTGCCGCCTTCTTGACGGACCTCGCGGTGGTGGCCGAGCGATCTCACCGAGCCGGACAGCGCCGTCCTCGCTCACCGGGTCGCTCGGCCGGGGGAGGCGAGCTGCAGCAGCGACGCGGATTGGGTCCTGCTCGTCGATGGCCCCTCCAACTCCCCGCGCATGCGCGGATGGCGATCAAGATCAAAGAGATCGTCCACGCGGCCGGCTTCAAGGATGTCGGGCCCACGGGGACGTTCGGCAACATCGTCGCCAGCCACGAGCTCGTCCACTACATCGCGGGCAGCCGGGACACCAACGAGAACCTCACTCGCCGCATCCTCCTCCTCGCCGAGTCTCGACCGCTCACGAGCCCTGTGGTGCGAGAGCGCGTCATCCGCAACGTTCTCGCCCGGTATGTTCAACATGATAGGGCTGTCCGCAACAAGAAGGGCAAGCACCATCGAATCCCTCATTTTCTCCTGAACGACGTGGTCCGTTACTGGCGCACGATGGCCTCGGACTATGCCTCGAAGATGTGGGAGAGGCAGCGTGATGGCTGGGCCATCCGGAACATCAAGCTCCGGTTTTCGCGCAAGCTCCTCTTCGCCTGGGGCTTGCTGGCCGCGCTCTCCGGAGAGCTCTGGCTCTCCTTGGCTCGAACAGGCCACCAGCGAAGACGAGCGGTCTCCTCGGTTTGCTCGCCGAGCTCATCCGCCGCCAAACGGATACCTCCGCTCGAGCTCGTCGCCTGGGTGGCGTCGGCTCCTGAGGTTACAGACGCCACGATCATCGAGCATCTTCTCCTCCTATGACGCCCGACAGTGCTCAGCGACCTGACCGTGCGTGATCGCCTCGAACATGTCCCCTCGACGATGCGGTCGACGATGAGGTGTATGACGGTCTGCGCACCCTCAGCTTCGGCTTCCGTCGAGGTATCAACGCGCTCTTCTTCGACCAGCACCCACAGCTCAACCAATTGATCCGCGACTACGGAGTCTTCTGATGCGTCTCCTCGGCTTCTCCACCGGCGCCCTCGCCAAGGGCGATTTCACGCGAGGCGTCGACCTCTCGCGCCCCCACCCGCGCATCTCCGCCATCGAGCTCTCCGCGCTCCGCGATCACGAGCTCGAGCCCCTCGTCCGGGCGGCCCCTTCCCTCGATCTCGGCCGCTTCGCGTATGTCTCGGTCCATGCCCCGAGCAAGCTCGGCCCTCGGGGAGCGCGCCGTCTTCGACATGCTCGTCTCGCTCCCGGAGACCTGGCCGATCATCGCCCACCCTGGAGATCCTCCAGACACCCGATCTCCGGCGAACGCCGGGTCTTCGCGTCTTTAAGGCGCCCGAAAATATGGACAACCGCAAGACCTTGGGACGCAACGCAGAAGAGCTGCGCGCCCTTCGCCCTGTATCCCGAGGCGACCTTCTGCCCTGCTGACGTGGGCCACGCCAAGCAGATTGATCCTGACCATGACCGTGGCCCTCCATGTTCAATGGCGATCGCCCTGGCCAGGTGCGCAGGACGTCAGCGACGTCGGCACCCGGGAGAGCATCTGCCGATCGGCCCTGGCGAGGTGGGCCTACGCGCGCATCGCCCACCGCATCCCCGACACCTGCCCTCTCATCCTCGAACGGTGATCCCCGCCGAGTCCATCAGCAAAGAGCTTGACCACGTGGCCGATGCCTTCGGAGGAAAACAGAGCAGCAGCACCACCTGCGCCGCGGCCCTGATCGAAGCCTGAGGCGCCCTCTCCTCCCGCAAACAGAGGTTTCACGCAAGCCCGCGCAGGCGGGTTTGTGTAGCCCGGCTTACCCTCGGGCGTCCTGCGCCACGGCAGCAGGAGCCGATGCCAGCCACCCCCGCATCTTCGCCGTCGCGAGCACGCTGTACACCATCGTGATCCGACCGGACCCATCCACCTCCACCTGGATCACGAACCGCGGCGCCTCCCCCGCCTTCGGCGCCACCCGCTCCGCCACCAGCGCCGGCAGCCCGTTCAGCATCCGCAACGCATAACGCGTCTCCCCTCGCCCGTGCTTCTGCGTCAGCCCCAGGTACATCTTCGCCACCTTCTCGGCCCCGCGCACCACCACCCGCGCCGCCAGGAACTCCCCTCCTCCATCGCTCAATGCCACCGCCTCCGGCGCCAGCAGCGAAATCACCGCCGCTCCATCCCCGGTCGAGAGCCCTTGCAGAAACCGTTGCAGAGCCTCGCTCGATCGCGCCACCACGTCGGCAGAAGGCCTCGTCTTCCCCTCTTCGTACCCGTCGAGCGCCTTGCGCGCCCGGTGGTGTGTCGTCTTCACGTTCGCCTCGCTCATCCCGAGCGCCTCGGCCGTCTCGGTCACCGAATATTCGGCCACCTCGCGCAAAAGGAACACCGCCCTTTGCGACGGCGTGAGCGCCTCCAGCGCCAGCAAGAAGGCCAGGGACACGCTCTCCAGGAGGTCATAACGCCCCTCCGTCCCCTGCGCGCCGCTCACCTCCACCGACGGCGGCTCGGCCTCTTCTTCGACAGGGGAAGGCAGCCAGGGCCCCACGTAGCCTCGCCGCTTTCGCCTCCGCAGCGCGTCGCGGCCCAGGTTCATCGCCACCTTCAGGAGCCATGGGCGCAAAGGCTCGTCCCTCCGCGCGGGCGGGTGGGACAGCGCCCGCACGAAGGTCTCTTGCACCACGTCCTCCGCGTCGGCCAGGCTCCCCAGCATCCGGTAGCAGAGCCCGACGAGGAAGCGCTCGTGGCGCTTCAGCTCCTCGCCGAGCGCGGCGCTCTTCGTGGCTTGCGTTGCGGGGACCATGGCCGAATGTCTCATGCCAGCGCGGCTCTGGACAGCCCCGCGGGCTTCGCGATCTCCTCGCCGAGGGCGAGCGCGGCGGCGCGGGCTCCGCTCCCGAGCGCGGCGTCGGCCAGCATCCCTTCGGGGCCCACCCAGTCGCCGGCCAGGAAGAGGCCTCTCGCGCCCGGCACGACCTGACCGGGGCGCCCGGCGAGGCCCTTTCCTCCGGCAGTCACGAGCGCGTGGCTCGCGGTCATCGCGGGCAAAAACCTCTGTTCGACCACATGCGCTTCCCAGCCGGGCTGGACGCGGCTCATCAGATCGCGGAGCTCGGCCTCGTCGGCGTGAGGGGCGCCGGAGGGGCCGTATTTCATCAGGTGCACGACGGCGCCTCCCGCGGGGGCGAGGCGCGCTGTGGCCGAGTGGACCGACAGATAAAGGGGCCGATCGAGCCCGAGGGCGAAGATGGCTTTGGGACGGGGGAGAGACGATAACGCCAGATCCAGACAGGCCACCTCCACGGGGATGGCATGCTCGGCCAGGGTCGCGAGCGCGGGCAGCTCGGGCAGGAGCGAGCGGGCGATCTGTGGGCTCGCGGCCACGATGGCCCGGGAGGCCGGGATCAGGCTGCCATCGGCGAGGCGCACGCCGGTCACGGTGCCTCCTTCACGCTCGATATGCTGGGCTCTGACGCCCGTGCGCAGCTCGGCGCCGGCGTCGACGGCCCTGGCGCGCAGCCCCTCCACCAGGGTGCCCCAGCCGCCGTCGAGGTAGAGCACCTGATCGCGCATCGCATGCTGGAGCTGGGCGATCGCGGCGCCTGCGCTCATGCGATCGAGATCGCCGGCGTAGGAGCTCACGCGGAAGAGCGCGCCCACGAGCCGCCTCGCCTCGGGCGTGCGGATGGCCTCGGCGAGCCAGGTCGAGGCGGGCATCGCGTCGACGCGCGATCCATCGATCGAGGTGAACGTCGCGAGCAGGCGGGCGATCTCCAGCTTGGCGGAGAGGCCGCAATAGCCCGTGGTGAGCAGGGAGAAGGGGCCTCCGGGCAAGGTGTGGAGCTTGCCGCCGTCGAAGGCGAAGCCGCCCGAGACAGCGGGGATCTTGCCGGCATAGGTCACGCCGAGATCGGCGAGCACCCGGGCGGCGGCGCCGTTCCGGTAGAGGGCGTGGGCCCCGAGGTTGAGGGAAAAGCCCTGTTTTTCCTGGGTCATGGCGCGGCCGCCGGGGGAGCCCGCCTTCTCCAGCACCACCACCTCGTGCCCGGCCCGAGCCAGGGTCACGGCCGCCGCGAGCCCGGAGAGGCCCGCGCCGATCACTACCACGCGCTTGTTCTTGCTCATGATCCGCTACCTTTCGGAGGGATCACGCCGGGGCGGGCGAAAAGGTTACAACCGCGGCGGCGAAGCGCGCCCCCGTCAGGGCTGGTGGCCGAGCGCCTTCGCCGTGCGCGCGTGTCGCTTCTCCAGCGCGACCTCGATGGGCGTCTTGCCGTTCCTGGATTCGCGCGGATCGGCCCCGCCGGCGATGAGCGGCGCCACCATCCGGTGGTAGCCGTATTCGGCCATGTCGAAGAGCCGGTTCTTGTGGCAGCGCGCGCCGGCCTTCACCAGCCGGTCCGCGGCGCGCGCGTCCTCGCGCGATCGACCACCGAGCGCGTCGAGCACGCCGTAGCCGTTGCCGTCGACCGCCTTCACGTCGGCGCCCGCCGCGAGCAAGCGCCGGACGATATCGGCGCAATCGGCCGAGCTCGTCGCGCGGTGCAGCGTCGTCTCCTTGCGGTTGGGCTCGACGAAGCCGCCTGGAGACGCGCCGCGCCGCAGGAGCTCGGCCACCCGCTCGCGGCCGCTGTCCATCGCGGCGCACTGGTTGAGCCTCGCGTCGAGGTCGGCCTGCGCGGGCGCAAAGGGCTCTCCCGTGTCGGCGGCCGCCTTGTCGAAGTCCTTCGCGGCCTTCTGCTCGTTCGGGTGGCGCTTCGACGAGATACGAAAGGCGGCGCGCTTCTTCGGCTGGGGGCCCTGGAAGGTGTCGAGCGGGCCGGAGGCCTTCAGCACCGTGGCGCCGAGGAGGCGAGTCAGCGACACCTTGCCTGCCTTGACGACCTCGACCTGCTTCGTCCACGGGAGATCGAAGGCCTCGATATCTCCGCTGTGCCAGTCCTTGGCGACCGCGAGCTCGAGGATCTCCTGGCCGAGCGCCGGGTCGAGCGCGCAGGCGACCCAGGTCATCAACCGGCACGCGAGGCGGCGTGAGTCCTGGAGCGAGGTCACGTCCTCCGGGAGGGTGAGGCCGGCCTTCTCGGCGATCGACGCGGCGATGAACGCCGGATACGCGCCGTAGCCGAAGCCGCGCTCGACGGCGGTGCGGAGCTGCGCCGCGTCGTCGGCGCCGGCGAATCGGCGCAGCAGGCGCGCCGTGCGCAGGGCGCCGATCGCGTCGTCCGGCGCGGTGAGCATGCCCCCTTCGGAGGGCGCGACGATCTTCTGCGCGACGCGCTCGGCCACCCGCGCGCCGGCCTCGGCGTCGTCGAGCTCGATGGCGCGGATCACGTCGAGGGCGAAGGCCGCGTCGGCCTTGTCGGCGAGCTTGCAGAAGCGCACGAGATCGGCGCCCGACAGGTGGTCGGTGCCGCTCTCGTGCATGGCCGAGCCGATCAGCGCGACCGCGGGGTGATGACCGTAGTCGGCGCTCGGGACCGTGGACCAGTCGATGGTGTCGAAGAGGGCCGCCGCGGCCTCGAGGAACCGGGCGTCCGACTCGGCGCGGAGGGCCGAGAAGAGGAGAGAGCGTCGAGGATGGCCGGCCTCACCGAGGATCTCGCCGACCTCGGCCGCGGAGAAGTGCGCCGTCGAGAGAATGGGGGCGATTGAAATCACCCGGGGACCGTTAACGGTCTTGCCGGATCATTTCAAGAATGAAATGTCATTACCAGGGTGACGCAACGAAACGATATGCCGCCGACCAGGCGAATCGTGAAGATCACCCGTAGCGCGAATCGTACTGGAAGGCCCGCTTCGACACGGCCTCCTTGCCATCTGGATTGCGCACCACGATATCGACCATTTTCCCGTTTGTCCCGCCTGGCATCTTGATCTCCAGGTTGCTCTTGTCGACGAACTTCACCTTGGGGACCGGCTTGCCGTCGACGAGGACCACGGACTCCTTGAGGAAGTTCTGCCCGGTGATGGAGAGCTCCGTCCCTCCGGCGGTGCCGCCGCGGTTGGGCGAGATCGACGAGATGGTCGGCGCGGGCACGGCGTCGTAGCGGAAGCCGTTCTTCATCACGGCCTTGGGCACGCCGGGGGACATCACCTCCACGTCGACGACGCCGGCCATTTTCCGGGGCGCGGTGACGAAGATCATCTCGGTCGGGCTCCTGTAGATCGTCTCCTTGGGCTGCTCGCGACCGACGTACACCGAGCAAGAGGGGTTGAAATTCTGCCCCTCGATGATCACCCGCGTCCCGCCGATGGAAGGGCCGTTGACGGGGGAGATGCCGGTGATGATCGGGGCCGGCAACGCCTCGTAGGTGAAGGCCTCGTAGAGCACGGCGCGCGCGCCGTCCGGATTGACGACCTCGACCGGGACGAGGCCGTCGCCGGGGGGCACGGTCACGCTGAGCTCTTTGTGGGTCAAGAACTTCACCTGAGCGTTGCTGTTGCCGAAGCGGACGAGGGTCTCGGCGGTGAAGTTTTCGCCGATCAAGGCGATGACGAGGCCGCCCGCCGCAGAGCCCGTGCTGGGGCTCACGGTGGTGAGCACGGGTGGCGCCAGGGGCGCGTCGTAGCGATAGCCTTTTTCGAGCGTGCCGCGCTGTCCATCGGGGTTCTCGATCACGATGTCGACGAGACCGCTGCGACTCACCTCGGGGCTCTTCACGGTCAGGGTGTCGGGCTCCTCGGAGAGGGCGGGCACGGCGATTCCGCAGACGAGGATCCGGGCGCCGGGCATGAAGTCTTTGCCACGGATCGTGAGCACCGTGCCGCCGGCGTTCGGGCCGAAGGCGGGAGAGACGGAGGCCACGATCGGCGCAGGGAGGCGGTAGGTGAAGGCGCCTCGCAGCGTGTGGCGCAGACCCGTGGGGTTGATCACGGTGATGTCCACCGGCTCGGCCTTCTCGCGGGGCGGGGTGACGAAGCCGAGGCGCGTCTGCCCCTCGAAGATGACCTCGCTCACCGGCGTGCCTCCGACCTCGATGCCTGCACCGGACATGAAGGCCCGGCCATGGACGGCGACCACGGTGCCACCGGTGATGACGCCCATCGTGGGCTCGATCTCGGTCACGACCGGGGGGTCGGCGTAACAGAGGGCCTTTTCGAGCGTGTTGGCCTGTCCATCGGGGTTCTTGACGGTGATATCGAATTGCCCCGAGGTCCGCGGGGGGACGACGATCTCCAGCTTCCCGTCGCCCTTGGGGAAGACGGGCAGCTCGACATCGCCGAGGAGCACGGTAGAGCCCTCGGCGAAATCCTGGCCGAGGACGAGGATGGAGGCACCGCCGCCGGGGATGCAGAAATCGGGCTCGATGCGGTCGATGCGCGGGGGAGGATCGTAGTGATACCCGTTGACGCGGAGCTCGTTCTGCTGATCGGGGTTGACCACCCGGATATCGACGAAGCCGCCCTTTTCGCGCGGGGGCAGCTCGAGCTCGAAGCTCGTCGGGGTGAGCTTTTGCGGGTGCAGGTCCTCCGTCCCGACGCGGACGAGGCAGCCCTCGGCAAAGTGCTCTCCGTTGACGGTGATCAACGTCGTGGTCGTGGCGGGTCCATGGCTCGGCTCGACGCCGAGGATGCGCGGCGGAGGCGGGGCCTCTTCGACCTCGTCGGGCGGGAGCTCCTCGGCGGCAGCCTCGGCCGCGGCCGCCATGTCCTCCTCGTCGACCGGGACGACATCGACCAGATCCGGCTTCTCGACGGGCTTCTCGACCGGTACATCGGCGGGCTCGGGCTCGATGTCGATCGCGTCCTCCGCGGGCTCCTCGCCGGGGGCCGCGGTCTCCGGCGGCTTCAGATCGAGCTCCGGAGCCTCCGGATCGGGCGGCGGGATGGGGACGATCTGCTCCTCGGGCGCACTATCCTTCGACTCGCTCATGGGCCCCTCGTTCGATGGCTCGGCTAGATGTTGAGGTAGATCAGCGTCATCAGGCCGAAGGCGGTGATGACGCCGCAGATGAGGAGGAAGTTGATGACGAGCTGGGGCGTGCCCTGATCGTCGGCCGCGACGATCTCGCCCGGGGGCGGCGTGCTCAGCACCTGCTGGGCCTGGGGCGCCATGGGCATGGTCTTCACCAGACCGGCCGGGAAATCGGGCGGGCGGTGCGGGGCGGCGTAGGGCATCGGCTGGGCGGGCGGGCTCGATCCGCGCACGGTGGCCTCGAGGCCGGCGAGCATCTGCCGGTTGGCGACCATGGTCTCCGCGTCGTCGTCGTCCTGCTCGGCCATGGCTTGGCTACGCTGCCGCGAGATGGGCCGCCGATCAACGGGGAAGCGACGGCGCGCCCGTGGCCGAGGGCACCGGAGGGGAGACGGCCTGCTGCGCGGAGGGGGCGGGCTTGACGGGGAGGCGCGTTTTGCCCGACCCGAGCAGGGTCATGACCACCAGCGACCAGACCGCGATCGGCACCGCCGCGCCGACGGCCATCATCACCCAGTGGCGCGGCTTGAGGGCGGAGAGCCCTTGCACCTTGGTGGGCGCGCCGTCGTCGACCTCCGGGGGCGGCGGGGCGTGGCTCGGCGGGCGGGGAGGCGCGCCGAACCCGCCGAGACCAGGCGCCGGGGGCACGATCTCCGGCACCGAGCTCATCACGGGCCGCGGGCCCCCGAGCACCTGCTCGACGATCGGCGGCGGCGCGAGCTCGGGCAGGGAGCCCAGCCGGCCGCGGGGCTTCGGCGCGTGGCCCGCGCGCTGCGCCGCTTCTTCGAGCGCCTCGGCGATGTCGCGGCGCTTCGTCTCCAGGCGCTCGGCCAGGTAGTGGTGGAGGAAGGCCGCCACGTCGGCCTGCGTGGTCGGCTGCACCTGCGCCGCCTCCAGGGCCCGCTGCATCTCCAGCGCGTTCGGGAAGCGCTCGTCGATCGTCGGGGCGAGGGCGCGCATCACCACCGCGGCGAGCGCGGGCGGGACATGCGGCGGGAGGGGTCGCGGAGGCTTGCCGGAGATGAGGTTCTTGAGGGTGACGAGATCGTTCTTGCCCTCGTAGGGCAGCGTTCCAGAGAGGTACTGGTAGAGGATCGTCCCCATCGCCCAGAGATCGGCGCGGCGATCGACGCCCTTCATGCGGGCTTGCTCGGGCGACGCGTACGAGGCCTTGCCCTTGAGCATCCCGGCCCGCGTCTCCTCGGCGGTCCGATCGAGGGCCTTGGCGATGCCGAAATCGATGACCTTGGTGATCCCGGCCGTCGAGATGAGGATGTTCTGCGGGGAGACATCGCGGTGCACGACGTTGAGCAGCGCGCCGGACGCGTCGCGCAGCTCGTGGGCCGCGTGGAGGCCGGCGCATGCGTCGGCGGCGATGCGGATGAGCAGGTGGACGGGGAACGGGTGGTTCAGCCCGGAGACGGCCGAGTAGAGCTTGGACCACGAGTCGCCCGAGACCCACTCGAGCACCATGTAGAGCGTGCCGAGCTCCTCGCCGAGATCGTGGACCTCGGCGACGTTGGGGTGGCGGATGCCCGAGGCGATGCGCGCCTCGTCGAGGAACATGGTGCGGAAGCCCGGCTCGCTCGCGAGGTGCGGGAGGATCGTCTTGACGGCGACGAGCTTCTCGAAGCCGTGCTTGCCCTGGATGCGCGCGACCCACACGGTGGCCATCCCGCCCTGCGCGAAGGGGTAGAGCAGCTCGTAGCGATCGTCGAGGCGGTAGCCCGGGACGAGGTGCGCCTGCTGGGGGCTCGGGGGGACGGCCACGGCGGCAGTATCCCTTCCACGGCCCCTGGTGGCGAGGAGGATTTCGCGACCGTCAGAGGAGCTCGACCTCGATGCGCGCGCCGGCGAGATCGGGGAGCGCGATCCGGATGATGGCGCGCTCTCCGCAGTGGCGGAGCAGGCCCTGGAGGACGCCCACATGATAGGTCTCGAGGAAGGCCGGAAACTCGTCGATCTCGAAGACGAAGGCCCGCGGGCCGACCTTCTCGCTCGTGATGTGGCCGAAGCTGTAAAGGACCTTGAAGGCCTTCGGCCAGCTCCCGAGGAGGGCCTCGGCGTCGCTGCCGAAGATGCCGAAGAGCGTGCGTCCGATCTGGGTGGCGATCACGGTGTCGAACACCGTCCAGCCGATCCTCCGGAGGCCCTCGCCGAGCGGGAGGCGCCCGTGCGCCGCGGCCGCCACGACCGCGGCGAGCCGCAGGTAGTCGGCCATGGGGTAGTCGCGAAAGGCCAGGTAGCGGCGATCGGGCACGCCGGCGGAGAGCGCGAGATCCGCGGGCGAACGGTGCTGCACGAGCTTGAGCAGATCGAGGAAGAACATGCCCTTGCACGTCGCGTCCGGGGGCAGGAGGCGCGCGTGCGCCTCGACGTCGACGGGGGCCTCGAAATCCGGGTCGTGCAGCATCGCCGGGCGGCGCTGCGACGAGGCCGGCGCATGCTCCGGAGGCGGCGGCGCCGAGGCGATCTGCACCGGCCCGGCGGCCACGACCGGCGTGCGCAGCGTGGGGTGCGCGGCGCGCCCTTCCTGGCTCGGGGAGCGCGAGGGAGGCGGCGATGGAACGCCGGCAGCCTGGATCTGACCCGACGAGCGGCGCGACGCGGGGAAATGCGGGGACGAAGGCCGCGGCGACGGCACCGGCCTCGCGGACGAGGGCGCCGTGCCGCGGGAGGAAGGTGCCGTACCCCGCGACGGTGGATCGTCGCCGATGGGGCGCGCGGCGGAGATCGGCCCCGACGCGGGGGAGTTGCGGCGCATCGACTCGGGCGGCGGAGAGAGCGGCGCCGAGGCGAAGGGCGAGAGGGCGGCGATCGCCTCGTTCATCGACGCGAAGCGGTCCCCCGGGGCTTTGGCGAGCGCGCGCTGCACCACCGTCTCCACCGACAGCGGGATGCCGCGGATGACGCTGCTCGGCGGGGGCGGCTCCTCGGTCATCACCGCGGCGAGGTAGGCCATCACGTGGCCGGCCTTCTTCCACGGCAGGCGCCCGGTGAGCAGCTCGTAGGCCACCACGCCCCACGCGAACTGATCGAGCCGCTCGTCCACCGCGTCGCCGCGCACGTACTCGGGCGCCATGTACGCCGGAGTGCCGATGAGCAGGCCGCTCCCGCGCGTGGTGATGTGGAACCCGGTCGAGGCGTCGGGGTCCTGCTGCCGCGGCACGCGGGCCACCCCGAAATCGAGGACCTTGATCATCCCGTCGTCGCGGACGATGACGTTCTCGGGCTTGATGTCGCGGTGAATGACGCCGACCTGGTGCGCGGCGGAGAGGGCGCCGGCGATGTCCATCAGCCAGCGGATCCGCGTGGTGAGCGGCACGCTCGGATCGCCCACGATCTGCCGGAGCGAGGTGCCCGGCACGAACTCCATGACGAGGAAGGCGGCGCCGTCGACCTCGTGGGCATCGAAGACCGCCATCGCATTCGGGTGGGCAATGGCGGCCGCGGCGCGCGCCTCGCGCAGGACGGTCTCGATCGCCGCCGGCGCGTCGTCGCCCTCGACGGGCTCGAGCACCTTGAGCGCCACGCGCCGGTGCAGGCGCTCGTCGAAGGCCCGGTAGACCTTGCCCATGCCCCCCTCCCCGACGAGCTCCTCGACGGTGTACCGATCGAATCTATCACCGGGCTGAAGGAGCATTGCGACCTGGGCCACCCTGCACCCTATCACGACACCCCTGCAAATCGCCCATGCATCATTTTCGCCATCCCGGGGTTCGTCGCCGGGTCGCGCGGCTCGACCGGCTCGACCGGCTCGACCGGATCGAACAGGCGCTCACCGGGCTCGAATGCGCGCGTGCTGTCTTGACCGGCCCGGTCGACACCGCTGCAATGCCGCGGGTGACGTTCCAGAGCCGAGCACGAACGATGCTGGGGCCGCTGCTGGCGGTCTCCGCGCTCCATTGCGCGGCCGGCCCCGAGGTGACCGTGCCGGCGGCGCCGGTGGCCGCGGCGGCGGGCCCTCCCCTGCCCCCGGCGGCGTCGGCCGCGCCCCGTCGCGCGCCGAGGCAGGTGATCGAGGGCACGCATGCCGGGGCGATCGCCGATCTTTCGTTCTCGCCGAGCGGGCGCTTGCTCGCGACGAGCGGGGCCGACGGGACGCTGCGCATCTGGGATCCGGACAAGCAGCACCAGCTCCTGATGATCAGGCCGGGCGGGGCGGCGCGGATCACGTGGCTCCCGGGGGAGCAGCAGATCGTGGCCGCGGTCGCGGGCTTCAAGGAGGGCTTCGAGCACTTCTCCGTGCTGCGCGCCGATCTCGCCGCGGGGACGACCCGCGAGCTGCCCTTCCCCCGCGCGCTCTACCGCATCGTGCGCGTGCAATGGGCCGATGGAACGCGCTGGGTGGGCGCGACCTACGATGACGTGGGGCGCTTCGACGACGAGGGCAAGCCGCTCGGCGTGCTGGCCGCGCGCGACGGATCGTGGCGGCCGCGGCACGAGTCGCTGGAGGTCGCGGACGACGCGTCCACCGTGCGGATCGTCTTCGAGAACGAGAGCAAAGGGCCCTTCGAGCGGCCGATCAAGACGCTGGCGTGGGACGACGGGCAGGAGCGCGACCCGACCTCGCTGGAGGCGCGCTTCGAGCGGCCCTTGCCGGGGGAAGACGAGCGCATCGCGCGCGCCATGCCGGGCTTCCGGCCGAGCAGCGTGGCCCGCTCGCGCGACGGCAAGACGCTCTTCGCCGGCGGGGTCCACGCCCGGGCGCGCGGCGAGGCCGTGCTGGCGTCGCTCGACGTCCAGAGCGTCGGGCCGGTCCGCGAGCTTCGCTTCCCCGACCTCGGCGCCCGCGATCAATGGGCGCCGGGCGGCGACGAGATCAAGCCCATCGCGATCTCGCCGGACGGCAAGCTCATCGCGGCGGGGAGCTGGGAGGGGCGCATCTGGCTCGTCGACGCCCGCTCGTTCGCGCTGCGCGGCGCGCTCGGCGGCGACCGCGCCCCGCGCCTCGCGAGCGATCTCGCCTTCACGACCGACGGGCGCCTCGTCGTGCTGTCGGAGGACCATGTCTCGACCTTCTCGCTCGCCACGGGCGCGCGGAAGGCCAACCTCGACGCGCCCGGCGCGATGCGCTTCTCCCGGCGCGGCGAGGCCCTGGAGATCGCCTCCGCGCGGGACAAGGGGTGCCTCGTCCTCGATCGTCTCGATCCGGGTCGCGCCGTCTCCGCCGGGACACCGCGTTGCACGCTGCCCCACGTCGTGGACGCCGCGAGCGACGCCCACAAGCTCCTCGCCCGCGGCGGGGGACGGATCCTCTTCTCCGGGCTCGACGCGGCGAGCCTGCTCGACCTCGATCGCGGCGCGGAGGTGAAGATCGGCGGCGACGAGCCCCGGTGCTCGGGTGTCACGGTGCCCTCGGTGATCGCCGACGACGGGAGCTTCGCGGCGAGCTGGTCGTACCGGGGCAAGATGGACCGGACGACGTTCTGCGTGTTCGACGGCGCGACCGGCAAGACCGAGCGGGTCATCGAGCTGCCGCGGATGTCGTGGAGCGTGCTCGCGCCGGACGGGCGGGCGGTCGCCGGCGTGTCGGGGGGTAAGCTCTCGGTGTTCGCGCTGCCGGGCGGGGAGAGCCGGTGGTCCATGCCCGTCGAGCCGGGTGAGGAGCTCGCCGCGCTCGGTCCGGGCGGCAAGGTGGCCGTGGTGCGGAGCGACCTGCGGATCCGGGCCTTCTCCGAGGGCACGGAGCTCGGCGCCGCCGCCGTGAGCGCGACCGATCCCTCGCCGGCGCAGATCGATGGATCGGGGCGCTGGGCCGTCGCCCCGGGGCCCGACGGGGGCCTGCGGATCTGGGATCTCCGGCGCATGGTGCTCACCGTCACGCTGGTCGATTTCAAGGACGACGAGTGGATCGCCCTCTCGCCGCGCGGGGCCTACACCGGCACGAGCGAGGTGGCCGATCGCGTGGGCTGGGTCTACGAGGCGCCGCTCGAGCACTTCTCGTTCGAGCAGTTCTCGGCGAGCTACCGCGATCCGGCGTTGATCGCCGCGCGCCTCGGGGGCAGCGGGGCCGACGTGGAGAGCTCGATCGGGAGGCCGCCGCGCGTGGAGCTCGCCGGCCCGCCCGAGGTGCGCGCGGACGCGGCCACGGTGCGCCTGCGCGCGCGGGTCCGCTCGGAGGAGCGCGTCGACACGCTGCGGGCCTTCGTCGAGGGGCGGCCGATCGCCGAGCGCGCCGTGTGCAAGGCCGAGGGCGAGGTCGATCTCGATCTGCCGCTGTTGCCGGGCAACAACCACCTCGATCTCGTGGCCTTCGACAGCCGCGGCTTCTCGTCCAACCCCGCGGTGGCGACCGTTGTTGGACGACGTGATCCATCCCGCCTGCCCGACCTCTGGGTGGTGTCCGTCGGCGTGAGCCGCTACCCGCGCCTGCCCGAGAGCCTGCAGCTCGGCGTGGCGCACGAGGACGCGCGGGCCGTCTCCCGCGCGCTCACCGGCGAGGAGGGGAAGAGCTACGCGCATGTGCACGCCTCGACGCTGCTCGATCAGGACGCCACGCCGGCCGCGATCCGCGCGGCGATCGCCGGCCTCTCGGCGATGAAGCCCGACGACGTCGCGGTGATCTTCTTCGCCGGGCACGGCTTCAAGCTGGGCGCGGGCAAGGCCATGGTCTTCGCGACCGGCCAGGTGAAGCTCGACGCGGCGGGCACCGGCGTGGACGCCGCGAGCGCGGTCGCCGACACGGTGGGGTGGAGCGAGATCGCCGAGGGCATCGCCGGGGCGCGCGGGCGCGTGCTGGTGCTGCTCGACGCATGCCACTCCGGGCACCTGAGCCAGGAGCTGCTCGTGCCCAACGCCGCCATGGCGAGCGATCTCTCGCGGCAAGGGCGCGCCGGCGCGGTGGTCTTCGCGGCGGCCAAGGGGCGGCAGCTCAGCCTGGAGCCCGCCACGAGCCGGTCCCTCGATCTCAGCGACGAGCAGAAGGCCCTCGTGATCCCCAAGGTCCCCGAGGTCCACGGCTTCTTCACGGGCGCGCTGCTCGGCGCGCTCGGCGACGCGGCCACCGATCGCGACGCGAGCGGGAGCATCGAGCTGTCCGAGCTGATGGACGAGGTGACGCGGCGGGTGACCCGGGCGACCGGCGGGGCGCAGACGCCCTGGGTGGCCCGCGCCGAGATGTTCGGCGACTTCGCCCTGGTGGAGCGCGCCCGCCGCTGACGCACGAAGCCCGCTCCCCCTCCCGCTCCCGTTCCCGCTCCCGCTCCCGACCCCCTCCCGCCTCCGACCCCAGAACAGTTGCGCAGCCGGAGCCGGTCACGGGATACTGTGCCGGATCTCATGAGAAAGCCCGAAATCGCCGAGATGTCCACCAAGCTGCTCCTGGTGGAGCTCGGCTCGAACAAGCGGATGAAGCGGATCTTCCTCTTCGGGGGGATCGGCATCGTCGTGCTGGCCGGCGCCGCGGTGGCGGTGATCAAGACCATCGACGCGCAGAGCGCGGCCGCCCGCGACGCGGCCTACAGCAGCCTCTCCGCGTGCCTGCTCGGCGAGCCGCTCAAGCAGGACGAGACGGTGGAGAGCCGCCTGCTCGGGGTGCAGCTCGCGGTGCTCGGCATCGCGAAGGACCGCCGCGCCAAGCCGGGCGAGCTGTCGTGGCCGGCGAGCTGCTCGGTGCCCGCGGCGACGCTGGGCGAGCATGCCGGCGACGCGGCGCTCGCGGAGTCGGCCGTCGAGCTGAGCAAGGCGCTGCGCGCCGACTCGGCCGGCATCGGCGATCACCGCGCCCTCGTGGCCAAGGTGTGGAAGGACGCCGCCGCGCAGAAGCTCGTGGTGGGCCCCGCGCCGGCCGGCGTGACGGCCGCCCCCAAGCCCGCGACCCCGGTGTTCGCGGGCGAGGCCTTCCGCGGCCTGCCCCACCTCCAGTCGGGCAGCTACACGTTGGCCAACGTCCACGGCCAGCCCTTCGCGGGCAACAAAGTCCACTTCGTCATCGATCGCAAGGAGTCGGCCGAGGGGCCGCTGCTCTGCACCGCCACCGCCACCGAGCCGAGCATGCACTGCATGCGCGTGCCCCCGGCCGTCGCCACGTTGAGCCCGGGGCTCGGCCTCGTCGGCACGACGGACGACGGCGCGCGGCCCTTCTTCTTCGCGGGCGATCGCGGGCAGATGGGCATCTTCCCGCCCGACGGCAAGGCCGCCGTGGCCGGGACCATCGCCTACGGCGCCTCGGCCCGGAACGACGGTTCGCTCAACCTGCTCTATCGCAAGGACAACGCGAAGGACCTGCGCTTCAGCACCATCCCCGCGACGGGGCCCGAGATCGATCGGCTCGGCCTGCTGAGCACCGAGGTCGAGCTCCCCACGCAGGCCGGCGTGTTCTTCGACTGGCTGGCCTACCGGAGCCCCGCGAAGGGCGCCGCGCCCTCGCACCTGTTCGCGAAGAAGCTCGCGGACAACGGCGATCCCCGCCCGCCTGCGATCGACATCGGCGAGATCGCCGAGCCCGCCCCGCTCGACAAGGCCGACAAGGAGCCGCAGCTCGCCGCATGCCGCTCGGAGGAGTCGCTCGTCCTGCGCGTGCGCGGCGCGCGGGCCGACAGCTTCTCGTTCTACACGGGCGGCCGCTGGGGCGCGCCCGTGAAGGGCTCGTCCAAGGGCGGCGCGCTCACCTGCCGGGGGATCGAGGCCGTCTCCACCGCGGTCGATCACGCGATCGAGGGCGACAAGAACTACGCGACGGTGAACCAGTCGCGCTGCAACGCCTCGGGCTGCACGCCGGTGTCGGTCGGCCTCCGCCAGCTCTTCGGCGGGACGCCCGAGATCGCCCCCGCGGACGCCGCCGGCTTTGCCGCCGCCGACGTGGGCGGCAAGCTGCTCCTGGTCTGGAACGCCGGCTTCACCGGCGGCCTGCGCATGCGCATCGCCCCGCCCGATCGCATCCGCGAGGCCGAGGACGTGGTGATCACCGACGGGCGCGATCCCAAGCCCGACTCGAAGCTCTCCACCATCGCCGAGGTGAAGATCCTCCCCGCCAACAGCTACGCCGTGGTCCTCCTCAACACCACGGCCGGCGTCACGGCCCTGCGCGTCGACGCGAACGGCGCGGTCGCGTCGCTGCAGAGCGGGATGTGAATCGTTGCGATCGCAACCGTTCGAGGTCCTCCAGCGGGGGGCGACCACCGTCTACGGCCTGATCGGCGGCCTGTGGGTGATGGTCCTCTTCGCGCCGCCGACCGCGGGCGACATGCTGCTCGCGCGCCCGGCCCTCGCCGCCGCGGCCCGCCGCTTTCCGGGCGGCTTCCCCACGCTGACCTGGGTGCTCCCCGAGGCGGGCTTCCAGATGGACGCCGAGACCCGGAGGGCGGCGAGCACCGTGACGCGGGAGTTCAGCGCGCAGATCCTCGGCGAGGCCACGGTGATCAGCGCGACGGGCTTCCACGCGGCGGCGGTGCGGGCGGTGCTGACGGCGCTCGATCTGATGGTGCGCGCGAGCTACCCGAAGAAGGTGTTCTCCGACCTCGAGGAGGCCGTGGGCTTCTCGATCCGCCTCCGCTCCGGCGGCGAGGGCACCGCGGGCGAGATCACCGAGGCTATCGCCGGGGCGATCCAGGGCCCCCGGTGATCGCCGCCTTCACTTGATGCCGAGCGCGAAGGAGACGCCCAGGCTCACCCGGACGTCGTGCGACGCTTCGGCCAGGCTGCTCGGCGGCTGGAAGCGATATCCACCCTCGGCGACCGCGGCGATCGGCTGATCGTTGATGGCGAGCAGCGTGCGCTCGTAGCGAATGGCCGAGAGGGCCATCACCTTCCAGGTGTTCTCGCTCGTCCAGTGGGGCACGAGATCGGTGCGCCAGTCGACGAGGGAGATGCCGTCCGGGCTCTGGTAGCGAAAGCGCAGCGAGCTGGCCGTCATGGGCGCGACGCGGTGGAGGATCTGGGCTCTGCCCCCGCGCAGATCGCCGTAGAGCTCGAAATCGTAGCGGGCGCCGATGCCGATCTCGACGCTCTGCCCGGTGCGCCCGGTGCGCCACGGATCGACCACGAAATCGCCGTGGATGACGCCGACCCGCAGCGTGGGCAGGCGCGTCCCCGCGGGAGAGAGCGGCGCGAAGGAGGGGAGCGACACGCGGCCGATCTCGGTGTCGAAGCCGATGTCGAAGGGGAACGGGACGCTGAGCGGCGGTGAGAAGGGCAAGACGACCGCGGGGGATTGATCGTGGCGGAGGAGAGAGGCCCTGTACAGGGCGACATCGAAGGACGGCATGCCCGAGGGATCGCGGCGGAAGGGCCGCGCCCAGCCGTTCAAGACGCGGTGATCGACCTGCCAGACGACCTGCTCCTTGCCGAGCCCCGACTCGAAGAGCGACCGGTAGGAGAGGCCGATATTGAATTCGGGCGTCACCGCGAGGACATGATCGTGATCCCGTGTCAACGCCGGGCCGCCGCCCACCCAGACCCGGCTGACCGGATCGAAGCGGACCCGGAATCGCCGGCCCGAAGGCGCGATCTGGTAGTCCGCCGAGCGCGGGTCGGGGCGATACCCAAGGGCCTCTTCGGCCCCCGCGAAGGACGGGGCGACGAGGCAGAGGAGCAGGACGGTGAGGCAAAGGAGCGAGCGCATGGCGCGGCCCGGGGCGGTGGCTCAGGGGTCCTCGAGATCGGGGAGCGGCTCGAACACCCGGGGCGGCGCCCAGAACGAGAAGCGCAGCCCGGCCGTCAACCGCAGCTCGACGTTGCGCACGCCCTCGCCCGGATCATCGTGTGTCCCGCCCTGCGCCGCGATGCGAACCGAGAGGGGTTGATCGTTGATGGCGAGGAGGATCCCTTCATAGGCGAAGGTCGCGTTGATGCGGTTCACCGACTGGCCCACGAACTGGCCCTGGAACATCGTGGGTCTCAGGTAGGTCACGTCGGCGAAGAAGTAATGAAGGCCTCCCTCGCCGAGGCTGAATCGGGTCTTCACGGCGCTGGTGAAGCCGGCGTACCACGAGCCCGTCCCGAGCCCTGCGCCGAGATCCGTCCGGTTCTCCCAGTACTTGCCGACATCGATCCCGGCCTCCACGCGCAGGTGGCTGTAAAGGTCGTTCGATTGCCAGGGGTTCCACGAGACATGCGTCTCGAGGATCTCCGCGTCGAGCGTGTTGCGGAAGGACGGCGGTCGATCGTTGATGTTGAGCACCCGCACGCCCCAGCCGAGCGCCGGGGTCACCTCGTAGAGCCGGGGCTTGCCGAAGAACGTGCTGACGTAGAACGCCGGGCGGCGGTGGAGGTGCTGGTAGTCGTACGCGAAGAGCAGGCCGCGCAGCTCCAGGTCCTTGAAGGTGGCAGTCCCCTCCAGCACACGGAAGTCGTGGCGAGAGCGGCCCTTGGGGGAGAGCACGCTGATGTGGAACCCCGTCTCGGCCTGTCCGCGGCCGAAGGGGAAGCCGGGCGGCGTCGGGTCCTCCACGCTCTTGTGCTCGAAGGTGGGGACCCAGCTCAGGCCGAGGTAGATGCGGTTGAGCAGGTCGAACTTGACCTGGAAGGCGCGCCCGCTCTCGGACCGGGCGTAGCCGGGCGGCACGTCGGCGAGGGCGGGCACGATCTTGGCGCCGCTGTCGACGAGCCTGGCGTAGGCCACGTTGCTCTCGACGGTCGGGCAGTCGCGCGCCTCCTTGAGCTCGGCGCCGGCCGAGGTGACGTTGGGCGCGACGAGGCAGGTCGGCGAAGGTGCCTTGTCGTCGCACTGCACGCGGACCACCTCCCCCTTGGGGTTGGTGATGCAGCGAAAAGGCGCGTCGTAGCGGAGCGTGGGAGTCCCGTCGGCAAGGCAAAGCCGGGCCGGCAGGGAGAGGGAGAGCAGGATTGCGACGGCCAGCAAGGGCCTTCGGGCACGGAGACGCAAAGGAGCCTCCTCGATGAGAGGTCGAGTCGAACGGAGAACCGCCCTGCCCCATGCGCGGGGTTAAAACCCCGCGCTACGCTTGAGAAGCCCGCCTTCGCGGGCTTGCCTCGTTCTCGGCCAAAGGCGCCTTCCATCGCAACTGCGGGGGGCGTGGGGAGCGGACGTACCGACCCACGTTCCAGCGTGGCGAGGAGGGTGATGCGCAAGCCCCCGAAGGGGGGCTTCGTCATGTTTAGCCCCGGGTTTTAACCCGGGGCGAAGCAGGACGCTGCAACTTCGATGCGGGTCGATGCGACGCTGTTTGACAGCGCGGCTCCCCACGGCAAAGCGACGAGGGTGTCAGGGTTAGGGGGATTCTCCTGTGCTGATCGCTCCAGCACGGATCATGCCGCTCTGCGGCAGAGGCGATTGTTCTGTGAAATCCGCATGCTCGGGATGTTCGCTGCGAAGCGCCCGGGGCGGCGGCGGGCCCGCGGGGGCGCTCCGCCTACGCACGCGCGCTACCGGGCGCACGCACTGGGCTTTTTTTGCGACAGATCGTCGAAATCCTGCCGGCCGCGGGGGCGATCCTCCCTCGGGCTTTGCTACCATGCCCCGATGCTCTCTCGGTCCCCCTGGATCGCCGCCGTCCTCGGCGCCCTCTGCACCCTCGGCTGCACGCCGGCCGCGTCGTCGAGCGTGCTCGCGCCCGCCGAGGTCAAGGCCCCTCCCCCGCCTCCTGGGCCCGATCCGACGCGCTACCACGTGCTGATGGTCAACGGGGGCGGCAACCCGTCGATCAACTACCAGTCGCACCTCGTCCACCTGAAGGACATGCGCGCGCTGCTGCTCGCCTCGGGGGTGATGCCCGATCAGATCTCCATCCTCAGCGGCGACGGCGACGATCCCGCGCCCGATCTCGCGACGCGCGAGGTCCAGACCGAGCCCGAGTTCTGGCGGCTCGCCTCGACGCGCGTGGGACGGCGGCTCGACAACCCGGTCAACACGGTCAGCTCGTCGATCGACGGGGTGAAGCTCACGGTCGCCTCCAAGGCCAACGTGGGCGCCTGGTTCGAGCGCGAGGGCCACAAGCTCAAGGGCGGCGACATCCTGCTCCTCTACGTGACCGATCACGGCACGCACCCGAACAACGAGCCGCTCGACAACCGGATCATGCTCTGGGGGAAGGACGAGTTCATCAACGTCCGCGAGCTCGGGACGCTCGTGCGCACGCTGCCCCCCGGGGTGCGCACGGTGATGCTGATGTCGCAGTGCTACTCGGGCGCGTTCGCGAAGGTGGCCCTCGGCGCCGAGGGAGGGCCCGACGGCAACATCTGCGGCTACTTCTCCTCCACCGCCGATCGGCCGGCCTACGGCTGCTTCCTGGAGAACAAGGGCAAGGACGCGGTCGGGCACTCGTTCCATTTCACGCGCGCGCTCGGGGCGAGCGGGCGCTTCGAGGCGGCGCACGAGGCCGTGCTCTCCGCGGACGTGAGCCCCGACGTGCCGCTCCGCACGTCGGATCTCTACCTCGACGAGGTGCTGAGCAAGGCGGCCGCCGATCAGAAGAAGAGCGTCGCCGAGGTGGCCGACGAGGCGCTGCGCGAGACGCTCAAAGGGCCTCCCGCGAGCTGGGAGGGCGACGTGCGCCTGCTCGATCGGGTCGCCCAGACCTTCGGCACGGCGGGGCCGCGATCGCTCGCCGAGCTGGCCGAGCAGAGCGGGAAGCTGCCCGAGGTGCAGACGGAAGTGCAGACCTTCGAGCGGGCCTGGGGCTCGGCGCTCGCCGACGCGACCTCGGCCACGTTCGAGCGGTTCGTGCGGACGCACGACGCCTGGGCCCCGAGGCTCGCGGATCCGAGCCTCGGCGTGCTGAAGCCGGAGGAGACGCGCGCCCTGACGCACGACCTGCTCAAGGAGCTCGTGCCCTTCACCGCGGGTCTCTCGCCCGAGGGGGCGCAGGTCGAGAAGCTCCACGCGCGGAGCGAGGCGACCGCGGCGCTGGCCTACCGCATGGCCGTGCGCGTCGGCGCTTCGCTGCGGCTGCGCGCGCTGCTCACCACGCTCGCGGGGCGCGCGTACCTGAAGAAGAGCGGCACGCCCGAGCAGAAGAAGGCCTACGACGCGCTGGTGTCCTGCGAGGATCTGAGCCTCCCCCGCCGCGTCCCCGCGCCCCCCGAGCCGGCCGCCGAGACCGCGTCGTACCCGCCTTTTGCCGAGGATCTCGCGCTCGCCAAGACGGTGCTGCCCGCGTGGCTCGGGGTGACGTTCGGCGAGCCGCCGGCGGCGGTCCGCAAGAAGCAGAGCCTCGAGGAGGGCGCGGCCATGGTCAACGTGGTCTACCCCGACTCGCCGGCCAAGGCGGCCGGCCTCCTTCCCCGCGACATCGTGATCGGCCCGCCGGGGCACCCGTTCTCGGCCAAGAACCAGCTCCGCACGTTCACGATGCTCTCGGCGATCGATCAGCCGACGCCCATCGAGGTGCTGCGCGACGAGGCCAGGATCACGATCAACCTCGTGCCCGGGGCCTACCCGATCAAGTGGCCTTCCCTGCCCGGCCCGCTCGCGGTGGGCACGCTCGCGCCGCCCGTCGATCTCAAGCCCTACCGCGGCCCCGTCGCCAAGAACGTGGGGCCCGGATCGGCCCACCTGCTCTACTTCTGGGCGACGTGGTGCGGGCCCTGCAAAGCGGCGCTGCCCGAGGTGCTCGCGTTCGAGAAGGAGCGCAAGATCCCGGTGGTCGCCATCACCGACGAGGAGCCCGAGCAGCTCGACGCCTTCTTCAAGACCTGGAAGGCGGGCTTCCCCAAGACGGTGGCGATCGACGAGAAGCGCGGCGCCTTCGTCTCCTACGGGGTGAGCGGGACGCCGACCTTCGTGCTGGTCAACGACAAGACCCAGGTGGAGCTCCACCAGACGGGTTACACGGCCGGCAAGGGCCTCGGTATCGCGGGGTGGAAGTACACGCCTCCCCCGGCCGCGCCGGCCGCGTCGCCGGCCGGATCGGGCAAGGGCGGGTGAGTCCTTTACAGGGCCCGCGGATCGTCCCATCGTAAGGCGTGCTCAAGGAGCTGAAGACCATCGCCGAGGTCCCGTCCCCGCTGGTCAACAGTGTGCAATCACGGATCCGACCGGTGCTCACCGTCACCGGAGGCACCGAGATCGGGCGCGTCATCAGCCTCCTGCCCGGCCAGGATCTCACCCTCGGTCGCTCGGAGAAGTGCGCGCTCTCGTTCGACGATCAGAGCCTGTCCCGCAGCCACGCGGCGCTGCGGCGCGCGGGGGACACCTGCTTCGTGCGCGATCTCGGGTCGACCAACGGGACGTTCGTGAACGACCGGCGGATCGAGAGCGAGGTGGCGCTCAAGCCGGGCGATCAGATCCGCTTCGGCAAGAGCACGCGGATGCGCCTCACCGAGGTCGAGGAGTCGGAGCAGCGCTTCCTCGAGCAGGTCTACCAGGTGACCCGGCGCGACGGCCTGCTCGCGGCGCTCGGGGCGCTCGCCGATCGCGACGAGGGCCTGCACGAAGATCTGGCCCAGGCGCGCGAGTTCCAGCAGAAGGCGCTCTCCGAGCCGCCCAAGCTGCCCGGCGTCTCCGTCGAGCTCTGCTATCGCCCGCTCGATCAGGTCGGCGGCGACCTCTACCACGTGGCGAGCCCCCGCGACGGCCTGCTCCGCGCGTTCCTCGCCGACGCGACCGGGCACGGGATCAAGGCGGCGCTGACGACGATGCTGATCCTCAGCGAGTACGAGGCGGTCAAGCACCTGCCCGAGGGGCCGGCCGCGGTGCTCGCCGCGCTGAACGAGCGGATCACCTCGACCCACGGGCGGCTCGGCCTGCATTTCACGGCCCTCTGCGTCGATCTCGATCTCGCCCGGCAAGAGCTGCGCGTGGGCTCCGCGGCGCACCCGGGGCCGCTGCTGCTGCGCGAGGGTCAGGTGACCGCGCTCGACTCGGGCGGGCCGTTGATGGGCCTCGTCGCGGGCGCGAGCTTCCCCGAGCACGCGAGCACGTTCTCCCCGGGCGATCGGCTCCTCGCCTTCACCGACGGCGCGACCGAGGTCTTCTCTCCGGAAGGCGAGGGCTTCGGCGAGGCGAGGCTCGGCGAGATCTTCGAGGCCGCGGCGCGCGAGGGTGGGCCCGTGGGCCCGCGGCTCGAGGCGGCGCTCACCGCGTTCCGCGGCGCCGGAAAGCCGCTCGAAGACGACGTGTCGCTGATCGTCCTCGGCTGGTACCGCTAGTCACTCGCCGCCGATCGTCGCGATCACGCGCACGAGCTCGGCCTCTTCCTCGACCGACAGGCAACAGCCCGTCTCGTACGCCAGGCGCAACAGGCCGAGGCGGCTCCCCCCGTCGCGACCGGCCTCGATCTCCCTGACCCGCGCCTGGTAGGCGTCGCGCGCGGTCGGGTGGGCGCGGAGGCGGGCCACGGTGTCGAGCAGATCGGCGATCGAGCGATCGGCCGACCAGGGGCACTCCACCTCGACCCGGATGCCCTCGCCCTCGGCGGTGATCTTGACGCGGAAGGTCTGCGTGGGGCCGCCCCAGCAGCCGTACTTGATCGCGTTCTCCCCGAGCTCGGCGACGATGATCGAGACGGCCGAGCCGAGCTCCGCGTCGCCGGTCGCCGCGAGCAGGCAGCGCTCGGCCGCGCCGCGGAGGCGCTCGACATTGGCCCACTCGTTCTGGGCGAAGACGTCGAGGAAGAGCCGCACGGCCGCCTAGATCCCCCGGATGTCGAGCAGCCCGTCGCCCTTCGCGAGCACGCGCAGGGCGTCGAAGCCGAGCTTCTGCCACTTGAGCGATCGATCGAAGACGATGGCGAGCGGGACGCGGAGGTGCCGCGCCTTCTGCACCGCGCCGATGATCGCGGTGAGGGTCGACGAGTTCATGTGCTCGAGGGCCTCGAAGCGCATCTCCACGGCGCGGCCGGCGGCGCTCGCCTCCTGCAGCACCGCGCCGAGGTACGGGTCGAGCACCTTGCCGGGCTGGCGATCGTTGCTCCTGCCGCACCAGGCGAGCTGGATGGGCTCGATCGCGGCCGACGGGACGACCTCGATGGTGAGGTCTCCGAACTCCAGCGTCTCCACAGGCTCCTCCGGAAGCAGCGCCCACGATGCGCCCCGAGGGCCCGGAGCGTCAAGCGGCATCGATGGACCGGCAGGCCGGAGAAATCGCTAGCATGTCGGCATGAGCGACCAGCCGCACAGGGCTTCGATGAGCGGAGGGACGAGGTCGGACGCCGCGAAGAAGGAGGAGACCGAAGATCGCTTCACGCTCGTCGGTCAGCTCGGCCAGGGCGGCATGGGCAAGGTGGTCGCGTACAAGGATCACGCCCTCGGCCGCACGGTGGCCGTGAAGATCCCCCACAAAGATCGGCATGCGGTCGAGGTGCTGGAGCGCGAGGCGAAGATCACCGGCGGGCTCGAGCACCCGAACATCATCCCCATCTACGACGTGGGCAACGACCCGGAGTGGGGCCCGTTCTACGTGATGCGGATCGTGCAGCAGCCCTCGCTGGAGGAGGCGCTGAAGAAGCTGCGCCGCGGCGAGGGACAGCACACGCACGGGCGGCTGATGCGCTTCTTCATCCAGGTCTGCCACGCGGTGGACTACGCGCACAGCCGGGGCGTCATCCACTGCGATCTCAAGCCGGAGAACATCCTGCTCGGCTCGTTCGGCGACGTGTTCGTGGTCGACTGGGGCTTCGCCTTCCAGATGGGCGTCGACACGACCCCGCCCGGCGGGACGCCCGGGTGCATGCCGCCCGAGCAGCTCCGCCGCGATCCGCGGGAGATCGATCGGCGCACCGACGTGTTCGCGCTCGGGGCGATCCTCTACCAGCTCCTCACCGACTACCGGCCCTTCCCCTCGGTGGGCTTCGATCGCTGGGACGACGCGGAGATCCAGGGCAAGCCGGGGCTCGTGCTCCCTGCGCCGCCGAGCGTGCGCGCGCCGGACCGAGCGATCCCGCCGCAGCTCGACGCGCTCTGCATGCGGGCGCTCGCGCTCGACAAGCACGAGCGGCTGGAGAGCGCGGGGAAGATGGCGGCGGCGCTCGAGGCCTTCCTCGAAGGGGTGGAGGAGAAGAAGCGCAAGCTCGCGCGCGCCGAGGAGCTCTGCCGCTCGGCGGCGGACTCCATCGAGAGGTACCGGGACATCCTCGGCGGGCGCGACGAGCGGCTCGGCGAGCTGACCGAGCTGCGCGCCCAGCTCCCCTCGTGGGAGGCGGGGGAGCGCAAGGACGCGCTCTGGGACGCGGAGGATCGCCACGCCGTGATGGAGTCGCTCGCGGCGAGCACGCTCCAGGCCGCGGTCACCGCCTACGAGACCGCGCTCGACGAGGTGCCCGGCCACAAGCCCGCCCGCCTCGGCCTGCTCTCGCTCTACCGAGCCGAGCACGAGCGGGCGATCGATCGCGGCGACGACCTCGATCGGGCGCGCTACGAGGCGCTCTCGCTCGAGTACGACGACGGATCTTTCCGCGACGCGCTGGCCGGGGGCGGCGATCTGCTGGTCGCGCTCCGCCCGGGCGCCGCCGAGGTGATCGTGCACGAGGTCGTGGAGCGCGGGGCGCGGCTCGTCGCGCAGCGGGAGCGGCAGCGCGGGCAGACGCCCTTCGAGTCGTCCCCCCTCGATCCGGGCACGTACCAGGTGACGCTGCGCCGCGAGGGCCGCCGGGAGATCCGCTGCCCGGTGCTGATCCGCGCGGGGCGCGAGCAGCGCATCGACGTCGATCTCTCCGCCGGCGAGCCCGACGACGGTGAGGCGCTGATCATCGCCGGCGCGGCCTTCGTGGGCGGCCACGAGAGCAACCCGCATGCGCGCGAGCGGCGCCGGGTGGACCTCGGTCCCTTCTTCCTCGCCCGCCTCCCCGTGACGTTCGCCGACTACCTGGTCTTCGTCGCCGACTGCTTGACCCGCGGCGAGGCGCAGGCCGATCTGCACCTGCCGCGGACCGAGGACGGTGATCCTTACTTCCGCTGGGACGGCAAGGCCTTCCGCGCGGATCGGATCGCGCGCTGGGGCGGATCGCCCTCGACCTGGCCCGCGCTGCCGGTGTTCGGCATCCCACTCGGATCGGCGACCGCGTACGCGGCATGGCAGTCGGCGCGCACCGGCAAGCGCTACCGGATCCCGACGGAGTGGGAGTGGGAGAAGGCCGCGCGCGGGGTGGACGGGCGCGCGTACCCGTGGGGACAGCGCTTCGACGCGGCCCTCTGCAAGACGCGCGAGGCGCGCCCGACGCCGCCCGCGCCCGAGCCGGTGGGCGCGTTCGCGACCGACAAAATCACCCTACGGTGTCCGCGATCTGGCGGGCGGGATCGCCGAGTGGGTGGTGGCCGATCCGCAGGAGGGCGAGCAGCGCCCGGTGTCCAAGGGCGGCGCGTGGTGCGACTGGCCGCCGGACTGCCACGCGGCCTCGCGCCGCGCGTACCGGAAGGACGAGCGATCGGCGCGGGTGGGCTTCCGGCTGGCGCGGGACCCTTGAAATCAGGCTCCGGCGAGCCTTGACTTCTTCGATGCTAGATACATATATGTATCCAGCATCGAAGAAGGAGCCCCCGTGTACGCCTTCCACCTCGACCTCCAAAAGCCCCTGTACTGGACCGTCGACGGCATCCTCTCCCCCGCCGAGTGCGACGCGCTGATCGCCCGGATCGACGCGCTCGGGCCGACCGTCGCGCCCGTGAGCCGCGCCGAGGGCCCGGTGCTCGACCTCGGGACCCGCAACAACACGCGGGTGATGTTCGACGACGAGGCGCTCGCCGCGCAGCTCTTCGCGCGGGTCCGCCCGCATGTCCCGGCCGAGCTCGGGGGGCGGCGCGTCGTCGGGGCGAACGAGCGGCTGCGCTGCTACCGCTACGCGCCGGGGCAGCGCTTCGCGCCCCACTACGACGGCGCGTTCTACCGGAGCGCCGAGGAGCGGAGCCTGCTCACGTTCCTCGTCTACCTCAACGATGGCTTCACCGGCGGGGAGACGGCGATGCTCGATTTCCACGAGAAGATCCGCCCGAAGCCCGGCCGCGCCCTCCTCTTCCAGCACGCGATCCTCCACGAGGGGTGCGAGGTGCGCGCCGGGGTCAAGTACGCGATCCGATCCGACATCATGTACCGCGCGCGCTGAAGGCGCCGCGCCGGCTCACGCCACGCACGCTTACGCGACGCGAGCCTACGCCGCGCCGGCCTCGCGCACCGCGTTCTTGCCCGCGCGCTTCACCGCGAGGAGCGCGCGGTCGGCGGCCTCGACCAGGCTCTCGGCGCCGTGCGCGTCGTGCGGGGCCGACGCCACGCCGATCGAGCAGCGGACGGCGAGCGCGATGTGATCGACCGCGAAGGGCTGCGCCCCGATCGCGCGCAGCACGCGCTCGGCGATCAGCGCGGCGGCGGCCCTCGTCGCGCCCGGGAGGAGCACGGCGAACTCGTCGCCGCCGTAGCGGTAGACGCCCTCCCCGCCGCGGATCACGCCGCGGAGCCGCCCGGCGACCCCGGAGAGGATCGCGTCGCCGATGAGGTGCCCGTGCCGATCGTTGATCTCCTTGAAGCCGTCGAGGTCGATCATCAGCAGGCCGACGGGGCGGCCCGCGGAGAGCGCGGTGCCGACCTCCCGCGCCAGATCGGCCGCGAAGGCCCCGTGGTGGCCGAGCCCGGTGAGCGGATCGGTGCGGGCCTCGCCCACGAGCTTCTCGTAGCGCTGGGCGTTCGCGATGGCGCGGCCGGCCTCATCGGCGACCATGGAGAAGACCCTCCGGGAGATCGGGGCGAGGCGCTTCTCGGTGAAATAGTTGTCGGCGTAGAGCACCCCGAAGACGATCTGGTGATCGCGCAGAGGCGCGGCGATGCCGGTCGGGAGGTGGAGCAGGCCGCCGAGGTCGTCCGCGCCCTCGCCCACGATCATCTCGCCGCGGCGGAGCGCGAGGGCGATGGAGCTGTTGCCGGCGGTGTCGACGGGCAGCGCGCGGACCTTGCGATCGAGGGCGCCGTGGAACTCGGGCGCGGAGGTGGGGTCCGACGCGCGGGACGGGGCCGCGGCGAACGCGGGGGAGGACACGACCGAGGCGCGGCGGCGCAGGCGGTGCAGGCCGGCCTCGTAGAGGGTGATCAGGTCCGGGGAGTCGGCCTCGATGGCCTTCCACACCCGGTCGGCCTCCTCGGCGCTGGCCGGACCGATCGCGCCCTTGCCGCGGAGGACGAGGCGCTCGGCGCCGTCGAGGAGGAAGATCATCGCCCGGTTGAGGCCGAGCCCGACCCCGGCGGTGACGCCGGTCAGGATGGCGTAGCAGGTGGGCTCGACCTCGACGGCCGACCCGACGAGGCCGGAGATCCGGTGGAGGAGCTCGATCGCCGCCCGGAGGGACGCGACCTCCTTCTCCAGGCGGGAGAGCCTTCCGCCTCGGACCTTTCTGCGCGGTCTCTTCCTCACGGGGGCTGCCCCTAGTGTGCCAGGCACCACCCGGACCGGGGGAAATTCTTGGGCGCCGTCCTTCCTTTCGCCCCACATTCGCCTTTCTGTGCCCGCCTTCGGTATGATGCCGCATCATGGATCTTACCCCGGGTGCGGTGATCGCCGGACGGTACAAGGTCGAGCGCAAGATCGGCGCCGGCGGCATGGGTGAGGTGTGGGTCGGCGAGCACCGGACGGTGGGCTCCAAGGTCGCCGTCAAGACCTTGCTCTCGGCCGCGGCGCTGAACCACGAGGTGGTGGCCCGCTTCAAGCGCGAGGCCTACATCCTGGGCCGGATCCGCAGCGATCACGTGGCGCGGGTCGTCGATTTCGTGGCCGACGACGTCTACGGCCTCGTGCTCGTGATGGAGTTCGTCGACGGAGACCCGCTGTCGCGGGTGCTCCAGGAGAAGACGCTCTCGATCGAAGAGACGATCGACCTCGGCGTGGACATCGCCAGCGCGCTCCGCGATCTGCACGACGCGCACATCGTCCACCGCGATCTCAAGCCCGGCAACATCATCCTCCAGAAGCTCCCGGGCGATCGCTGGCGGGCCGTGGTGGTGGACTTCGGCGTGAGCCGCCTCATCTCGGACACCGACTCGAACGACGAGGAGATCACCGGGATCACGCGCGCCGACATGGCCGTGGGCACGATCGAGTACATGGCGCCCGAGCAGATCTTGAACTCGCGGGCCGTGACGAGCGCGTCCGACATCTACGCGACCGGCGCGATCCTCTACCGCGCCGTGGCGGGCCGACACGTGTTCGGCAACATCGCCTCCGACGCCGAGCTCGCGCAGAAGAAGCTGATGACCGAGCCCCCTCCCCTCGCGCTCACCCGGGGCGACAAGCTCGCGACGGGGCTCGCGGCGGTGGTGACGAAGGCCCTCAAGCGCCGCCCCGCCGAGCGCTACAAGACCGCCGACGATCTGCTGAAGGACCTGCTCCCGCTGCGCGATCTGGCGCGCGTCGCGCTCGTCGACATGGACAGCACGACGCTCGACACGGCCAAGACGATCGCCGTGGTCTCGCACCCGGCAGCGGTGGCCCAGGTCGACGCCGCGCTCGCCGCGACGGCGAAGCCCGCGGCCGCGCCGCCCACTGCTGCAGAGGCGACGCCGACCACCCAGGTGGAGGCCCAGCCGACCCCCGCGAGCCGGATCGTCGATGGGCCTGATCGCGGCCGCGCCGCGCCTCCCCCGGCCCGCGGTGGGGTGCCGATCGCGGTGATGGTCGTGGCCGTCGTCATCGCCCTCGCGGGCGGGCCGTCCTCGGCTCGGGCGTGTTCAACAAGAAGGAAGCGAGCCCGGAGGGCACGAGGCAGCCGCCCGGTGAGCGCGCCTCCCGCCGTGACACCGCCGGCGATCACCGCGACCGCGCCGCCCGCGATGAGCGCGGCGCCCGCGGCCAGCGCCTCCGCAGCCGAGATCCGCCACCCTCGACAACGCCTCGGCCTGGCGCTCGCCCGATCCGGCCGACGACCCCGACGCCGGCCCGAAGAAGCTCTTCGGCATGCTGCCCAAGCCCGCCGGGACGAGCGCAGCCACCGCGGCCCCGGCCGCGACGTTGCCGCGCCCGCCGCCACCGTGGCGCCGAAGCCCGCCGTGACCGGCGGCCACACCCCGCCGGCCCGGCCGTGCACCCCACGCCCATCGTCCCCGCGAAGCCCGACTTCTGATCGCGATCAGCCCGGCGGCGCGGCGAGGGCGTCCGTCAACGACGTTGACGGCGCGACCGAGCCCGAGCGCGACGCCAACCCACCGAGCAGCGCGGCGAGCGGCATCGCGGGGCTCGAGGCAGGGCCGAGCAGGCAATAGGTCGGCTCCTCGGAGGGGACGAAACCGCTCGATTCGCCGCCCTCGCCGCCGCTCCCGGTGGCGCCCGACGAGCTCGTCGACGAGGACGAGCTCGAGCTCGTCGAGGCCCCGGCGCGCTCGGGCCGGCCCGCGCAGTCGACGCACACGCAGCCCTCGCTGAAGGCGTCGCAGGTGCCGTCGTCGACGCAGTGGGAGACGTCGTTGCAGAAGGGGTTCTGGTGGCAGTCGGCGCAGGTGCACGCGTCCTTCAGGTTGCACGTGCCGTCGTCCACGCACTGGCCGGGGTGGCAGAGCGCGAGCGGCTCGCAGTCGGCGCAGGTGCAGTCCTCGCCCGGCGTGTCGCAGATCCCGTCGCCCACGCAGACCGGCCCGCCTCCCCCGCCGCTGCCCGTCGCGGTGGTGCTCCCGCCGGTGCCGGCCATCCCGCCGGTGCCCGTCGTGGCCCCGCCCGTGCCCGTCGTCGCGGCGGCGCCGCCCGTGCCGCCGCCCGCGCCTCCTCCTCCGTTGCCGAGCGCCGCCGAGGGGACGGCGGCGAGGGCGGCAAAGCCCAGCAAGGACAGGGACGACACGAGCAAGATCGACGATCGCATGAAGGGCCTCGCAGCAGGGAAAGCGCCGTAACCGCACCAGAGCGGGCGCGCCCCGTCAAGCGCGGAAAAGGCCGCCGGAGACGCCTTGCTTTCATGCCACAATGGCGGGCATGGAGAGCGCGCTCGCAGCTCGGGTCCAAGAAATCCTGGAGGCCGGCGGCGGTGAGACGCGCGACGGCGTGCTCTTCCTCCCCATCGTCACCCTCGACTCGGGCGCGCAGCAGGGGATCGACGCGAAGCTCCGCTGGGTGCTCGCGCCGAGCGGCGGCCCGGCGGTGACGATCGGGGCCGAGAACGTGCACCTCTTGCACGAGGCGCTCGAGTGGAAGCGCGATCGCTTCGACGACGCGATCGAGGCCCGCGCCCGCGAGCTCTCGCTGCCGGCGGACGATCTGCTGTTCTCCTACCCGGTGACGGCGCTCGTCGACGCCATCCTCGCCAAGCGATCGAGCTACCTCACCCGCCTCGCCCTCTCCTTCCTCCGCACCACCGAGCTGCGCCCCCTGCGAGCGCCGATCCTCGCCGTCACCCGCGACGACTCGATGCCCGGGCCGATCAAGGATCTGGCGGCGCGCCTGGTCGTCCCGGTCTAGCGCCATGCCCCGCGCCGACGATTGCCCCTGCTGCTCGGGCCTGCGCTACCGCGACTGCTGTCAGCCCTTCCACCGCGGCGATCGCGAGGCGCCCACGCCCGAGGCGCTGATGCGCTCGCGCTACGCCGCCTTCGCGCGCAAGGAGGCCGCCTACCTCGTCCGCACGCTGCACCCGGATCACCCCGACCGGGCGCGGCCCGAGGCGGAGATCCTCGCGTCGATCCGGGCGAGCGCCGGGGCGTACCGCTACATGGGCCTCCAGATCCTCGACCAGCGGCCGGAGGGCGAGGACGGCCTCTCCCAGGTGCTCTTCTTCGCGAAGATCTTCGAGAAGGGGCGCGATCGATCCTTCGTGGAGCTGTCCGATTTTGCCCATGATGGGGAGGGGTTTCGCTACCGCGACGGGCAGCTCGTCCCGGTCGAGAGGCTCGGCCGCGACCCGAGGACGCTGACCATCCCGGCGTTCGAGGCGATCTTCCACGCGCTCGATCGAAGGGCGTAGCGCGCGAACGATCAAGCCGCGGGGAGGCCGAGCGAGGGCAAGAGCGCCGCGACGCGCCGACGGCCGAGGCGCCGGAGCCACAGATCGACGCACACGAGGAGCGCCGCGCCGAGGAGCACGAAGGGCCAGAGGGGGACGGGCTCGCCGCGCGAAGGGCCCTCGGCGCGCAGCGTCTCGGCCGGATCCGGGCCGAACATCCCGTCGCCCTCGCGCGCCAGATCGCGCAGCGCCCGATCGTCGGAGCCGACGGCCGCGAGCTCTCCGGCGCTGTCCGAGGTGCCGATGGCCTCGGCCACGAGCCCGCCTCCCGCGTCGCGGGCGCGGACGATCAGGAAGGGCTCGCCGCGCATGCGCGCGCGGGCCGTGTAGCGGCCGGGGGCCGTGCGCTCGAGCGTGACGGGCACCGGCTGCGGCGCGCCGTTGCTCGCGTAGGCGAAGGCCTCGATCTGGGCCGGCGCCGCGCCCGGCTCACCCGCCCCCTCGCCCATCTCCAGGGTCGCCTCGGCCGCGCGCCCGTGCACGGCCACGCGCATTTCGGCGTTCGCCGCCCCGTGCCTGCGCATCGCGAAGCGCACCGTCTGGCGGAGCACCTGGCCGGCCATCGGCATGCGCGACCAGCTCCCCTTCCAGTCGCCGCGCAGATCGGTCGTGAGCGCCACCACCTGGCCGAGCCCGTAGCGCCACGAGCTCAGGATGGGTTTGTCCTCGTCGCGGGTGAGGATGGCGTTGTCGGCGAGCGGGCGCCGCTTGGCCTCGACGAAGCCGCCGAGCGCCGGGAGCGCCGAGACATCGACGCCCGCCAGGAGAGGATGCGCGTCGGCCGCGCGCACCGGCACGGGCCCCTCGCGCAGGTTCGAGCGAGCCGCGACGCGCGCCTCGGAGATGAAGATGCGGCGCAGATCGGCCGCGTCGCTCGTGAGGTAGAAGCGCCCGCCCGCGGCCGCGGCCAGCTTGCGGAGGAAGTCGTAGTCGCAGTCGGAGTCGAGCCCGATACCCACCACGCTCGTGGTGATCCCGGTCTTCCTCGCGAGCTCGGCGAGGCCGATGGCCGTGCGCGGCTCGCTGCCGCACGCACTGTAGTAGCAGCTCTCGGTCTGCTCCTCGCTGTCGGCGGTGTCGGCGAAGAGGATCACGTGGCGCACCGCGGTGCCCGCGCCCTTGAGGACGCCGTACGCGTCGGCCAGCGCCGTGTAGACGTAGATGCCGCCGCCGCCTGCGTCGATGGATCGGATCTCCTTCTTGCGCTTCTCCAGCTCGGAGACGGGGCCGAGGGGCTCGTTCCAGTGGGTCTTCTCGTCGACGCTCCCGAGCGCCAGGATGTCGTCGGGCCGCAGCGTCGAGGCCGCGGCGAGCGCCGCCTCCACCGCGAGCTGGATCTTCGTATGAGCTCCAACCATCGCCCCCATCGACCCCGAGCGATCGAGCATGATGGCCATGGCCGCCTTGGGATCTTCCACCTGCCCCTGGTCCTCGATCTCCACGGGGAGCATCCGGGCGATCGGGGCCGATCCGTACTCGGGCGAGAAACCGAAGGCCCCGCCGGTCACCAGCACGCCGCCGCCCTTCTGCGCGTAGTCGAGGAGCGCCTCCTGGTCCTTCGGGGTGAGCCCAGAGGCGGTCGCGGCGTCGGCGACGGGCGCGAGCGGCACGTCGGCGAGCACCACCAGATCCGCGCCGGAGAGGGTCGCCGCGTCCGGGAAGGGCTGATCGCCGAGGGTGACGATCTGCTTGTCGATCTCCGAGCGGGCGAGCGCGTCGTCGAGGACGCCCGGGCATGCGCCGTCGATGGTCATCACCAGCACGCGGGGCTTGCCGCCCACCGAGACGGCGGCGAGGCCGCGGTGCCCCTCGGTGATCGAGGCCGCGTCGTCGTCATCGCTCCCGACGCCGAGCAGCGCGGCCTCGTAGACATGGACGCCCGAGCCCGGGCGAGCGTCGCTGTAGGTGGCCTCCGCCACGCCGTACGGATCGAGCGTGATCGGCCCGCGCTTCACCTCGCGACCGTCGCGCGTCCAGCGCAGCAGGTGCGTCGCGGAGGGGCGCCCGCGGAGGCGCGCGGTGACCGACACGGGCTCGCCCTCGGCCACCCTCGGCTCGCGCGCGCTCACCTCGGCCACGACCGGCGTGTCGACCAATGTGGTCCCCACGGCCACAGTGTCCACGGTGATCCCTTCGCGCTCGGCTGCGCGCACCTCGGCGAGCGCGTCGCCGGCCGTCGCGCGCCCGTCGCTGAGCAGCACGATCCGCCTGCGCCCCGAGGAGGGCAGCGCCGCCGCGGCGAGCCGGATCGCGCCGCCGATGTCCGAGCCCGAGCCGTCGGGCGCCTCGGTCAGCACCGGGACGGGACGATCCTCGCCCACGGGGATCAAGATCTCGGGGTGCGCCGCGAACGCCACGAGGCCGACCTGCGTCGAGCCCCGCTGGCGGAAGGCCTCGCGCACCAGATCCTCGGCGGCGCTCCGCCCGGCCTCGCCCACGCTGGTCGATCGATCGACCACGTACACCACCGCGCTCGTGTCGCTCTTCGCCTTGATCGGCGGCAGGAACGGCGCGGCGATCAGCGCGGCGATCGAGAGGCCACGCGCCCACAAGCTCGACGACTCCCCGAGAACCATCAGTCGGCCCATCCTTTCCGGAACATCAACGCTTCGAGGGCGAGCAGCGCGGCGGCGACGATGCCGAGGAGGAACGCCGGGCTCGCGGGGAGCTTCCAGGGCGCCTCGGGCGCTTCCTCTGCGCCCTGGCGATCCATGATCGACGCCTGGCGCAGGGCGATCTCCGCGCGCGCCACGGTGGTCGCCGCAGCGCTGCGCGACGCGCCGCCCAGCACGCCGAGGGAGTTCGCGACCAGCACAGGGAAAGCAACGCGCAGGACGAGATCGCTCTTCGCGGGATCGACGCCGAGGTACACGTACGCGCCCTCCCCGGCGCCGCCCGCCAGCACGACCGTCCCGCCGTCGAGCTCGACCAGCGCCCGCGCGCCCCTCGGCGTGTCGACGGTGCTCGCATGCTCGATGGTGAGACCGTCGAGCGCCACCCCGCGCAGGAGCGCGTCGCGCCCGTCGACCGAGCGCAACCGGGTCTCCTTGGCGTCGATCTCGCGCAGGGTCTTGAACGGCAGGACACCGGTCCGGGTGGACAGGTAGAGCGCGGGGATGGTCACGGGTCGGCTCGGGCCCTCGCCGAGCGCCACGAGCACGTCGCCGGGCTCCAGCGGCACGTTGTCGAACCCGGAGGAGACATGGACGACCTCCTTGGCGCCGGCCGCGAGCAGCGCCTTCTCGACGAAGTACGCCGAGGCCGCGTCCCCGCTTCCATCGGCGGCCGCCGCGGGCGCGATCAGGAGGGCGCGCGGAGGGCGCCGCTCGATCTCGTCGAGCGCGGCGTCGTCATCCACATCGAGCGCGTCCGCGAGGCCGTCCTCCGGCTCCACATGCGCCGCGAGCCGGTGCGACGAGGCGTGGACACGGATCGTCAGCTCGGCCTCGCCGAGCGGCGGGATCTCGAGGTGCCGCCGGGCGAGCTCCTTGTCGTCGACCTTGAGGATCACCCGCGCCGCGCGGGCCTTCGTCGACGACGTCGCGACGGCGATCAGCGCCTCGCGCTCGTCGTCGCTGCCCGCGTCGGCGGGCGGGCGCGTGGCGCACACGGTGATCCCGAGGTTGTCGCCGGAGGGCGGCGAGAAGCGCTTCTCGGTGAGCGGGAGCCCATGGATCTCGCCGGAGCCATCCCCCAGGCTCTCGCCGCCATCGCCGAGCAGGACGATCCTCGCGCTCGGCGTGCCGGCGCAGAGCTCGGCCGCGAGCGAGAGGGCCGCGCCCAGATCGGCGCCGCCCGCCTCGGGAGCGAGCGCATCGAGCGCCTCGTCGAGGAGCGGGCCGGGTGCCGCGGGGCCGGCGAGGCGGCGGGGCACCGCGCCCGCGCCGATCAGGACGAACCGATCTTCCGGACCGGCCGAGGCGAGCATGCGGCCCGCGAAGCGGCGCGCCTGCTGCAACGGAGACCGGCGGCCTCCCGCGCCCATCGACGCCGATCGATCGATCACCACCGCCACGGTCTCGCCCTTCGATCGGCCGTGCGGGCGGGCCGCGGCGAGCACGAGCGCGGCGAGCGCGGCGAGGCAGGCGAGGAGCGCGAGCAAGCGGCGGATCTTGCGGATCTTGCGGTTCGGCGCCGCGGAGCGGGCCGCGAGCCGGAAGAGCAGGACCGAGGGGACCCGGAGCACCTCGCGCCGCCGGTGCACGAGGAACGCGATCAGCGCCGGCAGGAGCAGCAGCAGCGCGACCAGGAACGTGGGGGATGCAAAGCTCATCGCGCTCCTCCTCCTCGAAGCAGACCGGCGCCGAGCGCCTCGCGCACGACATCGTCGAAGGGCTGCGCCGTCGTCACGCGCAGGACGGGAGCGCCGAGCGTCGCTGCGCCCTCATCGATGCGGAGGCGGTGCTCGGCGAGCGCCTCGAGATAAGCCTGGCGAGCGTTGCGCGGGAGCACGACCACCTGCCCCGTCTCCTCGTCCTCCACGTCGATCCCGGACAGCTCCGGCGGGTCGATCTCGAACGGGTGCAGCACCTCGACGATGGCCACGTCATGCCCGCGCATGCGCGCGGCCTCCGCGCCCGCGAGCGCGCCCGCTGGATCGAGCAGATCGCCGAGGATCACGCAGAGCGCCTTCCCGCCGGCGACCTGGGTGGCGGTGCTCGCCGCTTTCACCAGATCCGTCTCGCCTGCGGGGCGGAGCCTGTCGAGCAGCGCGGAGGAGACGCGTAAGGAGCCCGCCGCGGCCGCCCGTCGCGCGCAGCGCGGAGACCCCCGCGGCCGAGCTGCCGAGCGCCGCGATCCGATCCTCACCCGAGAGGGCCACGGCCGCGAGCCCCGCGGCGATGCGCGCGGCCTGGCGCAGCTTGGTCGGCGCCCCGAAGCCCATCGACGCGCTGGCGTCGATCACCAGCGCGAGGCGGAGCGGCGCCTCGTCGGCCACGAGACGCACGAGGAGCTTCTCGAGGCGCGCGTACGCGGCCCACGCGATCCGTCGAGGATCGTCCCCCACCGCGTAGGGGCGCGTGTCGATGAGCTCCGAGCCCCCGCCGATCCGGCGCGTCCGGCGGCGGCCCCGGCGGCGCGCCTCGGCCATCGCCCGCGCGTGGAGCGAGAGGCGCCCGAGCCGAGCCGCCATCTCGGGGGAGAGGAGCGAGGCGTCCGGAGCGAGATCCGGCAGGCGTTCAACATCGTCAACGAGGGCCGCGGCGTCCATGATCACTCCACCGGCGTGGACGCGATGACCTGCGCCACGACCTTGTCCGCGTCGATCCCCTGCGCCTCGGCCTCGAACCGGAGGCCGATCCGGTGCCCGAGCACCTCGGGGCCCACCTTGCGCAGATCGTCCACGCCCACCGCGGGCCGCCCCTCGAGCAGGGCCCGCGCCCGGGCGCACGCCATGAGCGCCTGCACCGCGCGCGGCCCCGCCCCGTAGCGCACCGCCTTGTGACCGTGCGTCGCGAGCACCAGGCGCGCCGCGTACTTCTCGACGTGGGGCGCCGACGCGATCGATCGAACCGCCGCCTGCACGGAGAGCAGCTCGTCCGGCGAGGTCACCGCCGAGGGAGGCCGCGGCTCCTCGGCCCGCGCCCCGATGCGCGTCAGCGTCTCGAGATCGGGCATCTTCACCGTCAGCTTCATCAAGAAGCGATCGAGCTGCGCCTCGGGGAGCGGGAAGACGCCCTCCATCTCGATGGGGTTCTCGGTCGCGAGCACGAAGAAGGGCGACGGCAGATCGCGCGGCTGCCCCTCCACCGACACCGTGCGCTCGGCCATCGCCTCGAGCAGCGCGCTCTGCGTCTTGGGCGTGGCGCGGTTGATCTCGTCGGCCAGCACCAGGTTGGCGAAGATCGGGCCGGGCCGGTACGCGAGATCCTTTCCGCCCTGCGGCGTGGTCACCACCATGCTCGTCCCGATCACGTCGCTCGGCATCAGATCCGGCGTGAACTGGATGCGCGCGAAGGCGCCGCCCACGAGGCGGGAGAGCGTGCGGACGATCTGCGTCTTGCCAAGCCCGGGCGCCCCTTCGAGCAGCACATGTCCGCCCGCGAGCAGGCTCACCACCACCCCCGTCACCACCTCCTCCTGCCCGAAGATCACCTCGCGCAGCCCGCTCCGGATCCGGTCACCCACCTCGCGGGCCCGCGTGAGCCGCGCATCCGCTTCCTTCACCGCGTCCGCCGCGTCGCCGCTCACCAGGCGCAGCGCCGGCGGCTTCGCGTCGGCCGGCGCCTTGGTCTCGGCCGCGGGCGCTCCGGCGATCACCGGCATCGGGGTGTTGCTCGGCTTGCCGAG
>JAXLYT010000015.1:0-181982 GCA_046351295.1 Byssovorax sp.
CAGAGCAGCGGACGGATCCGCGCCCCGCCGGGGAAGACGGCGAGGCGGATCGCGTCGGCGAGACCGGGAGGGGTGTCCTCCCCCGTGGCGATGGAAACCTCCGAGCGCAGAGCGCGCTCGACTCGATGGATCGCATGCATCGCGAGAAGACTGAGGCCCCCGGGCGCGCCTGTCAATGCTTTGTATAATATTTAGACAAAGCATAGACAACCAGGCCGGCCGGTGCTACCCATCCGCCCATGGTGAGCAGACGGGTGGTCGTGGTCGGAGGGGGCGTGGGCGGGCTCGTGACCGCGGCGCTCCTCGCTGGCGCCGGGCTCGATATCACGGTCCTGGAGCGATCCGCCGCGGTGGGCGGGAAGATGCGGCAGGTGCGCGTCGGCCCCCTCGCGATCGACGCGGGGCCCACCGTGATGACCATGCGCTGGGTGTTCGAGGATATCTTCGACACGCTCGGGACAAGACTCGACAAACATTTGAATCTCTTGCCGGCCGGCCTGCTCGCCCGCCACGCCTGGCCGCTCGCGGAGGGGAGCCCGACGCTCGATCTCTTCGCGGACATCGAGCGCTCGGCCGACGCGATCGGCGCGTTCGCGGGCCCGGCGGAGGCGCAGGGCTACCGCCGCTTCTGCGCGTACGCGCGCCGCATCTTCGAGGCCGTGGACCTGCCCTTCCTCCGCGCCGAGCGGCCGGGCCTCGGCTCCGCCTTCACGCTCGCGCGGCAGAAGGGCCTCTCCGCGCTCCTCCACCTCGACGGGATGCGCACGGTCTCCCGATCGCTCGCCGACTTCTTCCGCGACCCGCGGCTCGTCCAGCTCTTCGGCCGCTACGCGACCTACTGCGGCTCCTCGCCCTACCTCGCGCCCGCGACGCTCAACGTGATCGCGCATGTCGAGCGGGAGGGCGTGTGGCTGGTCGACGGGGGTATGTACAAGGTCGCCGAGGCCCTCGCGGGGCTCGTCACCGCCGCCGGCGGGACGATCCGCTGCGGCGCCGAGGTCCGCGAGATCACGGTCGATCGAGGCCGCGCCTCCGGGGTGCTCCTCGCGTCGGGCGAGCGGATCGACGCGGACGCGATCGTGCTCAACGCGGACGCCGAGGCGCTCGCCCGCGGGCTCTTCGGCGAGCGCGTCGCGCGCGCCGGGACGATGCCGCGGACGCGCTCGCTCTCGGCCCTCACCTGGGCGATCGCCGCGAAGACCTCGGGCTTCCCGCTGGTGCGGCACAACGTCTTCTTCTCGCAGGATTACCCGGCCGAGTTCCACGAGCTCTTCGACCGCGACGAGGTGCCGATCGAGCCCACGGTCTACCTCTGCGCGCAGGACCGCGACGACGAGGGGCGGCTCGCCCCGGGCGCCCGCGCGGACCGGATGCTCGTCCTCGTCAACGCTCCTTCCAACGGCGACCGAGCGTCGCTCTCACCCTCGGAGATGCATCGATGTCAAACGCGTTCCTTCGCGCTGCTCCGGCGATCGGGGCTTCAGCTCGACCCGCTCACGGATCCCCCGGTGACGACCGCGCCGGCGGACTTCGAGCGCCTGTTCCCCGGGACGGGTGGAGCCCTCTATGGCCCCGCCTCGCACGGCGCGGCCGCGTCGTTCACGCGGGCGACCTCGCGCACCAAGATCCCGCGGCTCTACATGGCGGGGGGCAGCGCGCACCCGGGCGCGGGGGTGCCGATGGCGGCCCTGAGCGGGAAGCTCGCCGCGAGCAGCGTGCTCGCGGACCTCGCTTCGATCAGGCGATCGAAAGCGGCGGCTACCTCTGGTGGTATCTCGACGCGGTGAGCCACGACGGCCGGTTCGCGATCACGCTGATCGGCCTGCTCGGGAGCGTCTTCTCGCCCTTCTACGCAGCCGCGCGGAGGAGCGGGCAGCCCGCGAGCCCGCTCGATCACTGCTCGATGAACGTGGCCCTCTACGGGCCGCGCAGCCAGGCCTTCTGCTTCACCGAGCGGGGCGCGCGCTCCGTGGCGAGGGAGCCCGAGGCGCTCGCCCTCGGACCGAGCTCGATGCGCTGGGAGCGGGGCGCCTTCGTGGCGGAATTCGACGAGCGGACCGCGGTGTTCGGCGCGCCCGTCCGCGGCCGCGTGCGCCTCGTCCCCACGGCGCTCTCGGGTGACGTGATCGAGCTCGACGCGGCCGGCCGGCACCGCTGGTGCGCCATCGCCCCGCACGCCCATGTCGAGGTGGAGCTGAGCCGCCCGGCGCTGCGCTGGACGGGCATCGGCTACCTCGACTCGAACGGCGGCGACGAGGGGCTCGAGGACGCGTTCGAGTCCTGGGACTGGTCGCGGACGGCGTCGGCCGGTGAAGCGCGCGTGACGTACGACCTCACGCGACGCGATGGCTCGCGCCTGTTCTTTTCGCGCAGCTTCGAGAAAGACGGGCGCGCGATCGAGCTCTCGTCGATGGAGCGGCACGCCGGGCCGAGGACGCTCTGGGGCCTCGAGAGGACGCTCCACGCCGCGCCCGAGGAGCGGGCGAGCGTCGTCGAGACGCTCGAGGACGGGCCGTTCTACGCGCGCTCGCTCGTGCGGATCGACCGGCGTGGGCCGGCCTCGATCGGCACGCACGAGACGCTCGATCTCGATCGCTTCCGGAACCCCTGGGTGCAGAGGATGCTGCCTTACCGGATGCGGCAGGAGATCGGGTGAGCCCAACGCTCGCGGAGCTCGGCGCGGCGACGGCCCTCGGCTGGGCGACCCTCGTGGCGACCGTCAGCGCGGAGGCCATGCGACGCGCGTGGGTCCGCGCGCGACGTGCCCGTGCGGCGCGCGCGACCGCCCTGCGCGAGGACGCGCCGCGCGGGCCCGCGCCGGAGGTGCTGGTGGTGCGCCCCTGCGCGGGCGACGAGCCTTCGCTCTTCGAGAACCTCCGCTCGCTCGCGCGCGCCGGCCGATCGTTCCCGCTGCGCTGCCGCCTCGCGGTCGCCGACGCGTCGGACCCGGCGTGGCCCGTCGCCTGCCGCGCGGCCGAGGCGCTCGCGGCCGAGGGCATCGACGCGGCGGCCGTGCTCACGCGGGCGCGCGGGCCGAACCGCAAGGTGTCGCAGATCCACGAGGTGCTGCGCGGCGAGGCCGGGCGCTTCGACGTCGTGCTGATCGCCGACAGCGACGTCGACCTCGGTGAGACGAGCCTCGATCTGCTGATCGAGCCGCTCACCGGCCCGCACCCCCACGCGGCCGCGTGGGCGCCGCCGGTCGAGCACGGTCTCGCGGAGGCCCCGGGCGATCGGGCCTCCGCGGCGCTGCTCGGCGCGTCGCTCCACGCCTTCCCCCTGCTCGCGGGGCTCGATCGGCGCGGGCTCGTGGGCAAGCTCTTCGCGGTGCGGAAGAACGCGCTCGACCGGATCGGCGGCTTCGGCGGGCTCCGCGATCACCTCGGAGAGGACATGGAGCTCGGCCGGAGGCTCACCGGCCGGCGCCTCACGCTCACGGCCGCGCCGATCATCGCCCGCTCGATGGCCTCGGGCCGCAGCATGGAGCAGGCGCTCTCCCGCTTCGCGCGCTGGCTGATGGTCATCCGCGCGCAGCGCCCCGCGCTCCTCCCGAGCTACCCGCTGCTCTTCTTCGCGACCCCGCTCATCCTCGCGCTCTCGCTGCTCACCGCGCCCGCCGCGCCGCTGCCCGCCCTCGCCGGCGCGCTCCTCGCGCTCGCCTCGCGCGCAGCAGTGGCGCTCTTCGCCTCGCGCGCCGCCGGCCGCCCGCTCGGGCTCGGCGCGGCCCTGCGCGCCTCGCTCGCGGGCGACTGGCTGCTCGCGCGCGCCTTCGCCCGGGCCCTCGGATCGAGGCACGTGGAGTGGCGGGGCAGCTCGCTCGTCCTCGGCCCGGGCGGGCTGCTCCGCGAGGGAGAGATCAGCCGCCGCGCGGCGCCGTGAGCCAGGCCAGCATCCGCGTCGCCAGCTCGCCCATCCTCGGCGGCCTCGCGCGGTAGATCTCGTCGAACGCGATCTCCGGATCGCCCTCGATCGCCCGCTCGATCTCGTCGAGCAGCCCGCCCACCGCCGCCTCCTGCGCGGCCCGCCCCGCGGCCGTGTCGCGGCTCGCCTCGACCGGATCACCGAAGCAGACGTAGAGGAACGGGCGCTCCTCCGGGCCGATCTCGTAGCGGATCGCCGCCGGGATCGTCACCGCCTTGCGGGCCACCCGGGCGATCTCCGCCGACCCGCCGCGGAAGCCGAGCGGCCTCGCGGTCACGGGGCGCTCCCGGCCCTGGGGGAAGACCCACACGAGGCGCCCGGGCCGATCGAGCAGCTTCGCCGCGAAGCGGATCGCGGCGGCCCCGTCGGCCGGCCGATCGAGGTCGACCCCGAACGCGCCGACCAGCGAAAAGAACGGCAAACGGCGGAGGTTCCGGGCGTCCATCAACGCGTGGCCGTCGGTCCCGAGCAGGTGGTGGCTCACGTGGAGCACGACCAGCGGGTCCCACCACGAGGGATGGTTGGAGATCAAAAGAACCGGCCGCTCGCGGGCGAGCGCGCGCACGCGGTCGAGGCCGCGCACGCGCACCGCGCCGAACTGGCCCTCGATCCGCCTGCGGGCCACCCCGGCGAACCACGCGTTGAAGAGCCGGTGCTTGCGCGCCGGGAGCATCGGTCAGGCCGCGCCCACCGCGGCGGCATGCACCAGGAAGGCCGTCTCCGGCAGCGGGGGCGCCGCGGGGCCCGCGAGCAGACGCTCGCGCTCTTTTGCGCCTCCCGCGCCGAGCAGCGCGCCGACGAGGAGGCGCACCTTGCGCAGCGCCGGCACCACCGCCCGGCGCGACACCGAGTCGTGCCCGGCCGCGGCGATCACCCGGCCGATGTCGGCGTAGATCGCGCGCGCCGCGCGGATCGCGGCCTGGCAGTCCCGCGGCAGGCGACCGATGCCCTGATCGGCCCGCGCGTAGAGCACATCGGCGTGACCGAGCAGCCGGGCCACCACCTCGCCGAGCGCCGGGGAGAAGACCGGGCGGGCAATGAACGCGCCGGCGTCGATCCCGGCCTCGTCGAGCCAGTCGAGCGGCAGGTAGATCCGGCCGCGGCGCGCGTCCTCGCCCACGTCGCGGGCGATGTTGGTGAGCTGCATGGCCACGCCCAGATCGCAGGCGCGCGCGAGCGTCTCCGCGTCGCGCGCGCCCATGAGCAGCGTCATCATGGCCCCGACCGTGGCGGCGACGCGGGCCCCGTAGTCGCAGAGCGACGAGAGCGTCGAGTAGCGACGGCCCTCCGCGTCCCACGCGAAGCCCTCGATCAGCGCCTCCACGAGCGGCCGGGGCAGGTCGGCCTCGCTCACCATCCGGGCGAAGGCCCGATCGATCGGCGAGTCGAAAGGGCGCCCGGCGTAGACTCGATCGAGCCGTTCGAGCAGCGCGTCCACCGCGCCGGGGTCGTCGCTCTCGTCGACCGCGTCGTCGGCCATCCGGCAGAAGGCGTAGAGCGCCGCGGCCGGCCTCCGCACGCGCGCGGGCAGGAGCAGCGAGGCCGCCGCGAAGCTCTTCGATCCGCGCCAGAGCAGCGCCTGGCATGCGCGAAGGTCGGCAGCGGCCGCGCGCGGATCGTCGCGATCGAGCAGCTCAGGCAAACGCGGCTGCATCCGGCACCACCTTGTCGAGGATCCGCGCCGAGGAGAGCACGCCGGGCAGCCCCGCGCCCGGGTGCGTGCCCGCGCCGACGAGGTAGAGCCGCTCGATGTCCTCGCTCTGGTTGTGCGGCCGGAAGTACGCGCTCTGCGTCAGCACCGGCTCCATCCCGAACGCCGCGCCGCGGAACGAGCAGAGCCGGTCCTGGAAGTCCTGCGGCGTGAGGAGCCGCGAGGTCACGAGGTTCTCGCCGAGCCCCGGCAGGATCGTGCGGCCGAGCAGCTCCTCGATCGATCGCCGGTAGCGCTCCTGCGTCTCGGCCCAGTTCGTCCCGGCGAGCAGGTTGGGCACGGGGGACAGCACGTAGAACCCGTCGCACCCGGGCGGCGCCATCGACGGATCGGTCGCCGTGGGGCGGTGCAGGTACAGGCTGAAATCGTCGGCGAGCACATGCCGCTCGAAGATGTCGTCGAGCAGGCCCCGGTAGCGCGGCCCGAGCAGGATCGTGTGATGCGCGACGTCGGAGTAGACGCGCTTGGTGCCGAAGTACCAGACGAAGAGGCTCATCGAGTAGCGCTGCTTGGTGAGCCGCTGATCGGTCCAGCGCTGCCGCTTCTCCTCCGGGACGAGGTGCTTGTACGTCCACGCGGAGTCGGCGTTCGAGACGACCACGTCGGCCGCGATCGTCTCTCCGCTCGCGAGCAGCACGCCCGTCGCGCGCTGCCCCTCGACGAGGATCTGCTTCACCTCGGCGCCGAGGCGCAGCGTACCGCCCTGCCCCTCGATGAGCGACACGAGCCCCTTCACGAGGGCGCCGGTGCCCCCCATCGGGAAGTGGACGCCCCACCGCCGCTCCAGGAAGGCGATGAGCGTGTAGATCGACGTGGTGGTGAACGGGTTCCCGCCCACGAGCAGCGGGTGGAAGCTCAGCACCTGGCGCAGCCGCTCGTCGCGCACGTACTTCGATACGAGGCCGTACACCGTCCGGTAGCTCTCGAGCCGCACCATGTCCGGCACGATCGCCGCCATGCTCGTCCACGAGCCGAAGGGCACGTGCGACAGCTCCTCGAAGCCGATCTTGAAGATCGCCTCGCTCTTCTGCACGAAGCGCTCGTAGCCCGCGACATCGGCGGGCGAGAACCGGGCGATCTCCCGGCGCATCGCCTCGGGATCGCCCGTGTAGTCGAAGCTCTCTCCGTCGTGGAAGCGGATCCGGTAAAACGGCGTCACCGGGCGCAGATCGATGTCGTCGGACATCCGCTTGCCGCACAGGGTCCAGAGCTCCTCGAAGAGGAAGGGCGCGGTCACCACCGTGGGGCCGGCGTCGAAGGTGAAGCCGTCCTGCTTGTGCACGTAGGCGCGGCCACCGGGCGCGTCGAGCTTGTCGACGACGGTGACCCGGTAGCCCCGCGCGCCGAGGCGGACGGCGGCCGCCAGCCCGCCGAACCCGCTGCCGATCACCACGGCGTGGCGCGCCGCGCTCTTCGAGGTCTCGCGGCTCATGCTCGTTGTTCCATCCTTGTACATGGTTTCATCAACATGGTTCATCCTCCCGACAGGCCGATCAGCTGCCCTCGACCTGGCTCTTGAGCAGCCGAATGAGCTTCTCGCGGCCCTCCTTCGAGACGGGCCCCTCGGTGGCGAAGAGGGTCTCGCCGTCGCGCGAGAAGAGGATCACGCTGCTCACCCCGCGGCGCAGCTTGAGCGCCTTGCGGAACGAGCCGCTCCAGTCGCAGTAGATCGTCGTCCCCTGCTTCTTCGACTCCTCGCGGATCGCGTCGATCACGAAGCCGCGCGCGGGCCAGAAGTCGTAGGAGCTCACGTCCGCCACGGCGGCGAGCGCGACCTTCGACCGGTACGCGTCGCCCTTGGCGAGCTTGCCGAGGTCGCTCTTCAGCGCGGCGTTCTGGTTGGCCGAGTCGCGATCCTCGTAGACGATGAGCACGGGCTTGCCGCGCGCAGCGCGCAGGTCGAACAGCTTGCCGTCGACGTCCGGCACCTGAGCGCTGGGGGCGCGCTCGCCCTCCTGGATCAGCGCACGGGCGTCGGCGGGCGCGAGGAGCGGGACGGCGGCGAGGGCGGAGGCAGCGAGCAGGGAGGAGATGGACCTTCGTTGCATGTTCATAGTTTGTACAATCTTATTTGTACATGTCAACCCTCGGACGAATCTTTATTCATCGGGCGTGGACGGGCCCCCCTGAGGCCTCCGGCGGCCTCGGCTGCCCCCCCGCGCGTGCGGCAGCGAGCTCGCGCGCAGGCGCTCAGGCGCGCCGCGACCCGCCGCGAGAGGCCTTGGCCCCGGCCGATCGCGCGCTCTTCTTCGCGGTGGGCTTGACCGCCGTCACCTTCTTCGCGGTCGCCTTCGTCCTCGGCGCCTTCGCCGCCGCGGGCCCCGCCGCGCGCGCGTCGAGCTCCTTGACGAGCTTCTTCGGCGCGAGGATCCGGTAGCTCTCGGTGATGAGGTGCTCGATCTCCTTCCAGTCGGGGCGCGGGCCGATGCGCATGTCGACGCCGCCGTACTGCCCCACGTACTTGGCGATCCGGAAGCGCGGATCGGAGGCCACGAGCAGCGTTTGCAGCTCTCGATCGACGCGGATGCCGAGCACCATCTCGCCGCCCTCGTCGCGCGACCAGCCGGCGAAGATCTTCCCGTTGACCTTGCAGTGGATGCTCCCCCAGGGCCAGTCCTCGACGGCGCCGGGGAGGCTCAGGGTGATCGCGAGCAGCCGATCGTGGAGAGCGTCCTTGGCCATGGGCCGAGCGTACCCCGACCTCGTCGCCGGCTGAGCGACATCTCCCGATCCCCTTGTCTTCGAGGGCGCGCCACAGAGGATTCGAACCTCTGGCCTTCGGCTCCGGAGGCCGACGCTCTATCCAGCTGAGCTAGTGGCGCAGTGCGAGGTGGGGGCACCGTAGCGATGATGCCGCGCGTTCGCAACCCCGAGATTGCGGTGCGGGATGCGCGCGCGCCAAAGGGCTCGCCGGGATCGAGAAAAGCCCAGGCTTTGCCCGAAAGTTGGCCCGATCTTTCCGGCTCGGGCATGGCCGGAGCATGGCTCAGCCGAACGGCAAGACGGGCCCCCGGCCGACGCCGCGGGGCCGGCAGGGGTGGACCCTCCTCCTCGCGGGGGCGGTGGGCTCCGCGGCGCTCCTCTCCGCGTGCAAGAAGGGCCCGCCCGAGCCCTCGAAGGAGGGCGTGATCAGCCTCTCGGCGCCCGCCGAGCAGGCCCCCAAGCTCGACGCGGCGATGGAGCCCAAGGAGAACGGGCCGCGCCTCGGGGCGGTGGAGATGGCCGCGCCCATCTACCTCAAGCCCGACCGGCGCTCGCCGAAGATCGGCTACCTGCGCGCGGGCGCGACCGTGGTGCGCGGCGAGAAGCCCGTGGCCCTCGACGACTGCCAGGGCGGCTACTTCAAGGTGCTCCCCGCCGGCTACGTGTGCGCCGCCGAGGAGGCGACGACCGACATGAAGCACCCGATCCTCCGGGCGCTCACCAAGCGGCCGGACCTGAGCAAGCCCATGCCGTACCCGTACGCCTTCGTGCGGGCGATCGCGCCCAACTACTACCGGGTGCCGACGAAGAAGGAGCAGCTTCAGTACGAGATGAAGCTCAAGGAGCACCTGCGGAGCTACAAGCGCCTCCAGAAGAAGTGGGACGCGATCACCGTGGGCGCCAACGACGTCCCCCTCGACGAGAAGGGCAACGCGATCGGCGAGCCGCCCAAGGAGCCGCCGGATCGCACCGACAACGAGATCTACGGGGGCAACGGCGACGACAACATCCCCTGGTTCTTCCAGGGCGGCCGCAAGATCCCGAACATCTCCTCCTTCAAGGCGCCCGACTACGCCGTCATCACCAACCGCATCGCCCGCCACGCCGGCATCGCCCTGATCGGCAGCTTCCTCGGCGAGGACCGCCGCTTCGCGATGACCACCGACGCGCGCCTCATCCCCGCCTCGAAGATCAAGCCCGCCATGGGCTCGACCTTCCACGGCGTCGACCTGACGAAGGAGTGGCACCTGCCCGTCGGCTTCGTCCGCAAGCCCGACGCGTCCCGCTACGACACGAGCGAGCGCTCCCTGAAGCGCAAGGGCCCGCTCGACTTCCACACCGCCGTGCAGCTCACCGGCAAATCCACCAAGATCGGCAGCCACCGCCTCGTGGAGGCGCAAGACGGGAGCTGGATCAAGGACGAGGACCTCGCCATCGCCGTCAAGCCCTCCGACCTCCCGAGCCTCGCCAACAAGCAGCAGAAGTGGATCGACGTCTCCATCATCAGCCAGACGCTCGTGCTCTACGAGGGCGCGAAGCCGATCTACGTGACCGCCGTGTCCACCGGCCGCGATGGGATGGGCGACCCCAAGACGACCCACTCGACCATCCGCGGGACGTTCCGGATCCGCGAGAAGCACGTGACGACGACGATGGACGCCCACGAGGTCGACAACAAGTTCGAGCTGCGCGACGTGCCCTGGGTGGAATACTTCGAGGCGGGTTATGCGATCCACGCGGCGCCTTGGCATGACGAGTACGGGAAGCCCCGAAGCCACGGATGTATCAATTTGTCGCCAATTGACGCAAGGCGTATCTTCATGTGGACGGATCCTCCTCTTCCCACGGACTGGCATGGGGTCTACTCGAGTGAATCCACGGGAGATGGGACCTTGGTGAATATCCATCCTTGATCCTTTCTCTCCTGACCATTAGCTCGTCCTCATCCTCTAGTTCCCTCCCATCCCCCCTACCCCCTTACCCTCCCTGAAGGGAGGGTAAGGGGGAGTTTGCGCCTCCTCTCGCTCCTTTGGCTCGCGGGGGGCCCGCAACTCGCGCCCTTCGGGCGCTCAGACAAGCGGGCCCCTTTTTCCGCGAGCCTTTGTGGCGCCGCAACTCGCGCCCTTCGGGCGCTCAGACATGCGGCGCCCTTTGGAGGGGGCCCTTGCAGATCTGGCGTCCTTCCTCGACGTTCGGAGGGGCCCTTGCCGATCTGGCGCCCGTCCTCGCTTATCTTAGGGACCCAGCAGTCGTGGATGAGCTTGCGACCCAAGGGGCGCCGCTTGTCTGAGCGGGCGAAGCCCGCGAGTTGCGGCGCCCGCCCTATCGGCTCGCGGAAAAGGGGCCCGCTTGTTTGAGCGGGCGAAGCCGCGAGTTGCGGGCCCCCCGCGAGCCAGAGCAATAGAGAGCAAACGCCAAACTCCCCCTTACCCTCCCTTCAGGGAGGGTAAGGGGGTTGGGGGGATGGGAGGGAAATGAAAGAGAGGATTGGCCCGTGGAAGAGAGGAGAGTGGAATCTCAATCCTCGTCTGTATCGACCTTGAAGCCGCTGTCCTTGATGACCTTGTCCTGCACCATGGGAGGACAGATCTCCAGGTGGTCCACGGACATCACGAAGGTGCCCTTGCCCTGGGTCATGCTCTTCAGCTTCGACTCGTACTCGAGCACCTCGGAAAGAGGGACGAAGGCGTTCACGATCGTCATGTCTTCCACGGTATCGGTCCCGCTGATCCGCCCGCGGCGGCTGTTGATGTCGCCGATGACATCGCCCATGGCCACGCTCGGGGCGGTCACGGACAGCTTCACGATGGGCTCGAGGAGCACGGGGTGGCACTGGGCGCAGGCGGCCTTGAAGCCCTTGCTCCCGGCGAGCTGGAAGGCGGCGTCGGACGAGTCGACGTCGTGGTACTTGCCGTCGTAGACGCGCACCTTCACGTCGATCATCGGGAAGCCGGCGAGGAAGCCGCGGGCCATCGCCTTGACGATGCCCTTCTCGACGGAGGGGATGAACTGCCGGGGGATGGCGCCGCCGACGACTGCGTCCTCGAAGACGAAGCCCTCGCCGCGCTTGGTCGGCTCCATGTCGATGTAGCAGACGCCGAACTGGCCGTGGCCGCCGGACTGCTTCTTGTGCTTGCCCTCGACGCCGGTGACCTTCTTGGTGATGGTCTCCTTGTAGGCGATGTGGGGCGGGCCGAGGCGGCAGTCGATCCCGATCCGGCGGCGGATGCGCTCGACGGTGATCTCGAGGTGCAGGGCGCCGAGGCCGGAGACGACGAGCTCGCGGGTCGCCTCGTCGATGTTCACCATCAGGCCCGGGTCCTCCTCGGTGAGGCGGTGCAGGGCGGTGCCGACCTTCTCCTCGGCGCCCTTGCCCTCGAACTTCACGCCGCGGGAGAAGAGCGGAGGGGGCAGGGCGGGCGCGCTGTAGGCGAAGGGGGCCTTCTCGTCGCTCAGCGTGTGGCCGCTCAGCGTGGCCTTGAGCTTGGCGAGGGCGATGATGTCGCCGGCGACGGCCTCGTCGACCACCTTGGCGTCCTTGCCGACGAGGTTCTGGATCTTGCCGAGGCGCTCGGGCTGGCCGGTGGTGGCGTTGAGGAGCGTCTGGTCCGAGCGGATGGTGCCGGAGAGGACGCGGGCGAAGGAGGTGCGGCCGGCGTGCTGGTCGATCGCCGTCTTGAAGACGAAGACGGAGGTCGGCGCGTCGGCGGCGGCGCGGCGCTCGGCCTCGGTCTTCTTGCCGGGGATGATGCCCTTCCACGGGGCGTGCGCGGCGGGCGGCGGGACGAACTCGACGATCGCGTTGAGCAGCGCGGCGACGCCGGCGGGGCGCGTGCCCGAGGCGAAGTAGATCGGCATGATGCCGCCGCCCTTCACGGCGTTGCGCAGACCGCTGTCGAGCTCCTCCTGCGTGAGATCGCCCTCGGTCAGGTACTTCTCGGTGAGCAGGTCGTCGCTGCCGGCGACGTCGTCGACGAGCTTGCCGCGGGCCGCCTCGACCTCCTTCGACACGCTGTCGGGCACGGGGCCGGGCGCGGTGTTGGCGGGCGACTCGGGCTTGCCGACCCAGGCGCGCCGGTTGCGCACGCCGACGACGCCCTGGAAGGACTCACCCTCGCCGACGTTGATCTCCATCACCGCCACGGGGGCCTTGAGGCGGGCCTTGATCTCGGCCACCACCTCGTCGGGGCGGGCGTTCTCCACGTCCACCTTGGTGACCACCACGATCACCGGCAGGCCGAGCTCGCGCGCCCAGGCGAAGACGCGCTCGGTGATCGGCTGCACGCCGTCCTTGCCGCTCACCACGAGCACCGCCGCGTCGACCGCGCCGAGGGCGAGGCGCGTCTCGGCGAGGAAGCTGCCCTCGCCGGGGGTGTCGACGATGTTGACCTTCTTCCCGTTCCACAGGGCGTAGGACACGCTCGCTTCGAGCGAGCAGGCGTGGTCCTTCTCCTCCGCGGAGTCGTCGAGGATGCTCGACTTGTCGTCTACCTTCCCGAGCTTCTGCGTCGACTTGGCCACGTAGAGCATGGCCTCGGCGAGCTGCGTCTTGCCCGAACCTTTGTGCCCGATCAGGGCCACGTTGCGGATGTCGGCTGAAGAGGTCGCGGTCATGGGTCTCTCCTACCAATGCCGGCGCGGCACGAGAAGCCCCGCGTGCCGGGAAAAGGCGAATTTGCCGTCCGCGGCGCCCATTTCCCACCCGCGCGCCGGCCTCCCGAGCACATGGCCGCGAGCGGGGTGCAACCTTTGCGCTACCATGCCGCGGCTGCGCCCTCGATGGGACCATGAACACCCTTCGATACCTCATCGATCTCGTCCTCGGCATCGCCCTGCCCCTCCTGGTCCAGCGCTGGGATCGGCGGCGGCACCCACCGGCGATCCCGCCGCGCGGCATGCTCGCGCGGGCGGTCGCGGCCACGATCATGACCCCGGAGCAGCGGGCCGGCGCGTGGAACAGCGCGAGCTGGGCCGCGGCGCTCTACGCGTTCGGGCCGCTCTCGATGCTCGGGTGGGCGTGGGTGGCCCACCATGATCTGCCGCGCTGGCGAGGGCGCGGGCCCGGGGCGGCCATCGGCCTCAGCCTGCTCGTCCTCGCCGCCGGCCTCGCGTGGGCGCTCCTGCTCTCGGGCGTGATCGTCGTCGCTGACGAGCTCTTCGCCAGGGCCGTCGGCCTGCCGGCGTGAAGCGGGCCGAGATCCGCCCTCGATTCCGTCCAAAAGAGCGGCGCCGCCGCGGGAGTGCTGCTAGGCAAAGATCGACCCGGCAGCGTGCTGCGCGGGCCTGGAGATCGCCGTCATGACCTTGCTTACCCGCTCGATCGCCCTGCTCTCCGCGCTCGCCGCCGTGATCGGCGGATGCGCAGTCTCCAACGGCACGGGGCCCAGCGGCACCGGGGGTGGCGGCGGGGGGACCACGACGGCGAGCACCACCACGACCGGCGCGACCACCAGCGCGGGCGCGGGCGGGATGGGCGGCGAGGGCGGCACGGTGTTCACCGGATCGGGCGGGTCGGGCGGCGGCGAGCCCGATCAGGTGGTCGTCTACATCCACACGAACAAGACGCTCTACTCGCTCGATCCGAAGGCGGCCGATCTCGGGCTCAAGGTGGTCGGCAACTTCGACTGCATCGGCGGCGCCGGGCAGGACACCGCGATGACCGACCTCGCCGTGAACGATCAAGGCGAGCTGTGGGGCATCAGCGCGACCTCCGTGTACAAGCTCGTCGTGCAGGGGTCGACGGTGCACTGCGCCTCGACCACGGTGCTCTCGAACGCGCAGATGGTGCAGTTCTACGCGCTCACCTTCGCCCCGCCGGGCGTGATCGATCCGGCGAAGGAGGTCCTCGTCGCGGGGAACACCGCGGGCGAGCTCTGGGCCATCGACGCGAACGGCAACCTCACCCTGCACGGCAACTTCGGCAACGTCCCCGCGAGCGACGGCAACGGCCACAGCTACCCGAAGGCGAACCAGGGCAAGCGCTGGGAGCTCTCCGGCGACATCGTCTTCCTCGCCCACAACGGCAACCCGCTCGGGTTCGCCACGGTGCGCGACTGCCCGAACCCGCCGGTGAACAGCTCGTGCAACCCGGTCGACACGCTGATCGAGATCGACATGAGCAAGCTCAAGGGCGCGAGCAATCAGTCGATCACCAAGACGGTGCGCGGGCAGATCGTGAAGAAGCCGGGCTGCGCCGATCCGAGCGGGCAAGACGGCTACGGGAGCATGTACGGGATCGCCGCGTGGAGCGACAAGATCTACGGGACCTCGCACAGCGGGGCGATCGTCGAGATCGACAACGGGACGGGCGCGGCATGCCTCGTGAAGGACATGCCGATGACCTTCTGGAACGGCGCCGGCGTGACCACGCTCGCCCCCGTCATCGACCCCCCGCCGAAGTGATCGTCCCTCAAGGGCGACAGACTTTGTAGCCGTTGCCGAGCACGTTGCTGTTCTTGCAGGTGTCGCCGGGGTTGCACACGGCGGTGCCGGCCTGGCCGCAGACGATGCGCTCGTTCATCCCCTGGCAGGAGTCCTGGCAGACGATGCCGGTGTAGGGGACCATGCCCTGGTTCGGATCGAGGTGGGCGCAGCAGATCTGGTTGTTCGGGCAATCCTCCGGGCCGTTGCAGTCGAGCTCGATGTAGCCGCCGCCGCAGTTGCCGGCCTGGCCGCAGTGATCGGTCGGCATGGTGAGGTTGAAGCAGCAGATCTCGCCGTCGTTGCAGGGCTGGTTGTTGCAGTACACCTGGGCCACGGGCGTCGCGCCCCCGGCGCCGGTCGTGGTGGTCGTGCTGGTCGTGGTGCCCGTCGTCATCCCGGTGCCGGTGGTGGCGGTCGCGGTCGTGGGACCGGTGGTGGTCGTGGCGGTGCTGGTCGAGGGGCCGGTGCCGAAGCCGCCCGCGCCGAGGGCCCCGCCCACGCCGGTGTCAACGGTGGAGCCCGTCGTTGACGATGTCGCGCCGCCGGCGCCGCCCGTGCCCTCGCTGGCCACGCCGTCGGCGATCACCTTGCCGCCGCAACCGGCGGCGAGGACGGCGAGGAGCGCGAAGGTCGCGCGGCGGACCGAGAGGAGAGACGAGGCGTTCGAGAGCATGGGCGTCCTTTCGTGAGCAGCGCACGGTAGATCACCGCCTGCACGTCTGCCACCGCTTCGGCGCGCGGGACGCGCGCGCTCGATGCGGGCCGAAAGTTACCGGGACGATGAATCGATCGGGCCGCGATGCGCGCCCCGTTCCGTCGCCGGAGCGGATACGATCGACGCGGTGTTTCACGATCGAACGAGGAGAGCGGCCATGGCCGAGAGCAGACGAACGACGGGCCTTGTCGGCATCACCCTGGCGCTCCTCGGGCTCGCGACGGCGGCCGGCGAGACCGCGTGCGGAGGCTCGGGCACGGGGGGCTCGGGCACGACGGCGGCGACGACGACCACGACGGGTCAAGGAGGCGATGGCGTCGGGGGATCGATCACCGTCGGCGTGGGCGGCGCGGGCGGCGCGACCATCGAGTGCACCGTACCCTGCGACGCCGCCACCGAGGTGTGCTCGCACGGCACCTGCGTGCCGCTCTTGCCGTGCAAGACGGACGCGGACTGCATCAACGACACCACGTGCACGCCGAAGGGCTGCGTGCCGTGGGACGGGCAAAACCCGGCCCATGATCCGGGGTGCGTGAACGTGATCGCGCCCGGCATCCTCTCGCCCAAGGTGAAGTGCGAGTTCTCGAAGGCGCCGGACGGCGATCCCTTCCCGGCGCACGTCGACGTGCAAGGCACGCCGATCGTCGTCAACTTCAACGTCCCGGCGAGCGCGGGCAAGCCGAGCATCGCCGCGTCGTTCACGGCCACGGTGGTCGGCGGATACACCGAGGATCAAGGGGTGATCCGCGTGCTGCGCGGCAACGACTGCACCCTCGAGGCGAACCTCGGCGGCGCCGATCTCGACGGCGACGGCGCGATCGATTTCACCGTGTCGCCCGCCTCGCTCGCCGCGGGCGATCTCGACGGCGACGGGTCGGCGGAGATCGTGGCCTACGGCGCCGATGGATCGACCTTGGCCTTCACCCGCAAGAACGGGCAGTGGGGCCTGCTCTGGAAGAGCAAGTACATGGCGGGGATGCCGTGGCTGCCCTGCGATCCGGTCAATCACGGCTGCGTGCTCGGCTGGGCGGGGCCCTCGATCTACGACCTCGACGACGACGGCAAGCCCGAGATCATCCGCGAGGGCGTGGTCCTCGGATCGGACGGCACGGTGAAGGCGCTCGCGCCCGCGGGGTACGCGAGCTACTCGGCCGGGCTCTTCTCCGTCGCGGCGAACCTCGATCAAGATCCGGCGATCGAGATCTCGAACGGGCAGTACATCTGGGAGTGGCAGGGCGGCGCGTGGGTGCAGGATCCCGGCTTCCCGGGCGCGACGCCCTCGGCGCCGGGGCATGTGGCCGTGGCCGACTTCGGCGCGTACGGGGCGAACGTGCCGGCGCAGAACCCCGAGCTCGTGGTGGTGCGCAACAACGCGGTGATGATCTATGCGATCGACGGGACGCTGGTGCAGCCGCCCGTCCCGGTGCCCGGCGCGGGAGGAGGCGGGCCGCCCACGGTCGCGGACTTCGACGGCGACGGGCTGCCCGAGGTGGCCGTGGCGGGGCAGGCCTTCTACACGATCTACGACATCGACTGCGGGCCGAGCCCCCGGCCGAACGGCGTGTGCTCCGCAGGCCCGTGCGACTTCGCGGGGGGCGCATGCCCCGCGGGCGGCACGCGTGGTCGCGTCGATGGTGATCCTCAGCTCGAACATCACCGGATCGAGCGTGTTCGACTTCGAGGCCGACGGCAACGCGGAGGTCGCCATGCCGACGAGTGCTTCGTGCGCGTGTACAGCGGGAAATCGGGCGAGGTGCTCTTCAGCCAGTACCGATCGTCGTGCACCTGGTACGAGAACCCGCTCATCGCGGACGTGGACGGGAACTTCCGCGCCGACCTCGTGACGCCGTCGAACAAGGCATGCTCGCCGAGCGGCGACGGCATCCTCTGCCAGACGCTCGACGGCAACGGCGTGGACGCGCAGTTCGCGGGGCTGCACTGCCAGACGGGCGCCGACTGCATCTCGGGCACCTGCGACGCGGGGCTCTGCCGCTGCATCGCGGGCAACCAGTGCTGCGGGGCGCAGGACGAGGCGCAGTGCCTCGAAGAGGGGTACAAGTGCGCGCCGCCGCCCCCGGGGACGCCGGGCAACGGCAACACCTGCCGCGCCGCGCACCCGCACGGGGTCTCGGGCATCCGCGTCTACTCCGACGCGAACGACAAGTGGGTGCGCTCGCGGAGCATCTGGAACCAGCACGCCTACGCGGTGACGCACATCAACGAGGACGGGACCGTGCCGAAGACGAGCGCGTGGAAGAACAACTGGGACGACCCCAAGCTCAACAACTTCCGGCAGAACGTGCCCGGCAACCAGAACGGGCTCGCGACGGGTGACTCCACCGCGGGCGCGACCAGCCAGTTCGTGTGCGGAGGCGGCGGCGTGACGCTGAGCGCGCCCGTGTGCAACCGGGGGAGCGACCCGATCGGCGCGGGGCTCAGCGTGGGCTTCTACCTGGACGGTAACCTCCTCTGCGGGGCGAAGACGACGAAGGCGCTCGCGCCCGACGCATGCGAGGACGTGTCGTGCTTCTGGGCGACGCCGCCGCCGGCCGAGGGACAGAAGGTGAACGTCACGGTGAAGCCGAACGACGACGGGGCCTACGCCGAGTGCAAGCCGGGCAACAACGACGGGACGGTGCTCGGCGTGTTCTGCAAGCCGGCGGGGTGAACGTGAGACAGCGCTGGACGATGGGTCCCGACGTCGTCCAGCGTTGCCCGGTGGATCTCAGCGTGGCGCGCGCCGGCGGCGGGCGAGCGCGAGCGCGAGGCCGAGGGCGGTAAGCGCGAGCGCCGGTGCTCCTCCGTCGCCTTCGGTGATCGCGCAGCCAGCGCAGCCGCCGCGGGTCTTGACCTCCTCGGCGGCCCGGCCCGGCTCGGGGGGAGGCGGCGCGGGCTCGCCCCGGGCGATGGGCGAGAGGGTCCCCCCGGGGATGGCGCACTCCGGACACGACGCGCGCACGCGGTCCTCCGCGTCGCGCACCTTGCTGCGCGCGCCGGCGCAGCGGGCGCCGCGGTCGAGCTCGCAGAGGCGATCGGCGGCGCGGCGCATGGAGCCGAGCGCCTGGCAGGCGACGGCGCACCCCTCGGTGGAGACGCGCTGCGCGTCCTGGTCGAGCTGCGCTTCGAGCCCCGCGATCTCGGCCGTGGCCGCGCCGTTCGCGTCGGCCGTGCCGGCGGGCGAGGGGCCGGCGTCGGCGAAGGCCAGGCCGGGGAGGCCGAAGAGGATCGCGAGCGAGAGCGCGGCCGACCTCACCATGACCTCACGAGAGCATGAAGGTGGGCGCGCGCACAAGCGGAGGAGCAGCGTCACCGCGTCATCTCGCTCAACCATCGGGTGAGCACCCCGCCGAAGTGCGCCTTGTCCTCGGTGAGCAAACCGCGGCGGATCAACCTCGCCGAGGGGCGGTGCGGGAAGGAGATCTCCTCTTCGAGGAGGTACGCCTGCTCGGCGTGGCCGAGGCGGCGCCAGAGCTTCTCCAGGAAGGGCTGCGCCTCGAGGTAGAAGTCCTCGACCGCGCCGGCGGACGGCTTGTTCAGGCGCTGAGCCCGGGTGAGGTGGTGGCCGAGCAGGTGGATGAAGAAGGGGTGGCGCCCGGCCCAGCGGCGGAGGAGCTCGGGGCCATCGAGGCAGGTCCAGCCCTCGGCGCGCTCGATCAGCGCCTCGGCGGCGTCGAGATCGAGCAAGGGCAGCGGCAACGGCCAGAAGAGCGCCACCAGCGACGCGGCGGAGGTGGAGATCGTGCCCTCCGGCGAGGCGCGCAGCTCGGAGATGTGCGTCCGCGTGGCGAGGACGAAGCAGGCCTGGTGGCTCCCGGCGATGCCGTGGAGGCGATCGAAGAACGAAGCGGGCAGGTGGACCGCGAGCTTGTCGAAGTCATCGATGACAATGAGCGGCCGACCGCGGCGGAGGCGGGCCTTGACCCACGCGACCAGCGCGTCCGCGGCGACGCTCGGCTCGGCGCCCGGGGCCGATTCGGTGATGGCCTCCACCAGGCTGGCCGGGCTGTCGCTGTGGACGCTGCGGCCGTCGACGAAGACCACGTCTTGCCGGTCCTCTCGCGCTCGTCGTACGAGCTCGAGGAGCAGCGACGATTTGCCGATCAGCGGGTCACCGATGACGTTGGTGCTGTGACCGTCGGCGATGGCTTCCTGGAGCCGTTCGAGCTCGTCTCTTCGACCCACGAAGCTCGTCCCCACGGCCCGCGCGCGCGCATCGAACTCCGCCAGCCGCTCGGAGGAGGGGGGCGCCGATGAATGGCCCGCTCGGTAGGGGAGCCCCGCCACGAGCTCGTCCAGCGTGAGCCCGAAGATCTCCGCGACGCGCTCGACCGACTCTCTCGAAGGCACGTTCTCGTTCTTCTTCCAGCGCTCAGGGGTCCTCTCGACGATCCCCGCCTTGGCGGCCACTTCCCTCCAGCTCCACTCTTTCGCGCGGCGCAGCTCGTCGACACGAGCTCGCAGCGCCGCCGCGTCCACGTACACCCGATCGCCCTCCTTCTTCCCCTTCCCACTCATGCTTCGACCTCTTTAAGAGACGAACACCGCGCCGGCAATCTCTGCTCCGGCGATCCATCGATCCCGCTACCCGGCGAGTCGCGCCGCGGATCGTGTCGGGCCATGTCGGGCCGCGCGATCCGGCATGTCGCACCCATGTCGGGACCTTGTCCGTCATCGACAGCTGTCGAGATCGTATTGTACGTACGGGCCGAGCTTGTCGACACCGACCGTCGCAGCGCGGGGCGCGCGCGGCTCGATCGTGCAAACGCCCGGACGGAGAGCTCCATCTTCATCACCCGATCCCCGAAGCACCCGAGCGCCACCTTCAACCCCACCCGACGAGAGAGGACATCATGACCAAGAACACCATGCCGCCTTCGTCGAGCGTTCGGCGGATCCGCGTGGTCCGTTCCGAGACCGATGCGGCCCTGCTCGACCACTTCAACGTCCGCTTCGACGCGTTCGCCGAGTCGACGGCGTACGCGGGCACGCAGGCCGGCTCGCCCTTCGAGGCCGACCTGTTCGACGCGATGAAGACGGGGCGCACGCTGCTCACCGCCTACGTGGACGACGCACCGATGGGCGCCGTGCGCGTGCTCTGGGCGCGGTCGGCGGTGGGCCTCGCGCACGGCTGGCGCTCGGGCCTGCCCATCGAGGGCGTGTACGACCTCGGCGCGCTCGCGGGCTCGACCGCCGTCGCCGAGCCCGGCCGCCTGTGCGTGCTCGCGGGCGCGCGCAACAGCGGCGTGGCGCTGCACCTGATCGACGCCGTCTTCGACGCTTGCCGCGAGCGGGGCGTCACGATGCTCCTCGCGCCGGCCAACACCGAGACGGACGCGATCGAGGACGTGGCGATCCTGGCGCAGATCCTCGCGGCGAAGGGCCATGTCTCGACCGAGCACCGCCTGGTCCGCAAGGTTCCGGCGGGCGCCCCCGTCGAGGCCGAGCGGCCGCTCTACGACGCCGAGCAGCGTGCTCGCGCGGCCGCGGGCGACCTCTCGGGCCTCGTCATTCCCCGGACGCTGAAGCTGTACCTGCGGCTCGGCGCCCGGTTCATCGGCGACGCGATCTTCGATCCGAAGTTCGGCCTGTTCGCCCTGCCCATGATCGTGCCCGTGGCCGCGCAGAACCTCCTCGCCCCTCCGGCGGCGAGCGGCGGCGCGACCGAGGCCGCCTGATCCCGACACCGTAGCAACGACCCCAATCGACCCAAGGAGAGAGAAGCCATGAAACTCGTCAACGAGCTCGAACAGGTGGCGGACTCGTGTGTCCGCGCGGTCGAGCGAGCACCCGTCGTCGGCGGTGTCCTCGCGGGCACCTGCTCCCGCGAGGACTACGCGACGTTCCTCGCGCAGACCTACCATTACGTGAAGCTCACGGCGCCCGGCCTCCTGCGGGCGGCCGCGGCGCTGCGCGGCGCGGGGCGCTACCCGGCGCTCGTGGCGCTCTACCTCGACAAGGCCGTCGAGGAGGCGGGCCACGACGTGTGGGCCGCGGATGACGCGACGCGGAACGGCGCGGGGGCGATCGCGTCCGCCGCGCCCACGCCGGCGGTGCAGGCGTACCTCGCCTGGAACCGCTTCACGATCGCCACGGGCTCGCCGGTGGCGTTCTTCGGCACGGCCTACGTGCTCGAGCGGCTCGGGGCGACCTGCGCGCCCCGCGCCGTGAAGAACCTGCTCGCGAGCGGCGCCGTTCGCCCGGAGGCGCTGCGCTTCCTCGCCGGCCACGGCGAGGCCGACCAGGGGCATATCGCCGAGCTCGGCGACGCGCTCGCGCAGGTGGACGACCCCGCCGATCAGGAGGCGATCCTCCGCTCGGCGGAGGTGACGGCGGCGCTCTACCCGCGCTTCTTCGTCCACGCGCGCGACGCGGCCTGAGCCGAGGCCCGGCGGGAGGTGGGAGCTCCCCCCTGCGCCGGGCCTCGTCCTCCGAAGCTCGCGGCCTGCCCCATCGCCGGACGCTGCGCCGATCATTCCCGGTCGAGGCTACCGCAATCGGGCACACGTCTCCTCCTTTTCCTCTTCACGCGCGACATCACGCGCTCCGCGTACGACCTCACGCGCTCCGCGTGCGACCTCACGCGCGACGCGCGCAATCCGACGCGCCCCGCGCGACCCAGGCCGATCTCGGTCTCCCCTTGTGATCGCGCGCTCGCCCGTGCGACGCTCCCATTTTGATGAGAAGGGTGGCCTATACGCGCTTCGAGGGGTGCGGCGTGATCGTGTTCGGTTCCCGTCCGCCGGAGCCCGCCGAGTGGCGCGCCTACGCCGACTTCCTCCGCGGCATGGCGGAGGGCAAGCAGCGCGGCATCCTCTTCTCCGAGGGCGGGTCGCTCGAGCCGTACCAGCGCAAGGAGGCCGACGCGATCCTCGGCTCGCACAAGGAACACGATCGCCGGATCGCCGTCGTCACCTCGTCGACCTTCACGTGGGGCTTCGTCAAGGCCCTCTCCCTCTTCGATCCGAGCTACCGATCGTTCCACCCGGACGAGCTCGACCGGGCGATGGCCTACGTCGGGCTCCCCCGCTCCGCGCACCGCGAGGTGACGGCGCTCGCGGCGAGCCTGCGCGCGCAGGTCGTTTGAGCTCCAACGAAAACCCCCCCGCCCTCTTGCGAGGACAGGGGGCTCTTCGAGCATCCCGTGGAGGATGCGCGGCGGGCTCGACTACTCCTTGTCGAGCTTGCCGACGAGGCTCAGCGTGAAGAACGCGCCCATGTACTTGAAGTGCGGGCGCACCTTCATGTCGACCTTGTACCAGCCGGCGTTGCCCTCGACCTCGGTGACCGTGATCTGGGCCTTGCGGAGCGGGCGGCGGCCGCGGACGCTGGCGGAGACCACGTCCATGTCGGCCACGTACTGGCCGATCCAGTCGTTGAGCTCCTTCTCGAGGTCGGCGCGCTCCTTCCAGGAGCCGATCTGCTCGCGCTGCAGCACCTTGATGTAGTGCGAGAGGCGGCAGATGATGAACATGTAGGGGAGCTGCGTGCCGAGGCGGTAGTTCATCTCGGCGGCGCGGCCCTCCTCGCTCTGGCCGAAGTACTTCGGCTTCTGCACGGAGTTGGCCGAGAAGAAGCAGGCGTTGTCCGAGTCCTTGCGGAAGGCGAGGCTGATGAAGCCTTCCTCCGAGAGCTCGAACTCGCGCCGATCCGTGATCATGATCTCGGTCGGCACCTTCGTCTGGATCTCGCCCATCGCCTCGTACTGGTGGAGCGGGAGGTTCTCCACCGCGCCGCCGGCCTGCGGGCCGATGATGTTCGGGCACCAGCGGTACTTGGCGAAGCTGTCGGCGAGGCGCGTCGCGAAGGCGTACGTCGCGTTGCCCCAGCAGTAGGCGTCGTGCTGGCCGATCACGCTCTCTTCGTAGTTGAAGGCCTTGACCGGGACCGTGTTGCTGCCGAACGGCAGGCGGAGGAGGAACCGCGGCAGCATCAGGCCGACGTAGCGGGCGTCCTCCGTCTCGCGGAAGGAGTTGTACTTGGTGTACTGCGGGCCCTCGAAGAGCGCCTTCAGGTCCTTCAGGTTGGGGAGGTTCAGGTAGTCCTTCAGGCCGAAGAACTGCGGGCCGGCGGCGGCGAGGAAGGGCGCGTGCGCCATGGCGGCGACGGCCGCGCACTTCTGCAGGAGGGCGATGTCCTGCGGGCCGGGGCCGAACTCGTAGTTCGAGACGATCGCGCCGACGGGCTTGCCGCCGAACTGACCGAACTCGGCCGAGTAGACCAGCTTGTAGAGACCGCTCTTCGGCACCTCGGGGGAGTCCTCGAAGTCGGCGAGCAGATCTTCCTTCGAGCAGTTGAGCAGCTCGACCTTGATGTTCTCGCGGAAGTCCGTGCGATCGACGACGAACTTGAGGCCGCGCCACGCGGACTCGAGCTTCTGGAACTGCGGGTGGTGGAGGATCTCGTCGATCTGCCCGGAGAGCTTCGCGTCGATCTCGGCGATGAGGGCGTCGACGAAGGCCTTGTCGACCTTCTCGCCCTCGCGCTTCGGCGTGATGAGCTCGGCGATGAAGGCCTGGACGCCGCGCTTGGCGACCTCGTAGCCCTCGTCGCCCGGCGTCATCTTCGTCTCGGCGAGGATGTCTTCGAGGAGCGAGCCGCCCTCGAGGGTGTGGGCCGCGGCCGCGCCCTGTGCTTCAGTAGCCATGGATCAACCTTCCTCCTTCTTGAGGCCGAGCTCGTTGACCAGCTTGTTGCGCTGGGCCGGGTCGTTGAGGATCGTCTGGATCTTGTTGCGGAAGGCCTTCTCGTTGCCGAGCGGGCCCTTGAGCGCCGTGAGGGCCGCGCGCAGATCGAGGAGCTTCTTCAGCTCGGGGACCTGGTTGGCGATCGCCTCGGGCTCCATGTCGGACAGGCGGCGGAACTTGAGGTTGACGGCGAGCTCCGCGCCCTCGTCCTCGGACAGCTTGTCCTTGACCGAGTAGCTCAGGGCGAGCTTCTGCTCGCTCATGACCTTCTGGAAGTTGTCCTTGTCGACGTTGATCGGCTTGCGATCCTCGAGCGGGCGAGGATCCGGGCGCTGGGTGTAGTCGCCGATCATGAGGAGCTTCAGCGGCAGCTCGACCTCTTCCTTGGCGTTCCCCGTCGCAGGCTTGTAGGTGATGTTCACGCGCTCCTTAGGCGCGACTGATCCCTCTTTCGACATCGCTGAGAGCTCCTTTCCCCTTGTAAACCTGGGCGACTAATCCGCGCGCTTCGTCTCCTCTGCGCATCGGACGCTCCGCGTGCTCGGGCGGGCGGGCGGGGGTACTACCGCCCCGGGCGCGAGGAGCATAAACCAAAATCAGAAATGAAAGCGCTAGCTTTCTCGATCGCACGATCGCGCTGGTTCACCCTCCCGTCATCAGGCGGAGGGCCGCCCCGGGGTCGAGCAGGCAGAGCCGCTCGAAGGCCGTGTTTTCTCGGGCCTGAGCCTCCGGGGTCGGCTCGGCCATCCGGTTTACGCCGCGCTGTGCCAAGAACTGCGCTTCGTAAAGCTCCGCACAGAGGGTCGGATCCCACTCGGCGAGGCGGTGGGTCTCGGCCAGGCGATCGAGCCCGTCGAGCTGGGCCTTGGCGATGCCGTGCTGCTCGGCCTGGAGGCAGAGCTTGGCGATCTCCAGCTTGCCGCGGAAGCGATCGACCGGCTTGGTGGCCGTCCCGAGCGCCTTGCTGATGACCGCGATCGCGTCCGGGAGCTGCTGGTTCTGGGCGAGGTTGCGCGCCTCGGCGAGGGCCTTGTCGATCGAGCCGCCGCCCGTCCGCGGCGCACCTCCGCCGCCTCCGCCCCCACCACCCCCGCCGCCTGCGCCGAACGACTTGAGCACCTCGTCCTCGATCCAGGCGCGGGTCGTGTCGTCGGCGAGCGCGGTGCCGTCGTTGAACGTGAACGTGTGGAGGCCCGGTGAGCGGACGAGCAGGTACGCGAGCTCGCGCACCAGCGCCGTGCGCGCGTCGGCGGCGCCGAGCTTGTCGAGCGCGTCGGCGGCGTAGCGCTGCGGATCGAGCCAGAGCGGCGCGTCCACGAGGATCGTGTCGACGAGCTCCAGCACGCCCGCCCAGTTCTCGGCCGAGGCCAGGCCGTCGAGCTGATCGCGCAGGCTCGCGTCGGGGCCGGGGATCACGGTCATCCCGTTCTCGGCGGCGAGGGCCTGGTTGACCTCGAGCCACGCGCCCGTCCGGCTGAAGCGGAAGGCGTTGTGATCGTTGTAGTCGTACGCCCGGTAGATCTCGCCGATCTTGACGAGGGCCTTGCCGCACTCCGGCAGGGCCGCCATCGCCGTCTGCATGTCGGCGACATAGGACGCGGTGAAGCCGCCCTCGCCTCCGCCTCCGCCCGAGGGAGCTTCGTACGACGCGACGGGCTCGGGCGGGGGAGCGGCCTCGGTGCGCTCGGGCTTGGGGGGCGGCGGTGGCGGAGGAGGAGGCGGCGGTGGCGGCGGCGGCGGTGGCGGCGCGGGCTTCGGGACGGAGCGCACCAGGTTCTGGATCACGCTCCGCACCGAGTTGAGGCCCGGGTACGCGTCGCCGAGCTTCTCCGCGAGATCGTTGTCGACGCCGCGGCTCACCTTCTCGAGGGCGTTGATCAGATCGCCCTGCTTCTCGGTGGGCTGGTAGCTCGTGAACCACTCCGAGACGAGCTTGTTGTACCACTCGCAGATCGCGCCGCGCGTCTTCGGGCGGCGGAGCGGCGGGCCCATCGTGTCCCAGAAGCCGGCGATCAATTCCTGCAGGAGGACGAAGCCGTCGAAGAGCCCCTGCACGCTGTCGATCTGCGCGCGCGCCGCCGCGTAGTAGATCGCGACGCGGAAGTCCTTCCCCTTCTCGGAGAGGATCTCCTCGGTGTTGCTGGAGATGGAGCCCCAGTCCACCTTGCCGCCGCTGAGCGACTGCATCTTCTCGATCTCGGCCTTGACGAGATCGAAGGTCTCGTCGAACGAGACATCGGCGCCGGCCCCGCCGTTGATCGGCTCGAGCAGCGACGAGAGCTTCTCCTTGGATGCAGAAATGACGTCGTCGACAGCCATGGGGGCCGGAGAATACCAAGATGTTCGGGTTTGGGAACGGCGAGCTTCTGGATCGCGGGCAGTTCCAAACCGCGCGCGCCAGCAAGCGGACCGGCGCCGCCCAACGGCACACGCATCACGAACGTCTGCGCTTCAGCTCAACCCGTCCAGGAAGCTCGCGAGCGAGAGGTCGGTGCGCGCGGTCAGCGACTCGAGGTGAGGGCCGAGGGCGCGGCGGGAGGCCTGCTCGTCCATGGTCGGAGCGCCGCAGAGGTCGGCCACGTGATCGGCGTCCTGCGAGGGGGCGATGAGCTCCTTGAACGTCGCGACGTGCGGGGGGCCGAGGTGGATGAGCACCGTCTTTTGCGGCGTCCAGAAGGCGTTCAGCAAGGTGCGTCCCCACTTCGCGAGGCGCAGGGTGATGTCCATCCACACGGCGGCGGCGTAGGCGTCGCCCGCGCCGAGCGGCAGGCGCAGGCAGAGGCCCGTCTTCGAGAGCTCCTGCCCGCGGAAGGGCTCGACCGAGGCCATGATGTTGTGCACCACCCAGTAGCGCCCCGCGTCGGTGCCGAAGCCCGTGTCCCAGAGGGCCTTCATCGGCTGCGTGGAGAGCCAGCCGCGGTAGCCGGCGTTGGCCGTCTCGGCGTCGTCGAGGAGCGGCGGCGAGAGGCGCGAGACCCGCTCGAGGAAGCCGTCGACGGGCATCATCCGGCCGTTGGTGGCGAGATCGTACGCGGCGGAGAGCAGCGGCCAGAGGGCGATCGGCAGGGCCGCGCCCGTCGCGACGAGCTGGTTGTAGTCGTACGAGCCGAACACGACCATCGGGTAGCTGCGCCCCGCGTTGTCGCGGCTCGCGGCCCACGCCCCGACCATGCCGCGCGCGGGCGGCTCGTTGCCCTTGCCCTCACCGCGGTAAATGAAGAGGCCCACCGCGGGGGCGTAGGCGCTGTCGAACGAGGGGCCGAGCGTCTGGCGCGCGAAGTCGATCGACGAGCCGAGCCAGCGATCGAAGGAGGCGAGCTCGTCGCCGCCCGCGTTGAGGCGGATGAAGTCGCCCGTGGCCGGCAGCTTGCCGAAGCAGCCAATCTGAGGCGGGGCGGCCGGGGCCTTCTTCTTGCGCCAGAACATGAGCGGCTCGGCCTAGAGATACACGAAGGGACGGGCCCAAATCCAGGGGTGCAAATCGAGTCGCGTCAATCTCCGGGCTGTCCGCTCCCGCGCCCGCTCCCGCGCCCGCTCCCGTCACCCTCTGCCCGAACCGGCACGGGCCGCGGGAGGGGGAACGGGAGCGGGAGAGGGAGAGGGTCGGAAGGCTTCGTTTCCCGGGGGATCGCGTGTGAGCGAGATGAGCGGGCCTGCGACGAGCTGCACCCCGAATCCAGGGAGCTCAGCCCTTGCCCTTCGCGTCCTTGGCGCCGCCCTTGTCGCCGCCTTTGTCTCCGCCCTTGCCGAACTTGTCGCCGATCGACGGCGGGCAGTTGGTGGCGCGGAAGAAGCTCGACGGGAACGGGTGGTTGGCGCGGGTGGGCTTGAACTCGAGGGTCACGCTCACCGGCGGCGCGCTCATCTCCCACGTGGCGGTGAAGAGCTGATCGCTGTCCTTCTCGGCCGTGATGGTGGCCGACTCGAGCAGGCGGAACAGGCCCCACGGCCCCTCGCGCACGATCTCCTCGTCGAGCCCGCCGGCGCCGCGCACCTGGATGCGCGCGCCCGAGGGCTTCGGCCCCGGCCAGGTGAACGGGTGGAAGAACTCCTTCTCGTTCCGGTACACGCGCTTCTGGCCGTCGAGCTCGAAGATCACGTCGCTGACGATGGGGCTCACCGTCTTGACGTTGATCTGGAAGCTCACCTGCGGCTTCTCTCCGTCGCCCTCGGCCCAGAGCGCGTCGGTGATCTCGTCGGCGCGCTTGAGGCAGTTGTACATGTTCGGGTTGAACGGGGAGAACGGCTTGGCCGGGCGCGGCCGCATCTCGAGGTGCGCCTCGGGGATGAAGTCGTGGTTCTGCTTCGTGTGGAAGGGCTTGAGGTACTGGTCGTAGAAGCCCCAGAGGATGCCGCCCTTCGGCTTGAAGAAGGCCACCGCGTCCTGGAACGAGGCGTCGCGCGTCGAGGCCAGGTTGAAGGGGTAGCGGTCCTTGATCTTGTCCTTGTACGTCGGGTAGACGACGACCTCCCAGAGGCCGCTCGCCGCGCCGCCGGCATGCTTCATCACCGCGCGGTACGCCTGGCGCAGCGGGTTCATCAGCATGTCGGTCATCAAGGCCTGACCGGTGTCGTCCATCTTGAGGATGAGCGCCTCGGTGGTGCGCACCGCGTCCTCGAACTTCTCGGTCGCCTTCTTGGTGTCGGGGTTCGGGGGCCCGTCCTCGACGTTGCCCATCTCGCCCGCGAGATCCTGGAGCTTGCCCACGTAGGTGCCGAGCTCGACCGGCTGGGGCGCAGGGGGCGGCTGATCGTCCTTGGGCTTGGGCGGGAGCGCCGGCACGCCGAAGTGCACCATCGAGGTGAACGCGAGCGGCACCGGATCCGGGCGCTCGCCGGGCTTCTGGGCGAGGCCGCGGAAGATCGGGTTGAGCTGGATGGTCGTCTTGCGCTGGAGGCGCTGCTGGGCCTTCAGCTTGAGCTGATCGACGACGCCGCCGTCCACCTCGAGGTCGTCGACCACGCCGCTGTTCTCGATCTCCTCGAACTGGGTGTTCTCGAAGAGCACGCGGAGCAGGCGCTGGTACGGCCAGTCGGGGGTGGAGAGGATCTTGAACTCCTCGATCGCCTCGCGGTTCGTGTTGGGGACGTCGACGATGATGTCCTTGAAGAACTTCGTCCACTCGAGGATGTACTTGAGGTCGTAGTCCTGCCGCACCTGATCGAGCTGCCGCTTGATCCACGTGGAGCGCTGCGACTCCTCGACGTCGGGCGGCACGACCCACAGCTCGCGCTCGATGACGACGGCGCCGCCGTCGAGCGAGGAGATGACCTCCTTGTGGCCCTTGTACGTGTAGGGGCCGCGCACCTCGAGCCACTTCCCCGGGTTCAGCTTCTCGCTATAGCTGTGGACCTTCTTCAGCACGTCCGACCGGTCGGCGAAGATCTGCGCGAGCGTGATCGGCGGGAACTGGAGGTTGTCCTGCGTCGCCGGCTTGCTCGGATCGATCCGGCGATCGATGAGCGAGGTGACGAAGCGGTCGTAGTTGATGAGGGCCGCGCCCACGCGGCGCAGGTCGACGCGGACCTTCTCGACGAGCGCGGCGTCGATGACCTCGCCCTTGATCTTCCCGCGGCGGAGCAGGTCGACGTAGTAGCGGACGTGGGGCTTGAGCTTCTGGATCAGGTCCTCTTCGCTGACGGAGGTGTTCGTCTGGCGGAGGTACTTGGCCCAGGCCTTGGTGAGGTGATCGACCTCCCAGATCGCGACGTCCTCGTCCTCCAGGTGCGCGCGGTAGACTTTGTCGTCCGCGAAGAGGAGGTACATCTTCAGGGTGTCGAAGTCCTCGACGTAGTTCGCGCCGCGGGCCGCGCCGAGGCGGTCTTCCATGGCGCGGCGGGTCGGGTCGACGAAGCCCTTCTTGAGGCTCGCGATGTACTGCTCCTTGGCGGGCTCGAAGAGCCGGTCCGCCTGGAACATCAGGAAGGTGTAGTCGACGGGGCGATCCTTCGAGATCTGGTCGAGGTGCTCGGCGTGGTGGAGCAGGTTCTCGAGCTTGTCGACCTTCTCGACGGGCGGACCGCCGTCGTCCCAGTTCACGTCGGCCGCCTCCTTCGAGACCTTGGCCGTCTCGTTGACGAGGCCGCGGTTGTTGAAGAAGGAGATGACCGACGGGATGAGGAAGAGCAGCGCGAGGAGCGCGGCGGCCGCGGCGACGAGGAAGCGCTGGGCGCGGAGGCGCGCGACCTCGGCCTCGGTGCGGGCCGCGAGGTCCTTGTCGGCGAAGACGATGCCGGTGAAGACATCCTTGAGGAAGAAGCTCTTCGACTCGGTCTTCTCGGCGCTCTCCTCGGCGACGGCGCCGCGCAGGCCGAAGGCGCGGCCCATGGCGCCGACGACGCGGTCGAGGGGCTTGCCCTCCTGCACGCCGCTCGTGAAGTAGAAGCCGCGGAGGATCGGCGGAGCGATGGGCGCCTGGGCCTTGGGGGCCTTCTTGCCCTTCTCGGCCTTGGGCGGCGGCTCGGCCGCCTTGGGCCCGAACGCGGTCGCGAGGAAGTCGGAGAGGTTGCGCTTGATCGCCGCGAACTCGAGCGGGAACTGGTAGGTCTTCTCCTTGACGTCGCGGTTGCGCTCGAGGGTGATGCGCTTGAGGCCGCGGATGTGGAGGGACTCGACCAGCGTGTCGAACTCGGTGTCGAAGAGCTTGCCGGGCTCGCTCTTGTCGGCGTTGAGGCGGAACGTGGCGCCCCAGGGCTGGCCGCGCTCGCTCTTCTTGAGGTCGCCGAAGAACTCGGTGAAGCCGGCGACGAGGTCGACCTTGGTGAAGAGCACGTAGACGGGCACGATCATCTTGAGCGTCTGCTGCATCTCGTCGATGCGCGCGCGGACGTTCTTGGCCGTCTGCTGGATCTGGTCCTCGGAGGCGTCGAGCAGCTCGGCGATCGAGACCGCGACGATCACGCCGTTGATCGGCTTGTCGGTGCGGTACTTGAGGAGCTGCTCGAGGAACGCCATCCACTCCTCGTGGTCGTCGCTCTCGGTGGTGTAGCGGCCGGCCGTGTCGAGGAGGATCGCCTCGTTGGTGAACCACCAGTCGCAGTTGCGCGTGCCGCCCACGCCGCGGACGCCGCCGCCGTTCGGATCGAGGTAGGGGAAGACGAGGCCCGAGTGGCGGAGCGCGGTCGTCTTGCCGGCGCCGGGCGGGCCGACCATCACGTACCAGGGGAGCGAGTAGAGGGCGTCCGCGCCGCTGCCGCCGCCGAGCTTGGAGGCCTTGAGGGCGTTGATGCCCTGCTGGATCTGGCGGTGCAGCTCCTGGATCTCGGCGGCGCGCTCGGGCTTGGCGGCGAGCGCCTGCTCCTGCGCCTGCTGGGCGATGGCCTTCTCCAGCGCGCGGGCCGCGCGGGCGGCGCGGATGCGGCGGAAGATGATGATCCCGGCGAGCACCAGGACCACCGCGACCGTGACGACCAGGGGGATCCAGATCGGGACGAGCTCAGGCCGTGGGGCCGCGGGGTTCAGGAAGAACCACGCGCCCCAGGCGAGGGCGATGAGAAGGGCGCTCAGGATCCAAAGCCACATCGAACGTCTCCCATGACACGCAGCGCGCTACCGGCGCGGCGGTCTACTTACCGCTGACGACCTTCAGGATCGCCTCGGCCACGTCGGAGGCCGTGGAGCCAATGACGAGGCGGAGGATGATGACCACCAGCACGGCGACGACCAGGAAGCCGAGGGCCGCGGCGAGGAAGGGCAGCTCGCGACGGACGGCGCCACCGCCTCCGTCCTTGCGCTCGGCGTTGGGGGCGAGGAGATCCCCGCCTCCCTCCGACAGCGCGACGAAATTACCCAGACCTTCGACCACGGCACCCAGACCTTCCTGCTGACGCAGACGATATTTCCCTTGGAAGCCGAGGGCCAAGCAGAGGAAGAAGATTTGCGCGACATGGGCTCTTTGTCGCTGTCCGTAGAGCTCGTCGAGCTTCGAGAAGAACCCGTCGCCGGCGTTGTTCGTCTGGAAGAACTGGAGCTGGAGGGGGTTCTGGAGCCACTGCGTCTTCCCCGGCCAGGTCGAGTGGAAGATGACCTCGTCGGCGAAGGCCGCGAGGGCGAACTTCGCGTCGATCATGTCCTGCTCGGGGATGCGCGCCTCCCGCCCGTTCTGCATCATCGTGTCGAACAGGCCGAGCACCCGGCGCTGGAGGATGTCCGGCGCAGGCAGGTCCCGCGAAGAGCGGAGCTGGAGGATGAGGGAGAGGACGTCGGAGCAGACCCAGTACGTCGTTTGCGAGAGGCTCATGGGCTCCTTGTCACCGGCGGTGGTCGAGCGAGCGCCCCCGCCGCCCCGGAGCCCCGGGCCGGCGGAGGGTGCCGAGCCGCCTGCGAACACGTGAAACTCTTGTCCGGCCCTGGAGAGGACCGATTAACCGTAATGATTACGGCTACTTACCTGCCTGGACCGCGATCAGCCGGAGGTCGACCTTCTGCGGATCGATCGGCTGATAAATCGCGATGGTGCCAGACCCGAGGATATCGTTCCAGTAATCGCCAGCTTGATCGACGCGGAGGTAGACCAGGCCGGGCTTGACGGGGATGGCGCCGGGGGGCCGGTACTCGATCCCGACCCGCACGCCGGGCATGGCGGCGTTGAGGATGTAGCCGATCTGGGTCCACGACCCGATCTTGAGCAGGCGCGGGAGCCGCTCGCGCAGCGTGGCCTCGTCCGTCCCCTTGGCCTCGAGGAAGAGCTCGTGCGTGCGGGGGAGCTTCGGGTCCTCGAACTTGCCGAGGTACATCCCGTCCTCGCGCTTCTCGAGGGGGACGATGGTGTAGTTCTCGGCGAGCACGCCCTGGATCATCGCGACGGCGCGGTCGATCATCGGATCGAAGACGTCGCCGAGCTCGAGGTAGTTGAACTTGGGCATCGCCGTCGGATCGCCGTCGGCCGAGAAGGTGCAGAACTCGCCGATGAGCGAGCCGAGCATCATGTAGCAATCCTCGGGGTGGGCGTCGCCGTGGTCCACCAGGTGCGAGAACATGGGGATGAAGGAGTTGCACGTGTGGAGCATCCAGAACTTGGCGGTGTCCGAGGCCTGGAAATCCACCGCGGCGGCCGTGCGCATGCGGCGGCCTTCGGAGAGCGACTTCTGCTTGCCCACGAGCGCCGAGAGCACGCGGCGCAGGCCGCCCATCAGGTGATCGGACGCGCCGATGTGCAGGATGGACGGGATGAAGTTCTTCTTGACGACGATCGCGCCGGTGCGGTCGCGCACGAGCTGGCCGATGCGCACCGTCTGGAAGGCGTCGCGCGGCTCGGTGCCGTAGAGCAGGCGCATGTTGCCGCGGGCCCAGGTGATGGCCGTCTCGTTGCGGCCCGTGTTGACGTCGGCGACCGTCGTCGCGGAGGCGACGTAGCGCACCGCGGGGCCGACCTTGGTCGGATCGAGGCTGATGTTGGCGTTGTTGTCGCGGACGTGCGGGATGGCGAGGAAGATGTCGAGCGCCTCGAGCGCCGCGGGGAACGCGCCTTCGAGCGGGCGCGCCTCGACCGCGTCTTCACCGCGATCGCCGACGAAGAACGGCGTGCCGTCGGGGAAGAAGCCGTGGCACTTGATGACCTTGAGCTGGCCGGCGACGAGGGCGCGCTCGTCGAACGAGACGCCGGTGATGCCCCAGTCGTACGACACCACCGCGTGCATGCGCGCGTGCAGCAGCGCCTCGTGGTACAGGTCGGACTGCTGCAGATGCTGAGGGGTCATGAAGAGCCCCTCGGTCCAGACAGGCTTGCGCGGGTGGATCATGTCGCCTGCACAGTCTTACCAGAATCTCTCCCGACTTTGTCCATGGCCCCCCGGGCGGCTTTTCCGACCCGGCAGGGGCCTCGCCCGCCGCCCGCGCCCACGCCCGCTACTTTCCAGCCGGGGCAGCCGCCGGGCTCTCCGGTGAGGCCGATTTCTTGGGCAGATCGACCTTGCGCACCGAGGTGGCGTTCGGGAACATCGACTCGTCGAACTGGGATCCGTTGTCGATCTTGGTGGACTCGATGAAGAAGGCCGTGTGCGGGTCGGTCTCCCCCTTGACCCCGCCGTCGGCCCCGGCGTCCCCTCCCCGGGCGCCGCATGCCGCGGCGTCGCCCGGCAGGGGCGGGAAGGCGTAGTAGGTCTTCCAGCTCGTGCCCTTGGGGCTGTGGAAGAGGGCCACCCCGACGAGCACGCTCGCCTCCTTGATGCGCTCGAACTTCACCTGCACGAGCTCGTTCGGGAAGACCGCGAGCTGGTCGACCTTCATCATGTCGTCCTCGAGCGTCTCCTTGTCCTTCAAGAAGATCTCGTCGTACGTGGCGTTCTCCATCCGCACGTCGTTCTTGAGCTGGTAGAGGCGGATCTGGACGGGCCGAGGGTTGCCGTTCTCGTTCGGGTTGATGTTGTCCGCCGCGTAGATGTTCAGGGTCACCACCTGAACATCGCAGGGCTTGGGCGCGAGCGGCGCCGGCGCGGACCCGCAGGCGACGACCAGGCCTGTCAGCGAACCGAGCGAGAGCCCGCCCAGCGCGAGCACCAACAGCCTGCGAGACCAGCGGAGCGCCCTCTGCGAATGGACCATGGACCGCATTTGTATTCGCTCCGGGGGCAAAAGCCCAAATTTGATCACAGGCTCCCCTCCTCTCTTCCTCTCCCCCTCCCGCTCCCGCTGCCCCCTCCCGCTACCCCCTCCGGATCGGGAGAGCGTCGCGGGAACGGGAGCGGGAGCGGGAACGGAGCGGAGGGAACGCTCAGACGAGCGCCCCGAGACGGCCCTCGACCTTCCGGATCGCCTGGGCCACGGCCTCGACCAGGCGCAGATCGGGCGCAGGCTCGCCCGGGACCGCGCGGTAGCTGAGGGCGAACCGCGCTGTGGTGAGGTAGGCCGGGCCCTGCCCGCGGGGGGCGACGATGACGCGCGCCTCGCCGCGGGGGCCGAAGCAGAGGAGCTCGTGCGTGCCGTCGGCCCGCGGCTCCACGGCGCGCACGCCCGTCGCCCTGTCGCCCGGCGGCGGGAACAGGGCCCGCAGCGCGCGTGTGAGCGGCGTCGATCGATCGACCTCGTGCGGCGGAGGCGGCGGGGCGGGGCGGCGCTCGGCGAGCGGGCGCAGCTCATCGAAACCGTATTGCTCGGCGTAGAGGCCGAAGACCCCGGGGCACACGGTGTCATACGCGCATGCCCGGCAGGTCTCCGGCTTGACCTGGAGGGAGCGGCGCTGGGCGAGCTTGTGCATCACCTCGCCGGTGGGGATCTGGGTGATGGTGGTGTCCTGCTCGTCCGAGATCAGGTGCTCGGCGCCGGGGATGAGGCAGGGCGGGCAGCTGATGACGCGCGCGGGGACGCCGGCCGCGTTCATGGAGAGGAGCGCGCCCGCGAGGGCCTCGCCGTAGCGCGAGAGCGGCGGGAGCAGGTCTTCGTACGATGCGCGATCGGGGCCGAAGGCGGGCGAGGGGCGGACCACGTCGAGCCCCACTTCCTCCGGGCGGAGATCGATCATCAGGGCGGCGAACTCGCGCAGCGTTGACAGGAGGTGACGGGTGAGCACACCGTTGACCTTGACCCGCTGGCCGAGGGCGAGCAGCCGCCGCGTGCCCTCGATCGTCTGCTTGAAGGCGCGCGCCGCCACGACCGACTCGTCGTGCGCCTCGGCCGTGCCGCCCTGGATCGAGACCTGGAACCAGGTGACGCCCATGGACGCGAGCCAGCGGGCGGCGATGGGTGAAGAGGCGGCGCGGGCGTTGGTGAAGACGGTGGTGGCCTCGTAGCCGGCGGCGCGCGCGTCGGCGAGCAGGTCACCGAGGTCGGGGCGGATGGTGGGCTCGCCGCCCTGGAACACGACCCTGCGCGCGCCCTTGTCGTAGCTCTCGGCGAGCAGGGCCTGGATGCGCTCGCGCGGCACGTGCTTGAGCGACGAGCGGGCGTTCTCGGTGTTGTCCCAGCCCGTCGTGCAGTAGCTGCACCGGTTGTTGCAGACGTCGGTGACGTAGATCTCGACCTTGGGGAGGCGCACCACCTCGTCGCCGAATTCGCGCGGGGGGTTCGCTCCGTCCATCACCGCGTAGTGTAGGCGGCGCGGGCCTCGGTGACGAGGGTGGTTCCGCTCGCGGCGAGCACGAGCACGGGGAAGAGCTGGAGCGCGTGGTAGACGAGGGCGAAGGCGACGGCCTGCTCGGGCCTCGTGCCGAGCAGGGCGAGGGCCGCGGTGATGCTCGCCTCCAGGGTGCCGACATGGCCGGGCGTGAGCGGGACGATCATCGCGAGGCGGAGGGCGAGGATCACGAGCGAGGCGCTGATCCAGGGCAGATCGAGGCCGACGGCGCGCATCAGGAGCAGGATGGTGACGGCGTCGAGGAGGTGCGCGCCGAGCGAGAGGGCCGAGGCGCGGAGGAAGATCGCCGGGCGGCGGAAGCTCTCCAGGCCGGGCGCGAGGTGGGCGAGGCGCGCGAGGCGGCCCGCGAAGACATCGGCCGGGGCGCGGCGCGCGACGAGGACCACGAGGAGCACGACGGCGAGGCCGGCGAGGCAGAGGGCGCCGAGGGTGAGCGCGGCGGGGCGCGGCAACGTGAGGAGGAAGGGGAGCGGCGCGAGGATGAGGATCAGGCCGAGGCCGTCGAAGAGCTTTTCGAGCACCGCGACGGCGGTGCCGAGGCCGATCGAGATCCCGTGGCGGCGGCGGAGCAAGTAGATGCGCAGCGCCTCGCCGACCGGGCCGGGCAGGACCATCGAGGCGCCGTAGGCGGTGACGAGGTAGTGGTAGACGCGCAGCGGAGGGAGGCGCGCGGGGCTGCCGGCGGAGAGCATGGTGCGCCAGCGCTCCGACTTGGCGCCGAGCTGCACGATGTTGAGCGCCATGGCGATCGCCACGAGCGAGGGCGCGCGCCGCGCAGGGCCGCGAGGAGCGCGTCTCTATCGAGGCGGCGGAGCGCGAGGGCGGAGGCGGCGAGGAGCGCTGCGCCGATCACCACGCGCAGGGCGAGCATGCGGCGCGACGAGCGATCGGCGGGGCGCGCGGCCGGGTCCGGGCTCATCGGGTCGTGCGCATGCGCATGGGGCGCGCTCAGGCGAGGTCGGGGGGCAGCTCGCCCCGCCACACGGAGACTCCGCGGGCGACGAGCGCGGCCTCGAGCTCGACCGCGCGCTCGATCTGCCAGTCGCTCTCCTTCGACGGCGCGTAGGCCGGATCGTCGAAGTCGTCCGACGCGCCCTCGACGCCGTGCAGGACGTCGATGCTCACCGAGCTGACCGTGGCGGCGAGCGCGTCGGCGAGCGCTGGGATCGATCCCGGCAGGAGCGGCTGCACCACCGCGAAGGTCTTCGCCCCGGCGGCGCGCAGCGTGCGGAGGGCGGAGAGCCGGTCGTCCACGCTGGATCCTCTTGGCTCGAAGTGTTGACGGACGGCATCGTCGATGGTCGGGATCGAGACGCCGCCCCGCCCGTCGGGCAGCGAGGCGATGAGCTCGGCGTCGCGCTCGACGAGGCGCGAGCGCGTGAGCACGAGCGTCGGGAAGGCGGCGGGCGCGTCACGGATCGCCTCGAGGCAGGCGCGCGTCAGGCCGTAGCGCTTCTCCACCGCCTGGTACGGGTCGCTCACGATCGGGCAGAACTTGAGGGGGCGCGGCGCCGTCTCGGCGAGCTCCTTCGCGAGCACCTCGGGCGCGTTGACGCGCGCGTCCACGTACGAGCCCCAGGGCACGACCGGCAGGCGCTCGAGGTCGCGGGCGATGCCGACGCGCGACTGCGCGTAGCAGAAGCGGCAGCCGATGAGGCAGCCCACGTAGGGGCTCAGCGTGTAGTAGCGGCGGGCGCGCGGGCCGGCCGGCTCGAGGAGGCGATCGACCTTCACCTCGCGGATGCGCGTCGATCCGTCGCGCGTCTCGGCGGCCTCGGCGGCGGCGCGGCTCAGCGCGTCGAGCACGCGGTCTTCCTGCGGGCCGGCGATCTTGGCGATGGCGCGGCAGAGGGCCTGGCCGAGGCGGGGATCGACGTGGATCTCGCCGCTGCCCGATCGGTAGCTGAACATGAGCCGCGCGCTGCGGGCCGCGCTCGGTCGCGTCGGCGAGATGGGCTCGACCTCGACGTGCACGTCCTGCCCGCCCACGTCGAACGTGAGCCGCGGGCCGAGCTCGGTGGACGCGCCGATCAGGCGCGCGCCGGGCACCACCTCGTCGCCCAGCCCGGCGGGCGCGACGAGCGCGAGGATGTGACGGCGGAGGTCCATGGAAACGCGGCGTGCCTCGGGAGACCCAGCCTACCAGGAGGGGCCGGCGCCGAGCACCGGCGGTTGACAGAGCGGCGAGGTTCCGCAACGATACATTTTGAGGAAATCCTTTGTCCACCTCCCCTGCCCCGCGCACCGAAGAGACGCCTGCGGCCCGCGATCCGAGCATCACCGAGCGCGTCGCGAGCCAGGACGAGCGCGTCCACATCTCCATCGGCGCGGTGTGCAACAACAACTGCGTCTTCTGCATGGAGGAGGACCGCGACGGGCGCTACGTCAACAACTCGGCGATGACGCCCGAGCGCGTGCGCTGGATCCTCGAAGGCCATCGCGGCGCCGAGGAGGTGTGCTTCACCTCCGGCGAGCCGACGACGCGAAACGAGCTCCCCGAGTTCGTGGGCTGGGCGAAGGGCCTCGGCTACCGGCGCATCAGCGTGATGACGAACGGGAGGCGCGTCGGCCACCTGCCCTACGCCGCCGCGCTCGCCAAGGCCGGGATGAACCGCTTCTACATCTCGATCCACGGCCACACGAAGAAGCTGCACGAGGGCCTGACCCGCACGCCCGAGAGCTTCGAGCAGACCGTCGCCGGCCTCGACTCGATCGCCAAGCTCAAGCGCTTCGGCGTCGAGCTGCACACCTCGACGGTGCTCACCGATCGCAACCTCCCGCACCTGCTCGACATCTACCGCTTCCTCCGCGCGCACGGCGTCGACCAGGTGGTCTTCAACGTGATGCAGGCGAACGGCCGCGCCGACACCTACTTCGAGCAGATCTTCCCGCCGTACACCGAGATCGCCGCGCAGTTCCGCCGCTTCCTCGACGAGGTAGGCGAGCCTCGCCCGCAGGCCTTCCTCGTCGACATCCCGCTCTGCACGACCGAGGGCATCCCCGATTTCAACCGCGGCTTCGTGGAGAAGTACCGGCACTTCGACCTGGAGACGCAGGCGAGCCTGCCCGAGACGCGCAAGGACGAGCGCAAGCAGGAGGGCAAGGGCCGCGGCCTCGTGCTCGTGACGCGGCAAGATCTGGACGACGCCGAGCGCGAGAAGCGCGCCGAGTGCGCCACCTGCAAGTACGACCGTACCTGCGAAGGCGTGTGGAAGAACTACCTGAAGCGCGCCGGGTGGGACGAGTTCGTCCCAGTGCCGTAGCCACCCACCCAACCCACAACCTTTCCGAACCGCGCGTGTAAACAAGCGGACCCTATCCGCGACCGCGAGGGAGCGGCATCGCGAGCGTGAGCGAGCGCGCTCGCGGGAGAGGGCTCGCCCACGCTCGCCCAGCCGCTCGCTTGCGCGCGCGGATGGGGTCCCCTCCCTGGCGGTCGGGGTTCGGAATGGTCTTGCAGATTCGGTTGGCCGGGGGCGCTCAGAAGAGCGAGTAGACGAACGGCGCGAGTGGGGCGATCGCGTTGATCAGCCACAGCACGATCGAGCCGAGCAGGAGCGCGCCGACGAAGGGGACGAAGGCCTTCATCCGGTGGCGGCTGAAGGTCGAGAACGTGGTGAACGCCGTCTTCGCGATGACGACAAGGCCCGTGTACCAGTGCCGCGTGCGCATCATTGCTTCCAGACCACCGTGTTGTTGAGGACCAGGGCGTCCATGTCGGTGCGGGCGAACATCACCATCGCCTCGACGGCGGTCGAGACGATCGGGTAGCCGCTCGCGTTGAACGAGGTGTTGAGCAGGGCCCCGAGGCCGGCGCTCTTGCCGAACGTGGTGAGGAGCCGGTTGTAGATCGGGTTGTCCTCCGGGTAGCAGATCTGCACGCGCGTCGACCGGTCGACGTGCAGCGCGGAGACGACCTTCTCCTCGACCTCTTTCTTCACCGGCACGGCGAACTGCATCCACCGGTTGAAGGGGAAGTGCTCGGGCTTGATCGCGAGGGCGCGGGCCGCGTCGTCCGAGCAGATGGAGAAGGCGTAGGGGCGGTAGAGCGCGCGGTCCTTCACCTTGCGGCTCAGGCGCAGGGCGAGGTCGATGTCGTCGGGCCGGATGAGGATCGATCGGTTGCCGAGCGCGCGCGGACCGAGCTCGGCGCGGCCCTGGCACCAGCCGACGATCTGCCTGTCCATCAAGCGCTTCGCGACGTGATCGCAGAGGGCCTGCGGGTCGTCGAAGGTCTCGTGCTTCCAGCGCACCCCGGGCGTCTGCTCCAGGCCCCGCTTGAGGTAGCGCAGGACATGGTCGGGGTTGATGTGATCGATCATCTTGATGTCGTCGGCCTCGTCGAAATCGGAGCCGACGTAGGGGCCGTACTTCGCGCCCTCGGGCGTGCAGTCACCGTTCACGGCCGCGTAGTAGAGCGCGGTGCCGACGCTGGTGCCGCCGTCGCCCGGATCGGGCGGGATGAACCAGTTCTTGAAAGGGCCCTTCTGGAGCAGCTTGGTGTTGGCGACGCAGTTGAGGCTGACGCCGCCCGCGTAGCAGAGGTTGTCCGAGGGCACCTCTTGGTGCAGCCGTTCGAGCAAGGCGAGGATGCGCTCCTCGAGGACGAGCTGGACGCTGCACGCGGCGTCGGCCCAGCGCTGCGGATCCTTCGGGACCTCGATCTTGTCGCTGAAGCAGGTCTGCGGGAGCTTGTTCTTGAAGCTGCGCGGCTGGCCGAAGGCGTCGAGGAAGCGCTCGGTGACGGCGCCTTTGTAGAAGGTCGAGAAGTTGAAGTACTTCTGGTCGACCTCGTACGTCCCGTCGTCCTTCGCGGCGATGATCTCGCGCAGCTTGTCGGCGTAGCTCGGCTTGCCGAAGGCCGACAGGGCCATGGTGCTGCACTCGCTGTCGTTGGGTGAGAAGCCGAGGTAGGCGGTGAACGCGGAGTAGACGAGGCCGAGGGAGTTGGGGAACGCCATCTCCATCACGCGCTCGACCTTGGGCTTGCCGTCCTCCCACTTGCCCTTGTAGAGGGCGGTGCACGCCCAGTCGCCGACGGCGTCGACGATCATGATCGCGGACTCTTCGAAGCCGGAGCCCATGAAGGCCTGCACGGCGTGGCTGAAGTGGTGGGAGAGGTAGCTGATCTTGTCGGGCCCGACGTCGAGGCGCGAGGAGATCGTGTTGATCGACCAGAGCTTGCGGCCGAGCCACGCCTTGAGGGCGTTGACGAACTCTTTCCGCGAGGCGGGGAAGGGCGCGAGGGCGGAGGTGACGACGCGCGAGAACTTGGCGTGCGGGTCCTCGTGGAAGACGACCTGGTCGAGATCGCTCGGCTTGATCTTGCCGCGGGCGAGGACGAACTCGATCGCGTAGGTGGGGAAGTTCGAGTCGTGCTTCTGCCGGGTGAAGCGCTCTTCGGCCGCGGCGGCGACCACCTTTCCGTCGACCACGAGGCAGGCCGATGAGTCGTGGTAGCCGTACGAGACGCCGAGGACCTTCATCTAGAGCTTCTTGATCTGGTTGTTGTCGTACTCGACGAACCGGTGCGCGAGCTTCCTCCGGGCGGCGAGGAAGAGGAAGGGGCCCATCAGGTAGTAGGCGATCGAGAGCATGAGCGTGGCGATGCTGTCGACGACGCGCTTGCCGGTGCGGAGCCACTGCTCCCAGAGGCGCGTGAGGCGCACGCGCAGGACCTCGTTCTTGATGTCGCTGTCCGTCGCGCCCATCTTCACGAGCATGCGGTGGGTGAGGTCGACGTGGCCCTCCTCGTCCTCGACGATCTTCTCGAGGGATTTCTTGAGGGCGCCCTCGCGCAGCGTGTTGCGGATGTAGCGGAAGCGATCGGTCGCGTCCTGCTCGCCGACGTGCACGAACGCGAAGATCTTCCAGGGCGCGTCGTACTCGCTGTAGAGGTCCTTCCGCTCGTAGGCGGCCGGGGTCATCACCTGGTCGGCGTACTCGTGGTACGTGTGCGCGAACTCCTCGGCGTGCGACTCTTCTTCGAGGCTGTGGGAGAAGAGGATGGCCTTGAGCTTCGGGTCGTCGAGGCGGGCGAGGCCGCGGTGGAGGTGCCAGACGCCGTCGGCCTCGGTGGCCTGGAAGGCGCGGATGGCCTCGGGCATCTTTCCCTTGATCGACCAGCCCAGGGAGACGGCCATCTTGATCTTCAGCTTGTCCCACGGCGTCAACATCGGGGCATCCTCGTCTACGTCGTCTACGCGGCTTTTATCCAGGTTAGAGCTTACCTTTGGCCCATTTGCTGTCAAGCGGGGCCGCGCCCGGGGCGGGCCGCGCATTGGTCCGGAAACCAAGGCGATTTGTGGCCTCGGACGGATCGGCGCGGACGATCAACGTGGAGGCGCCGCGGGCAGCTGCAGGAGCTGGCGGAGCGCGCCGGCGATCGCCCCGCCGATCCGCCGGTGGCCGTCGCTGTTCGGGTGACACACGTCGTCGGCCTGGCCGGGCTTGGTGAAGCGGCTGACCGGCTCGCCGACGAACGCGTCGGGCACGCGCACGGCCGGGAAGCCGACCTCGCCGGCGAGCGCGATCACCTGGTCGTAGATGTGCGAGCAGACCGGGTCGTCGAAGCGCTCGACCACGGGCAGGACGGCCACCATCACCTGGAAATTGCGCTGCTTGCGGAGCAGATCGAGCCGCTCGAACGAATTGCGCACGACGAGGTCGAACGAGTACCGCTGGTGGAAGGGGACGAAGATGCCGCAGCGGCTGCCCGTCTCCAGACGCTCGATCGCGGGGAGGAAGCGGAACGAGAAGAAGCTGTTGCCGAAGCGGCGGTAGCCGCCGTTCTGGAGCGAGGCCGCGCTCAGCATGTAGGCGACGACGACGACGTCGGGCTCGTACCGGAGGCCCACCTTTTCGAGCAGGCGCACCTGCTGGAGCGTGCTGTAGCCCTCGCAGGAGACGTTGATCACCTCGACCTTCTTGCCGGGCACCGCGCCTTCGAGCTCGGCGCCGATGCGGCGGAAGAAGCGGTCCTCGAAGGGGATGGCGCCGTCGTTGGCGATCGAGCCGGTGAGCACGGCGATGCGCAGGGTGCCCGGCGGCTTGGGGATGGCGTGCTCCACGTCCATCAGGCCGAGGTGGTTGACGACGATCGGCGGGCCGCCGCCCGGATCGCGCTCCTCGTGGCCCGGCTTGTAGTGGTAGCGGAGCAGCACGTCCTCCGTCTTCTCGATGCGCGCGACGCCGCCCTCGCGGTAGCGCATGCGCGCCTCCATCACGAGCACGGCGAGGATGGTGACGAAGCCCAGCGTGCGGAGGGCGCGGCGGATCGTGCGGTGGCGGAGGAAGCCGGTGGCGAGGAAGAGGGCGATCAGGAAGATCGCGAGCGGCCGGAAGAGGTCGGGCAGGTAGTAGTCGCGATCGGTCGCGGAGTTCGCCCAGAGATCGAGGGCGAGGACGACCAGCGCGAGGATGAGGCTCGCCCGCTCGCCGAGCTTGAAGACCACGCGGCCGCCGGCCGCCGGCGCGCGATCCTTCGGCGCGACCTCGCCCTGCGCGGGCGCTTCGGCGGGGGGCTCGGCGGGCTCGGCCATCGGGCGCCCATCCTACCTTGCCTTGGGTGCCACCGCCTGCCGAGGATCGCGGGCGAGCCCCCGCGCCGGGACCGTGGGCCCTCAGCTCACGGTGATGTCGAACAGACCGCGATCGCAGTACGTGCCGATGTCGTGCCAGTTGCCGGCCCAGACGACCGCGTTGCCCGTGTAGGTGTTGCCGCCCGTGCCGGGGGGCACGACGTAGTTGAAGGTCTTCGTCACGTTGGCCCCCGCGGCCAGCGTGAAGCGCTCGGTGGTGCGGTACGGCCAGGCGAGATCGCGGCCCTCGAAGCCCTCGATGATGTCGGGCGCGAAGTTGGCGAGGCCGAAGAACATCGTGACGAACATCGGGAAGTAGGACTGCGTGCCCGGGTTGGCGATGTACACGCTGTAGCTCGCGTTCGAGCCCGCGGAGGTGCCCGACGTCCAGCCCTGGCCGAGGATCTGCGGCTGTCCGGCGGTGAGCGCCAGCTTGCGGTGCAGATCGGCGTCGGAGACCATCGAGAAGCCCATTCCAGGCCGCTGGAAGGGCTCGCGGAACGCGGCGAGCTCCCGCTGATGACGGTCGACGAGGGCCCTGAACCGTTCGGTGGTGGTGGGATCCGGCATGGCGATATCTCCTGTCGCTTGTGTGATGAACCCCCGGCCGCGCCTCGGATGACCGACCCCCTTGATCCGAACCGCGACCTTCGTCGCCCGCGCGCTCCCGCCCATGGAGAGAGGCGACAGCGCCGGGCGGGGAGCGCGGTGCATCGGCCGTACCGCGCAAGGAGCGCCCGCGGTGGTGGGAAAAACACGGGGAAATCGAGCGCGAGCCGGGGGCGCGACCGCAACGCTTGCGCGTGGTCGCACCCCTTGCCGCCGGTCGTTCGACCGTCGAGCGCGCCGGACGGCGCGGGGCGCGCCACCTCGAGGACGGCGCCGGCCGCCTCGAACACGCCGGCCGATCGGTCGACGTGACGAGGCGGGTGCGATCGAGCGACGTGCCCGATCAGTCGCTGAACGTGATGGTGAAGTTACTGTGCTCGTCGACGCCGATTTCGACCTTCTTCGGCATCGTCGACTCGGCCATCCGCTCGAGCACGGCCACGGAGAGCTGCGGGAGCAGCGTGGCGCGCAGGATGTGGTCGATGTTGCGGGCGCCGGTGTCGACCTCGGTGCAGCGCTTGGCGATCATCTCCACGAGCGCGTCGGTGTACGAGCCCTCGATGCGCTGGCTCTTGCGGAGCCGGTCGATCAGGGCGTCCATCTTGAGGCGCGTGATGTCGCCGAGGGCCTCGGGCGAGATCGGCAGGTAGGGGATCATCGTCATGCGGGCGAGGAGCGCCGGCTTGAAGTGCGCGGAGAGCGTCGGCTTGATCGACGCGATGATCTCCTTCATGAACTCCTCGTCCTGATCGAAGCGCTTCTTCGGCGACTCGTCGTACGCGGCGGCCCAGGCGTTGGTGATCTTGTCCGTGGCGAGGTTGCTCGTCAGGATGATGACCGTGTTCTTGAAGTCGACGAGGCGGCCCTCGCCGTCGCTCAGCATGCCCTTGTCGAACACCTGGTAGAACAGGTTCATCACGTCCGGATCGGCCTTCTCGACCTCGTCGAGGAGCACGACGGTGTAGGGGCGCTGGCGCACCGCCTCGGTGAGCATGCCGCCCTCGCCGTAGCCGACGTAGCCGGGGGGCGAGCCGATGAGCCGGGAGACGGTGTGCTTCTCCTGGAACTCGCTCATGTTGATGGTCGTCATCATCCGCTCGCCGCCGAACATCAGGTCGGCGATGCCGAGGGCCGTCTCCGTCTTGCCGACGCCGGAGGGGCCGACGAGGATGAACACGCCCTGCGGGGTGTTGAGCGGCTTGAGCCCCGCGCGGGCGGAGCGCAGCTCCTTGGCGATGGTGTGGATGCCGTAGTCCTGGCCCTTGATCCGCCGCGTGAGCTGCCCCTCCATGTCGAGGAGGTTCTTCACGTCGTCCTGGACCATCTTGCCGACGGGGATGCCCGTCCAGGCGGCGACCACCTGGGCGACCATGGCCTCGTCGACGTCGGGCCGGATGAGCGGCACCTCGCCCTGGCTCGCGTGGAGCGCGTCGAGCGCGGCGATCACGTCCTTGCGGGCGAGGTCGCGCTCGTCGTCGGTCTTCGCCTCGTCCATCTTCTTGCGGGCGGCGATGACGGCCTGCGTGCCCTCGGTCTCCTTGGCGTAGGCCGCGGTGACGCTCACGAGGTCGTCCTTGGCCTTGGCGAGCTTCTCGTTGAGCTCGATCATCCGCTCGGCGTCGACCTTGATGCCCGCCCCCTTGTCGCGTTCGAGGGCGGCGATCTCGTGCTCGAGGTTCTTGATCAAGACCTCGGCGTCCTCCACCGCGGCGGGCTTCTGCTGGAGGGCGACCTTCACGCGGGCCGAGCAGGTGTCGAGCAGATCGACGGCCTTGTCCGGGAGCTGGCGGCCCGAGATGTAGCGGGCGGAGAGGCGCACCGCGGCCGTCACGGCCTCGTCGGTGATGATCACCTTGTGGGCCTCCTCGAACTTGTTGCGGAGGCCGCGGAGCATGGTGATCGCCACCTTCTCGCTCGGCTCGTCGACCTTGACGGGCTGGAAGCGGCGCTCGAGGGCGGCGTCCTTCTCGAAGTACTTCTTGTACTCGCTCCAGGTGGTGGCCGCGATCGTGCGCAGCTCGCCGCGGGCGAGGGCGGGCTTCAGGAGGTTCGCCGCGTCGCCGCCGCCCTGGGGGCCGCCGGCGCCGATGATCGTGTGCGCCTCGTCGATGAAGAGGATGATCGGCTTGGGCGAGCTCTTCACCTCGTTGATGACGCCCTTGACCCGGTTCTCGAACTCGCCCTTCACGCCCGCGCCGGCCTGCAAGAGACCGAGGTCGAGGCCCATGATCTCCGTCCCCTGGAGGAGCGGCGGGACCTCGTTGTTGACGATGAGGAGCGCGAGGCCCTCGACGAGGGCCGTCTTGCCGACGCCGGAGTCGCCGACGATGATCGGGTTGTTCTTCCGGCGGCGGGCGAGGATGTCGATGATCTGCCGAACCTCGCGCTCGCGGCCGAAGATCGGGTCGATCTGCCCGGCGCGCGCGCGGCCGGTGTAGTCGACGCAGAACTTGGCGAGCGCGCTGTCGGCGGCGACGCTGCCCTTGTCACCGAGGCCGCCCTTGCCGCCCGCGGCGGCGGCGCCACCGGGACCGGCCGCGACGGCGGAGGCCTCGGCGTCTTCCTTCGAGCCGGAGAGGATCTTCGGCAGGTTGGTCTTGAGGTCGTCCTTCGGGATGCCCTCGAGGTAGCTCCCGATGTTGCTCATCGAGTACTTGGTGGGCTGCTGGACGATGCGCGCGAAGAGCACGCCGCTGCGCACCTTCTGGAAGCCGTAGTCCATCATCCCCGTGGTGAACGCGTCCTGCATCCACTCGAGCATGGTCGGCGAGAACGTCGGCTTGCCGGAGTTGCCGGTCCGCAGATCTTCCAGGCTGCGCTGGAGCACCTGGCGGAGGCGGGCCGGGTCGAGGTCGTAGTTCGACACCAGAAAGGCGATGTCGCTCTCGGCGTTGTCGAGCAACGCGAGCATCACGTGCTCGAGCGTCACCTCGTAGTGGCGGGCGTTGACACACTGGACCACCCCGGCCTCGAGCGCGGCCTTGCAGGGTTGGGTCAGGCGCTTGATGATGGATTTCGGATCGACGAGGAGCATAGGCGCGCGATACTAACGGAGGATCGGCGCGCGGCTCCACCCTCACGAGCGGAGGGGCGAAAGAGGGCGGTCCCGCGGAGGGCGGGACGAGCGTTCAGCCCTGGTCGCGGTGGGCCTTGTGGTGCTTTTCGCGGTGATCGGCCTTGCCGTGGGCCTTGGCGTCGCCCCGATCCTTGCCGCCCCGCGTCTCGCGGGAGGTCCGGGTCTCCTTGTCGCCGTCGGCCTTCTCGTTCTTCGTGAGCGCGCCCGCCCCGTCGACGAGATCGCGCTTGACGCGAAGCCGGAGGAGCGCACCCACCTTGAGGGGGTCGCCGTCGTCCAGCTTGTTCTGGCGTGACACGTCGTCAACGTCGACCGCGAACTGTCGCGCGATGCCGATCAACGTGTCCCCCGGTGCAACACGGTACATCAACGTCTCCCGCGAGGTCCGGCCGCGGCGGGCCGGGCGGCGGGGCGCGTCGTCGTCGCGGTCGGAGGCGTCGTCCGAGGCCTCGTCCGCGGCGCCGGTCAGCTCCTCCACGGCGTCGGTGAGCGCCCCGGGCTCGCGCATCGAGCCGCGCCGCTTCGGGTGGGGCAGCAGCGAGAGGAGGCTGTCGTCGTCGCGGCGGTTCTTGAGCTTGGTCAGCTCGCGCCCGCCGAGCAGATCGACGGGGTCGAGCACGGACGCGTCGTCGGTGACGAGCGGCTCGTTCTCCAGCAGCGAGGGCAGCGCCGCGCGGGCGTGGGAGAGCGTGTCGGCCGGCACCATCACGAGGTAGTCGCCGCGGCCCGGCGGGACGCGATCGCCGAGGATGTCGGGGTTGAGCGCGCGCACCACGGCGGTCTGCACGCCGGCGGCCTTCGCCAGCGTCTTGAGCGGCGTGCCGGGCGGGACGGCGATCTCCGCCGCGTCGAGCGGCCGTGTCACCTCGACTTTGTCGAAGCCGAAGCGCTCGAGGTTGTTGGCGACGATCGCCGCGGCCTGGATCTTCGGCACGTAGGCCGCCGTCTCGGAGGGGATCGCCTCCTGCCGCGCGAGCTCGTTGAAGTCGGCCGTGCCGTAGCGATCGATCGCGTCGAGGAGCTGCTCGTAGCCCATGTTGTACGCGGCGAGCGCCAGGTCCCACGCGCCGAAGCGCAGGTAGAGGTCCTGCAGGTGGTGCGCGGCCGCCTGCGTCGCGAGGCGCGGGTTCTTGCGCTGATCGAGGAAGCGGTTCTGCGAGAGGCCGTAGACGGCGCCGGTCGCGGGCATGAACTGCCAGAGGCCGACGGCGCCGGCGGGCGAGCGGGCGCGCGCGTCGAAGCCGCTCTCGATCATCGCCACCCAGATGAGGTCCTCGGGCAGGCGGCGATCGCGGAGCTGCTCCTCGATGAGCTCCTGGTACTTGCCGCTGCGCTTGAGCCACGTCTCGAACATGCCGCGGCCGCGATCGCTGCGGGTGAAGAAGCGCACGTACTTGAGCGTGCGCCGCGTGACCGGGATGCGCAGGTCGGGGAGCTGGAGGCGGGAGAGCGCGTCCGTCGACGCGGTGTCGAGGTCGTCGGCGTCGTCGACCTCGCGATCCATCGCCGAGGCGTAGCGGGGCGCCTTCGAGAACGTGGGGCGATCGAGCTGGCATGCCTCGGCGGGCTCGCCCGCCTGCTGCGCGGTGCGCGCGCCCCGCTCGCGGAGGCGGCCGAGCTCGCGCGACTCGTCGCCGCTCGTGCCCACGAGGCTGCTGCGCGGGGGCAGCGGGGCCGCCTGGATCACCGGACGAGCCTGCGCCGCGACCGGCCGGGGCGAAGCGCCCTGGTTGTAGGCGCTCACCGCGGCATGCACCCCGGAGATGGTCGATTCGGGGGCGGCCATGCCGACGCCGTAACCAAAAGCAAGGGCCGAAATCAGAGGCGGGATCTTGTGGACCAGGCTCATCGTGTAGGCAAGGGTCGCACCCTGTAGTCAACAGGGACAAGAAAGCGGCTCCTTCTCTCCTGTTCTCCCTGATCCCCTTCCCGTTCCCGCACCCGTTCCCGCGCCCGCTCCCGATTTCCGGGGGCAACGGGGGCGGGCCCCGGCGCGGGCGCGGGCGCGGGCGGGATGAGCATCCCCTCCTGCGGCATCTTCCCGGAGCCCCGGGGGTGTCTGCTAGTCTGCTCCCATGCCGGTGGCGCTCGTGGCCCGGGTGATCGACACCCAGGCCAATCAACAATTCGACGTGACGTTCGAGCGCTTCCCGGTGCGCATCGGTCGCAACCAGCTCAACGATCTGCACATCGATCGGCCGTACGTGTCGCAGTTCCACGCGGCGATCGACATCCGGGACCGGCAGATCTTCATCCGCGATCTGGGCTCGACCAACGGCACCGTGTACCTCGGCCGGCGCCTCGCCCGCGATCAGCCCGTGGAGATCACGGCCCAGCCCGAGATCAACATCGGGCCGATCGTGCTCAGGATGGGCCTCGTCGAGGCGCAGAAGCAGCAGGCGTCCGCGAAGGAGGGCACCGTCCTCGACATGGACGGCGGAGGCGCGGCCGCGGCCCAGCAGATGGCCCGCCCGAAGCCCATCCCTCCCGGCGCGGAGGATCCGTTCATCCGGCAGCTCCTCCCTTACATCGAGGCCTACCGGACGGCGTGGGGCGCGGTCTACCGCGTGATCTACGATCACCTGACCCGCCTGCCCGCAGAGCTCCGCACGAACTACCTGAAGCGCATCGGCCTCGAGCACCCGGCGGTGAACCTGGAGGCCGACTTCCAGAAGATCGCCCAGTACTACGGGGTCGATCCGCGCACCCTCGGCGAGCTCGGCCCGCCCCAGGCCGCCCTCGCCGCGCTGACCGAGCTCGCCCGCACGCTCGTCCCCAACGCGAAGCCCCCGGAGGACGTGCCCGGCATCCTGACGTTCGCCCGGCGGCTGCGCGACACGATGGAGATCTGCTTCAAGTCGTTCATCAGCCTCCGCGACGGCCTCCAGGAGTTCGAGGTGGAGGTGCTCGGCCGCGAGCGGCAGTCGACGAGCGGCGACATGGTCAAGATGGCCAAGGACGTGAAGGAGCTCGGCAGCGTGCTGCTCTCCCCCGCCGGGGGCACCGACGCGCCCCGGCAGCTCTACGACATCTTCGTGGAGGTCATGAGCCACCAGGTGGCCATGCTCGACGGCGTGATGGCCGGCGTGAAGGACCTGCTCGTCAAGCTGTCCCCCCGCTCGCTCGAGGACGAGACCGAGCGCAGCGGGCGGAAGACGGGCATTTTCTCGAATAAATACGAGGCTTTGTGGAAGCACTACGAGAACCGCCACGGCGACTACTCCGGGGAGGACAAGCAGCTCTTCCTGATAATTTTTGGCCCGCAGTTCGCGCGTGGATACGATAAAGCTGCCGCGGAGGACAAGGGCCCCGGCGAAGCGGCGGGCAAGAACCGCCTCACCACTGCAAATCCGGTCAAAAGGTAGCGCCTCGGCCTGTCCGAGCGAGGCGTGGTCCGTCCGGCCTGGTCTTAGGGCTCGTCCGGCGAGCTCATCTGGAAGAGAAGGCGCCTGGGATGCGAATCAGGGAGACGATCGTAGCAGCGGGGCTTTTCACCGTCACGATGGCCGCGCTGGCCCCGCGTGAAGCGGCCGCGCAAGCGCCGCCGACGCCGACCCGCGACCACAACTGGAACACCGTCTCGAACATCACGATGGTGGCGGGCGTGCTGAGCGTCTCGCTGATGCCGCGGGTGTTCTACAACGACCCGGAGGCCACGGTCGGGTGGAAGGGGCGCTGGCACTTCTCGGCGCTCGCCCCGGTCATGAGCATGACGGCGCTCACCTTGCTGGTGGACGGTCCGATCAAGAGCGCCATCAAGGCCACGCGCCCCGGCTGCACGATCGACCAGACCACCTTCCCGCTCACCGAGTGCGCCTCGTTCGGGATGCCGTCGACGCAGGCGTACGCGTCGTACGGCGCGCTCGGCGGCGGCGTGGGCATCTTCCTCGTCGACACGTTCAAGTACTCGGACAGCCGGTTCAGCGCCCCGTCCTTCATCGGCAACGTCGCGCTCCCGCTCACCCTCTCGGTCCTCACCACGGTGGGCCGCGTCGTCGAGCCCGGCACGTCGCGCGCGTACGAAGACGGCCCGCAGCTCGCGGCCGGCGCGATCTCGGGCTTCGTGAGCGGCATCGCGCTCGGCGTGGGCTACGCGCTCTTCCAGCGCCCCTCCTGCGGCTACGGCAACAACATCTTCTGCTGGTGAAGCAGCGCGCTCCGCCAGGAGCGCCTGCGATCGCAGCCACCCACACGCGCCGCGGTTCCCCTCGGGGGATCGCGGCGCGGCTGCGTTTGTGGGGCGGTCGCGGCTTTGCCCGCTCCCGCTCCCGCTCCCGCTCCCGCGGCCCTGTACCCGATCGGGAGGGGGTAGCGGGAGCGGGAACGGGAACGGGAAGAAGCACTGCTCCAGTCGAGCTTCACAAAGCAGCGCGGCCTCGCGGACCGAGTGGTCAGCGAGGCCGCGGGGATTGTTGGAGCGGTGGTCAGTCCTGGCCGACGACGCGCTCCCAGAGGGGGTCGTTGGAGGAGAAGAGGGTGTCGCGCTCGACGCGCAGGAAGCGGGAGAACTCGACCTTGCGCAGGGCGCGGTCGCTGTCGCGCATGCCCTCGTCGTAGTGGATGATCTTGACGACCACCTGCTCGAGGAGCTGGATGCCGTTCGGCTTGTAGTTCACGTCGGTGCGGAGGATGTACTTGGCGTAGAGGCCGCGCTCCGTGACCGAGGGGACGACCGCGGTGCGCTCGAGATCGACCGACGCGGACTCGATGAGGCGACCGCGCCGCGCGAGGTAGAACTGCGCGCGCTTGCGACAGTCGTCCGGGTCGGGGCAGACGGTCGTCTCGGCGACGGCGATGCTCTCGTTGCCGAGGCGCACGGGCGAGATGAGCGACTTGGGCGGCCCGCGGAAGCTGCCGATGCCGTACACCTCGGCGCGATCGTCGAGCGCGCGCACGAGGGCGATCGGCCCGCCTTCGTCCCCGTTCTCGAACTTGAGGACGTGGAGCCAGAGCACGCGCATGCCCTCGGGGCCCGCGCGCTGATCGAGGTCTTCGACCTCGAGCGGGCGGGGCCAGGGCTTCTGCGACACGCCGCCGCGCAGCGACTCGTTGGCGAAGACGTAGTGGCCGGTGCAGTCGATGTCCTTGTCGCCGAGGCCCTTCTCGACCGTGAAGCCGGGGACGAGGACCCCCATCCACTGCTCGGGATCGAGGGACCGCACGACGGCCTTGCCGCTCGACGCCCGTTTCATGGGGGTGAGCTGCTGGGTGCAGACCGGGATGGGGATCTGCTTGCGCGTCGGGACCTCGGCGTGCGGCTGCTCCGGCGAGGCCCCGCACCCCAGGACCCCCAGGGCGGCGAGGCCGAGGAGGAACACCTTGGCTGGTGAACGTCGGGAAATGCTCACGCCCCTTCGTACCACGCGAGGGCACCCGGGCGCGAAATACATGCTCCGATGGCCGCGCGCCGACCCCTCCGGAAGGACGCAGAGCGAGCTTTCGTACACTTTCTTGGCCGCTCACGATTTCTGTGCTTGTCGCTCGTTCCACCCCTTGACGATGGGACAGGCGTGGATAATCTGGGCCCACTTCGGTGAAATAGGCCGAGGGGTAGGACTGAGCGAGCTCGGTTCTGCGGGTACTTCATTCCGGCGAGCGAGTCATCTGCCAGCGCGCAATTAGGCGTAGACTGAGCCCAGGCGGCGAGCGAAGCCGGAAAAGGTAACTGGAACGATCATGGCTCTGAACGCGTATCTCCGTATGAAGGGGCAGAAGCAGGGGGCGATCGAGGGTTCCGTGACCCAGAAGGGTCGCGAGAATTCGATCATGGTCATCGCGGTCTCGCACGAGGTCATCAGCCCGCGCGACCCGGCCAGCGGCCTGCCCACCGGCAAGCGCATGCACAAGCCGTTCGTGATCACCAAGGAGCTCGATAAGTCGACCCCGAAGCTCTACAACTGCCTCGTCAACAACGAGAACATCACCGAGTGGGAGCTCCAGTTCTGGACGCCGCAGATCAAGGCGGCCCAGGGCACCGGCGTCGAGGTCCAGCACTACACGGTCAAGCTGCTCAACGCGAACATCGCGTCGATCAACTTCCGCATGCTGAACAACAAGAACCCCGACCTCATGCGCTACGCCGAGTTCGAGGAGATCGCCTTCACCTACCAGAAGATCACCTGGACCTGGAAGCAGGGCGGCATCGAGGCCGAGGACGACTGGGAGGCCCCCGTCGTCTGATCGACCCCTCCATAAGGCCGGCCGTGTAGCGCTACCCGCGCACCGGCCGGCCGATAGAAAGAGCCTGGGGTTTCCCAGGCTCTTTTTTTTGAGGTACAGTCGTCTCTTCGCGGAGGCTGCCGTACTTTGCGGTACCTTGCCGTAGCACCGGGCCCAGCGAGAAGACCCCCATGGCTCTGAGCGCGTACGTGAGCATCGTCGCCGAGAAGCAGGGGCAGATCCGCGGCTCCGTCACGCAGAAGGGGCGCGAGGGGAAGATCATGGTGGTCGCGGTGCAGCACGAGATCGTGTGCCCGCGCGACCCTGCGAGCGGCATCCCCACGGGCAAGCGCGTCCACAAGCCGCTGATGATCCTCAAGGAGACGGATCGCTCGACGCCGCTCCTCTACAACGTCCTCACGCACAACGAGAACCTGAAGAGCGTCGAGATCCAGTTCTGGCAGCCGAGCCCCACGGGCGCCGAGCGCCAGCACTGGACGATCCGCCTCACCAACGCGAACATCTCGAGCATCCAGTTCAAGCTCGGCAACACCCGCTCCCCCAAGCTCGCCCGCTACAGCGAGCTCGAAGAGGTCTCGTTCACCTACCAGAAGATCGAGTGGACCTGGACCGAGGGCGGGATCATGGCCGACGACGACTGGGAATCGCCCCGCTGAGGGTGCTCGCTGAGCTGCTGCGCGAACCGGGGCGTCGGTCGGAACCGCTCAACGTACTTTTGTACGCCTCGCGGTTCCTTCCTAGCCCCGGCTCGCTCACGACGCCCAGCGAACACCCTCGGAGAGCGAAGCGAAGGTCGCTTGCCCGGCGGCGCGCCTTTGCCGCTATGCTCGGCCGATGGCCTCCCTGCTCACCCGGATCGAGCACCTCGCCGATCCCAACTCGCTCGAGCGCCACACCTACCGCGACAACGACATCGAGCTCGCGGTCACGCGGCACCTCGTCCAGATGCTCAACACCCGCCAGGGGAGCTGCCTCACCTGCCCGGACTACGGGCTCATCGAGGTCTCCGAGGTGCTCTACGACTTCCCCGACGCGATCGGGATCATGCAGCGCGCCATCAAGAACAGCATCCAGCAGTACGAGCCGCGGCTGAAGAACGTCCAGGTCCGGCACCTCAAGAGCGACGACCCCTCGGACATGACGCTCCAGTTCGAGATCTCCGCGCAGCTCAACCTCCCGGACGGGCGGCGGCAGTCGCTGCGCTTCTCCACGGCCGTCGATCAGAGCGGCAACGTCAAGATGGGCGGATAGCGCGGGCCGGGCGTCGCGGACCGGTTGACAGCGGAGCCGGGCGACGGTCGACTGTGCTCGGCAGAGCGGTATGTTCAACAAGTACTACCAGGACGAGCTGACCTACCTGCGCGAGCTGGGGCGCGAGTTCGCGACCGCGTACCCGGCGATCGCGCCGCTGCTCGCCGAGCGCGGCGATCCCGACGTGGAGCGCCTGCTCGAAGGCGTCGCCTTCCTCACCGGCAAGATCCGCCAGAAGCTCGACGACGAGCTGCCCGAGGTCATCCACTCCGTCGCGTCGCTGCTCTTCCCGCACTACCTGCGGCAGGTCCCGGCCACGAGCATCATCGAGTTCACGCCGTTGCCCAACGTGGTACGCGAGAAGCTCACCGTCGCCCGCAACGCCGAGGTCGGCTCCGTCCCGATCGAGGGCACCTCCTGCCGCTTCCGCACCACGCAGGACGTCGAGCTCGTCCCCCTCGCGGTGGAGGACGTGCGCATCGACACCGGCGCACAGCTCACCCAGTCGCTGCGCATCGAGCTCAAGGTCACGGGCGGCGCCGCGCTCGCGGCGATCAACCTGACGCAGCTCCGCTTCTACGTGCACGGCGAGCGCCGCCTGCAAGACGACGTGCGCCTCTGGGTCGGCGCGCACGTCGACAGCGTCGCGCTCTGCGCGGTCGACGCGGCCGGGCGCGACACCACCGTCGCGTCCCTGCCCGCGCGCAGCATCAAGCTCGTCGGCTTCAGCGAGGGCGAGGGCCTCATCCCCTACCCGAAGACGGTCTACCCGGGCTTCCGCCTGCTCCAGGAGTACTTCACCCTGCCGCAGAAGTTCGCCTTCTTCGACGTGACGGGGCTCGAGGCGCTGCCCGCCGACAAGGTCACGGACAGGTTCGCCATCCTCATTCAGTTCAAGGACGGCCTGCCCACCGGCACGCGCGTCTCGAAGGAGAACTTCCGCCTCTTCTGCTCGCCGGTCGTCAACCTCTTCGAGCACCCGACGGACCCGATCAAGCCCGACCCGGGCAAGCACGAGTACCTGGCCCGCCCCTCGGGCGCGACGCCGAGCGCCTTCGAGATCTACAGCATCGACAACGTCGTCGCGATCGCGCGGCGCACGAGCCAGCGCGTGGAGATCCCCTCCTTCTTCTCCTTCCAGCACGAGCTCGACGAGGCGGCCGCGACGCGCGCGGTCTTCTACCAGATGCACCTCCGCCAGGCCGCGGTGGGCGACGGCGTCGACATCTACCTCTCCTTCGGCTCCCCGCAGGACGTCGGCACGCTGCCCGAGTTCGACGTGATCAGCGTCGAGGCGACGTGCACGAACCGCAGGCTCGCCGCGCAGCTCAAGATCGGCGATCTGCGCGTGCCCACCGCGACCTCGCCGGCCGTCGCGACCTTCACGAACCTCACCATCGTCACCTCGCCGCTCCCGCCGCCCATCGGACGCGAGCTCCAGTGGCGCGTCCTCGCCCACATGGCGATGAGCTACCGCTCCCTCGCCGAGCTCGAGGTCCTGCGCGCGATCGTCGACGTCTACAACTTCCAGGCGATCATCGACCGCCAGGCGGCCCGGGCCAACCAGCTCCGCGTCTCGGCGATCAAGTCCGTCAAGGTGCGGCCGACCGACAGGCTCTACCGCGGCGCGCCGGTGCGCGGCGTGGCGACCGACATCGAGCTCGACGAGGGCGGCTTCAGCGGCGAGGGCGAGATGTACCTCTTCGCCAGCATCCTCAACGAGATGTTCTCCTCCTACGTCTCGCTCAACTCGTTCACGCAGCTCACGGTCACGGGCTCGAACACGCGCGTGGTGTACAAATGGGAGCCGAAGAGCGGCAATCTCTACCTGATCTGAAGGAGACCCTCGACGGGATCGAGAAGGGAGCGCGCAGGTACTCCTTCTTCAAGCTCGTCTATCTCCTCGAGCGCGTCTACGCGAAGTCGCCGCCCGTGGGCCAGCTCGGCCCCGCGGCCGACGAGCGCATCCGCCTGCGCGCGGACACGTCGCTCATCTTCGCCTCCACCGACGTGGCCGAGCTGAGCCACGTGAAGTACCCCGACGGCGTCGAGCGCACGCGCATCACCAACGCGTTCATGGGCCTCTACGGCGCGACGTCGCCGCTGCCCACCAGCTACGCCGAGAAGATGGCGCTCGACGACTACCAGGGCGGTCCGCAGCCGATCCGGGAGTTCTTCGACATCTTCCACCACCGCCTGCTGTCGCTCGTCTACCGCACGTGGACGAAGTACCGCTTCGCGGTGATGTACCGGAAGAAGGGCCGCGATCCCTTCACCCGGCGGATGTTCTGCGCCGTCGGCCTCGACGGCTTCCGCGACGGCGACGGCGCGCTCGATCGCTTCCTCTTCCTCCGCTACGCCCCGCTGCTCGCCAACAAGTCGCGCTCCGCCCGCGGCCTCGAGGTGGTGCTCGCCGACCTCTTCGGCAACATGGGCGTGAAGATCGACCAGTTCATCGGCCACTGGACGCTCATCGAGAAACCCCTCCGAAACAAGCTCGGGGTGATGAACCACCAGCTCGGCGAGAGCCTCACCATCGGCCGCTACGTGTACGACGGCACCGGGCGCTTCACGATCATCCTCGGCCCGCTCGGCTACGACGAGTACCTCTCCTTCCTGCCCGGCGGCCACCGGCGTCCCCTGCTCCGCGGCGTCGTCTCCACCTTCACCCGCGGCCAGCACGACGTGATGCTCGAGCTGCACGTGAAGACCGACCAGGCCCCGCGCTTCCAGCTCGGCTCCCCGCGCTCCGCCACGCTCAAGCGCACCGCGTGGCTCGGCGGCTCCGCCGGCCAGCAGTTCGTGATCACCGTCCCCCTCGACGACAAGCCCCCGCCGAGCCCCGAGGAGGACGACGAAGATCGTGGCGAGCCGCCGCCGATGTGAGCTGACTGTTCCCGGAAACCGCAACGGCGCGAGCTGAGGGATCCCCTCATTTCGAGCGCCTTTTTGCCCGTTCCCGCTCCCGCTCCCGTTCCCGCTGCCCTCTCCCGATCCGGCAGGGGGCATCGGGAGGGGATATCGGGAACGGGAGCGGGAGCGGGCCGGAGGGTGAAGGCTCAGTAGACGGTGAGGCTCTTCAGCGCGGCCACCATCTCGTCGGCGGTCGCGTCGATGTTCTCGCCGTGGACGATCTGGACGAGCAAGAGGCGGTGCTCGCTGCGGACCAGCGTCTCGTGGGCGTAGTTCTGGTAGTCCGGGCGCGAGGGCACGCGGGTCTTCAGGATGTACGTGCGACCCTGCGTGTTGGCGGTGCCGATCGGCATCCGCCCGGCGAGGATCTGCGAGCCCTGCCCATCGACGTCGGCCTCGTAGCGGCGGAGCACCTCGGTCCAGGTGTCCTCGGGGTTGTCGATCCGCTCGTAGATCGAGAAGAGGAACTGGCGCGGCGACTGGTACGAGATGAACCGGTGCTGCGGCGTGTAGTCGACCGAGCGGATGTACCAGTCGATCGGCCGGCCGATGCGCACGTCGCCGTTGAAGATGCCCACGCCGACGATGCGCGGGAGCCGCTCGTTCGGCGCCTGATCGAGCGGCTTGAAGTACGTCTCCCACGAGTAGTTCTTGTCGATGATCCCGCTCGCGTGCAGGTAGAAGACCTCGTCCCGTGCGGGCGCGGAGGGCGATCCACCGCAGCCGGCGAGGGCCGCGGCGAAGGCCCCTGCGGCGAGCAGGGAGCCGAGGGCACGCAGGCCGTGGGGCGCGAGGGCGCGGGGGGAGGTGGAGAGGGGGAGGTGGGCGGCTGACCTCATCGGGGAAACGATAGGCGAGGAGCGGCCCCGCCGCCAAATGATCGAAGGAGTTTGCCCGCCGGGCCTCCCCCGGGGCAATCTGGGGCCATCCGGCGGAGGTGCCGGGGGGTCCCGAACCGGCCCCCCCAACCGAACGCTCCCGGGTATCCTTCGTGAGACGACGCATGGCAGACCATCTCCCCCTCCTCGCCCTCTCGGCTGCGCTCTCTCTCGGCCTCGTCGCGTGCAGCGGCCTCGAGTCCGGCATCCAGTACCCCGGCGATCTGCCCTCCCTCGGGCCGAACCTGCTGACCCCGGAGAACGCGACCGACCCCGCGATCGGCTTCACCCGGTTCAAGGTCGGCCCCGAGGCCTGCAAGGGCATCGACACCCACCCGATCATGGCCCCGCTCGCCCAGGACGACTTCACCCGCTTCCTCGAAGCCCAGGGGGTGAAGATCGAGCCGAAGGTGGCGCGCGGCAACCTCTACTGGTTCGACTTCCCGAACGGCCGCGACAAGCCGGGCGACTTCGTGCGCCTGCGCCTCGCCGTGCTCGACAAAGCCCCCCTCGCCTCCGCCGATCTGCACGGCTCGCTGCTGGAGCACGGCCCCGGCTGGTGGGGCGTGCGCCGGAGCAACCTCGCCATCCTCGCGCCCAAGGCGAGCCTGCACGAGGCCGTGGCCTTCGCGATGAAATACAAGCTCTTTTGCTGGGGCATGTTCACCTACGCGGGCAACGACGACGCCTACGTCGTGCCGGGCCCCTACAGCGAGCTGTAGCGCGAATGTGGTCCGCCGGGGCCGAGTCCGCATAGACTCGGACCATGCGCCGCCGACTTCTCCTCGCCGCCTTCGCCATCCCCCTCGCCGTGCTCGGGAGCACGCACGGCTGCTCCGACGAGCCGCCCGTCGAGGACTACTGCGCCTTCATGGCGAACACCGAGAACTGCTACAGCCAGTTCCACAAGGACCTCGGCGCGGCCTGCGGATCGGAGGTCGACTCGGACGTGCAGGGCTCCTTCGCGAGCCGCGCGATGCTGGACATCTGCGTGCTCTCCAAGGGCGGCCAGGCGGTCTTCGATCCGCCGATCGATCTGACCAAGACCTTCCCCGGCGACAAGGCGCTCACCATCAAGCTCATCACGCCGACGGGCCTCGAGTGCGGCTCGATCAGCTACGCGAGCCAGTTCTCCTTCTCGCTCACCATCAACCCGCCCCCGGGCGCCGACGCCGGCGTCGACGGCGGCCAGGTCGGCAGCGGAGAGAACGTCAAGTACCTGAGCGGCACGGTGTCGAGCAGCGAGCTCGACGGCCGCGGCGCCCTCGACGTCGGCTGCTCCGCGCCCGACGTGGCCGTCATCGGCGACGTGCTCCAGCCCGAGTCCCACCATTTCAACCGCTACCAGGTCACCGAGGGCGCCGACAACAACGGCTGCGCCCAGTTCGCCGACATCATCCCCCAGGCGATCGTCGAGCTGAACCCGGGCGGCGTCGATCTCCAGGGCTCGCTCAAGGTGAAGATCAACTTCCCCCCGGTGAAGGGCGTGAAGAACGCGAGCGGCGACAGCACCGCCATCACCCCCGAGTCCGTCTACTACCTCGACTGCCAGATCCCCGGGGCCGTCAAGCCTTGCCAGAACGGGACGAAGGACGGCGCCGAGACCGACACCGACTGCGGCGGCGGCGAGTCGTCCCCCAACTGCCCCGCGCGCTGCGCCGAGGGCCAGGAGTGCAAGGTCGACTGCGACTGCGACGCCGCGACCCTCTGCAAGGTCGACGCGAAATCCGGCGCGAGGAAGTGCACCACGCCCGCCGCGGGCGAGTCGATCAACAAGGGCATTTGCAGCCAGATCATCTGCGCCAACAAGGTGCAGGACAGCTCCGAGTCCGACGTCGACTGCGGCGGCGTCTGCCCCGGGTGCGACATCGGCCGCAAGTGCAACGCCAACACCGACTGCACGAGCGGCAACTGCGAGTTCGGCGTGTGCACCGTCCCGCGGTGCGACAACAACCTCAAGGACGGCACCGAGACGGACGTCGACTGCGGCGGCGGCGGCTGCCCGGCCTGCGATCTCGACAAGGCCTGCGTCATGCCCTCCGACTGCAAGAGCGAGGGCTGCACGAACGGCGTCTGCACCCTCTGCGGCAACAAGAAGCAGGACCCGCCCGAGACCGACGTCGACTGCGGCGGCAACACCTGCGGCAAATGCGGTGACGGCCTCGTCTGCCTCGTCAACGACGACTGCCTGAGCAACAATTGCTACATGAACACCTGCATCTCCTGCTCCAACGGCAAGCAGGACGGGCAGGAGACCGACGTCGACTGCGGCGGCCCGGCGTGCGCCGGCAAGTGCGACGACGGCAAGAAGTGCCTCCTCGACGCCGACTGCGCGAACAGCATCTGCCTCACCGCCGCCGACGGCTCGATGACCTGCGACACCTGCAGCAGCGGGGCGAAGGACGGGTCGGAGACCGACGTCGACTGTGGCGGTGGGTTCTGCGGCCAGTGCGCGGACGGCGCGACGTGCGTGATCAACGTCGACTGCGTGAGCGGCAAGTGCATCCAGGGCGTCTGCGCGGCCTCCTGCAACGACGGCACGAAGAACGGCACCGAGACGGACATCGACTGCGGCGGCACCTGCTCCCCGTGCCAGAACAAGAAGGTCTGCGCGAACGACAGCGACTGCACGAGCATGACGTGCATCAACGGCCTCTGCTACGCTGCGACCTGCCGCGACGGCGCGCTCTCCGGGACCGAGACCGCCGCGGACTGCGGCGGCGGCGACTGCCCCACCTGCGCCGACGGGCTGGCCTGCAAGGCGCCGACCGACTGCCAGAGCAACGGCTGCGTCAGCAACAAGTGCAACCCCTGCGGTAACGGGGTGAAGGACGGCGCCGAGACGGACATCGACTGCGGCGGCATCATCGGCAACAGCGGCTGCGCGACCTGCGCGGCCGGCAAGAGCTGCTCGCTCGGCTCCGACTGCACGAGCGGGAGCTGCACCAACGCCACGTGCGACTGAGCTGAGAGGGCATCGCCCCTGAAGCGCGACGAGGCGCGGGCGCTCCCAGGAGTTGCGCTCCGCGCCTCGTTTGCATTTCGGCTCCGCGCGCCGCGGAGCCCCTCACACCTCGATCACGTCCCCGCGATCACATCCCCGCGACGATCCGGTAGTCGTCCTGGAAAGGCACGAGCTCGAGCCGGTTGTCTTCCACGCGGCGGCGCCACTCTTCTCCCTTGCTGGTCGGGATGCGGAAGCTCGCGCTGTAGGTGTACTCGATGTAGATGAGGTCGTGCTGCCGGCTCACCTTGCGGTAGCGGATCTCGTAGCGGATCGACGACGCCGTGAGGAAGCGGCCCTCGAGGTACGAGCGCAGGCCCGCGTAGTCGAGGTCATCGGCGGCGTCGACGTTCCCCCCGTCCTCGTAGTAGTTCGTCGCCGCCATCTTCATGAGCTGGTCGATGTCCTTGTGCTCGACCGCGTGGCGGTACTTCTCGCAGAACGAGATGATCTTCCGATTGTCGTCGCTGTCCTCGACGTCGGTGTTGGGGATGTAGTGCGTCATGCACCCCGCGAGCGGGGCGCCGAGCGCGAGCAGACCGAGGAAGAGCAGGGGGCGTAGACGAGGCATGGGCGTGAGCAGGAACCATCCACCCCAAGGCGAATTCCGGGCCGACCTTGCCAGAAGCCGGGGCACGAGGAAAGCGCATCGCGCAGGGCCCTGCGGTTGACAGGGTTGGCAAAGGGCCGGGGCCCGGCTCGGCGCGGTCGCCAAAGTGACAACGCGATCGCGCGCGGCGCCCGGCGGACGCGGGGCCCGAGGCCGCCGGGACCTCCCCGGGTGCTCCGGGGGTCACCCCGCTCGAACCTCGGCGCCCGATCGGTGCCCTGGATCGCCGTAAAATTCGCCGTTTTCAGGGCGGATCGGGCCCCGGGCCGGCCTGCCAAATTGGCGGTCCGCGGGCCTCAACCGGCGCGGCGCATGCCGAGCCAGCGCTCGAGCGAGAGGTGCCCCACCGGGCCGCTGCGGTGGTCGGGGCAGAGGTCGAGCGGCACCTCGCCGAGCGCGCCCTCGGCCTCGCTGGAGAGCAGCAGCGCCACCGCGCCCTGGGCCAGCGCCCGCTCCTCGCCCCAGCCCCGGGCGAGCAGCTCGCGGCCCGCGGGCCCCGCGTCGTCGGCGGCCACCACCACCATCCGGTCCGCGTCCCCCGCGGCCACGAGCTCGGCGGCCGCGGCGAGCGCCTCGAGCCCGCCGTCGAGCCCCGCGCCCACCGAGAACCCCGGCCCGGTGAGCTTGTAGACGATCGCGCACTCCCCGGACACGGCGTTGGGCGATGTTGACGGGAAGACACGCGGCTCCACCGCCGTCGCGCCGCGGGCCCGCCGCCGCGCGTCGAAGCCCTCGTTCGTGTCGATCGTCGCGAGCCCGTGCCCGGCCACGATCCCCGCGCCCGCGAGCGCGTCGCGCCCCACCTCGGCCGCGAGCGCCGCCACCGCCGCGAGCCCCAGCCGGCTCAGCCGATCGAGCCGCGCCAGCCGATCGCGCGCGACGCCCGTGGCCTCCGCGAGCGCGCCGAGCTCGACCTCGCGGACGGCGGCGGAGCGCCGCAGGTACACCGCGCGGAGCGGGCGCGCCGGTCGATCGATCGGCGCGCGCGTGAGGACGAGCGCCGCGTTGCTCCCCCCGAAGGCGGCGGAGAGCTTGAGCGCCGCGCCGAGCGGGCGCGCCTCGGCATGCCGGAGCAGCAGCGCCGGCGCCTCCGGATCGAGATCGCCCTCCCCGGCCGCGGCGGGCGCCACGCCCTCGTCGAGGGCCGAGGCCGCGGCGAGCGCCTCGAGCACCCCGGCCGCGCCGAGCGTGTGGCCGATCTGCGCCTTGAACGGGTGAACCACCGGCGGCGAGGAGCATGCGCCGAACAGCGCCGCGAGCGCCTTCGACTCCATGGCGTCGTTGAAGGGCGTCGCCGTGGCATGCGCGCTCACGAGGTCGATGGAGCAGGGCGGCGCGCCCGCGTCGGCGAGCGCGGCCTCCGCGGCCCGACGCAGGCCATCCCCCGTGCGATCGGGCGCGGTGATGTGCACCGCGTCCGTCGAGGCCCCGAAGCCCGCGACGTGCACGAGCGCGCGCGCGTGCCGCTCGTCGCCCGCGCGGACGAGCGCCACGAGCCCCGCGCCCTCGCCGAGCGCCATGCCATCGCGCCCCACGCGGAACGGGCGCGGCAGCGACGCCGATGTCGCGCGCAGCACCTCGAAGCCCGAGGCCACGAACACGCCGAGCCCGTCGTAGCCGCCGGCGATCACCAGATCGCATGCCCCGCGATCGAGCCAGCGCATGCCGATCCCGATCGCGAGGGTGGACGCCGCGCATGCCGCGAGCACCTGCGTTCTCCGGGCGACCGCGCCGAGCCCCGCCTCGTCGAGCGCCTCATCGAGCGGCGCGAAGTAGGTCGCTTTTCGGCAGAGCGTGGCCGTGGTCGATCCCTGCGCCCGCGCAGCGAAGAAGCGCTCCGCCGAAAGCATCCCGCCGCTCGAGGTGCCGATCGCGATCCCGAGCTGCTCGCCGCGGAAGCCCGGCCGGACCCGATCGAGCTCGGCGAGGAGCTGCCCGAGCGCCGCGCGGAGCAGATCCGCCGCGCGATCGTCCGAGGGCGCGACGCCCAGATCTGCCGGTGCGCGCGCCGCGAAGGGACGCGCGAGCCCGCCCGCCTGGAGCGCGGGATCGCGCGCGATGGCGACATGAGCCGCCTCTCCCGGCTTGCCGGCAGCGTGAGCCGCGCGCCCCAGCCCGAGCGCCGAGACTGCCCCCGCCGCGATCACGCTCACCCCCGGCCTCACGGTGCGCCCCCCTCGGCGTCGGGATCGACGAAGGCCCGCTCGCTCGGCGGATCGAGGCTCTCCCCCTCGCAGCGCACCTCCACGTCGAGCCCGGTCGAGGCCTGGTGGTAGCGCGCCGCCGCGCAGCCGAGCCCCTCGGCCGTCACCGTCTCCTCGTCGCTCGGGACCGCCGGCTCCCCCGGCCGCGCGCTGAACGTCCGCCGCCGCGCCTCGATTCGTTGGTGCTCCAACGATCGAAGGTCCACCACCGCGTCCCCGTCCCGGAGGGTGAAGCGCGCCGCCCCGCCCCGCTCGCGCTCGGCGAAGAGCAGCTCGCCCCGGGCCGGGTGGAGCAGCCAGAAGCGGAGGAAGTCGACCGGCAGCCCGCGGCGCTCGGCCGGCGGCGTCGCCGCGTCACCCCGCTTGACGAGGCCGAGGGCCGGGACGGCGAAGCGATAGTCGTCCCCGTGGATCCAGAGATCGAGCGCGGTGGTGCCGCCCGGGCCGAGGAGGATCATGCGCAGCGATCCGGGCGGCGCGATCGCCGCGGCGCCGCGGGCGTGGAGGACCTTGCCCGTGGTCGGCTCGCGGAGCGTGAGGTCGAGCTTGAGCGTGCGCGGCGTCTCGGTCCGCGATCGAAGGGCCGAGAGATCGGCGCGCAGGGAGCGCCAGGTCTCGATCGAGGGAGAGAGCGCAGATGGATCCGTGGGGAGCCAGGAGGGCTCTCGCGGAGAGGGCGCGGCGGCGCAGGCGGAGAGGAGGCAGGCGATCGCGACGAGGAGCGCCCGCTCGCTCACGGTGCTCTCCCCTGGCTCGACGCATCCTCCGACCGCTCGAAGACCACGGCGTACCCGCGATCGCGCGCGACCCCGATCAGGAGCGCGCTGTCGACCTCGCCCGACCCGAGCGCCGAGACCGCCGCCGCCGCCGCGAAGCCGCCCGTCCCCTCCTGATCGCCGGCCCGCCCGGCGAGCGATCGCATCGGCGCCTCGGCCCAACCCGTCCCTTCGAGCACCTCGCGCAGGTGCGCGTCCTCGCGCCCGACGAACACGGCCGCGCGCCCGGCCGGCGACGGCAAGCCGCTGCACGCGCCCTGCCCCGCGCCGCGCCACGACGTGAAGCCCACCACCCGCGCCACCGCCTTCGCGCCGCGCTCGCGCGCATGCTCCTCCGTCTCGAAGAGCAGCGCCGAGGCTCCCTCGCTCCGCGGCCCGCGATCGGTGATCCCGGTGCAGAGCGGCCCGAGGCAGCGCTCGATCATCGGGCTCCGCTCCTCGGCCGAGCCGGCGAAGATCGCCTCGCCCGCGCCGGCCGAGAGCAGCTCGATGGCCGTCACGAGCGCGCTCTCCGCCGTCACCTCGAGATCGCTCACCGCGACGACGGGGCCGCGCAGGCCGAGGTAGATCGACGCGTGTCCCACCGGCGACGAGGGGACGAGGTTCGGGAAGTCGGCGGGGCTCGCCATCTTCGCGCCCTTCTCGAAGACACGCCGCACGAAGGCCGTCGATCCGTCGACGCTCCCGAAGGCCGATCCGCTCACCGCGCCGACGCCGAGGCTCCGATCGCCGTCGAGCTCCAGACCTCCGTCGGCGCCGGCCGCGGCGATCGCGATCGTGGTGAGCTTGCCGGCGCGATCCATCCGCCGCGCGCGCGCCGGGTCGAGGTGATCGCCCGGGGTGAGCGCGATCGGCCCTGGATCCGGCGGCGTTCCTGGATCGAGGTACGCGTGGGTGCCGGCGCGCCCGAGCACGCCGAGCGGGCCCACGGTGGCCGCGCCCGTCACCACGACCGGGCGGCGCGGAGACGCGCCCGGCTCGGGGAACGCGCCCGGGCGCGCGAAGAGCAGCACCGTGTCGGTGCCGCCGAAGCCGAAGGAGCTCGACAGCGCGGCGCGGATCGAGGCCGGCCTCGCCTCGGTCACGTGGCGGAGCGCGCAGGCCGGATCGACCTCGCCGAGCCCCACCGTCGGCGGAAGCACCCCGCGATCGATCGCCATCACGGTGATCGCCGCCTCGATCGCCCCCGCCGCCGCCAGCGTGTGGCCGATCTGCCCCTTGGAGGACGACACGTCGATCCGCTCGATCTCGGCGCCGAAGCAGGCCCGGAGCGCCGCGCTCTCCATCGCGTCGTTGAGCGGCGTGGCCGTGCCGTGCGCGTTCACGTAGTCGATGTCCGCGGGGCCGAGCCCGGCCACCGCGAGGGCGCGCTTCATCACCCGCGCGGCGGTCGATCCCGAGCTCTCGGGGTTCGTGATGTGGTGCGCCTCGGCCGCCACGGCCCACCCGCGCAGCTCGGCGATCGGCTTCTTTCCGCGGGCCGCGGCGCGGTCGGCGCGCTCGAGCAGGAGGAAGGCCGCGCCCTCGCCCAGGTTGAGCCCGGTGCGGCGGCGATCGAAGGGCCGGCAAGGCTCGCTGGAGAGCGCGGAGAGCGCCCCGAAGCCGGCGTAGGTCAGGCGGCAGAGGCCGTCCGCCCCGCCGGCGAGCACCACGTCGGCGAAGCCGTCGCGGATCCGGCTCGCGCCGAGGAGGATCGCGTTGGCGCCGCCCGAGCATGCGCTGCACAGGCTGCGCACCTGCCGGAAGGGCCCGACCGCCGCGCGCACGTGATCCGCCGTCGACGAGAGCGGGTGGGAGAGCATCTTGCGGAGGGGCGCGATCGCCTCGGGATCGACGGCGAGCGCGGCCAGCGTGGCCTCGGTCTCGAACATCCCCGCGGTCGTCCCGCCGAGGACGAGATCGATCGTCGCGCTCGCCGGATCGAGCCCCGCCGCGCCGAGCGCCTCGCGCGCCGCGATCACGGCCATGGCGTCGGTGCGCGACCAGCCCTCCTCCTCGCCGGGCGGCGCGACCTCGAAGGCCGAGAGCCCCGCGACCTCGCCCGCGATCGCCGAGCGCGCCCCGTCGAGCGAGAAGAGGGTGAGCGGCCCGATCGCGCGGTCGCCGGCGACGATCCGGTCCATCGTCGCGCCCGCGCCGCGCGCGAGCGGCGACACCACGCCGAGGCCCGTCACCCAGATACGCATCGTGGTCGTCCTTGCCTTCGTCCTCTCGCCGGCCGCGCCGCGCTCATGCGACGCGCCGAGACGGATCAAGCCTGCCTCAGGCCGGCCGGTTCGCCAGGATATGCGCCACGATGGCGTCGACGGAGGCGAAGATCGGCCTGGCTTCCGCGCCGTCGGGGATGCGCACGCCGAAGTGTTCCTCGATGGTCATCGCGAGCTGGAGCGCGTCGAGCGAGTCGAGCCCGAGCCCGTCGCCGAAGAGGGGCGCCTTGTCGTCGATGTCCGCCGGGGCCTTCCCTTCCAGGTTCAGCTCCCTGACCATCAGCTCCTTCAGCGCCTGCCGGACGTCCGCCGCTTCCATCACGCGAGCGACTACCACGAAGCGCCCTGCGCTTCCACGAGGCCGGAGACGCGAGCAAAAAAGTCGCGTTAGACTGAGCCCATGGCGCTGGTCGACTACGAGGTCATCGGGTCCGTCGCGAAGCTCGTGCTGAACGATCCCCCGGTCAACGGTTACACCCACGAGATGATGCGCGAGCTCGACGCGCGCATCCTCGACGCCCGCTTCGACGCGAAGGTCGATGTCCTGGTGCTCACCGGGCAAGGCGAGAAGTTCTTCTGCGCGGGCGCCAACATCGGGATGCTCCAGAAGGCCGACCCGACGTACAAATACTACTTCTGCCTGCACGCCAACGAGACGCTCTCGCGCCTCGAGCAGACGCCCAAGCTCTGCATCGCCGCGCTCAACGGGCACACCGTCGGCGGCGGCCTCGAGGTGGCGCTCGCATGCGATCTCCGCATCGCGCGGCGCGCGTCCGGCAAGATCGGCCTGCCCGAGGTCTCCCTCGGCGTGCTCCCCGGCACCGGCGGCACCCAGCGCCTCGCGCGGATGATCGGCAAGTCCCGCGCGATGGAGCTGATGTGCGAGGGCCGCACCTTCGACTTCGACACGGCCAAGGAGTACGGCCTCGTCAACGAGGTGTGGGAGACGGCCTCGCACGCCGAGTTCATGAAGGCCGTGATGACCTACGCGCGGCGCTTCACCACCCCCGAGCGCGCCTCGCTCGCCGTCGGCGCGATCAAGCGCGCCGTGCAGTCCGGCGCGGAGATGACCCTGGAGCAAGGGCTCACCCTGGAGCGCGAGCTGCAAGCGCGCCTCTTCGCCTCGGACGACGCGCGCGAGGGCCTCACCGCCTACGTGGAGAAGCGCGACCCCGTCTTCCAGGGCAAGTAACGCCCCGCGCGGTCGGGGGGCGTCCCGGTTCCATCCATCGAGCATCGCTGTCCCTCTTGCCCGTGAGAAACCCATGACGCGCCCCCGCTCCTCTCGTCCCTCGGTGCTGTTCTTCCCCCTCGCCGCCCTGATCGCCGGCTCGCTCGGCTACGCATGCGGAGGCGGCGCGAGCCCCACCTCGTCGTCCGGCACCGGCGGCGCGACCGGCACGACGACCGCCGCGACGACGAGCACCACCGCGACGGGCACCGGCGGATCGGGCGGGAGCGGCGGCGACATCTTCTCGACCGGGAGCGGGACGAGCTGCGAGGGGCTCGAGTGCCAGCAGGTCACCTGCGACGGCGGCAAGAAGACCACCCTGAGCGGGACCATCTTCGATCCGAAGGGCGACGTGCCCCTCTACAACGTGGTCGTCTACGTGCCCAACGCGCCGCTCGATCCCATCCCCGAGGGCGCGAGCTGCGACAAGTGCGGCTCGACCCTGAGCGGCAAGCCGATCGTCACCGCGATCACCAACGAGAACGGCTTCTTCACGCTCGACAACGTGCCCGCGGGCAAGGACATCCCCCTCGTGCTCCAGGTGGGCAAGTGGCGCCGCGAGATCAAGGTGCCGAACGTCGACGCGTGCGCCGACAACAAGCTCCTCGATCCCGCGCTCACGCACCTGCCTCGCAACAAGAGCGAGGGCAACCTTCCGCGCATCGCCCTCACCACCGGCGGCGCCGATCCGCTCGAGTGCCTCCTGCGCAAGATCGGCATCGACGACGCGGAGATCACGGGCATGGGCGGCGCCGGCCGGGTCACGCTCTTCGCCGGCCACAGCGGCGCAGCGCAGCTCGATCCATCCCTCGGCGGCGCGCCCTTCGCCGACGCCACCGCCCTCTGGGACGACGTGGCGACGCTCAAGCAATTCGACGTCGTGCTCCTCGCCTGCGAGGGCGGCGACTTCCACGACAACAAGAGCGCCGCGGCCCTCCAGGCGATGTTCGACTACACCTCGGCCGGCGGCCGCGTCTTCGCCTCCCACTGGCACAACCACTGGCTCGAGGCCGGCCCCGATCCCTTCCCCACCACCGCCGTCTTCAACCACCAGCCCGACCTCGCCGACCCGTTCACCGCGCTCATCGACACCTCGTTCCCGAAGGGCAAGGCCCTCGCCGACTGGCTCGTCAACGTGGGCGGCTCCACCGTGCTCGGCCAGCTCGAATTGCACGCCGGCCAGCACACCGTCGACGCGGTGAACCCGGCCGTCTCCCGGCGCTGGATCTACGGCGACGCGCCGACCTCGGTGCAGTACTTCACCTTCAACACCCCGATCGGCGTCCCCGATGATCAACAGTGTGGTCGCGTGGTCTTCAGCGACATCCACGTGTCCTCGGGCGACCAGGTGGGCGCCCCCTTCCCCACCGGCTGCACGACGAGCTCCCTCTCCCCCCAGGAGAAGGCGCTGCTCTTCATGCTCTTCGATCTGTCCTCGTGCGTGATGAACGACGACGACCCGCCGATGCCACCGCCGCAGTGATCCGATCGCTCAAGGGCCGCAGTACGGGCACTGCGAATGTGCCTCGTAGTCCGAGTCCTCCGGGTGCGGCTTGTAGGTCTGCATCGACCTCTGCACCTGCGGCTGAATCCCGGGCCGGGTCTTGTGCACCACCATCCCGCCGCGGGGGTGCGAGACGAAGTAGCGCACGCCGCTCGCGTCGACGAACGCGCCGCCGAGATCGGCCTCTTCCGCGTCGACGCGGAGGATCGGCCCGCCCGGCGCGGGCCGGAGCAGGAACGACTGCACGTACTTGCACCGCTGCTGGCTGTACACGTCGCACTCGGCGTCGCCGGGGTTGACGATCATCTGGCTGATGCTGAGCGAATACACGCTCGTCCCGCCGGGCACCTCGACGCCGGAGAGGCTGAAGGCGCGCTTGCACGAGGCCGTGGTGCAAGCCTCTGCGGGCCCGTACTGCGGCATGTCCGGCGGGAGCGGGCGCCCCTCGCTCGTGGCCGGCTTGCTGCCGTCGAGGGCGGGGAACGTCAGGCTCCCGAGCTTCTCGGGCGCGCGGAACGAGCACGCCTCGAGCGGGGCCGAGGCGCGCACCGCGAAGGCCGAAGGCGCCGCCTTGTCGGGGATCGCGCAGCCGTTGATCCGGCGCTGTAGCTCGGCGTAGGGCTCGTACCAGCCCTCGGCGCGGACCACGACGAAGAACTCGCCCAGCGTGCCCATGCAGGGCGGCTTGCCGCTCCCGTCGTACACCGCGACGGGCGTGTCGTCATCGCTGCCGCCGAGCTCGATCGCGAGCTTGCGCGGGATGGGCCGGCTCGGATCGGCGCTGGCGCCGTGCTCCGCAGAGGTGTACGCGCGGGGGTCCTTGCGATCGAAGCCCTGCGGGAGCGCGCTGTCCGGGATCTTGTCGAGCTTCTGGACCATGCCCTCGAAGAGGAAGCGCGCAGGGCTCTCGTCGGCGAGCGTGCCCGCGACGACGAGGCCGATCTTGAGATCGTCCGGGCATCCCGCCGCCGCCGCGACGATCGGCGCCGCCTTGGCCGCGGGAGGCGTCGCTCCTTGTTGTCGCGGCGCGGCGGGCGGCGCCGCAGGCGCGGGCCCGCAGGCCGGGAGGAGCGCCCCGAGCAGGGCAGGAGCAACCACGAGGAGGATCGATCGGAGCGAGCGGCGCATGCAAACCTCGGCGAGGGCGCGCACGCTAGCAGCTTTGTCCCGCGCCATGCATGCCCCGACAAGCCGATGGACAAGCGCGCGCCCGTCCGCCATCCTCGAAGACCGCCACCGTCTCGCAAGGAGCCCCGTCGATGTCCGATGCCCCGTTCCAGTCGTTCGAAGATTTCTGGCCCTTCTACGTGCGGGAGCATGCCAACAAGACGAACCGGACCTTGCACTTCATCGGGACGAGCCTGGCCATGGGCTGCGTGGCCGCCGCCGCGCTGACGAAGCGCAAGGCCTTCCTCCTCGCCGCGCCGGTCATGGGCTACGGCTTCGCGTGGTTCGGCCACTTCGTGGTGGAGGGCAACCGGCCGGCGACCTTCAAGTACCCCGCGTGGTCGCTGCGCGGTGACTTCCGGATGTGGCGCCTGATCGCCGCCGGTGAGATGGACGACGAGGTCGCGCGGGTGCTGCGCGACGAGGCCGCAGGAGAGAAGGCGAGCCAGGGGAAGAGCAACGGCGAAGCGAAGCCCGGGCCGAAGCCGGCAGCGAGCACGCGCGATCCGCAGACGTTGAACTGAGCCGACGAGCGAGCGCCGCCGGAGCCGGCCCCTCGCAGGCCGGCTCCGCGCGCCCGTCCACGCTCAGGGCAAGGACATCTTCGTCACGAACATGTCGTTGCCGCCCGCCGAGTTGAGCGCCCCGTTCCCGAAATTGATCGACCCCTGGAACAGGCCGCACAGGATCACGTTGCCCGACGCGTCCACGGTCAGGCTCTTCGGCTCCTGCTGGCTCCCGTCGCCGAAGCGCGCCGCGTAGAGCTGGTTACCGGCCGGGGAGATCTTGGCGAGGAACACGTCGCCGCCGAACTCCGTCCCGCCCATGCTGTTCAGCGCGCCGCCGCCGAAGTTCATCGAGCCGATGAACGAGCCGGTCACGATCAGGTTCCCGTCGAGGTCGACGCGCAGATCGTCGGCCCACTGGTTCTGCCCGTCACCGTAGTTCTTGCTCCAGACGTGGTTGCCGCTCGGATCGAACTTGGCGAGGTAGAGATCGTAGATCCCTGCGCCGGCGGTGGTGTTGAGCGTTCCGCCGCCGAAGTTGATGTTCCCGCGCTTGCCGCCGCCGATGTAGATGTTCCCGGCCGCGTCCACGGCCACCCGTTGGGGCTTGAGCTCGTTCTGCGTCGAGGCGAAGTGCTTCACCCAGAGCGTGTTGCCGTTCCCGTCGAGCTTCAGCAAGAAGATGCTGCTCCCGGCCGGGCCCATCGCGCCGCCGCCGAAGTTCACGGCGCCGTTCGAGTAGCCGACGACGATCACGTTGCCGCTCGCGTCCACCGCGACGCCGTGCCCGCCCTGGAGGTTGCCGTTGCCGTACGCGTGGCTCCACAGGTGGCCGCCGGCCTTGTTGAGCTTGACGACCACGATGTCGACGTTGTTGCCGTTCAGGTTCCCGCCGCCGAAATTGGCGCTCCCGCTCAGCCACCCCGTCATCACCGGGTTGCCCGCGGGGTCGATCGCCATGTAGTTGAACTGCTGGAACTGGCTCGCGTCGCCGAACGACTTCGCCCACAGGGTCGCGCCGTTCGTGCCGAATCCGGCGGCGAAGAGATCGTCGTTCCCGGCCGCGGTGATCGGCGCGGCGGGCGCCCCGAACTTGAGCGTGAAGTAATAGCCCCCTGCCAGGAAGAGCTTGCCCGTGTCGTCGAGCCCGAGCCCGTTCGGGTACTGCTTCGTCCCGTCGGGGTAGGCCTTGCTCCACAGCGTCGTGCCGCCGGCGCTCAGCTTCACGAGCGAGATGTCCTCGCCGCCGCCGACGTTGCCGAGGCCGTAATCGACGAGCCCGGTGATGTAGTTGGCCAGATAGACATCCTCGGCCGTGTCGGTGCGGACCACGTCGCACTCCTGGTCCGTGGCGTTGCCGAAGCGCTTGCTCCAGAGCACCGTTGCGGCGCCCACGGGCCCGCACACGCTGTTCACGCAGCTCCCGGTCGAGCAGTCGCCCGAGTTTCCGCAGCTCTGCCCCGCAGCGCATTTCTGGCAGACGGCGCCGCCGCAGTCGGTGTCGGTCTCGCTCCCGTTCTTGATCCCGTCCACGCAGGTGGGGCTCGCGGGCACGCAGATGTTCGCCGAGCATGCGCCGCTCTTGCAGTCGGTGCCCACGTTGCAGATCCACCCGTTCGGGCATTTGCCGCAGTTGCCGCCGCCGCAGTCGATGTCCGTCTCGGTCCCGTTCTTCACCTTGTCGTTGCAGGGCGAGTTCGGCACGATGCAGATGTTGTTCTGGCACTGGGCGAAGCCGCCGACGATCGTGCAGTCCGCGGCGCCCGTGCATGCGCCGCCGATCGGGCACTTGGGGCAGGTCGGTCCGCCGCAGTCGACGTCGCTCTCGTTGCCGTTCTTGAGCCCATCGCTGCACGTCGCGGCCACGACGGAGCAGACGCCGCCCACGCAGCCGGCGGAGAGGCAATCGGTGTTGGCCGAGCAGGTCTTGCCGTTCGCGCACTTCGTGCAAGTGCCGCCGCCGCAGTCGACGTCGGTCTCGTTGCCGTTCTTCATCCCGTCGGTGCAGGTCGGGCCGACCGCGGCGCACATCCCGTTCGCGCAGCTCCCGCTCTGGCAATCGCTCGAGCCCGCGCAGGCCTTGCCGTTGACGCACTTGGGGCATGCCGCGCCGCCGCAGTCGATGTCCGTCTCGCTCCCGTTCTTCATCCCGTCGTTGCAGTTGCCGGCGGCGGCGCAGACCCCGTTCGCGCAGTTGTTGCTCTGACAGTCGGCGGCGGCGCCGCAGGTCTTGCCATTGACGCACTTGGGCAGGTCGGGCCGCCGCAGTCTGTGTCCGTCTCGCCGCCGTTCTTCATCGCGTCGTTGCAGGTCGGCGCGGGGGGCGCGCAGAGGTTGCCCGCGCAGTTGCCGCTCTGGCAATCGCCGGCGCCCGCGCAGGTCGACCCGTTCGGGCATTTGTTGCACATGGGACCGCCGCAATCGGCCGGTCTCGCTCCCGTTCTTCATCGCGTCGCTGCAGGTCGGCGAGGCGCAGACGTTGGCCGTGCAGATCCCGTTGTCGCAATCGCCGTTCATCAGCAGCTCTTGCCGTCCGCGCAGGTCGGGCAGGCGTTGCTGCCGCAGTCGATGTCGGTCTCGCTCCCGTTCTTCATCCCGTCGCCGCAGGTCGGCGCGGGCATCGCGCACACACCCCCGATGCACTCGCCCTCCGCGCAGTCGGCGCTCGATCCGCACTGCTTGCCGAGGCCGCACTTGGGGCAGGCCGGGCCGCCGCAGTCTGTGTCCGTCTCGGCGCCGTTCTTCATCCCGTCTTCGCAGGTGGGGAGGCTCCCGCCGCCGCCGCCGGCGCCGGTCGTGGTCGTGGTCGTGGTGGTGCCGCCGGTGCCGCTCGTGACGGTGCTGCCGCCGGTGCCGGTCGCTCCTCCGCCGCCCGCGGAGGTCACCGAGGTCGTGGTGGAGTTGCGGTGCTCCCGCCCGCGCCGCTCGACGAGGACGAGCCACAGCCAGCGGGCAGCGCGAGCATGAAGCTCGCCGCGACAATGGCGCCGAGGTACGGTAGGGTTGCCGGCACGGCCTTTTTCATTGGATCTCTCCTCGAAGGATGAAGGAGATCAAATGGTACGGGAGGGCCGCGCGGCGCACCAGGGAGGGCATGGACAGGGCGCGGTCGATCGATTCGCCGCGCTCGTCGGCCCCCGCGCCTGCCCGAGTTTCATTGAGCCCAGGCCCGTGCGAAGATACCCGGGCACCCGGCAGCCCCGCCGGAGAAGGTCGGAGCTTTGCAGGAAGGCGGACAGCGGGACGCGCTCGCGCCGGGCCAGGTCATCGGGACCAAGTATCGCCTGGAGAGCCCGCTCGCGCGCGGCGGCATGGGCGCCGTGTGGAGGGCCCGCCACCTTCAGCTCGACGTGCCGGTGGCGGTGAAGTTCATGGATCCGGAGAGCGCCGCGTCGCCCGTCTCCCGCGCGCGCTTCGAGCGGGAGGCGAAGGCCGCGGCCGGCCTGAAGAGCCCGCACATCGTCAGCGTCCACGACTACGGCCTCGAGGGCGATCTCCCGTACCTGGTGATGGAGCTGCTCCAGGGCGAGCACCTCGGCATGAGGCTCCATCGCGAGCGCCGGCTCACGCTCGCGGCGACGGCGGTGATCCTCACGCAGGTCGCCAAGGGCCTCCGCCGCGTCCACGAGGCCGGCATGGTCCACCGGGACCTCAAGCCGGCCAACATCTTCCTCGCCCGGATCGAGGACGACGAGGTCGTCAAGGTGCTCGACTTCGGCATCGCCAAGGACCCGTCGAGCCTGCTCAGCGGCCGCGATGTCACGGCGACCGGGGAGATCATCGGCTCGCCCCACTACATGAGCCCCGAGCAGGCGCGCTGCGATCGGAACATCGATCCGCGGAGCGACATCTGGTCGATGGGGGTCATCACCTTTCGCGCGCTCACCGGCGAGCTGCCGTTCCCGGCCAAGGTGCTCGGCGCCGTCCTGTCCCAGGTGCTCGCCGATCCCATCCCGCTCGCCAGCCAGGTCGCGCCCGATCTGCCGGCCGAGATCGATCGGTTCTTCGCTCGCTCGCTCGCGCGCGATCGCAACGCGCGCTTCGCCTCGCTCCGCGAGATGGCCGACGAGCTCACCGCCCTCGCGCAAGCCTCCGCCGGCGCGACGATCCCACGCGCCCCCTCGCCGTCGAGCATCGACCTCGGATCGTCCAGCCAGAGCCTCGGACCCGGGAGCGGATCGCTCGGCAGCCCGATGTCGAGCCCCATGGCCGCGGCCTCCGCGTTCGCTCACCCGAGGCCGCTCGATTCTTCCCGCTCGGGCGAGGCACCCCTCCCCGCCTCCGGAGCCAGGCCGGTCTTCTTCGGACCGCAGCCCGTCGCGCACCGATCCGACGCCGCCCCGATCGAAGAGACCCGCACCATGCCGATGCAGGCTCGCGGGTCGCCCTCGGAGGCGGCGCCGCCCGCGACGGGATCGATCACCATCGCCTCGCAGACCGGAGGCGGCGCGGTCACCAGCGTGCCTGTCGGCGCGGGTCGCTCGCTCACCTGGATCGGGGGCGGCGCCGCGGCGGGCCTCGTGATCGCGGTGATCGCGGCCACGCTCTTCCCGGGCCCGGCCGCGCCGGATCGCGCGCCCGCCGCGATCCCCAGCGCGGCCGGTTCGATCGAGGCCGCCGCGCCGACACAGGCCGCCGCCGCGCCGCCGAGCGGCTCGACGGCGAGCATCGCCCCCAGCGCGACCGCGTCGGCGTCGGTCAAGCCGATCGACCCGCCGCGCGCCTTGGCCTCGACGCCCCTGCCCTCGCCGGCCAAGGCACCCGCGACCAAGCCGAGCAAGCCGCGCGAGGCCAACCCGGGCATCGGCTTCTGAACGGGGCCTTCGCGATCGACGACAAGTTCACCCTCCCGCGCGCTGCGGATTCAGGCAATCTGGCAGCATCGCGATGCGCACGTTCCTCGCAAGCCTGGCGCTCGCCACCGTGAGCCTCGGGGTCGCCCCCGGGTGGGCCGCGCCGCCCCCGCCCGCGGCCCCCGCGACCGCGCAGGACGACGCCAAGAACGCGGCGCGGGCCCTCGCCAAGAAGGGCTACGACCTCTACGACGCGGGCCGCTACGACGAGGCCTTCGAGGCGCTCCAGGAGGCCGAGCGCCGCTACCACGCGCCCACGCTCGTCTTCATGCTCGGCAAGGCCAGCGCCAAGCTCGGCAAGCTCATCGCCGCCCGCACCTTCTTCGAGCGCGTGCAGGACGAGAAGCTCCCGCCCACCGCCTCGGCCGACTTCCGCAAGGCCCAGGCGCTCGCCAGGCAAGAGCTCGCCGCGCTGAGGCCGATCATCCCCCGCATCACCGTGCAGATCCGCGGCGCCGCGGGCGCGCCCGGCCTGATCGTCAAGCTCGATCAGCTCACCCTCTCGCTCGCGGATCTCGATCACCCAATCGACGTCGACCCGGGCAGCCACTTGATCGAGGTCACCACCGCGCGCGGCGACGATCTCCGCCGCAAGGTCACGATCGCCGCGAAGGAGGCGATCGACGTCGACATCGGCCTGCCCTCCGGGCCGGCCCGTCAAGCGTCGCCGAGCGCGCCGAGCGCGCCGAACGTACCGGGCGCGCCGAGATCGCGCTGGCTCACGCCCTCGCTCATCGCCTTCGGCGCGGGCGCCGCGGGGCTCGGCGTGGGCATCGGCGCGGGCGTGGTCACGCTCGATCGCGCGGCGGCGATCAAGGCCCATTGCACGCCCGAGGGCGTCTGCCCCGAGAGCCAGCGCAGGAGCGCGTCGTCCGCGAGCAACCTCGCCGCCGTCTCCACGGCCGGCTTCGTCGTGGCGGGCGCCGGGGCCGCGCTCGGCGCGACCTTCCTCGTCCTCCGCGCCCGCGATCGCGCGCCGGCAGACGCGGCCCTGGTGATCGGCCCGGGCTCGCTCTCCCTCGAAGGAACGTTCTGATGCGGCGATCCGGCGCACCCTTGCTCGTCCTCCTCGCCGCCGCGGCGCTTCCGCTCCTCCTCGGCCCCACCGCGTGCAACGTGGTCGCGGGCCTGAGCGGCCTCACCTTCGTGCCCGACGACGCCGGCGCGAGCTGCCTCAAGGACGGCTGCGACGATCAGGAGCCCTGCACCACCGACACCTGCGACGCGATGACCGGCCTCTGCGCGTTCACGCCCCTCGAGGACGGCGCGTCCACCCCCGGCGCGACCGACACCCCCGGCGACTGCAAGAAGAGCGTCTGCCAGGGCGGCACGGCGGCCGTCGTCGACGACGACACCGACGTGCCGAACGCCCAGGGCGACTGCCAGAGCGGCACCTGCAAGGGCGGCATTCCCGGGGTCGACTTCCTCGCCAAGAACACGGCGTGCGCCGGCGACGGCGGCGCCTTCTGCGACGGCATGGGCCTCTGCGTCGGCTGCAACGAGGACGCCCAGTGCGGGCCCACGAACGAGTGCCAGCTCAGCCAGTGCCAAGAGACCAAGTGCAGCATCACCTTCACGCCCGACAAGACCCCCGTGAAGAGCCAGATCCCGGGTGACTGCAAGGCCGACGTGTGCGACGGCGCGGGCAACGTCGTCACCATCGACGACGACGCCGACACCGAGGCGGACGGCAACCCCTGCACCGACGATGTGTGCATGGCCGGCGTGCTCAGCCACCCGAGCTCGGCGATCGACACGGCCTGCGGCGCGTCTCTCGTCTGCGATGGAATGGGCAACTGCGTGGGCTGCACGAACGACATGCAGTGCAACGCGCCCGAGACCTGCGGCGGCTGCGGCGTGGCCGGGATGTGCTGCTGCAAGCCGAAGACCTGCGCCGATCTCGGCCTCCACTGCGGCGCGGCGCCCGACGGCTGCGGGGCCATGCTGAGCTGCAACGACGGCAAGAACGGCGGCGAGACCGACGTCGACTGCGGCGGACCGAGCTGCTCGGTCAAGTGCGGTAACGGCAAGGCATGCGCGAGCGGGAGCGACTGTCAGAGCGGCGCATGCGTCGACGGGGTCTGCTGCTCCAGCGCGTGCAATGGCCCGTGCATGGCGTGCAACCTCCCGGGGTCCCCCGGCACGTGCAAGCCCGTCCTCAACGCGATCGACAACAACCCTCCGAACGCATGCGCGGGCGGGAGCGCATGCGACGGGACGGGCGTCTGCAAGAAGCTCGACGGGCAGCCTTGCCCGGGGGGCAACGTCGATTGCCTGAGCGGATCGTGCGCCGACGGGGTCTGCTGTGACAAGGTGTGCAACGGTGTGTGCGAGGCGTGCACGGCGGCCAAGAAGGGCGCCGGCATGAACGGCGCCTGCGACTTCATCCAGGTCGGGCAAGATCCGGACATGGAGTGCGCCGCTCCGAAGACCTGCAACGGGGCCGGCGCCTGCCAGTGAGGCGGCCTATTTCGCGGGCGGGAGCGCCTTCTTGTTTCGCCAGCCGGCGATGGCCCCGAGGATGGTCAGCGGCGATCCGATCGGGAAGGGGATCGCCGTGAGCACGCCCACCATCATCCCCTTGCCGAGGGCGGTGCCCCAGTTGTCGCCGTACGCGTAGCGCTGGAGCAGCACGCAGGGCACGGTGAGCGCGAGGGCGATGGGGATCGTGAGCGTGAGCGCCACGCCGGCCGTCATCGCCTCTTCCGAGAAGAGCATCAGGTCGACCGCGACCATGCCGAAGGCCACGAGAGGGTGGAGGCCGATCGCGCCCGCCCAGCCGCCGTGCGCGCGCTCGGGCGGTGGAGCACCCGGAGGTGGCTCGCTCGAGCCCTGCGGCGCAGCGGGCGGCTCGCCCCTGGGAGGGCGCGTCAGGCTCATCCGACCGCGATCCCGAGCTGCTTGCGGAGCCTGGCGTAGCGGTCGCTCGTCGCGAACACGAGCAGATCGTCCATCCGGTCCTCGGCGGTCGCGGCGTCGTCGAGGGCGAGCATGGCGCGCGCCGCCTCGAGATCGCTGGAGAGCAACAGGCCCGCGCGGGAGGCCGTGCAGTCGACGGCCGCGGCCCAGCGCTGGAGGTTCGTGCGCCCGCCGTCCTCCACGAAGCGGAGGAAGTAGCCGCGCAGCCGGTCGACGAGCAACGGATCGAGGATCGGCTCGATCGCCTGGGCGATCGGGCCGACGCGCGCCTTGACCTGCGCGGTGAGCGGAAGCCCGGGGTTGCCGATGCTGAGCGCCGCGAGGAAGATGTCCTCGAGGTCGGGGATCGAGGGCAGGAGGGCGCGGACGAAGTGGTCCTCGCGGAAGTAGGCGAGGTGGCGGCCGGCGAGGAAGGCGAGCTCGGCGGGCGAGCGGCCGGAGAGGGCCTTCTGGCCGAGGCGCGAGGCGGGCGTCACGCCGGGGACCATCTCCACCGTGCCGGCGAACGAAGCGTCGGCGTAGAGGGGCGGCAGCGGCATCCCGAGGATCGCGGCGCCCCAGGAGAAGCAGCGCACGGCCTGGAGGGTCGAGGTCGCCGGGTCCTGCTTCCTGCTCGGATCGAGCTGCGGGAGCGCCTTGTCACGCCGGAGCGCGGAGAGGCGGCCGAGCAGCACGGGGCCGATCACGCAGGCGAAGATCTCGCCGGTCAGCGGCTCCTCTTCCGGGTGGAAGAGCAGGCGCCGCCAGCTCTCGCGCTCCATCGCCGATTTCGGCCGGATGAGCGCGTCGCTGCGGAGCTGGGTGTGGGTGCGCCGCTCGTCCTCGTACGCGGCCTTGAGGTACACGAGCACCTGCGCGGTGCAGAACTGCCGGTCGCGATCGCCGAGGCGCCCGAAGACGCGGTAGAGCGCGTGGAGCAGGTCGGTGTCGCGCGGATCGTGGCGGAGGTGGCGGAGCAGATCTTCCGGATCGTCGACCGCGTCGGCCTTGGTGGGCGCGCCGCTCACGCCCGAGAGATCGACCTCGACCGCCACCTGGGCGCGGGCCTCTTCGAGCTCGGCCTCCAGCTCGGTGATGCGCGCCTCGAGCTGCTGGATGTGCCGTTCGAGCCCGGCCACGCGCGGATCGTTCGAGGGCGCGAGCGGCGTGAGCGAGGCGCGGGCGCTCGCGCCCGTGATGTCCTCGCCTTCGGTGATCGGGGGCCCGGCCGTGAGGTCGCGGATCCGGACGCGGTGGCGCGCCTCGTACGCCGCCTCGAGCGCGCGCTCCAGCTTCTCGAGCCGCGCCCGATCGAGCCCGAGCGCGTCCGCCGTGCGGTTGAGCTGCGCGCGCTCCTCCGGGGTGATCACCCCATCCTCGATCACCTCGGCGAAGAGCTCTTCGTAATGGGCCTCCAGCCTCCCCAACCTGACCGCCGCCGAGACCTCCCCGGCCTCGAAGGATGACGAATGCTCGAACGGTGACGCCGCGTCGCTCATGGCCACGGAGCATCGCAAGGCGGCCCGGGGCGCACAAGGCCGATGGTGCGGTTCGTGGCTCAGGTCGTCGCTGCGGCCACGAGCGCCCCGGCGATCTCCGTCTCCAGGTGCCGATCGATCACCGCCCGCACCTCGGCCCCCTCACCCTCGCCGCCCAGATCGGTGGCCATCCGGCCATGGCGCAGCGAGAGCTCGGCCCGCTCCGCGTACGTCGGGTTGCTCCGCGCCGCCGCGATCCAGGCCAGCGCGAGCACCGCCTCGCGCCTCTTCCGGTCGAGCGTGTGCCGCCGCGCGAGCGCCACGGGCCCGCCCACGTCGATGGCGGTGAGCGCCTCGTGCCGCTGCTTGGGCGGCAAAATGAGCCGCGCCGCGGCGATGGCGAGCAGCTTGCTCGACGACGGATCGCCTTCCAGCACGTAGCGGATCGCCTCCACGCTGGCGTCGCCGAGGTCCTTCGATCCGTCGATCATCTCGCGCGCCTCCCGGCGGGCGGCGTTGAGCTCCTCGGCCTGCACGGAGAGCTTCCGCGCGATCTCGGCCACGCACTGCTCCTCGCGCGGATCCATCCCGTCGCCCATCGCGGCCAGGAAGGCCCCGCGGACGATGGCGCGGCCGAGCTTGGCGTCGAGGGTCGCCGGCACCTCGAGCGACCCGGGGGACGGCGGGTCCTCGGCGTTCAAGGTCTTCTGGTCCTCCTCGGGCAGGCCGAGCGAGGCGATCAGCGAGCCGCGGAGCAGGCGCGCCCGGGCGTTGAAGCTCCCCGCCGAGCTGAGCACCGCGCCGAGCGATCGCACGGCGAGCGCCCCGAGCGCTCGCACGCGCGCGACCTCCTTCTCGCTCGGCTTGCTCGTGAACAGCGAGCGCACCCCGCGCGCACCGTGCTCCAGCGAGAGGCTCTCGATCACGTCGGACATCGGCAGCCAGCGCGGCGGCGAGACGGGCGCGATCGCCGTGCACAGCGCGAGCTGCCACGCATCCCAGCTCTCCAGCCCGGGCGCGCCCGTGCCGAGCGCCGCGGCGCGCAGGGCCGAGGTGCGCCGGGCCGCGAGCGATCGCAGCGTGTCGATCTCGAACCGGCTCGCGGCGGCGACGGCGAAGAGCGCGTCGTCGCAGAGGGTGACGAGGACGGGCGCAGGCTGGGGCTTGGGGATGGCGGCCATGCGCCGACCCTATCATGGAGCGGCGCGCGCCGGCTCGGCTCCCGCGGCGCTCAGCTCCCGCGGTACGTCGAGTACCCGAAGGGGTTGAGCAGCAAGGGCACGTGGTAGTGCTGCGTCGCGTCCTTCACCTGGAAGAGCACGATCGCCTCCGGGTAGAACGCCTCCGCCCCTTGCTCGTGGAAGTACGCGCCCACGTGGAAGGTGAGCCGGTAGACGCCGGCCTCGAAGCGCTTCTCCGCCGGGATGAGCCCGCGGATGCGCCCGTCGGTGTCGGTGATGCCGGAGCCCACCTCGCGGTAGCCGTCGGCGGTGCGCTGATCGAGGACGACGAGCACGCCCGCGGCGGGCCGGCCGCGCGACGTGTCGAGGATGTGGGTGGTGATGCCGCTCATGTGGAAAGGAGCTTCTCCAGCCGGATATGGGTGATCTTGCGCTGCTCCTCGGCCGCGATGGGCAGCTCGGCCTCGGGGCTGTTGGCGAGGCGCTTTTCGAGCTGCTCCAGCATCTCGGCCGCCGACTTGCCGGTCGCGCAGATGATGAAGATGTGGCCGAACTTCTTGTCGTAGGCCTCGTTGCCCCGCGCGAGCGCCGCGGTCACTCCCGTCGAAGGCGGCCCCGACGCGCCCTGCTCCTCGGCCGACCAGCGCTTCGCCTGCTCGCTCTGGTGAGCCTCGGCCTTCTTCTCGCCGATGCGCGGGTGCGCGCGGAACGCCTCGAGCCAGCCCTCGCGACCGACGGACGCCCAGATCGCGTCGGCGCGATCGAGCAGCCTTCGCATGTCGAGGAAGGGCCGGCTCTGCGCCATCTGCCGCGCCCACGCGCGCGATCCGCAGCACGAGAGCAGCTCGGCCTCGGCGTCGTCGTGCGGCAACGTATCGAGGCGACGGATCCTCGCCTCGATGAGGCCCGCCCAGCTCGGCGTGCCCCAGAGGCGCAGGCGGCTCACCCCGCCGTCGGGGTAGATGTTGAGCCGCACATGGGAGAAGGGGCCGCGCTCCACGAGCTCCTCCTCGTAGAAGTGGCGCGTGTGCGGCTGGAGCTTGGTGCGCGGGAGGATCTCCTTCCACGCGACGCCGGGGCCGAGCGGATCGCCGCCCTTCGGCACCGTCGCGCCCTCGATCATCGCCGTGTCCGGGTAGTTGCCCTTGAAGTGGTTGGTGTCGACCTCGATCCGATGGAGCGCGCTCTCCACGCACAATTCGAGCAGCGCCCAGTCGTAGCCCGGCCCGCGGCGCCGCTTGGTCTCCCAGCCCTCGCCCATGTTGGTGGCGCGCCCCGGCATGATCAGGTTGTGGCGCACGCCGAAGAACATGTCGCTGCACGAGAGCACCTTGGCGCCGTTCTCGGCGGCCGCGACGTCGAGCTCTTTCTCGCCGCGCCCGAGGCTCTTCAGATCCGGCACCACCTCGCCGTGCACCCGCAGCCGGGCCACGCCGCCGTCCGGGAAGATGTTGAAGCGCAGGTGGGTGAAGCGCTGGCGCGCGTCGACCGCGAAGAGGTTCTTGCTGTCGCCCTTGAGGGCCGATTTGGGGAGCACCTCGGTCCACACCGTCCCGGGGCGGAGCAGCTCCTCCGGCGACGCGTCGGGCCGCGCCACGGTCGCCTCGATCGAGCAGTGATCGGGGTAGTTGCCGCGGAAGAAGGCCGTGTCGACGACCACGCCGCGGATGATCCCCGGCAGCCCGAGGCGGATGAGGCAGAGGTCGTGGCCCGGGGTGCGGCGGCGCCGCGACTCCCAGCCATCCATCCACTTTCCGCGATCGGTGTACTCGTGCTCGAGGAACACCGGCGCCTTGGGCTTGAGCAGGTTCTCCTTCTCGGCGAAGAAGTCGTCGTTGGCCCAGATCACCGCGCCGCCGAGGCGCTCCGCGGCAAGATCGATGAGCTCGGTGAAGCCATGGGGGTTCGACATCAGCCCTCTCGCTTGAGGATGCGGCCCTCGGGGGAGCCGTAGAAACGCCCGCGGTCGAAGATCTTCCGGCCGCGGAGGTAGGTCGCATGCACCACGCCGGAGAGGGTCTCTCCGGCGTAGGGGGTGATCTTGTTCTTGTGCTCGATCTTCTGGGGATCGACGACGCTCTCGGCCTCCGGATCCCAGAGCACGAGGTCGGCGTCGAAGCCCTTCTCGATCTTGCCCTTGGTCCACTCGAGCCGGGCGAGGCGCGCGGGCCCCGCGCACATCCACGCGGCGAGCTCGACCGGGGAGAGGCCGCGCCGCCTCGCCTCCGTCCAGATCACCGGCAAGCCGAGCTGCAAGCTGGCGATGCCGCCCCAGGCCGCCGCGAAATCGCCCGCTTCGAGCTTCTTCAGCGCCGCCGTGCAGGGCGAGTGATCGGAGACGACCAGATCGATCAGGCCCTCGCCGAGGCCGCCCCACAGCTTCTCGCGGTTGTCGCGCTCGCGGATGGGCGGGGCGCACTTGAAGGCCGTCGCGCCGTCGGGCACCTCTTCCGCGGCGAAGTGGAGGTAGTGCGGCGTCGTCTCCGCCGAGATCGGCAGGCCCTCGCCCCGCGCCTCGCGGAGCAGATCGAGCGCGCTCGCCGAACTGAGGTGCACCACGTGGACGTTCGCCCGCGTCGCGCGGCAGAGCTCGATCAGCAGCGCGATCGCCTGATCCTCCGCCGCGGGCGGGCGCGAGCGGAGGTACGATCCGTACCTGCGCGGATCGAGCCCCAGCGTCTCCTGCGCCGCGAGCTCGATCGGCCCGGGCAGCTCGGCGTGGACGAGGAGCGGCGCGCCCGCGCCGGCGAGCTCGCCCATCGCCTCGCGCAGATCGCCGCGCGTGACGAAGCCGAACTCCTCCACGCCCGAGTCGACCATGAAGCACTTGAAGCCCATCACCCCGGCGTCGAGCAGCGGGCGCAGCTCCGCCGCGTTGCCGGGCACGGCGCCGCCCCAGAAGCCCACGTCGACCCAGAGCTGCCCCTCGGCCGCGGCGCGCTTCTCGGCGAAGTGCTGCACGGTGGTGGTCGGCGGGATGCTGTTGAGCGGCATGTCCACCACGGTGGTCACGCCGCCCGCCGCCGCCGCCCGCGTGCCGGTGTAGAAGCCCTCCCAGTCGGCGCGCCCGGGCTCGTTGAGGTGCACGTGGGAGTCGACGATCCCGGGCATCACCACGAGGTCCCCGGCGTCCACCACCGGGCACCCGGGGGGAACATCGTCGTACGCCGTGACCTTGGCGATCACACCGTGCGCGACGTGGACGGCGAGCGGGCCCATCGCCCCGCGGGCGACGACCCGGCGGCCGCGGAGCACGAAATCGATCGGGGGAGGCATCTGCTGGGGCTCCTCTGCGGGGCGGGCCGAGGCCCTCAGTGATCGACCGCGCCCCAGGCCGTGCGGTGATCGCACTTGCTCACGATCGCGAGGCCGCAGACGTTCTCCGGGTTCAGGCACTTCTGCCCGGTGGGGCACTGCGTCGGGTCGACCTTGCTGCTGTCGCAGGGCTTCGAGCAGAAGTTCGGGTAGGGCAGCGGCGCGTCGTATTTCCCGTTGCCGTCGGTGTCGAGGTAGATGGGGTTCGTCACCGCGTAGGCGGGGATCGGGTACCAGTCCGGCACCGTGGGCACGGGGGTGAAGAGCGCGTTGACCACGGGGATCAGCGCGAAGGCGTCGGCGGTCACCTTGGCGAGCTGGATCTCGCCGAAGTTCACGTCGATCGAGATCGGCGTCATCAGGTTCTGGTCCTGGAGGCCCATGGCCACCACGACGATCCACGAGTCGCGCTTCGCCGGCACGTCGAGCGAGAGCGTGTCCTTGAAGTCGACGATCGTCTTCGGATCGGCCTTGGGCTCGATGACCTTCACGAGGTGTCCGTCCTCGTAGACCTCGATCCGGTCCACGCCGAACCAGCTCGCGGTCTGCACCTCCAGGTTGAACGAGACCTTGCCGCCGCCCTGCGCCGCCGCGACGTCGCCGAAGGTCTTCCCGTCCACGTCGGCGCGGATGAAGGGCCCGTAGGTGGCGAGCGCGTGGCCTGCGCGCAGGCTGTCCACCGCCTCGCCCGCGGTGAGCGCGGGCGGCGAGTCGGTCGAGGTCATGAAGTAGGTGCGCGGGGAGCCGGGCTCGTGCGTCGAGGCGTGGCTGTCGCTGCTGCCCACCTGGGTCTTGATCATCCCCCGCTCCAGGTAGCGGAAGTAATCGTCGATGTGACCCGAGCGGTGCGTGCAGGGCAGGTCGGCCATCGGGCGGGGCACGGGGCCGTCGCCGTACTTCTGGAGCGAGCAGAGCTCCTGCCCCTCGGCCGCGGTGAGCGGGAAATTCCAGAGCGCCTCTTGCTCCTCCGGGGTGCGGGTGAGGATGCGCTTGGCGACCGACCAGGCGAGGGCCGTGCGGTTGCGATCGCGGCACACGTTGAAGCGCTCGTCCTTCGAGCAGGGGGCGAGCATGCCCTCCTGCACCTCGGGGCAGGCCTTGGCGAGCGCGTCCATGTCCTGTGCGGCGTCGACGCGGGCGCGGCAGCGGTTCCAGTCCATCACCTCCTCGATGGTGGGGGTGCGGACCAGATCGAAGCGCTTGCCGTTGATGATCTCCATCCCGTCGAAATCGCAGCTCGCCGTGCGGAAGACGCGGTTCTTCTCTTCGAGCAGGCCCGGCTTGCGGTTCATCGTGAAGGGGTCGACGCCGAGCTGATCGATGTACCCGAAGAAGCCGTCGCGGGGGTGCGCGCAGATGGTGAACGGCTTGATCCCGTCGTCGCCCTGCTCGGCCATCGCCGCGAGGATCTCCCCGCCCGACTCGCAGGTCGGATCGTGCGAGCCGTGCGTCGGGACGATGAGCTTGTCGTAGTGGAACGGGAAGCCGATGAAGTGCCCCTGCTCCAGCGTGGTCGTCTCCACGCTCACCGCCGTCTGCACCCAGGGCGCCAGGTTGAGCTGGCGGATCGTGGGCGTGTAGTCCGTCTCGACGTCGTGATCCGTGGGGATCGCGAGCTCGACCTGCTCGTCGACCGCGGCCGTGACGCGCTTCGCGAGGAGCATGCCGCTGTCGAAGCTCGGCTCGGAGTGCAGGTGCATGTCGGTCGACATCCACCCGGTCGTGTCGATCTCCTGCTGGAGGATCGCGTCGAAGCGCTTGAGCTCGCCCTCGCCGATCTCGACGTTCTTCTCGAAGATCGAGTACTCGGGCCCGCGCGAGGCGCGAATCTGGTAGCGGCCCGGCTCGATCCGGAAGCTCCCCGTGCCCGTCGCGGAGTACTCGATGAAGCGCGCGCCGTCGCCGAGACGTCCGTCGCCCATCCACACCCGGCGGCGCCCGTCGCGCGCGAGCGGCTTGCCCGCGCTGTCGAGCGCGATCACCGCGACCTTCGCGGGCAGGAGCGTGGCGCTCGCGTCGCTCACCCGGTAGAGCACCGTCGCGGGCGTGGGCAGCGCGCCGTTCCACACCAGGCTGTCGCCGGCCTTGACGGTGAGCCGCTCCGGCTTGGAGAGGGCCATCCCGTCGGAGCTGCGCGCGACGACGATGTAGGTCCCCTCGGGCATCACCGTGTGGAAATCGCCGTCCTCGACCACGTCGAGCCCGACGTCGGCGTCGGCCACCGAGAGCAGGCCCACGGCGCCGCTCGCGCGCAGGTTGGCCTCGGCCACCTCGTCGACGTTCGCGAAGTCCTTCTCGTGGGCCGGATCCGGATCGGCGAAGAAGTCCACCGAGGCGTTCGGGGCCGGCTCGCCCGTCGAGCCGTAGACCACCACGCCGTCGATCTTGCCGGTGGGCGTGCCGCGGGTCTTCCAGACGTCGGCGGCGACGCTTGCGATGTCGCCGTCGCCCACCGCGAGGTAGCGCTCGTAGGTGAAGGAGCGCTTGAAATCGCACGCCTGGTCGTCGCTCTTGTCGAAGAGGCAGCTCTTGCCCGCGGCGAGGAAGGCCGTGGCGGCGCTGGTGATCAAGGGGACGTTCACCACCGGCGCCGGATCGCCCGCCTTGGGGACGGTGAAGTAGCCGTAGCTGATGTCCCCGCCCGAGGCGGCCATGAAGTCGAACGACAGCGGCTTCTGGAAGGTGTTGCGCCCCGCGTAGAAGGCGTCGTTGGTGGCCTGCTCCTCGTCGAAGCCCATCCCCGGCGCCCACACGTCGTTCTGGTTGCCGAAGAAGACGAAGTCGCCCGCGACCATGCCGGCGCGATGCACGGGCTTCGGCTTGAGGTCGTTCTGGTTGTCGCCGAAGATCTCGCCGAACACGCTCACCGGCTCGGTGTAGAGCTCGAGCGGGACGGGCTCGTCGCACTCGCAGGTGAAGCAGCCCTTCGCGTCGGACTTGAAGCCGCCGGGGCACTTCTCGAGGTCGCACTCGGGCGCGGGCGGGCAGGTGGGCGGCGGCTCCTCGTTGAGGAAGAGCGTCGTGCGGATCGTGATGTGCCGATCGCCCGGGTGCAGGATGTAGTCGGTGCGGAAGAGGAACTCGGTCTTCACGTCCGGGAAGAGGACGCGGAGCAGGTCCTTCTGGTTCCTGAGGATGCCGAGGGCCTCGAAGAGGAAGTCGGCCTTGCCGTCGACGCGGATCGCGGCCTCCTTGCCGTCTTTGCCGTCGGCGAGCACGGTGACCTGGTTCGCCTTGGGGTTCGGGACGAGGAGGTTCGCCACCGGGAACAGCTCGGCGAAGCGATCGCGGCCGAGCGCGTCCTGCTGGTCCTGCCGCGAGCGGCGCAGGTCGATGTCGACGATGCTGCCCCCGTAGACGCCGGGCCCGGGCGAGTCCTTCACGCCGAGGATGGCGACGCGGATCTGGTCGTTCTCCAGGATGAAATCGCCCACGTCGGCCATCGCCACCGGCCCGCCGACGAGCTCGGCGCGCTGCTCGATGACCTTGGCGCGGAGCAGGCTCGACGAGTCGCCGCAGCTCGGCAGCCCGGGCGCGACGGCGAGAAAGAGCGCGAGGGGAAGGAGCTTCCTCATGGCAGACCTCGCCGCGTCACAGGTGGAGCTGGAGCTGGAGGACCAGCGAGTCGTTGTCGAGCGACTTGCCCGCGAGCTCCTGCCGGTGGGTGAAGTCGAGCTGCGCCTTGAGCACGTCGTGGAACAGGTGGTAGCTCGCGCCGCCGGCGACGATCAGGCTGTCGGCCTCGTTCTTCACCGAGGTGTTGGGGTCGATCCACTCGACGCGCGCCGTGACGCCGAGGCGCTCTTTGAGGATCATGTACCCGAGCTCGCCGACCACGCCGAGCGACTGGATGGTGGTGATCTGCCCGGAGGGCTGCGTCGGCACCGTGCGCGGATCGCTCTTGTTCATGAGGAACTCGCCGAGGAGGTGGAAGCCCTTCCACTTCGCGAGGACATCGCCGCCCGCCCCGAGGATGTTGCGGGTGCCGCCGTTGCTGAAGAAGACGCTCGCCCCGACGCCGAGCTTGAAATCGCCCTTGTGCAGGTCCTGCATCGTGTGGCCCATGTCGCCGAAGGGATCGCTGCCGAGGCGCGCGGCGTAGGTGAGCCCGTCGAAGCGGTTGCCGTTCACGGCCGAGTTCTCCTGGTAGCCGAAGAAGAACTGATCGCTCCTGGTGAGGCCGTTGTAGACGCCGGCGGCGTAGTGGAGCGCGCCCTTCCAGAAGCTGCCGTGGGCGCTGATGCCGACCTGGTAGAAGGGCGCCATGGAGCGCACCGCGTAGGGGCGCTCGATGAGCGCGGAGCCCCCGGAGCTCATCATCGCCGAGCGCGAGAAGGGCACATCATGCGCGCCCGCGAAGACCTGGAGCGGCTTCCACTTGTCGTAGCCGAACCAGGCGTCGTGCAGCAGCGCGGTGCCCTTGAAATCGGAGTTGAACTCCGCGCTGATCTTGAACGGGATGCGCGAGAACGCGCGGCCCTCGAAGCCGAAGCGGGCGCGCCGCATCTTGAAGCCCGCGCGCTCGGCCGGATCGCCCGCCTGGAGCAGCGAGTCGCCGCCGATGTACGGCATCGCCTGCGCCTGCATCAGCAGCACCGGCGAGATCGCGAGCGGGCCGAGGCGGAGGCGGAGGTACTCGTGCAGATCGGGCATCCTGTCGCCCGACCCGTCGTGGTGGTGGGCGTGCGGCTCGTCGCCTTCGTCGTCGTCCGCGTCGCCGTGCGGGCCGTGGTGATCGCCGTGGCCGTGGTGACCGCCGTGGCCGTCGTGCATGCCGTGGGCAGGGGGAGCGCCGTCCGGGGGAGCGCCGTCGCCGGCCGCGGGCTTCGCGTCTCCGGCAGGCTTGTCGGCGGGCTTGTCCGCGGGCGCCGCGGGGGGCGAAGACGGCGCGGAGGCTGCGGGGGGCGGAGCGGCGGGCTCGTCGGCGGCGGCCTCGAGCGAGACGGTGAGCGCGGCGGCGAGGAACGGGGCCGCGAAGACGGATGCGCGGGCGATCGACTTCATCGAAGCCTCCTGACCGGCATCGGCGAAATGAGCGCGGTCACGGCGCTACCTAACGCGAAATGGCGCGCGATCGCAAGCGGCACAGCCGGAAATGGCCGCGCTCCACGCGCGCAATGGCCCGCGTCGCTCACCCCTCGGCGCCGGCCTCGACGATCGCTCGGGCCGGCTCCTCGCGCGGGAACTTCACCCGGATGGTCGTCCCCTTCCCGCCCGGGCTCTCCACCTCCACCGCGAAGCCGTGATCGTCGAGGATCCGCTTGACCACCGCCAGGCCGATGCCCATGCCGTGCGAGCGGGTGGTGAAGAACGCGTCGAAGAGCCGCTCGCGCGCCTCGACCGGGATGCCCGGCCCGTCGTCGCGCACCTCGAGCCAGCCCTCCTTCGCGCCTTCGTCGCCGGCGCCGATCGCCACCCGGATCTCGTCCCCCGCCGAGCTCGCCTGGATGGCGTTGCGCACCAGGTTCCAGACCACCTGCCGCATCTGCGCGGCGTCCGCCTCGATGAGGAGCGCGTCCGGGCCCTCGTAGCGCACCGAGACGTCGCTGCCCCGGCCCGAGCGCGCGGCGAGCACCACCACGTCGCGCGCGATGGCCGCGAGGTCGATCGGGCCCTTGGCGGGCGCGCGCGGGCGGGCGAGGTCGAGCATGTCGCCCACGAGGTCGTTGAGGCGCGCCGTCTCGCGCTCGACGATCTCGCAGAGCTTCTGATCCTCCGCCGAGAGCGTCCCGCCGGTGCGGAGCAGCTCGATCGACCCCGCGATCGAGCCGAGGGGGTTCCGGATCTCGTGGGCGAGGCCGGCGGCGAGGCGGCCGAGGGCGGCGAGGCGCTCGGCCTGCTCGGCCCGCGCCGTCGCTGCCTCGAGCCGCCCGCCCGTGGTCCGCAGGCGCTCGGCGAGGTAGCCGGCGAGCGCGGTGACCACGCCGAGCGCGAGGAGGTTGACGACGATCGGGTAGCTCCAGTCCATCCCGTGCGGCAGGTAGGCCTCGAGCGGCTGATCCGGCGGAGGCGGGAGCACCCCGGTCGAGAAGCCGAAGCTCATCAGGACGAACAGCAGGGCCGCGGCGCCCGCCGCCACGAGGCCGCCCCGCACGCCGAGGAGGATCGCCCCGGAGAGGCACGTCAGGCCGTAGAGCGAGGTGGCGCCGCTCTGCACCCCGCCCGACACGTAGACGAGCGCCGTCCACGCGATCTGGTCGGTCACGAGCTGCGTCGACGCGACGGCGCCGAGCCCGCGGCCGAGGCGGAGCGCCATCGCGTAGCCGGCCGCGAACACGTACGCGAACGCCAGCGTCCCGAGCGCGAACACGCTCGAGAAGCTGCCGATCGCGAAGCCCCGCAGGTACACCGTCGAGGTGAACACGAGGACGATCGTGAGCACGAGCAGGCGCAGCGCCGTCAGCCACGCCAGCCGGCGGGCGAGCGCGGCCTCGGCGCCCCCGCCGATGCCGAGCTCGATCTTCACTCGCCCTTGATGTTCCCGGCCAGGCTGAAGATGGGCAGGTACATCGAGACCAGCACGACGCCGACCACGCTGCCGACCATCACCATCAGGAGCGGCTCGAGCAGCGAGGTGAGCGACGCCACGGCCACGTCGACCTCTTCTTCGTAGAAGTCGGCGATCTTGTTGAGCATGGTGTCGAGCGCGCCGGTCTGCTCACCGACGGCCACCATCTGCACCACCATCCCGGGGAAGATCTTCACCTCGCCGAGCGGCTCGGCCATGTTCTTCCCTTCGGAGATCCGGGCCCGCGTGAACATCAGGCCCTCCTCGATGATCACGTTGCCGGCCGTCTTGGCCACGATGTCGAGCGCGTCGAGGATCGGCACGCCCGAGGCGAGCAGCGTGCCGAGCGTGCGGGTGAAGCGCGCGACCGCGATCTTCTGCATCACCGGCCCGAGGATCGGGAGCTTGAGGATGATGCGGTGCACGAGCCGCTTCCCCTTGGGGTTTCGGTACATGTACGTGAACCCGACGACCATGCCGATCACCGCGGCGATGATGAAGGGCGAGTAGCTGAGGAAGCCCTTCGACGCGGCGATGACCTGCTTGGTCAGCCACGGCAGCGCGTCCTTGGCGCCGAACTCGGCGAACATGCTCTCGAAGGCCGGGATGACGAAGGTCATCAGCACGATCATGACGACGACCATGATGCCGATGACGGCGATCGGATACGACATGGCGCCGCGCACCTGGCGGGCCAGCTTGACGCGCTTTTCGATGTAGACCGCGAGGCGGGTCAAGATCGTGTCGAGGATGCCGCCGACCTCGCCGGCCTGGACGAGGTTGACGAAGAGCTCGTCGAAGATCTTCGGGTGGCGGCGGAGGGCGTCGCTGAAGGTCGCGCCTTGCTCGACCGTGCCCTTGATGTCCCGGAGCGCCGCCTGGAAGATCCGGTTCGGCTCCTGGTTCGAGAGGATCTCCAGGCACTGCACGAGCGGCAGGCCGGCGTCGATCATCGTCGCGAACTGGCGGATGAACTTCACCAGGTCCTTCGGCTCGACGCCCGAGCCGAAGGAGAGGTTGACGTTGAGGTCGAAGCCCTTCTTCTTGACCTTCGTCGGGTTGAGCTGCTGAGCGCGAAGGCGGTTCTGCACCGCGGCCTCGTTCTCGGCCTCCATGGTGCCCTTCCGGACCTCTCCGGCCCTTCCGCGCGCTTCCCAGACGAATTCGGCCATGTCGCTCGCTCTCTTCCCGGCCATGGCAGCATAGGCGGCAAGGCCCGGCCGGGTCAAAGACGGCGCCAAAACAGGGGGCTCACCCGGCCCGTGCCGCGGGTCAGTGCCGTTCGATCACGTAGCGCACGGGCCCGTGGGAAGCGGCCTGGATCGCCCCGCCGCGGCGCTCCCAGCGCATCAGCTCCTGCCCCTCGTCGTCCCAGAACGTGGGCCGCCCCACCGGCGCGACCAGCACCGCCCCCTCGGGCAGGAGGGAGACGAGCCGATCGGGGGCGCGGGCGAGCCCGAAGGTGAAGGCGACCTTGAGCGACCCGCCGCGCGCCCCGAGCGCGATCATCGCCTCCTCGGCCACCCGGCAGCCGTCGCCCTCGATCAGCGTGAGGCGGCCCGGCTCGCCCCCGCCGAGCAGCGCGAGGACGCGGCGCGCCCGCGCGGCCAGCACCGGGTCGATCTCGACCGAGGTGACATGCCCGCGCGGTCCGACGATCGAGAGGCCGAGGGCCGCGCCGTAGCCCGTCCCCGTGCCCAGCTCGACCAGGTGATCGCCCTCGCGCAGATCGAGCAACGCGAAGGTGAGCAGGTACGCGTGCGGCGCGCTGATGGTCGCGAGCCCTTCGCGATCGAGGCCGAGCGGCGTGTCTTCGGCCGAGAGCGCGATGTCCTCGGGCATGACGAAGCGCTCGCGGGGGACCTCACGGAGAGCCTCGAAATACCGGCGAATGCTCGCCGCAGGGAGGATGGGGCAGAGCCTCGCCTCCACCCGATCCGGCAGCGTTCGCCGGGCATGCCGCGCCGCCCGCCCGAGCTCGTCATCTGCGGCGATCGCCCGGTCGAGCGCCTCCGGCACGGGATCCCAGCGATCGTCGCGCGCGTTTTCGTAGCGCGCCGCGCGATCGGCGAGCGAAGGCTCTCCATGGGGTTCGCCGCCGCTGCCCACCGGACGAAGAATGCCGCGCACGCGTGGAGTATCCCACGCCCGGCCCTCCGCGGGGCAGAGGGCGCGCGCTCCCCGCGGGGAGAGCGCCCGGGGCCATCGCGGCGCCTTGACGCCCCGGCGCGAGCAAGCTCCCTTCGCCTCCCATGACCGCCGCCCGCCCGCTCGTCCGCCTCGATGCCGCGGCCCACCTCTGCGCCGACGATCTGAAGGCCGCGCCCGCCGCGGTGACAGGGGCGGCCGTTCGCCGCGGCGACGCCTTCGTGCATGGCCTCGGCGCCGCCGGCCGCCTGTGGGGCGAGGACGACGCGCCCGCGGCCACGACCGAGACGATCTTCGATCTCGCCTCCGTCACCAAGCCGCTCACCGCGCTCGCGCTCGCGCGCCTCGAAAAGCAGGGCCTCCTCCACCGGAGCGAGCGCCTCGGCGACATCCTCCCCGAGCTCGCCGGGACACCCTCCGCCGGGCTCCCCCTCGACCTCTTCGCGGCCCACCGCGCCGGCCTCGACGGCCACCGCCCCCTCTATGCGCCGCTCGTCGAAGGCAAGCCGGTCGATCCCGCGGCCTCCCGGATCGTCGCCGCCTCGGCGCGCCGCGAGGGCTGCGCCGGCGAACCGCCGGACGCCGAGGGCTTCGAGCCCGTGTACAGCGATCTCGGCTACCTCCTCCTCGGCGAGGCGATCGCGCGGAGGGGCGGCGACGACCTCGATCGCGTGATCGAGCGCGAGGTGATCGATCCCCTCGATCTCGGCGCGATCGGCTCGGCGCGGCGGCTCCGCGAGCGCCTCGCCCCCGGCGCCTTCGACGCCCGCGTCGCGCCTACCGAGGTCGTCGCCTGGCGCGGCGGCACCATCCGCGGCGCCGTGCACGACGAGAACGCGTGGGCCCTCTCGGCCGATCGCTGCTCGGGCCACGCCGGCCTCTTCGGCGACGCGCGCGCGGTGGTCCTGCTCGGCGCGGCCATCCTCGACGCGCTCGCCGGCCGCCGCCCCGGCTGGCTCGGCCCGGACGACCTCGCCCCGCTCGTCCGCCCTCGCCCCGGCGGCTCGCTCCTCGCAGGCTTCGATCACCGGAGCGGCGACACGCCGAGCTCCGGCGCGCGCTTCGGCCCGCGGACCTTCGGCCACCTGGGCTTCACCGGCACCGCCCTCTGGATCGATCCCGACGCCGAGCTCGCCGGCGTGCTCCTCACGAACCGCGTCCACCCGACACGCGAGACATTGCTCATCCGCAAGGCCCGCCCGCTCGTCTTCGACGCGATCGCCGACGCGATGCTGTCCTCGGCGCCTGCGGTATCCTAGGCGCTGCCCTCCGCGCCGATGGTCCGCTCCATCCGCTCGCTCCCGCTGCGCCTCCTCGCCGCCTCGCTGCCGGCCCTGCTCGCCGGCTGCGACGGGTGCGAGCATCCGCCCGCGCCCATCCCGGTGGCGAGCGCCGGCGAGCGCGCGCTCGCCCCCGCGAAGCGCTACCTCAAGGGCCAGCTCCACGCGCACTCCAACGCGTCGGGCGACAGCAACACCGATCCGACCGAGGTCACCGCCTTCTACGAGCGCCATGGCTTCGATTTCCTCGTGATGACGGACCACCACGCGATCACCGTCACCCCCTCCCGCCCGGGCCTTCTGGTGCTGCCCGGGGTGGAGATCACCCAGAACCTTCGCACCTGCGAGCCCCCGCCCGACCCGGGCGACCATTGCCTGCTGCACATCAACGGCCTGTTCGTCGAGCCGCGCCCCGGGCGGCTGAGCTTCGGCCCGCTCGATCGGCCGACGCGCACCGAGATCTACGGGCGCGCGATCGATCGCGCGATCTCCTACGGCGGGATCGCGCAGCTCAACCACCCGAACTTCCAGGGCGGCGCGAGCCTCGATGTCGTGCTCTCGCTCGCGAAGCGGGGGCTCACCTTGATGGAGATCGAGAACCAGTCCGACGACGCGGAGAACGACGGCGGCGGCAAGCGCCCCTCGACCGAGCAGCTCTGGGACGCGGCGCTGACCGCCGGCGCGCGCGTCTGGGGCACCGCGACCGACGACGCCCATCACTACGGCGACGCCGAGGCCGTGCGCGCCGCCGGGGGTGTGCCCGATGTGGGCGATCGCGGCTGGGTGATGGTGCGCGCCGATCGCACGGCCGAGAGCATCCGCAGAGCCCTCGTGCGCGGCGACTTCTACGCCTCCACCGGCCTCTCGTTCGATCGGCTCGACCTCGGCGCCGAGTCGATCGCCGTCGAGGTCCACGACGACGGCACGGGCGGCGCGATCCGGATCGCCCTGATCGGCGCGGGCGCGGTGCTCGAAGAGGTCCGCGGGGCGAAGCTCTCCGTCGATCCGCGGCGCTTCACGGCGCCTTACCTTCGCATCCGGGCCACCGACGCGGCGGGACGCAAGGCCCTGAGCCAGCCGCTCTTCCGCTGAGCCGATCCCCGCGCGCCACACGCCTCGATCCCCTGGTACCGTGCAGGGATGAAGACGCGCGCGCGCTCGCTCCTCCTCGCGACCACCCTGCTCGGCATCGCCTGCGGCCCCGCGGCCCCTCCGCCCGCGGCCCCGGAGTCGCCGCATGCCGCCGAGAAGGGCGTGCCTGCGGCGTCGCCGAGCGCACAGCCCGCCGCGCCTGCGCCGCTCGCCGCCGTCGAGGTCAGCGCCGGGGGCATGCCCGCCGATGTCCAGCTCTACGCCGAGATCGGCGGCCTCGCGGGCGCCTTCGATCCACAGCACGGCGTGATGGCCGTGCCCGCGGTGGCCGAGCTGCGCGGCAAGATCGGCGAAGATCTCGGCCTCGATCCCGCGGCGGCCGAGCGGCTCCTCGGCGCCGTCGCCTCGCTCCACGCCGGCGGCCGGCGAATCGACGGCGGCGTCAAGGTCGCCGTCGGCATCGTCTTCACGAACGCGCGCCCCATGCACGATCTGATCGCCGCCGGCACCCTCCGGGAGGGCGATGCGGTCGGCGCGCGGGGCCGCCGCCTCCTGCCCGGCAAGGGTGACCCGGGTGACAAGCGCGGCGATGCGCTCGTGTGGTTCGAGACGGCGAGGCTCCTCGTCAGCGGCGACGAGCCGATGGTGCAGGCCGTCGCCGCGGTGGTCGAGGGCCGCGCGCCTGCGCTCTCCGACGAGCGGCGGAAGAAGAGCCTCGGGGCACCGAGCGAGCCGAACGCGCTCCAGGCCTTCGTCGCCCCCGAGCTCCTGAACGATCTCGCCGAAGGCCAGATCGCCTTCGCGTCGCCCCTCACCCTCGACTACGGCTTCGGCGGCGGCGATCTGCGCGGCCGCATCCGCGCCGCGCTCGACGTGCGCGACGTCAAGAAGAACCTCCCCTTGCCGCCCGCGCGCCCCCTCACCCTCGCGCGCCGCTTGCCCGCGGAGACGGCCGGCTACCTCGCCCTCTCCGCGGGCCTCCCCGGCGGCCAGAAGGGCGCGGGCCAGCTCCTCGCGCAGATCGCCGCGCTCGGTGGCCGCAAAGCCGCCGAGTCCATCCGCCAGGCCGACGCCGTGCTCGACCGCGCCAAGATCAACCTCGCCGACCTGCTCGGCTCCCTCGGCGGCGAGGCGGTGATCGGCGCCGTCGTGCGCCCCGGCATCAAGACAGAGGCCGAGTTCGACAAGGCCTTCGCCGTCGTCGCGCTGGTCGAGCTCGCCGACGACAGGCCGGCCGAGAGCCTGCTCAAGGTGGCGCGCGACGCCATGTCCAGGGACAAGAAGATCAAGCTCCACCCCGAAGGCAAAGGCTTCACCGCCGACCTCACCGGCGCGCCCGTCCCCTTCGCGCGCGCCACGATCAGCAATCACCTGCTCCTCATCGGCGCCGGCCAGCGCGACCTGGTCGAGCGCGCCGCCGCCTCCGCGAACAAGGGCCAGCGCACGCTCGGCGACGACCCGGCCCACGCCCACGCCCTCGCCGGCCTGCCCGCGCTCGCCGGCCTGCGCCTCTGGGCCGACACCGGCCGCCTCGCCGAGCTCGCGATGGGCGCCATGTCCGCGCAGGATCGAGGCGCATTCTCGTCCCTCCAGATCACCCCGACGGGCGCCTCGCGGACCACGAGCGGGCTCTCGCTCAACGTCGTCCCCGAAGACGATCGGGTCTTCGTCGGGCTCGACGACCAGAACTCGATCGGCATCTTCAGCGCGGTGGGGATCTACGGCGTGCGGCGCTACCTCGCCTCCGCCAAGACGGCGGAGGCCAGGAACACCATCGGCGCGATCGCCCGGAGCGCGGTCATGGCCTACGAGCGCGAGCAGCTCGGCGCGAGCGGCGCGCTCTCCCACGCCCTCTGCAAGAGCGCGATCCAGGTCCCCCAGGCGGTGCCCCACGGCCGGAAATACCAGTCCTCCGACGCGCAGGGCGCCGACTACAACACCGGCGACGCCGCGACCGGCTGGCGGTGCCTGAAGTTCATGATCTCGACCCCGCAGTACTACCAGTACTCCTACAGCGTCGGCGGGCCGTACAAGGGCCCCGCGCGCGGCGGGCCCGACCCGGGGCCGAACGGCTTCGAGGTCGCCGCCGAGGGAGACCTCGACGGCGACGGGAAGACGAGCCTCTTCACGCGCACCGGCGTGATCGACCGGAGCACGTCTTCGGTGAGGATCTCCACCGAGCTCTTCGTCTCCGATGAGATGGAATAATCTCCAGTTAAAATAATTTCACGCTCACCTCCATGGCCGCCTGCCGATCTGATGAGCTTGGATTTCAACGCAAAGGCGCAAAGGCGCAAAGGCGCAAGAAGAATAAAGAACAGGCCCAATTCTGTTCTTTTTTGCGTCTTTGCGCCTTGGCGCCTTTGCGTTAAAAAATTTGCCCCAGCCTCGGCTTGATCGAAACAATTATACAGCTCTTCTGGGGACCGATCACCGGCGCACAAGATGCGCTTGACGGCCCATGTATCGAAGGATGAGCGTGCGCCTCATCCGTCATGCGCCAAGGCTCGATTGTTCCTCATCTCGTCTCTCTGCTCCTCCCACTCACGCTCCTCGTCCCGCAAATGGCCTTCGCCGTGGAGCCTGCGCCGCCGGCCGGCTTGTACGAAGATCCCAAGCTCGTCGCGCCCGAGGCGGGTGGTCACGACGAGCATGCCGCGCCCGGCGCGCATGCCGAGGGTGAAGCGCACGAGGGCGCGGAGGGCCATGAGGGCCATGAAGGCCATGCCGGGCACCACCCGCATCACGAGATCTCCTTCGGCGCGTCGCTGGTCGGGATCGGCGCCCGCCACGGGGGCGAGTGGGAGGGTCATTTCGGCGTCGGCGGCATGTTCGAGGTCACCCCGATCCCCCGCTGGCTGGAGATCGAGGTCGGCCTCCGGGTGCTCTCGGGCAAGGAAGGGGTGGAGCTGCCGCTCGATCTGACGTTGAAGATGCCCTTCCACCTCAACGAGTGGATTCACCCGTTCATCGGCCTCGGGCCCACGGTGCTCTTCACGCCCGCCGAGGACGCCTCCCCCGCGCACATCGGGCTCAACACCATGGCCGGCTCGGACTTCTGGCTGAGCCACCATGTCGGGCTCTCCGTCGAGCTCAACTACAACCTGATCTCGAACGAAGGCGCCGTGCACGAGGCGGGCGGCGCCGCGGGCGTCATCTTCGGCTACTGAGCGCCACGGAGAGCGCGCTCAGATCGATCGCGGCAGCTTTGCCTTGGCGAGCGCCGCGCGGTAGCGCTCGCTCACGCGGGCGACCTCGGCCGGATCGGCGGGCGTGATCTCCCCGGCCGCCGCGGCCCGCTGGAGATCGAACACGCCCCACGCCTTGGCGCCCTTCGGCATCTCGGCGTAGCGCGGGACCATGTGCGCGTGGAAGTGCGGGTGGCTCTCGCCCATGGCCGCCGTGTAGATGCGGAGCGCGCCCGTCGTCTCCTCGAGCACCTTCTCGAAGTGACGGAGCGCGGGGCCGAAGGCGCGCGCCTCCTGATCGTCGAAGTGCGCCGGGCCGCCCACGTGGCGCTTGGTGATGAGGAGCATCCAGCCGGCGACCGGGAAGGGCGCGTCGATGTGGCGGACGTGCCAGAGGTCGTCCTCGTAGAGCGGGGCCGCGGGGCTCTCGCCGTAGAGGGAAGCGCAGACACCGCAGGTGGGGGAGAAAGAAGGGTGCGTCATGGCGGGCGCACCATAGCGCAGTCCGGCGCGCGCTACTTCTTGCCGTGGTCGCCCGGGAGCTGGAAGAGCGGCGTGAAGGTCGGCGACGGCGCCGCGGTGCTCCGGGGCGGCGCGGTCGCTTTGGCGGGCGCGGCGGGCGCATGCACCGCAGGAGGCGGCGCGGCGGTCTCGGCCGGCGCGGGCGCGGTGGTCGCAGCCGCAGGCGCGCTCGGCGGATCGACCGGCGCGGCGCTCGCGGGCTCGATCGGCGCAGCGCTCGCGGGCTCGACCGGCGCGGCGCTCCGCGGCGGCCGGGCTCTCGGTCGCGCCCGCGGTGCTCGCGGAGCTCGCCGGCGACGCGGGCCCCCGCGGGCGCAGCACGAACATCGCCCCGAGCCCCAGCCCGGCGATCGCGATCAGGGAGAGCCCGATCGCGATCGCGAGCCGCGCTCGATGCGCCGGCCCGGCGGGCGCGATCGGCTTCGCCACCTCCACCGCGCCCGGCGAGGTGGGCGACGAAGATCGCGCGGGCGGGAGCGCGGCGAGCATCCCGCTGTCCATGCGCGCGGTGAAGCCGACCCCGAGCCTGGGTCTGTCGGGCTGCGAGGCGAACGGGAGCACGCGATCCGGCGGCGCGTACGACGCTTCCATCTGCGCCGTGCGCGCGGCCGGGCGCGGCGCCTCGCCGGCCTCGCCGAGGACGCCCGGCCCCGCGAAGAGCTGCAGCCGCGCCGCGCTCACCCGCTCCTCCTCCACCTGCTGCTTCAGGTACGGGTTGGCCGAGCCGCCGTGCATGTCCGCGCGGACGAGCGCGCGCAGCGAGGCGGCGATGGCGTCGAAGCGGATCGTGCGCCGCTCGGGATCTTTCACCAGGCAGCGCTCGACGAGCGCGGAGAGCTCCGGCGGGCAGCGGGGAGCGAGCGCCGCCGCGGGCGTGACCTGGGCCGAGAGGTGGCCTTGCATGATCTGCGCGGCCGAGAGCGCCTGTCCCTCCCGCACGAAGATGTGCTGTCCGGTGATCATCTCGTAGAGGATGATGCCGAAGGCATACACATCGGCCCTGCCGTCGATCAGGCTGCGATTCCTCGGATCCACCTGCTCCGGAGGCATGTAGCGCACCGTGGCGAGCTCCGGCATTCCATCGGTGATGACGCGCCTGTCCTTCTTGTCGGCGAACTTCGCGAGGCCGAAATCGAAGAGCCAGAGGTGGCCGCGCTGATCGCTCCTCGTCCCGACCATGAGGTTGTCGGGCTTGAGATCGCGGTGCCAGATGCCCTTGTCGTGCATGTGCGCGCAGGCGTCCGCGAGCTGGACGGCGAGGTGCAGCGCATGCGACAGATCGAGCTCGGCTTGCCGCTTGCGGAGGATCTTGCCGACGGTGATCCCCTCGAGCAGATCCATCACGAGGTACATGACGCCGCGCTCGTCCTCCCCCGCGTCGGCGAGGCGGACGATGTTGGGGTGGCGCAGCCGGGTGAGGAAGACGCACTCCTGCCGGAAGCGCGGCGCGAAGCTCTGCCCGCGCGCGTGGAGGAGCTTGATCGCGACCGCCTGCCCCGAGTAGAGCGCCGTGGCCGCCCAGACCTGACCCATCCCGCCCTCGCCGAGCTTGCGATCGAGGCGATAACGGCCGGCGAGGAAGGTGTCCCCCGGCCGGAAGACGAGCCCGGCCCCGGGCGCACCCTCGGGCGCCTCCGGGGAGCCGGCGCGGTGGTCGGGCGGGTTCGTCACGGCCCCCAGGATAGAGTCACCGCGACGGGATCACCAAGCTCACGAGCACCGAGCCCGGCCGCGACCCGGGTGTGTCTGTCGCGGGCTGTGCCACGCTGAGCGAGGCGAGCGCGCCGCGATCGCGGAGAACCACGCCGAACAGGCTCGATCGGCCGCGGCATCACCGTTGCTATCCACACCACCGTGAAGCGATACGCCCTCGTCCTGGTCGTGCTGTCCCTGCTCGGCGCATGCGGAAGCTCGGTGGAGACACCGAGCGGATCGACGAGCACCACCACCGGCACCGGCGGAGGCAGCAGTAGCACCAGCACGGGCGCCGGCGGCGGCTGCGCGGGCCCGCCGGTCCAGTGCGCGCAGTTCTGCGGCTCCGACTTTTTCCCGGCCGAGGCCTCGTGCATGGGGAGCGCCTGGGTTTGCCCGCCCGACACGGTCGACCCGGCCACCTGCCCCGAGGGGACCTGCTGGGGCCTGGCCTTGCCCTGCGAGAAGTGCGGCGACGCGGGCTGGGAGTGCGCGCCGAGCGAGAGCTGCCTCGGGAATTCCTGCGCGGGCGTCGTGTGCGCCGAGTGCCCGGCCGGCGGCCCGAGCTCGACGATCATCGGCGCATGCGCCTGCGCGTGCGACGCCTCGGGGCAGTACTCCTGCGCCCTCGCGGGCGGCTGCTGCAACACCGACATGGACTGCGGTGATGCGGTGTTCGTGCCGTGCGTGAACCACGTGTGCAAGCAGCCCGTGGACGGCGGCTGCTGGGCCGACGCGGAGTGCCCGCCGGACCAGAAGTGCAAGGGCGCCACCGTCTGCCCCTGCAGTGCGGACTGCGACGTGCCAGATCAGCCGGGGACCTGCGCGCCGGGTTGATCAGGGCGGTGGGATCGGCGCGAGGCAGTCTCCTCCGATGACCGGGGCGAAGCGGATGTAATCGAAGTGGGCGTAGAGCGACGCGTTCGCGCTGGCCGAGACCGCGAGCCCCACCTGCACCTCGTCGGGGAGCGTGAACTTGAACTGGGGGCCGAAGCTTTGGGGGAATTTGCTGCGGAGCTTCCAGTCCACGTCTCCATCGAGCTTCGCGTACATGTCGACCTCCGCGCCATGACGGCACAGGCGGAGCAAGCCGTGCACCGGACCGGCGCTCCCCGAGGACGTGGTGGCGGACATGTGCGTCACGACGCTCGCGGGCCCGGCAGCGCCGATCAGGCGTCCGACGGCGAGCATGAGCCATTCTTCATCGAACGGCGAGCTCACCGGATCGCGGATCATCAGGCCCGCGAGCGCATTGCCGCCCGACGGCGAGCCCATGCCCTCGGGTGATCCATAGGCGCCGACGGAGGACTCGACCACGAAATCGCCGGTGACGAGCTTGTAGACCAACGTCCCTGCGCTCGTGTTGTGCCAGAGCCCTTCGGTGGGCAGGATGAAGAGCTCGCCCGCGTGGCTGGTGTCGATGTCGAGCGCCGTGTACTGCGCGGGCGTGCCCTCCACCACGTTGCGCACCTTCCAGTGGGCGAGGGTGGAAGGGTCCTCGAACTCGTCGCTCAACGCCTCCCACATGGATGGGCCGCCGCCGCTGCTGGACGAGCCGCCGCTGCCGGTCGTCGCCGGCGCGCCGCCTCCGCCGGTCGTCGCCGGCGCGCCGCCTCCGCCGCTCGTGGTCGTCGACGACGCGCCGCCCGCGCCGCTGCCGGTCGTGGCCGTCGATCCACCGGCTCCGGTCGTGACGCCCGTGGTGGCGGTCGTGGCGTTGCCGCCCGTGGATGAGCCGCCGCAGCGAAGCAAGGACAGCGCGGCGAGCGTGGCTGCGACTCCGGTCCACCGTCGATCGATCATGATGCACCTGCTCTCCTCGGGCCGAGGGTACTCCGTTCTTCCCGACGCCGCGCGGAGGAGCCACGGGAGGCGAGGATCGGCGCGCTGTCCGCGCCTGGGCGATGGATCCGCGCCACACCCGGGAGCGTATACGCGCCCGGCGCGGTCCAAGGGGCCGCCGGTCGCCCCGCGGGGCACCCTCGTGACGCGGACGACGGTCTCGCCGCCCCCGCTCGGCGCTCGGCATGCGCGCTGCCTCGGTGCCGATCGCGCGCGCCGTGATGTAGCGCGAGGGCGGCTCGATCGATTTGCCCCGACACCGGATGATTCGCGCCGCCACGGATCCACTCCTCTTCTCCACGCGTAATCACGCCGCGACACCCAACGGGAGGCTCTCATGCGACGCAGCGGCGTATTCGCGATGGTCTTGTTGTTCTCTCCGGCGGTGGCCCACGCGGCCCCGCTCTACACCGTCGACGATCTCGGCGATCTCGGCGGGGGCAGCTCCTTCGGATACGGCATCAACAACGCCGGGCAGGCCGTCGGCTACGCGACCACGAGCTCGCCCATCTCGGCGCACAGGAACGCCGCGTTCCGGGCCGATATCGGCGCCTCGATGATCAACCTCGGTGACCTCGGCTGCGGCTCCTACGCGCGCAGCATCAACAACCTCGGTGACATCGTGGGCACGAGCAACCGGACCTGCGCCGAGGCCAACACCCGCGCCTTCCTCTACCACGACGGCGTGCTCACCGACATCGGGAGCATCGTCCCCGATGTCCCCGCCAACGCCTTCGGCATCAACGATCAGGGCTGGATCACCGGCGATTCCTACCAGGCCAACGGCGTCGTGCGCGCCTTCACCACGCAGTTCGGCGGCGTGCAGGAGCTCGACAAGATCCCCCCTCTGCCCCCCGCCGGCACGGGCATGCTGCGCGGCTATGGCATCAACAACGCAGGGCAGATCGCCGGCGCCGCCTACGTCGGCGGCGGCAACCCCGCCGCGCGCTGGACGCCTGGCACGGGCATGCAGCTCCTCGCCTTCCCCCCGGGCGCCGGGGCGAGCGCCGCCTATGCCATCAACGACGCCGGCCAGGTGACAGGCTTCTATTCCATCAACGGCCTCTATCACGCCTATCGCTACACGGACGGCGCCGGCGCCGAGGATCTCGGGACCATCCCCGCCCCGTTCAACGCCTACATGGTCGGGCTCGGCATCAACTCGGCAGGTGATGTCGTCGGTTATGGTCAGTCGGGGGGCGGCACCTCGCGGGCGTTCCTCGCCAGGGCCGGCGGCGCGATGATCGGCCTGAACAGCCTCATCGATCCAGGTTCGGGCTGGGTGCTCTTCACGGCCCAGGCCATCAACGACGCCGGGATGATCGTCGGCCTCGGCGCGAGGAACGGGGTCAACCACGCGTACCGGCTGCGACCCATCTGCGGCAACGGCGCGATCGATCCCGGCGAGCAGTGCGACGACGGCAACGGGGTGAACGGCGACGGCTGCGACGCGAGCTGTCAGCTCGAGTGCGCCGACACCGACGGCGACGGGGTCTGCGACCTCGAGGACGACTGCCCGTTCGTGCCCGACCTCGGGCAGACCGACGGCGACGGCGACGGCGCGGGCGACGCCTGCGACAACTGCGCTTCTGCGTTCAACCCCTCGCAGCACGACAGCGACGGTGACGGGCTGGGCGACGCATGCGACCTGACCTGCCTCGACAACATGGTCCCGAGCAAGAGCGCCTGGATCGAGAGCGACACGCCGAACACCAACTACGGCACGAGCCGTATCCTCTGGCTCGGCGCGGCCTTCGGGAGCGCGCGCCTGTCGCTGCTCGCGTGGGACCTCGCCGCCATCCCCGAGGGCGCAGAGCTCGCGTCCGGCTCGCTCACGGTGCACCAGATGAACGTGACCGGGAGCGTGGCCCGGCCCGTCGAAGCGCGGAGGATCGAGGCGCCCTGGGCCGAGCTCGGCGTCACGTGGAACAACGCCCCTCCCCTCGGCGACCTCCTCGGGAGCGCGCTCAACAAGGGGCTGGCCAACGGGGCCTTCACCATCCCGCTCGACGCGCCGCGGCCGGTGGCCGATCTCCAGCATGGCATCTACCTGCGGCAGGACGTGGAGGCGACGCGGCTCTGGGGCAGAAGGGCCTTTGCCGCGGGCGACGTGCCGGCGCTCAGCGTCTGTTACACCGTGCCTGAAGGGCCGGTGTTCGGCGGCAACTTCCAGTGATCGACCCTCGGCGCGGCCGGGACCCCCGGATCCCGGCCGCGCCGGAACAGGTCACGCGGGCGAGACCTCGACCACGGTGCCGTCGCTCCAGCCATACTTCTGATCCATCCGCGCGCTCACCTCGCGGACCAGCGCGGCGTCCTCCTCCGGGCGCACGATCCGCGCGCGTGCGCGCCCGAGGGGACGCCCCGCCGATCGATCCTCCCGCGTCCCCACGCTGAAGCGGACGCTCGCGTCCTTCATGAGGTTCTTGACCCACCCGGACGCCTCGCGGTGCTCCGAGACCATGTAAAACCGCCCTTCGTGCTCGACGAACCAGATCTCGATCGTGCGAGGCTCGCCGGTCGTCCGGCCACGGGTCTCGAGGTAGAGGAAGTGCTCGCTCATGGCCTCCCGAGCATAGCGATCCGAGGGCGATCTCGCCCGTCGGCCCCGTCGACTCAGCACGCCGCCGCGCCCGCTTCCGTCTGGCTGCCCGGCCGCCCAGCGTGTACGGGGCGATCCATACCCGCCGTGCCTCCCAGGCCGCCGGTCGCACCGCGCCCTCGACCGACAGCGGCCCTCCTCGCCCTCGCGCTGCGCGATCGCGCGATGGCGCGCCCCGGACGACGCGGAGCTCTTCCGCTGCCGCGATATCATCCTGTTCGACCCGGGCTGGAGGCGATGCTGCGCCGCGACCTCCATCGCTGAAACACCGATCGTACATGCCAAAATAGTTGTCCGAGAGGACGTGGTGGCGAGCCCGGCGCAATGACCCTCCGGGGACATCGCAATATCGTCACGACCGCTCGCGAACCATCGTGAAACAGTGTCGTAGGCGGTATCGACGACGAGGATGCGCGAGTCATCCATGGATGAGCTTCCGGCACGTCGAGCCGCCCGGAGCCTGATGGGCCGTCCTCCCCGGTGTGGTGAAGTATCGAGGACCATCATCCGTGAATGCGCGCTCCATGTCGCGACGCCGCCGAGGAGCCTTTTCGGGCGCGCCGATTCGCCAATGAAAGAAACTCGCCCGAGCGATAGAACAAATTTGCCGCCGGAATTCGTGTTGGCCGATCGAAAAAGCGTGAAGGTTTCCGGGCCTCGTGGCAAAGAGAGGCGAACGACGAAGCCACGAGCGCCGGCCTGTCCTCGGCCGGAAAGCTCGCTCTTTGCTCGTCTGCCCCCGTGACGATCGATCGCCGCGCCCCGTTGCACGCTCTCTCGATGGATGGTCCGCCATGCTGAATCCGCCGGCCGCCCTGGCGCTCGCGCTGCTCACCCTCGGCTGCTCCGCGGCCGACGTGAACGATCCCTCCTCGTCGTCCTCGTCGTCGTCGACCACCGGCTCGTCCACGTCCTCCGGCGCGAGCGACTGTCCCCCTTGCACCACCCACGACGACTGCGCCATGGGCGCGCAGTGCGGGCAATTCGGCGGTGACACGTTCTGCGCTCCGCGCTGCTCCGACGCCGGCGCCTGCGCGCCGGACAGGGCCTGTGCCCAGATCGCCACCGTCGACGGCAACAGCGCCGACCTCTGCGTCCCGCGCATGGCCGCCTGCGCGCCCGCGGGCAGCGGCGCGGGCTCGTCGAGCTCGTCCAGCTCGTCCAGCTCGTCCAGCTCGTCGAGCGGTGGCGAGGTGTGCGGGTCGCTCGACGGGCCCGACGTGAAGGCTTGTTGCACGAGCTGCAAGGCCGCGGGCAAACCCTGCCAGCTCAATGGTTGTTACGGCGGGTGGTGGTGCAACTCCGACACGTGCAAGTGCCAGGCGCCGCCCGCCTCCGGCTGCGGCGGCTCGTCGAGCAGCTCGTCCAGCTCTTCGAGCAGCTCGTCCAGCAGCTCGTCGAGCTCGGGCGGCGGGGGCACCGTGGGGCCGAACGGCGGCACGCTCGACACCTTGAGCTTCGCCGTCGTGGGCGACACCCGACCTCCCAGCATCGACGACACGGCGGGATACCCCACCGCCGTCATCCAGAAGATCTGGCAGGACGTGGAGGCGGCGTCTCCGCGCCCGGCGTTCGCCGTCACCACCGGCGATTACATGTTCGCCAAGCCGCACGGAAGCCAGGGCGCAGCGCAGCTCGACAAGTACCTCGCGGCCCGGGCCGCCTTCAGCAACATCGTGTTCCCGGCCATGGGCAACCACGAGTGCACCGGCGCCACCGCCTCGAACTGCGGCCCTGGAAACCCCGACGGCACGACCAACAACTACACCGTCTTCCTCCAGAAGATGCTCGCGCCCATCGGGCAGTCGAAGCCTTATTACACGATCCACCTCGCCGCGACCGACGGCTCGTGGACGGCCAAGCTCGTCTTCATCGCCGGCAACGACTGGAATTCAGCCGAGGCGAGCTGGCTCTCCGCAGAGCTCGCCAAGCCCACCACGTACACCTTCGTGGTCCGCCACGAGGGGTCGAGCGCGACGACCGCGCCCGGGGTCACGCCGAGCGCCGCCATCCTCGCCCAGCACCCTTACACGCTCCTGCTCGCCGGGCACACCCACACCTTCGAGTACTTCCCCGCAGAGCGCCAGGTCATCACCGGCAACGGCGGGGCGCCGCTCACCGGCGCGGTCGACTACGGTTATGTCATCGCCCGCCGGCGGGCCGACGGGGCCATCGTGTTCAAGGAGTACGACTACGCCACGAACCAGGTGAACAAGACGTTCGCCGTCACGCCCGGCGGGATGCCGGCGCCGTGAAGCGCGCTCTGTCTCCATGGCTGGCTGCGCTCCTCATCGGGACCGCCGGCTGCCAGTCGGGCGCGCCCCCGCGCGGCGGGCCCGGCGCGACCGGCCAGGCGGCGGAGCCGAGCAGCCTCTCTCCGGCCCCTGCGCCGGTGCTGCTCCCGGTGCCGGCGACGAGCGCCCGCTTCGAGCTCGACGGTGAGCTCGACGAAGAGGCGTGGACGAGCTCGGCGCGCACAGGGCCGTTCCTCGGTCCGGAGGGCGGGGAAGCGCGGCCTTTTTCCGAGGCTCGCTTCCTCCTCCGCGGAGACGAGGTGATGATGGCCCTCTACGCCGCCGACGACGACATCGAGGCCCGCGTCAAAGCGCATGACGGCCCGGTGTGGCTCGACGACTCGTTCTCTGTCCATCTTACCCCCGTCTCGGGCCGAGACGGCGCGCCCGGCACGACCTTCCAGATCGACGTCTCCGCCCTCGGCACCGTGAGCGACGCGCGCGTGGAGGGCGCCGCCAAGGACGCACGCTGGGAGAGCGCGCTCCGTCTCGGCGTCGACCGCGACGGGACCCTGGGCGACCGGAGCGACGAAGACGAGGAGTGGGTGGTGGAGGCTGCGCTGCCCCTCGCGCCGCTCGGCATCCACGCCGCCCCGGGGGCGCGCCTCGGCGTCCAGATCACCCGCTGCGACACACCGCGCGCGCCCGGGTCCACGCAGCGTTGCGGCGCGACCGCGCCCGGCCTGACGCTCGACCTCTCCCCGCCCGAGCACCCGTAGGAGCCATGTCTTCACCCACCCACCCCTCCTCGATGATCACACGCCTCGATCGCATCGCCGCGCGGCGCCCCGCCCGGCCGCTCACCCTCATCGTCTGCGCGGCGCTCCTCCTGCCGCTCGGCGCCTGCGGCTCCGGAGGGAGCAGCGGCGCGGGCGGCGCGGGCGGGACCGACGAGCCCTGGACCCGCGCGAAGCCGACCTGGAGCTCCCTCTACGACGTGTACTTCGGCCCCTCCGGCGTGGCGGCGTGCACCGGCGGGAGCACCTGCCACTCGGATATCAATCAATCGGGTGACATCGCGAGCAACTTCGTCTGCCCCGACAAGGACGCTTGTTACACCTCGCTCACCGGGATATCCCACCTGGTCCGCCCCCAGGACCTGTCGGCCCCGGCGTCCGCGCCTCTCTTCGCCAAGCTCCGCCAGAAGACGGGCGCTGGCAAGATGCCGAGCGACTCCTCGTTCGTGTTCGCGCCGGAGGACATCGACGTGATGACCCGGTGGATCGAGGACGGCGCGAAGAACGATTGATGACCTCACCCGACCTTCCTTCAACAACCACGCTCCGAGGAGATCCATCATGAGCACCCTTGTCCGGGTCGTCGCCGCGGCGACGTTCACCTGCTCCATCGCCCTCGCCGCCTGCTCCAGCAGCGGCACCGGCACCACCGGCACCGGCGGGGGCACCGGCACCACGAGCGGCACCGGCGGCGCCGGGACGGGCGGCGGTGACGCGGCCCTCGTCGCCCGCGGGAAATACCTCACCGACAACGTCATTTACTGTGGCCAGTGCCACACCCCCACCGACGCCGGCGGCAAGCCCGACCTCACCAGGTACCTGGCCGGCAGCAAGAACTACATCTTCAAGTACCAGGGGATGGACGTGACGGTGATCGCCGAGAACATCACCGAGGACAGCGAGCAGGGCATCGGCACCTGGACGGACGACATGATCCGCGGCGCCATCCAGGCCGGGCTCGACGACCAGAAGGCCACCATGTGGGCCATCATGCCGTATCCGGAATATGCCGTGATGGAGGGCTCGGACGTCTCCGCCATCATCGCCTATCTCCGCACGGTGATGCCCAACGCCAACGTCGTCCCGCCCGACTCGCTCGAGGACCCGGGCTCGCCCGCCGCGCCCATCAACGGCTCCAAGGTGCCTCACACGACGCTCGACAAGAGCGACCCGAGCTACGCCTCGGCCGAGCGCGGGCGCTACCTCGCGACCATCGCCTGCCTGAGCTGCCACACCGAGGAGACCGATCCCGGCGTGCCCGACATGTCGAAGGCCTTCGCCGGCGGACGCACCTTCCAGGCCGTGGGCGGCAAGCCGGCCACCTCGACCAACATCACCCCCGACGCGACCGGCATCGCCGGCTGGACGGCGTCCGATCTCGCGACGTCGATCAAGACCAACACGGAGAAGGGGACCAACCGCGTGCTGTGCGACGCGATGCCCGGCGGGCCCGACCACATGGGCGCCATGACCGACGCCGATCTGACCGACATCGGGAACTACCTGAGCACCATCCCGCCGATCCAGAACGGTCCGTTCATGTGCGGGATGTGAGCAAGCCGCTCTTCGTGCTTCTCCGACCCTGACGCTCCAGGCTGCCCGGGGCAGGCGGTCCCCGCGGGTGCCACACGCTTCCGTCTGGCTACCCGGTCTCCCAGCGTGTACGGGGCCATCCATGCCCGCTGTGCCTCCCAGGCCCCCGGTCGCGCCGCGCCCGTGGCCAGCCGCGTCCTTCCTCGCCCTGGCGCTGCTCCCCGCGCTCTCGGGCTGTGCCTCACCGGTCCACGATGTCCACGCCGCGAGCACACCGGCGCCTGCCGTGTCCGCGGCGCCCGAGACGTCGACGGCCTTCGAGCGCGGGATGACGCAGTTCGGCGCGCTCCAGTTCGCCGAGGCCCTCGCCACCTTCCGCGCCGTCGCCGCGGGCGGGAGCGCGAGCCCCCTGCTCTTCGCGATGATCGCCTACAGCGAGCTTCAGCTCCACGAGGACGAGCTCGCGGCGCGCGACGCCGAGCAGGCCCTCGCGCTCGGCGCACAGGGCTCCGATCGCGCCTGGGCGCTGCTCACGAAGGGCGAGCTCGCGCTCCAGACCGGCGACGGCGCGACCGCCGCGTCTCTCTTCGCCGAGGCGACCGCCGAGACGCCCCGCTTCGCCACCGGCTGGGCCGCGCTCGGCGACGCGGAGGCGCTCCTGCCAGGTCGAACCGCCGCGGCCCTTCGAGCATACGCCCGAGCCCTGGAGATCGACCCCGTCTATGCGCGCGCGATCCGGGGGCGGAGCCGCGCGCTCGCCGCCGCCGGCAAGGTCGACGAGGCGCTCGCGCTGCTCGAGCCCGCGATGGCGCGCTCCCCGGATGACGCGGAGCTCTTCCACTGCCGCGGGATCATCCTGTTCGACACGGGCAAGCTCGAAGAGGCCGAGCGCGACTTCCGCAAGGCCCTCGCGCTCAAGCCGGACGACGCCGTGCTCCACGTGGAGCTCGGCAACGCGCTCGACGAGGAGAAGCGCTACCCCGAGGCCGAGGCCGCCTACCGGAAGGCCCTCGACCTCGGCAAAGGCCGCTTCGAGGCCCACTTCAACCTGGCGGTGTCGCTCGCGAAGCAAGGGAAGCTCGGGCAAGCCCTGGAGGAGGTGCGCGCCGAGCTCGCGGTCAATCCGCGGCACCCCGGCGCGCGCAAGCTGGAGGCGATGCTGAGCCGCGACCTCCATCGGTGAAGGGCCACGGCCCGGCCGAAGAACCCGCCGGTCTCCCTGCCCCGGCGAGATGTTCGGCTCCTCACCGCCGCCCCTCCCCCGGAAAAATAGACATCCCCCCGTTCACTTTTCGCGTCCCGATTTCCGGCGCCGGCCCGAATCTACTGCAAGATCGCCCGCAAGCTCCGCGGCATGTTCCGCCACGTCGACCTCGACGACCTCGAGCAGATGGTCTGGGAGGGCTTCATCGAGGCGGCGCGCACACACGACCCCTCCCTCGGCTCCTTCGAGGCCTTCGCGTGGAGGCGCGGCTACGGCAAAGCGCTCGACGGGGCGCTGCGCGATGTCCGCCAATCCCCGCGCGCCCTCGCTGCCCAGGCCCTCCTCACCGTGGCCGACACGAAGGCCCCGGCGCTCGATCATGCCGGCCTCGACCCCTTCAGCGATGAAGATCCGGCCCTCACCTTCCTGAAGGAGACCGCGAGCGAGGGCGCCTTCCGCATCTTCTTCGGCGGCACCTTCGAGGCCTTCCGGGCGCAAGGCGAGCAGGGCCTCGTCAACCACCTGACCCGCCTCACCGCCTTTCGCGAGCTCAAGCGCGCCTTCTCGACCCTCGGGGAAGACGAGTGGAAGCTCTTCGAGCTCTATTACATCGACGTCCGCACCTGGGCCGAGGTCGGTGAGGCCTTGGGGGTCAGCGAGCGCCAGGCGAAGCGCCGTGACGAGGAGATCCGGCGCAAGCTGAAGAGAGAGCTGGTATCCCGCGGGGTGGACAGGGCGCCTCCCTCGGAAGGGCGTTGAGCCAGGCGAGCGCCGCGCCGCGAAGAGGTGGCGGATGACGGTCTATCTGCGCAGAGCCTTTCGGAGATCTGCATGGTTTGATTTTTAACGCAAAGGCGCCAAGGCGCAAAGACGCAAAGAGAAGGGAGATGAGCTCTTCCTCGCTCTTCTTGCGCCTTTGCGTCTTTGCGTCTTTGCGTTGAAATAAGACGTCGTCCGCTCGGCCATCGGCCTCTTTCGGCAAAGCGGCTCACCAGAAAAAATGATCTCACACATCGAATCAATCTGCGACCCCGAGCGTCCATGAGAGCGGGACCAGCGACGGCCTCTCTGCGTGGTGCAGCGAGGGCGTCTGCTCGCCCCTTCGTTTGTAAGGAGGTATTTCCCATGCCTGGCAAGAAGAAGTCTCCGATCACCGACATCGATGATCTCCCCTCGGCCGAGATCGACAAGCGCCTCGCCGAGACGCGCGCTCACCTCGACGCCATCCGGGCGCTCTGGCCCGGCCTCGTCCGGCTCGATGAAGGGCAGCGGCAGCACAGCCTGGGCAAGGGGCTGAACGTGCTCTCTCCCGCCCTGCGTCTGCTCTTCGGCGTGCTCTTGCCCCAGAAGGGACCGCCGCCGGCGCTGGCTGCGCACTTCGACGCGCTCGGCGATCAGGACAGCGGCAAGGATCCGGCGCACTTCGAGGTGGACCTGCTCTCCCGCCGCCTCGCCCGGGTGGAGGCCGAGCAGAAGCTGCACGACGAGCTGAGCGAGCTCTGCCGCCACTTCGGCGACGACATCCTCAGCACCGGCGGCGAGGTGATCGGCCCGGGCCTGCTCGCGCTCGATCTGGCGCGCTCGCTGTCGCGGGCGAACCCGGGCTATCAGGCCCATCTCGCGCCGGTGCTCGATGCGCTCCGGCAGATGACGAAGCGGGCGCGGAGGGCCCTGGAGAAGAAGGGGGATGGGGCGACGCCCATCGAGGTTTCCCCGAAGTGAAGGGCGAGGGGCGCTCCGGCGAGGGTCGGGGCGCCCCCGGTCGCGGCCGGCCGAACCTGCCGGGCAGGCCGAAGCCGGCCCTTTCAAGGACCCGCGGTCCTTGAAAGGGTCTCCCAGAGACTTGCCCAGGCCTCCGCGGAGACCTGGGCAAGCTTCTCCGGAGACCAGCCCAGGCCTCCCCGGAGACCTGGGCAAGCCTCGCCGGAGATCGGCGCCGGCGTCGAGGACACCGTGGTTGAGGTCGGTGATGGCCAGCCGTGGTATCGAATGAAGCACGCCAAGACCGTAGGTGGAGGTCGTACCATGTCGCTCCGATCGGGCCTCCAGCGCGACGGCTGGCTTGGCCGCGGGGCGATCACCCCGGTACCATCGTCGGACCAACATGCCCAAGGTCGAACTCAACCAGCTCCAGGTCGGCGATCTCCTCCTCTTCGAGTGGACCAACAGCTTCTGGCACTCGGCGATCTACCTCGGCCAGACGGCCGACGTTCAGCACACGATCGCGCACAGCGAGGGGAAGAGCAAGGGCACGACGATCGATCCGCTCGTCTCGAACCGGGACGAGGCCAAGAACCTCTATGCCTTCCGGATCCCGACGGGCAGCGCCAACGCCCTCACCAACGTGGTCAACCTGGCACGAAGCTGGTCGAGGGTCGACGTGACGTCGAGCTACGGCGCGGCTCGCGGCTCCGCGGTGCTCAAGGAGTATGACCGGAACAACCCCGGCACGACCGTCCCCTTCGAGTACGACGCGCTCTTCCGGGTCTTCAAGTGGCTCGACGGGCGCGAGCGCTTCAGCGCCAATCAGGGCACCACCTGCTGCGCCTTCGCCATCGCCTGCTTCCAGGCAGGGATGATGCTCTATTTCCTCCAGCAGAACGATGTCGCCGATCAAGCCAGCAACGCCTTGTACCGGCTCCGCGAGGGGCGCGCCGGCAAGTCCAAGCCGAATCACGAGAAAGCCGAGCAGATCTTCCGGGACGAGCTCCTGGAAAAGAAGGGGAAGAACGCGGCGAAGATCGCCAATTTCGCGCCGCTCGACGAGAAGAAGATCCTCGCGCGCAAGGAGTACGTCAACCCGGGCAGCAAGTCGAAGTCGTACACCAATGTCGACGACCTCTGGGAGACGATCAAGGAGAAGGACCTGTACCTCTTCAACAACGCGACGACGCTCACCGACATCTTCACGGCGCCCCTCCTCTGCGACGCCAAGCTCACCTACAGCCACACGCTCTACGAGCGCCTCCTCAACACCGCCTGGACGGCCGTCTGACCGCCGCGCGGGCCCATGACCTCCTCCCGCTACGCGCACTACGAGCACGAGCGCCGCTTCCTCGTCCCGCCCGGCGAGCCCTTTCGCGACGCGATCGACACCACGACCTACCGTATCGTCGAGGACAAGTACCTCCCGGACACGCGCCTCCGCCTCCGCAGGCTCACCCGCGTCCCCACGGGAGAGCGCGCCCACAAGCTCACCCGCAAGGAAGAGCCGGAGTCGCCCTTCTCGCTGCGGATGACCACCCTTTACATCACCGAGCACGAGCATAGGCAGCTCGACTCCCTCGAGGGTCACCGGCTCCGCAAGGCCCGTTACAACCACCTCTACCTCGGCCATGTCTTCGCCATCGATGTCTTCGAGGGCCCGCTCGACGGCCTCGTCCTCTGCTCGGTCGAGGCCGACACCTTCGAGGCGCTCATGGCCATCGCCTTCCCGCCCTTCGCCCGGCACGAGGTCACCACCGACGCCTTCTTCACGGGCGGCAATCTGTGCCGGATCACCGCCGGCGAGCTCCACCGGAAGCTCGCGGACTGCGCGTGAGCGTTCGAGCACGAATTCGGCGATCATCCGGCGCTCCGCGCGCACCAGGGGACGCGATGAGCTGCCAGCGCGCCCCTGCCCTCTCCTTCACCGTCCTCGCGGCGGTCGCGCTCGCGGCGCTCACGCCGGCGCCGGCGCGGGCATGCGCGGTCTGCGGCGCAGGCGATCCCACCCTCACTGTCGCGGGCACCGAGCGGCCGTTCGATGGGCGTTTCCGCGTCTCCGGCCTCGTCCGCCTCGGCAGCGTGCGGAGCGGCGCCCCGGGCGTCGATGAAGCGTCGATCGCCGAGCGCCGCCTCGATCTCGGCCTCGCCTATGCCCCGATCCGCACCCTCTTCCTCTCGCTCGCCCTCCCGGCGCTCCAGCGTGACGCGCTCTTTCAGCGCGGCGAGCGTCGGAGTTACCTGAGCCTCGGTGACATCGAGCTTCGCGCCAAGTACTTTGCCTGGCAAGATCGACGCGGCCTCTTCTTTCATCAATTTGCCGTTCTCGGCGGCGTCAAGCTCCCCACCTCACCGCTCCAGCGCGGCCCCGATGGAGCCGCCCTGCCGGACAACCTCCAGCCGGGCATGGGCGCGGTCACCCCGCTCGCCGGCGCGGCCTATGCGATGACGCGAGGCCCTTATTCGCTCTTCGCCAGCGCCGCCATTTATCTCCCCTTCGCCGTCCGCGAAGGCCCGCATGGAGGCGACTCGCTCCGCAGCTCGTTCGCGGCGCAGCTCCAGCCGATGCGCGTGTTCGCGGCGCGCCTCGGCGTCGATACGAGGCTCGACACGAGCGCCGATCGCGACGGCAAGCCCGACCCGGACACCGGAGGCTTCATCGGCTACCTCAAGCCCGAGCTCGTGCTCTCCCCCGTCACCGATCTCGTCTTCCAGGTGAGCGCCACCTTCCCGGTGATCCAGGCCTTGCACGGCAACCACCACGAGGGATCGATCCTTGCGCTCGGCGTGTCTTACGATCTCTGATCGACCACGAATGGCGCCCCATCGCGCGCCTCCGTCTTGCCGTCCAACGGCGAACGGTGCAAGGGTGTCCCATGCCTCGGCACTTCAACACCGCCGGCCCCAATGATTCGAACGACCATTACACCCTCCCCGCAGCGTCGCGCCTCCCGGAGGCGCGAGCTCTGATCGACCTGAAGAGCTACTTCGTCGTCCATGCGCCTCGGCAGACGGGCAAGACGACCACCCTCCGCGCCCTCGCGCGCGAGCTCACCGCCGAGGGGCGCTACGCGGCGCTCCACTTCACCTGCGAGGAGGCCTCGGTCGCGGGAGACGACTTCGGGCAAGCGATCGAGGCGATCCTCTACTCCCTGCGCAGGGCCGCGGAGTATGACTTACCTCCCGAGCTCCAGCCCCCACCCTTCCCGGAGGCACCGCCGGCCCAGCTCCTCTCGGCGGCCCTCAAGGCCTGGGCGACGACCTGCCAGCGCCCCTTGGTCTTGGTCTTCGACGAGATCGACTCCCTGGTCGGCGAGAGCCTGATCAGCGTCCTGCGCCAGCTCCGCGGGAGCTTCCCCTACCGCCCGAGCAAATTCCCCTGGTCCATCATCCTCTGCGGCCTGCGCGACGTGCGCGATTACAAGCTGGCCTCGGGGGGCAGCCCTCCTCGGCTCGGGTCGTCGAGCCCCTTCAACATCAAGGTCGAGTCGAGCCGGCTCGGCGATTTCTCGCTGGACGACGTGCGCGCGCTTTATGCGCAGCACACCGCGGAGACGGGGCAAGTGTTCACGCACAAGGCGATCCTGCGCGCCTTCGATCTCTCCCAGGGCCAGCCCTGGCTCGTCAACAGCCTGGCGCGCGAGGTGGTCGACAAGATGAAGATCCCGCTCTCCACGCAGGTCACCGCGGCGCATATCGACGACGCCAAGGAGCGCCTCATCCTCGCCCGAGCCACGCACCTCGATTCGCTGCTGGCGCGCCTCAGGGAGCCGCGGGTCAAGCGGATCATCGAACCGATGATCGCCGGGGACAACGTGTTGCTCGACGACATCGACGACGACCTGAAATACGTGCGCGACCTCGGCCTCGTCGCGCGCAAAAACCCGCTCCGCGTCGCAAACCCGATCTACCGGGAAGTGATCGTCCGCGTCCTGGCCGGCGGGATCGAAGCCAACGTCACCGACGAGCCGCGCGCCTTCCTCCTCCCCGATGGGCGGCTCGCGTTCGGCAAGCTCCTCCGGGCCTTTGCCCGCTTCTGGCGCGAGCACGGCGCCGCGCTTCTCGGCGCCACGCCCTACCACGAGGTCGCGCCGCAGCTCGTGCTCATGGCCTTCCTCCAGCGCATCGTCAACGGCGGCGGCCATGTCGATCGCGAGTACGGCGTCGGCCGCGGGAGGATCGATTTGCTGGTGCGCTTTCCCTATCGCAAGGCCGACGGGACGCCGGCGGTGCAGCGGCGCGCGCTGGAGCTCAAGGTGTGGCGGCCGGGGGCGCCGGACCCGCTCAAGAAGGGGCTGGCCCAGCTCGACGGCTACCTCGCCGAGCTCGGCCTCCGGCGGGGCACGCTCGTGATCTTCGACCGGCGGCGCAAGGCCACGCAGAAGCCGGTGTTCCTCGACGTGACCACGAAGAAGGGGCGGGCGGTGCGCCTGCTCCGGGCCTGATCCGCGGGGGCGCCCTCCGCGGCGTCGGGTACGCTCCGGGGGCATGAAGAAGAAGACGGCCTTCGATGACAAGCTCGCGCGCATCGGCGAGATCGAGCGGGAGCGGCCGGCGGGCGCGGCGGCGGAGCTCGAGGGGCTGCTCGCGAGCAAGGAGAGCTACCTCGTCGGCCGGGCGGCGGAGGCGGCGGCGGAGCTCGGGCTCTCGGCGCTCACGGCGGCGCTCGCCGCGGCGTTCAAGCGGCTCGCGGGCGGCGAGCAGCTCGATCGCGGCTGCCTCGGCGCGGTCGCGGTGATCCGCGCGCTCGCGCGCCTCGAGGCGGAGGTGCCCGAGTGCTACCTCCTCGGCCTGCGCATGGTCCGCCGCGAGCCGAGCGGGCCGGGCTTCGTCGACCGGGCCACGGTCGTCCGGATCGAGAGCGCGCTCGCGCTCGTGCGCACCGGTCATCGCAGGGCGCTCGTCGAGGTCGCGCCGCTCCTCGCCGATCCCGAGGCGGAGGTGCGGGCCGGGGCGGCGCAGGCGATCGGGGCGATCGGCGGCGACGGGGCGGCGGCGGTGCTCCACCTCAAGCTCCTCTCCGGCGACGGCGATCCCGAGGTGCTCGGCGCGTGCATGACGGGCTTGCTCCACGCGGACGCCGCGCGTTACCTGCCGATCATCGCCGCGGCGCTCGACGGAGACGACGAACGCCTCGCCGAGGTCGCGGCCCTCTCGCTCGGCGATTCCAGGGCCGAAGGCGCGCTCGACGCGCTCTCGCGGGCGCTCCGGAGCGCGCCTTCGGATCGGCTCGAAAGCACGCTCCTCTTGGGCCTCGGCCTGCTCCGCAGCGACGCGGCCACGGCGCGCCTCTTCGAGGTGCTCGCGGAGGCGCGCGAGGCGACGGCGATCCGCGCCCTCGACGCGCTCGCGCTCCAGAAGCAGGTGGCGAGCGTCCGGGAGCGGGCCGCGTCGATCGTGGCGGGGCGCAAGAGCCGGCGCCTCGACGAGGCGCTGCGGCAGAAACTCGGAACCTGAATCACCCGAGCGCGCTGCGCACCTTGTCGATCAGCGTGCGCCGATCGAAGGGCTTGCGCAGGAGGCTGTGCGCCGGCACGTCGAGGCGGGCGATCGTGTCGTCGGTGTAGCCGGTCATGTAGATGATCCGCGCCTTCGAGCACATCGGCTTGAGCCGCTCCACGAGCTGCTTGCCGTTCATCCCCGGCATCACCACGTCGGTCAGCACGAGGTCGAAGCGGTCGTGCCGCTCCTCGCAGAGGAGCACGGCCTCCCCGGGGTTGGCCGCGCAGATCACCTTGTATCCTTCGGCGTTGAGGAGCCGCTGCACCACGTGCCGGAGCCCGTCCTCGTCCTCGACGACGAGGATCGTCTCGTGGCCGTGATCGCGCCGGACCACCGGCGGTGGGAGCTCGGGGAACACGGAGGTCTTCATCGATCGCGGCAGGTAGATCCGGAAGGAGGCGCCCTGCCCGGGCGCGGTCTCCACCGCGATCCCGCCGCCGCTCTGCCGGATGATCCCGTAGACCGTGGAGAGGCCGAGGCCCGTGCCCTTGCCCACGCCCTTGGTCGTGAAGAACGGCTCGAAGATCCGGCGCTGGGTGGCCATGTCCATCCCTATGCCGGTGTCGGTCACCGAGAGCCGCACGTAGGTGCCGGGGCTCATCTCGAGCGCGGCGGCGCGGGCTGGATCGAGCTCCACGAGATCGGTGGCGATCGTCAGCTTGCCTCCGTCGGGCATGGCGTCGCGCGCGTTCACGGCCAGGTTGAGCAGCACCTGCTCGAGCTGTCCCTTGTCCGCCATCGTGCCCACCGGCCCCTCGCCATGCGAGACCACGAGCTCGATGTCCTCGCCGATGAGCCGGCGCAGCATCTTGCTGATCCCCCCGATCAGCTCGTCGATGTCGACCTGCTCGGGGGCGAGCACCTGCTTCCGGCTGAACGCGAGGAGCTGGCGAGTGAGCGCCTCGGCGCGCTTGCCGGCCTTCACCACCTCCTCGAGATCGAGGCGCAGCGGATCCTCCGGGCGCAGCTCCTCCATCCCGAGCTCGGTGTAGGAGAGGATCACGCTGAGCAGGTTGTTGAAGTCGTGGGCCACGCCGCCGGCGAGCCGCCCGACGGCTTCCATCTTCTGGGCGGCCCGGAGCTGCTCCTCGCTCTCCTTGAGCGCCGCGATCGCGTGATCGCGCTCGGAGACGTCTTCGAGCAGCGCCAGAGTGCGCGGGGGGGCTCTGCCACCGTCGTGGAGCATCACCACGTCGACGTTGCAATGGACGATCGATCCATCTTTGCGCACCACGCGCTTGCCCGTGCGATAGCGATCAATCTCCCCGCGGACGAGGCGCCCGAAGCCCTCGAGATCACGCGCCCGGTCGTCCGGGTGGGTCATCTCGGCGATGCCGATCTGGAGCACCTCGTCCCGGGTGCGGCCGAGGATCGAGCACGCCACCGGGTTGACGGCGACGAACCGGCCGGTGGCGGCGTCGGCCTGGAGCAGACCGGCGGGCAACAGATCGAAGATCGTCCGGAACCTCGTCTCGCTGAGGCGGAGCGCGTCCTCGACCCGCTTGCGATCGGTGATGTCGCGGGTGACGATGACGAAGCCGAGATCCTCACCATCCGCGTCGCGGCCCTTGATCGGGGAGATCTTCGAGCTCCAGAATCGCGGCTCCGGGTGCTGCGGGACCGCCATCCAGTACTCCATCTGCCCCGTCTCCCCCGTCGCCGTCACGCGCTCGAGGACGGCGGCGAGCGGCTCGGCGACCTCCCCCGGCAGCACCTCGCGGAAGTGCCGCCCGATGAACGCAGCTTCGGGCATCAACAACGCGTCGCTGTGCGTCCCGTGGAACGAGACGAAGTGCCCCGCGGGGTCGATGGTGAAGACCAGATCATCGAGGGATGCGAGCAGCGCCGCCATGCTCGCCTTGTTGCGGAGCAGGGCCCTCTCGGTCTCCTTGTGTCTCGAGACGACGTCGAAGAGCGCCACGAAGCGGTCTTCCTCGGCGTGGAAGACCGAGAGGACGAACCAGGTGTCGAGCGATCGCACGCGCTGCTCGAAGCGCATGGGCTCTCCGGTGCGCACCACGCGCCCGTAGCGCTCGAGCAGCTCCGGATCGAGCGCGGCGATGCCGGGGATGACCTCGGTGACGCGCTTGCCCACCACGTGGTGAAGGCCGGTGAGCTCGCCGAATGCGCGGTTGGTCGCGAGGTAGATGAAATCGACGGGGCTATCGCCGTCGAACACCATCTGGCAGAGCGCATAGCCACACGGCATGTGGTCGATGACCTGCGCCGCCAATGTTGTCGCCCCGAGGCCCATGCGAGCGATCTAGCAAGCATTCATCGTGCCGATGTCATAGCGCGCTTTCGTCTATTCCAGTCTTCGCCCTGATCCGGTGGATCGACGAAATGGCTTTGCGGGAGGGCGCATCCTGTTCGCCATCGACGCAAAAGGTGCGCGGCGAGGGGCGAGCTCAGGTGGGAGGCGCAGCGGGCGCGGGCGCGCTCTCGGCGACCTGCTTGAGCGCGGCGAGGCCCCGCTCGAAGTCGCCGCCGACCATCTTGTCCATGTCCATGAACATCGAGAACGCCTTGCCCATGAAGTCGTTGTGACCGTCCATCGCCCACGTCACCTTCGTCTCGCTGCCCGACGGGGTGAACGTGAAGGTGGTGGTGTTGGTCGAGGCGAAGGGCTTGATGAACTCGAGGCGGATCGTGACTTTGTCGGCCGTGGCCTCGGTGATCGTCATGCGCCCCTCGCCCACCTTGTCGTTGCCGACCCACTCGTAGACCGCGCCCGTCCCGCTCGCCGGCCCGGTGAAGGTCTTCTTCATCCCGGGATCGAGCTTCTCCCAGGGAGACCAGGCCTGCCAGCCGTGGAAGTCGGCCACGGCCGCGCGCGCGGCGGCGGGCGGCGCCTTGATGGTGGCCGAGCGCTCGACGTGGAACGACGAGGGGCGGGTGGCGACGACGAGGATGAAGAGGACGAGGACCACGGCCAGGCCGAGGCCGATGCGCTTGAGGATCTTCATGGCACCTTCCGGTTACGAGATCCGCGCAGGCTAGCGCCGTCCCCGCGCGCGGATCCACTTCGCGGCGCCGGGCTGCAGGATCCGTTCGAGACGATCGTTTCGTCCGGGTTTCAGGCGGCGGAGGCCCCGGGGGTGCTAGCATCCCCGCCGGTGCTGAAAGGGACGAGCGAGGAGCCAAGGCCCCCGAGACCGCCGGCCGAGCTGGGCCGCGCGGAGAGGTCGAGGCGCACCCCGACCAGCCGGAGCACCCTCCCGGGCCTCGGCCCCGCGCCCGGCGAGGGCGGGGAGATCGAGCCCTCGCCGGCCTCGCGGCGCCTGCGCGCCCGCCCGCCCGCGACCCTCTCCACCGCGGGGCGCGCCGCCCAGAGCTACCGCTTCATCCGCGCGTACTGGACCACCTTCGTCGTCATCGGCAGCTACCTGTGGTTCGGCTTCATGCGCCGCCTGCTCGGCAAGAGCTGGGGCGACGAGCATGTGGGCGAGGTCCACGCGAGGAACGCGCGCCGCGTCGAGCGCACCATCGTCAAGCTCCAGGGCCTCTTCATCAAGGTCGGCCAGCTCCTCAGCATCATGGCGAACTTCCTCCCGGAGCAGTTCCGCTCCGGCCTCGAGGCGCTGCAAGACCAGGTGCCCCCGCGCCCCTACCGCGAGATCGAAGGGCGGATCCGCGAGGAGCTCGGCAAGGATCTGCGCGAGATCTTCGATCGCTTCGTCGAGCAGCCGATCGCCAGCGCCTCGCTCGGGCAGGTCCACGAGGCGTGGCTCAAGGACGGCACGCACGTCGCGGTGAAGGTGCAGCACCAGAACATCGACGAGATCGTCCGGCTCGACCTCTCGACGATCCGGCGCATCATGTCCATCGTCACGATCTTCGTCCCCGTGCAGGGGATGGACGCCTACTACCACCAGGTGCGGACGATGATCTCGGAGGAGCTCGACTTCCTCCGCGAGGCCCGGAACATCACCCGCATCGCCGACAACTTCCTGAAGCAGCCGCTCGTCCAGTTCCCCCGCCCGGTCGACGATCTGTGCACGCGGCGGGTGATGGTGACCACCTTCGTCGAGGGCGTGAAGGTGGGCGACGTGGCCGCGATGGAGAAGCTCGGCATCGACCGGAAAGACCTCGCGCGGCGCATCGTGAAGGTCTTCTGCCAGCAGATCTTCGTCGACGGCATCTACCACGCCGACCCGCACCCCGGGAACATGCTGGTCGGCCCGGGAGGCGAGCTCATCCTGCTCGATTTCGGCGCCGTCGCCGAGCTGTCGACGCAGATGCGCGAGGGCATCCCCGAGTTCCTCGAAGCCGTCATCCGGCGCGACACCGAGGCCATCATCAAGGCCCTCCGCAAGATGGGCTTCCTCGCCCGCACCGACTCGCTCGACGTGAGCGAGAAGGTGATCGAGTTCTTCCACCAGCGCTTCCAGGAGGAGGTCAAGCTCGACACCTTCAACCTGAAGGACATCAAGCTCGACCCGCAGAAGGGCCTGGAGAGCCTGATCGATCTGCGCAAGATGAACATCGGGCTCAAGGAGCTCTCCGGCGCCTTCCACGTGCCGCGCGACTTCGTCCTCCTCGAGCGGACGATCCTGCTGCTCACGGGCGTGTGCACGCACCTCGACCCGGAGATGAGCCCGATGGAGGTCGTGCGGCCCTACCTCCAGGACTTCGTGCTCGGCAACCGCGACTGGGCGCAGATCGCGCTCGAGGCGGCCAAGGACATGGGGCTCAAGGCGCTGACCTTGCCCGACCAGATCGGCAAGTTCCTGAACCGCGCCAACCGCGGCGAGGCCGAGATGCGCGTCAAGGGCCTGGGCCAGGCCGCGGGCTTGCTCTACGCCGGCATCCGCCAGGCCATCTTCGCCGCGATCGGCATCGCCGCCGGGATCGCCTCCCTCCAGCTCTACCTCGCCGGGCATGTGCAGCTCGCCCGCCACTGCCTCACCGGCGCGGGCGCGATGTTCGCGCTCGTGCTGCTCAGCATGATCATGACCCGAAGCCGACGATGATGGAGCCCGCGATGGAGACGACCGAGCAAGACCGATTGACCGCGGAGGTCACCGCCGCCGAGGCCGCCGTGGATCGGCTGCGGGCCGAGAACGCCGAGCTCGCCGGGCGCTTCCGCGAGGCCCCGACGGACGCGCTGCGCGCCGAGCTCAAGCGGGGCGCCGAGGCCCTCGCGATGGCGCGCGATCGGGTCGACGCGGCGAAGGCCGCGCTCAAGGTCTTCGAGAAGACGGGCGACGCCCACGGGATCGTGGCGGAGAGCGGCAAGGTGACGGGGACGATCGCCGTCGCGATCAAGCCCGGGATCGATCGCGACGCCCGCTCGCGGCTCATCGACGACGCGCTCGCCGCGAAGCTCGAAGGCGCCGCCGCCGAGCTCGGCGTGGTGCTCAGCGCCGCGCCCGTCAACTACGCCCGCGAGCTACCCGGCCGCGACGCCGAGGGCCGCACGGTGCTCGAGATCGCCGGCCGAGTCGAAGGCGATCGCCTGATGCCCGCCGTCTCGCGGGCCGCCAAGAGCGCGAGGTCGCGGTGAGCGTCGCCTCGATGAGTATCGCCTCGACGAGCGCGCCCCGGTGACCATGGCGGGGCTCTTCTCCGCGACCGAGGCGCGCCTGCGCGACGCCCTCGTGGCCGCGATGATCCCCGCGCCCGGCGCCGGCCTCCCCGCCGCCGCGGACGTCGATCTGCGCGCGTTCTGGCCCCGCTTCGAGGCCGCCGCGCCCCTCCACCTCCGCCTCGGCTTCCGCGCCTCCGTGCTCGCCCTCGGCGCCCTCCCGCTCGCGCTCGGCTACGGGCGATCGCTCGCCGACCTCGACGACGACGCGCGCGAGGCCTTCCTGCAACGCGCATCCGCTCTCCCCGGAATGGTCGCGCTCCTCGACGTGGCCAAGATCGTCGTCGGTCTCGCCTACTTCGCCGACCCCGGCGTGGAGGCGATCGTGCGAGGCGCGCCGTGAGCCGGATCGACGGGCGCAGGCTCCCGGCCGGGCTCGATCTGCGCGCCGACGTGGTGATCGTGGGGAGCGGCCCGGCCGGCGCGGCCGCCGCGAGGACGCTCGCGGAGCAGGGCGCAGAGGTGGTGGTCGTCGAGGCCGGACGATGGTTCGAGCCCCGAGAATTCCGCCTCTCGTCCTTCGACTCGATGGCCGACGCCTACCGCGATCTCGGCTCGTCCGTGACCGTGGGCACCGCGCCCGCCCCCTACGTGCAAGGCAAGATGGTGGGCGGGAGCTCGCCCATCAACGGGGCCATCTGCTGGCGGATGCCGCGCGACGTGCACCATGAATGGCTGCGCGACGACCCGGCGCTCGAAGACGCTTTGCCCTGGGACGAGCTCGACGCCATCACCGGCGCGCTCGAAGCGCGCCTCCACGTGCAGCCGACCGACCCTGCGATCGCCGGCGCCAAGAACCAGCTCATGGCCCGCGGCGCCGAGGCGCTCGGCCTGGAGCACCGGCCCATTCGACGCAACGTGGCCGCCTGCGAGGGCCTCGGTCGCTGCATGCAGGGCTGCCCCAAGGGACGAAAGCTCTCCGTCGACGCGACGCTGCTCGCCGACGCCGAGCAGCACGGCGCGACGGTGATCTCCTCGGTCGAGGTGACGGAGATCGAGATCGCAGGCCGCAAGGCCATCGGCGTTGTGGGCAAGAGCGACGCGGGCGAGCGGGTGCGCGTGCGCGCCGATCGCGCCGTGATCGTGGCCGCGAGCGCCGTGCAATCCCCCGCGCTGCTGCTCAAGAGCGGCCTCTCGCGCGGCCCCGTGGGAGAGGGCTTCTCGTGCCACCCGGGCGTGTCGATGGCCGGCCGCTTCCCCGACCCCGTGCGAATGTGGGAAGGCGCGACCCAGGGCCACGAGGTGATCGGCCTGCGCCGCGAAGGCCTGAAATTCGAGGCCCTCGGCTTCGGCCTCGGCGTGATGGCCGGCCGCCTCCCCGGCTACGGAAGAGCCTTCTCCCGCGAGCTCACCGACCTCGCCCACCAGCTCGACTGGGGTGCCGCCGTGCGCGCCGAGGCGCGAGGCCGGGTGCGCCTCGTGGCCGGCCGCCCGGTGGTGCTTTATCAACCGACCGCGCGAGACATCGCCCAGTACCGGCGGGGCCTGCGCGTCCTCGGCGAGATGATGCTCGCCGCCGGCGCCGATCACGTGATGCCAGGCGTGCGCGGGTTCATGCCCAGGACCTCGCGGCTGTCCGACTTGATCGATCTCGAAACCCACGGCCCGACGCTCGGCGCGGCCTATACCGCCGTCATCACCCATATGTTCGGGACCTGCCGGATGGGGTCGAATCCCGAGACGAGCGTGGTTCGCCCCGATTTTCGCCACCATGAGATTGACCGGCTCTATGTGGCGGACTCCAGCGTGTTCCCCTCCAACATCGGCGTGAACCCGCAGATCCCCATCATGGCGGTGGCCACGCTGTGCGCTCAAAGCGTTCTCCAGTCCCGCGACGCCACGACCCATCCATCCTCCCCCTCACCGATCTCTTCCAGTCCAGTCCAACCCAGCCGCTCCACCATGCCCACCCGATTGACCCTCGATGATCTGATGTCGATGAAGGGCCCTGCCCTGCACGATATCCTCCTCCGCGGCCACCCGCTCGACCCGGAGATCCTCGCCGGCCGGCAATACCTCGGGGTCGATTTGAGCCTCCCGGGCTTTGCCCGCAAGCTGCTCTGGCACACGTTCCGCAAGACGTTCACGCGCGACGAGCGGACGGGCGAGGTGCGCGGGTGGAACGTGCGGATGGAGCAACATGGCATCGACGGCGCGCGTATTCCGCTGAGAGACCGTCACGGCGAGCCCATCACCTTTGGCCACTACGTGGTCCGTCCCACCACAGGCATCCATTTCCCCCGCGGTTACAGGGGCGCCCACTACCTCGATTACGGGGTGGCCGGGAACAAGCTCGGCGACGCGGCGCGGCTCGGCTTCACCCCGCTCGTGGCCGTGAACGAGGGGAGCCAGGATCTCTTGCTCGGCTGGGAGCTGATGCGCATCGGCCCGCTGTTCCTGCCGCTTCCGTTCTACTGGGCGCTCCGGTACGAGGGGCCGCTCGATCGAATCATCGATCCGCCGGGGCGGCGCTCGTGACGGCGTACGCAGAGGCGCCCCCATTGCTCGGCGGGCGGGCGGTCTGTATGCTGGGCCCATCGAGATTCGTGCGGGAGGAGCCCAGCTCAGTCTATGCCCAAGCTCGTCGCCAACGGCGCCAAGCTCAAGTGTGATCAAGGTCTCGCCCCGGGGGTCCTCACCGTCTTGCCGGTGAACATGACCGACGGAGGCCTCGTGCCCGCCGCCACCGTGATGGACTACATCCCGATGGTGAACGTCGCCCCCTTCGGGATGTGCAAGACGCAGGCGAACCCGCAGGTCGCCGCCGCCACCTCCGCCGCCGCCGGCGTGCTCACCCCGATGCCCTGCATCCCGGTGCTGACCGCGCCCTGGTCACCGGGCGCGAAGGGCGCAGAGATCGCCGGACAGAAGGCGCTCACCGCGGACTCGAAATGCACCTGCATGTGGGCCGGGCAGATCACCATCACCGACCCCGGCTCCGACATCGACGTGGAGTGATCCGCGGGAGAAGAGACCATGCCGAGCGAGACCCCGACCACCGCCCTGCCCGTCTACGATCTCGCCGCCGGGGACCACGACGCCGGCGCGCTCCATGTCCTGTCCTTCGAGGGGCAGGAACAGATGAGCGATCTCTACCGCTTCGAGGTCGTGATCTGGTGCAAGGAGACCGACGAGAACGCCCTCGAAACGAGCCTGATCGGCAAGCCCGCGGTGCTCACCATGCACCTCGCGGCGGGCGCATCCCGCTGCGTGCGCGGGATCGTCTCCGCCGTCGCCCTCGAGGGAAAGCGCGAGTCGGGGCGACATGCCTTCCGGCTGACGATCGTGCCCGGCGCGTGGCTGCTCACCAGGCGGACGAACAGCCGCATCTTCCAGGACCGGACGGTGCAGCAGATCGTCGAGGCCATCCTCGACGAGCACGGGCTCGCGCGCGATTTCAACCTGCTCGCCCGGTATCCGAACCGGCAATACTGCCTCCAGTACCAGGAGAGCGACTACGCCTTCGTGACGCGGATCCTCGCCGAGGAGGGCATCTTCTTCTGGTTCGAGCAGCCGAGCGAGGGCGGCGTGGAGACGAGCGAGCGGCTCTGCTTCGGCGACAGCGCCCACGCTTACCCGGCGCTCGGCGGCGACCCCGCGCTCGTGTTCCGCGAGCAGCGCGGCGACGGCGCGATGCACGCCGAGGAGAACCACGTGATCGAGCTCCGCGCCGAGACGCGGATAGAGCCGAACACCGTGACGATGCGGGACTACGATTTTCGCCGGCCGCTGCTCGATCTGACGAGCACGGTGAAGAGCGCGGCCGACGCGCCGGACGCCGGCGCGGGCCGGACACTGGAGGTCTACGACCACCACGGCGAGTACGAAGAGACCGACGCCGACGCAGGCAACGCCGGGGTGTTCCTGGAGCAGCTCCGCGCCGGGGTTCGCGAGGCCGCAGGGCGGAGCATGTGCCGGCGCTTGATGCCCGGCCACCGGTTCGATCTGTCGGACCACGAGGTCGAGCGGCTCAACGCGAGCTGGGTCGTGACCCGGGTGGAGCACCGGGGGATCTCGGCCGAAGCAGCCGGCGGGCAAGCCCGCACCTACGAGAACCGCTTCCGCTGCGCGCCGGCCGAGGTGCCGTTCCGACCGCCGCGTCCACCGCGCGTGCTCCGGCAGGTGACGGAGACGGCGGTGGTGGTGGGGCCCGAGGGGCAGGAGATCTTCACCGACGCCTACGGGCGGGTGAAGGTGCAGTTCCCCTGGGATCGCGAGGGGAAGCGGAACGCGTACAGCTCATGCTGGATGCGCGTGGTGCACGCCTGGGCGGGCTCGGGCTGGGGAGCGCAGTTCATCCCGCGGATCGGGATGGAGGTGCTGGTGAGCTTCCTCGGCGGCGATCAAGATCGCCCCGTGGTGGTGGGCTGCCTCTACAACGCGCAGAACCCGCCGGCGTACGGTCTGCCGGGGCAGGTGACGCGGAGCGGGATCCGGAGCAACAGCACGCCCGGGGGCGGGGGCTCGAACGAGATCGCGTTCGATGATCGCGCGGGGAGCGAGCAGCTCTACGTGCATGCGGAGCGGAACCTGGATGAAGAGGTGGGGAACGATCGGAGCACGCTCGTCCGCCACAACCGCGTCGAGACCGTGGAGGGCGAGGACCGGTCGATCGTCGGCGGGGCTCGCTCCGAGGAGACCGGCGGCGACCGGAGCGACAAAGTCGGCGGCACCCGGGCCGCGGTCGTGGGCGGCGCGGAGACGTTGCGCGTGTCGGGACAGCGCAGCGCCGACGTGGGCGGCTCGGACGCGCTCCATGTCGCGGGCGACCTGGATGTGTCGGCAGGCGGGAGCCGCAAGACGCAGATCGAGAAGAGCGACCGGCTGCTCGTCATGGGCGATCACAACGTGGTCGTCTACGGGGGAGAGGCGCGCACGGTCTGGGAAGACGCGCGAACGATCGTCTACGGAGGCGCCTCCACGACGGTCGCCGGGAGGATTTCTCTCAGCGTGGGCACGAGCACCGCCCCCAAAGCAGCCGAGGGGCAAATCTCCGGCGACATCACGCTCAAAGGCGGCGGCACCATCGATCTCGCCGCCGACAAGACGATTCGCCTCCGCGTGGGCAAGTCGACGATCACCATCGGCCCCGATGAGGTCAAGATCGAAGCCGACAAGATCACCTTCGCGGCCAAGTCGATCGAAGGCAAGAGCGACAAGTCTTCTCTCTCGATGGGAGAAGCGGTGGAGCTCTCGGGCAAGACCGTGAAGGTCTTCTCGGAGGACAAGGCCATCCTCGAGCTCGACAAGGAGGCCAAGATCGACGGGCAGGCGGTCAAGCTCAAGCCCGGGCTCGCCGCCGAGGCGCAGAAGACCGAGGAACGAGAAGAGCAGGCCAAGGACTTGCCCAAGGTGAAGATTCACCTCTTCGACCGGAGAGGGAAGCTTATCCCCAATGCCCTCTACGAGGTGACATTCTTCGGCTACCACGACGAGGGCACCGCCCCCGATGGGACCGTGGAGGTGCCGGCCTTCCCGGACGTGGAGACGGCCCATGTTCGCTGGGGCAGGCCGAACGATCAGCGCGACAACCCCAAGGATCCGGAAAAATACGAGTTCGAGATGGACGTGTTCATGGTCGTCGATCACGACGACGAGGACGAGTCGCTGCAACGCAAGCTCCACAACCTGGGGCACCAGGGGAGCGCGCTTCATGAAGCCGTCAACAAGCTACAGGCGGCGCTCGGCGTCGAGCGCACCGGGGTGGCCGACGATATCAAAGACGAGGTCGCGTCCCGCCACGATGGCGTGAGCCCGGTCGAGATCGAAGCGAAAGGAGCCTGAGCATGGCCGCGCCGAGCGCAGTTCCCGCCGTACCGCCGACGTTCCACTTCAAGATCCGCCTCGTCGACGCGACAGGGAGGGTCTTCGATGGGAAAGATTATCAGCTCTGGTGGGGCGGGAAGATGGTGAAGGAGGGCCAGACCTCCGCAGACGGGATGGTCGAGGCGGACCTCGACGACAATTTCGACAGCGGGTTGCTCGACCTCGGTGAGCGGGACGAGCGCGCGAATTTCGTTGCCCGCTTGACGATCCCGGTCGAGGCCGTGGCGCCGGCACCGCCGCCGCCCAGGCCCCTGGCTGCGCCTCCGAAGAAGACTCCGGAGAAGGCCAACCCGGCGCCGAGGGAGCGCTGGACCGACGAGGCGGATCCGCCGCCGCCCATGCCGGTGTACCCCATGGGCGGCGAAGAGGACGAGGACGGGTGGCGCCGGTACCAGCAGCAGCTACAGAGCTGGAAAGACTGGCAAGATCGCCGCGCACAGCGGCAGGGCGAGGCGGCACAACAGCAGCGCGCAGATGAAGATTTCCGTGCCCAAAGGCAAGACGAGGCGGCGCTTCGCCGTGAGTTCAACAAGCAAGGAGGACCGATAGAAAAGCCCAAGGACGAGCCTGCTCCGCCAATGAGCGAAGAAGCCAAAAAAGTGATCCTCGATCGCCTGCAAAAAATCCGCGACGACGAGCACGCCTCGAAGGTGCTGGCGTACGAGCTCACCTTCCGGCTGCGCAACCTCGGCTATCTCCCCGACTCGACAGAGCTGGTCTTTCCGATCAGCGACTCCGGCCTGGACCGGCTCGTCGAAGCTTCGCGGAGGTACGCGCACAAGAATGGCCTCCCCCTCCCCGAGCTATACCAGTTCATTAGCATAGCCAATTGGAGCGCAATCAAAGAGCTCAGCGACGCCATCAAGAAGGAGCACGACGGCTGAGCCCGTCAAACACTCATGCCCATCAACAACCAGACCCCCAGCATTCGCGATCTCGTCCCCGAGCTCATGGGCGGCGCCGGCCCCAACCTCATTCGGCAAGACGCGGTGCGACCCGACACGAATTGGCTCCGAACCGCCCATATGTCGACCGGCGTCCGCTCCACCTACGTGATTCCGGGCGACTGGCCGGACCGCCCGGACCACTGGTTCGCTCAGGATGCGCCCACCTATCCGCTGCGCAAGCAGAACAACGTCGAGTTCTTCATCGACGGCGAGGCGACGTTCGAGGCGATGGTCGAGGCGATCGAGACGGCGACGGGCCCCGATCACTTCATCGTCTTGCTCGGCTGGGCCTGCCATGTCGATTTCGTGCTGTCGAAGAAGGGCACCCGCTGCCCGGGAGCCAAGCGGAACTTCTTCGAGATCATCAAGGAGCGCGTGGAGAAGGGAGTGCTCGTGCGCGTGTTGCTCTACCCGAACACCAAGGCCGACACCGACGCCGCGGGGCTCCCCATGGAGTGGAACACCAAACTGATACTCGACACCATCGAATTCCCTCATCCTAAGCCACCGGCCGTATCCAAGATCCGCATTATCCTCGATGGCGCTCTGAAGAAGAGTGGAGGACTTGGGCAAGCACAAAGCTGTCACCATCAAAAAGTGCTCATCGTCTACGGCGAAGAGGGGCTCATCGGCTTCTTCGGCGGAGTCGACATCAACGGAGATCGGGTCAACCCGAGCAAAGTCCGTATGTTTGCTGGGCCTGAGCTCTTCGACACTCATGGCCCGCTCCATGATGTCCACGCCCGCGCGCGAGGCGAATCGGCCGAAGATCTCCTCGTCCTCGCCACCAACCGTTGGAACTTCTCAGCTCCATACTACCCCAATCTCATCGGCGAAGCAGAGCCGGATCAGGTAGGAGGCGTGATTGGCGGTGCAACATACAAGACAGGCCGCGAAATGGAAGACATGACCTTTCTTTTGAACCGCGCCCGGGCCAATCGGATCGCGCCTCCAGGACCGCACCACCACGTCAAGGTCGCTCATACCGTGGGGAACCCCGAGCTCGCCAAGCTCCAGGACAACGGAGCCTGGCCGATGGTGCGACACGCTATTCGACAGGCAAAGAAGTTCATTTACATGGAAGATCAGTATCTCTGGAGCCTCGATGCAGCCGAAGAGCTCGGGAAAGCCGCGTATCGCGTTTCACATATCACCATTCTCGTCCCTCCGGACGATCAGATGATCCTCGACTCACTCCGCTACCGCGCGCTAAAGAAGATGAAAGAGGTCGCCGGCGAAGACGCGAAGAAGATTGGCATCTACGTGATCGGGGAAGACGTTCACCAGTACATTCACGCAAAAATGTGGATCTTCGACGACGAATATGCGCTCATCGGCAGCCCCAACTGCAACAATCGCGGCTATTTTACCGACAGCGAGGTCAACGGCGGAATCGCGGACCCTGATTGGTCATCTGACTCGGGGCCGCGAGCCGGCAAATGGTGGGCGCTCGACCTGAATTTTGCACACAAACTCCGGATCAAGCTCTGGTCCGAACACCTCCGAATACCACCCGAAGAGCTTATCGACGGCGTGGCAGCCGAGGTTCACTGGCGGCATCCCTCCTGGAGCTCCAACAGCATTCGTTCAGCCCGCATCTCGAAGTACAGCACTACGCTGACCAGCAGCGGCAGCTCAGCGACCCCCGCGTGGCACGAACACCTCTACGCAGATTACGACGACTACGTCCGCTGGGCAGTAATGGATCCACAGATCTGACACCATCATAGTAGCAATATTAGGGCGCTGTATCATAGGCACCTACGACCGATGAACCGCCTTCCACTCCACACAAACCATGCCATGAAAAACGTAAGTCCTCTCGCGATCTTTATTGCGCTGATTTTCATCGCCGCGGGCTTCGTCGGGTCATACATGTCCGGTTGCGATCACATCGGCGCATTCGTGGAAGGCCCCGGCCTTGGTCCCATCATCGTATTTTTTACCTGGATCCCGGCGCTGGCGGGGATCGTCGCCGGCGTGGTCGCCATTGGCATATCGAGCTACGGCAGGGGGACCGACAAGGCCGACCGGCCGAAGACGCAAGCGCCTCTACCCGTCGTTCCGATCCGACTTTTGCTGGTCGTGCTCTCGCTGGAGATATTCTGGCTCATCCGCTGGTACCTGTCTTGGACCCATCGAGAATAGTAACCGCACATTCAAAAGATCATGTCTGACGACACCGACAAATCTCTCCCTTACCTCCCGCAGCCCGCGCTGGCACGCACCGTCGCGTTTTTCTTGCTCACCCCGCTCGTGAGCCTCCTCTTCCAGATCGACGGCAGAACCTGGTGGCTGCCTTTCGCCTGGATTCTCCCCGCCATTTATTTCGCAACAGCGGCGATCTCGAGCACCGGCCGGTTCGTGGAGCAACGTCCTTCATACCCCTGGCTTCGTGCAGCATGTGCATTAGGCCTCGTTGTCAGCGCGCCGCTCGCCACTTGGATGACGATTCGATGGCTCCACTGCGTCTTGCCGCTCTTGACCTCTCCAGAGATCCCGGCCGAGCCAGGTTTTTCAGTTTCGGCCATCCTCGCGTACATGACGCTGTTCGCGGTGGGGTTCGGCGCGGCGGCGCTCGCGGTCAAGCGCTCTTCCGGCGCACGCCTGATCGTGCTCATGCGCGTCCTCGCGTGGGCTTCGACCGTTGGCTTCTTGATCCTCCTCTGGCCGGCGATCATCCTCTCGGAGCGCACGCCAAGCCCAATCGAAGCGAGCGCGCTGCACGTCGCCGCCGAGATTCCGACGGTCATCGATCAAGACCCTTCCTTCCAGCTTCTCGCAGATAACAAAGAGGCGATCTATGCCCGCCGCCAAGTTGGCTCCGTCAGCTTCGAGCAACGCTGCACACGACAAGGTTGTCACGTCGTTCTCATTGACCCGAACGTCTCTACGCCGGCGGCGAGCACTTCTCCGAGCTTCGGGCTCGATCATCGCGTGGGCATCCTCCAGGGTCCACGCGACGATGTCTTCTTTTTTCGCTCCGCCGGGCGCCTCGACATGAGCATGCTCGACGCCGATCCAACCGTCTGGGGAAGCGCCCCCTTCGTCGGGGCCGTTCATCGTATCGACGGGAAATGGGCCTACACGGGCGAAACACCGGCCTCCGGATATTTTCGCCGGGTGCGCCCTCCCCACGTCGTGCACCTCTGCGCGCTGGGGCTCCCGTTCATGGTGCTCGCCTGGGTCGCGCGCCTGCGCGCAAAGCATGCCGGAGCGCAAGAGGAAATCGAGGGCGCGCCGAGGCCGGTCGCCGAGGGCGCGCTCGCCCTTCGAGGCGACGCCCACCGCTGGGAGGTGACCGTCGTGCTCATCACCTGCGTCGCCCTCCCGCCCCTCGTCGCCACGGTCCTCGTCCTCTGGTGAGCGCCCATGACCGATATTGAACGAAGGTTCCAGCGATCGTCGGCAGGACGTAGATGGGGCGCGCTGGTCGCCGGGTCGGTGGTGTGCATCATCGTCGCGCTCGTTGGAGTTGGGCGTGCCCCCGCTCCGCTCATGGCTTTCTTCGTGCTGGTGATGAAAGCGTCAATTGACGCGCAGGCAGGGGATACCGCCGCAGCGGCCCGACGGCGCGCCTCGAGCGCCGTCGGCGCGGCGTTCGGCGCGGGGACTCTGGGGGCCTGGCTCCAGAGCCAGATCTCGAAGACGCCGCTCCACCCGAGCGTGGACGGCATCGAGATGCTCTTCGACTCGTTGTCGGGTTCTGTGCTCTTCGTGCGCGTGACAGCCGCCTTTCTCGTGGGATTTTTGCTCACGAATCTCGTCTTGGGCATGATGCGTTGGCAAGGCCGTACCGGCCTGCGGTACGTCGCCGCCGTCGCGACGGCGCTCCTCTTTGGACTGTGCACCATCGGAGCGGTTCGATCGGTGACGCGGCCGAGCGTCGAGCGGTACCTGGCAGATCAGATATCTACCTCGAAGGCGCCGACCCCGCCCTCGGGCTGCGTGCGCGTCGTGGCGGCGATGGAGCATCCCATCGAGGTTCGCCGCGAGATGGACGACCTCGTCGTCCTGTCCCGCTGCGGAACATATGCGAGCTGTGGAATCGGCGTGTTCGCGCGGGAAGCAGCCCCGATCGGCGTCGAACCGGTGGACCTCCCTTTCACGGTTGCCTCGTGCTCTGCGTTCGAGGCAACGCGGCTCTCTCCGGATCTCTTGCTCGTGCGCGCCGCCTGGCAAGAGTCTCGGTTCCGGGATGCTACGATCGTGCGGGATGCGTTGTTTCGTCGAAGGGGTAACCAGTGGGCCATCTCGGATGGCGAAGATCTCGTGGCTGGCAAGGCGAGCCCCCCGCGCTCGTGGATCGCATACAGCCTGATCGGGCTCGCGCTTTCGCTCGCCTGCTGGTGGCGGCGCGCGCAGGTCCTCCGGCGTCTGCGCGACAGCGTGAACGTGGAGCGCACCGCCCCATCCTCTCTGGATGGCGACCCAGGCATCGAAGCAGATGCAAAATCGGTCGTTCGCTGGGAGGCCTGGGTGCTCGCGATCGCCTGCCTCGCCGCCGCGCCGCTGGGTGCAGCCGGAGCAGCGGGGCTCTTGCTGTAGCGAGAGCCCTCGAGCATCGCTCCTCCGCGGTGGACGCGAACAGCGAAGTCGATCGCCCGACCATCGCCGCGCTGGCGACCCGCATCTTCCATCTTCCGCTCGCTCGGGCCCTGCGTACGCTCGGTTCTGTCAGGTAGACTCCGGCCACCACCGGAAGGTGACCATCGCGCTCATCACCTGCGTCGCCCTCCCGCCGCTCGTCGCGACGGTCCTCGTCCTCCGCTGAACGCTTCGATTCGCTATCTCCCGCGGGTCGAGCGCGTGCTCACGAGCCACTCTCCGTACGTCTGGTACGCCCGGTTCCACGCCGCCCGCAGCTCGGCGCTGGCCGTCACCTTCTCGCGGTAGTGCTGGTCTACCGCCGCCTTCGCCTCCGGGGTCAACCGGTAGCGCCCAAGGATCTCCCCCGTGCGCTCGGGTGTGAACGCGATCTCTGCGCAGAGAGACGCGTGCTGCTCCAGCGTCAGCACCGGCGGATCGAGCGGCGCGGGCGAGGCTTCTTTCGGGGCGCTCCTCGCGGGGGGCAGATTGCGCGGCACCTCGAATCCCATCATCTGCTGGCCGAGCTTCTTCCGCACCGCGGCCACGGAGGCCGGCGAGAGGGTCTGGGGCGCTTCGGGGGGCGGCGATCCGACCTCCGGCGCGGCCTTCGCGTCCGCCGAAAAAGGCAGGACCGGCGCGCGCGGCGCGTCGAGCACGGGGGCCGTCCCACCGAGCTTCGCGGGCGAGCGTGCGGCGAGCGCCTCCGGGGGCGTCGGGTTGGCGATGTCCGGCGAAGGGGCCGCGGTCTCGTCGAAGGGCAAGGCGGGACCGCGAGGAACCTCGAGCAAGGGCGCCGTGCCCACGAGCTTGACGGACACCGGTGCAGCCCGCTGCTCGGCCCCTTGGACCGAAGCCGGTGCGTCGCTCTCGGGCCCAAAGGGCAGCGCGGGACCGCGCGGCACATCCACGGCGAGCGCCGTGCCTCCGAGCTTCGCGCGAACGGAGATCACCGCCTCGCTCCGCACACTGCTCGCGGCGACTTCGGCGGGCGCCGCGCCTTCGTGGAAGGGCAGCGCCGGACCGCGCGGGACGTCGAGCGCGAGCGCCGTGCCCGCGAGCTTCAGCGACACCGGGGGCGGCGCGAGGGCCGCGGCGAGCGACGGATCGACGGCGCGCGCGGCCGAGCGCGGGCGGTGCGCGCTCGGCAGCAGCATCTCCCGCGTCTCCTCGTCGGTGCGCGCGGGCGCCTTGCGCGACCAGGGAAAGGGCCGGAGCTTCGGGCGCGTCACCGTCACCGCGGGCACGGCCGACGGCTTCTTCTTGGCGATTGAAAATGCCTCCTCGCGGAGCGCTTCTTCGGCCTCCATGCGCCGCGCCCAGAGGCCTTGCACCCGCGCGATATCGGCGGGGCGGAGGCCGAGCTCTCGCAGCAGATCGAACGGCGCCGGGTGCGCGCTGTAGGCGCCGAGGAAGCCGAGCCACGCCGCGAGATCGGCTTCGAGCGGCTCGACGCGACCACCGAGCCACCCCTGCGCGAACGCGAGCTTCTCGTGGTAGCGCTTCGCGAGCGCGCCGGTCATTCCCTCCTTGCCGAGCCGCCCGTTCCAGGACGCCGCGGCCCTGGGCCAGCGCCTTTCGTCGAGGCCTTCGCTCTCCAGGACATCGACGAGCGCGAAGCCTTCGAGGATCGCCGCGTTGACCCCTGCGTACTGCTCCAGGGTGACGTCGAAGAACGACGGCCCGACGGTGGCGGCGTCGGGCGTCATCGTTCGGCGTATCGCCCGCGGAGAAGGATCGGACCCAGGATCTCTCGCATGACCCCGGTCCGACGCTATCACGACATGGCAGCCCGTGGAGGGGCCTTCTACTTCTTGCCCCGCTCCGCGAGCTTCGTGAGGAACGCCTCCATCTTGTCGTCGTCCTCCTTCTCGATCGCGCGAACCTGATCGTCGAGCTTGGGCCGGATGGCCTCGGCTTGCTTCACGGCGGCGTCGATCTCGCCCTGGCTCTTGGTCATCTCGGCGACGCGGGCCTCGGAGGCCTTCTTCTCGGGCGCCGTCGTGCGCTTGTCGGCCTGGAAGGCGCGCTCTTCATCGATGAAGCGCTGGCCTGCGCTGCGGACCTCGCCGGCCTCGGCGGCGAGCCTGCGGATCTCGTTCGCGTCGTCGACGATCTGGACATGGGCGAGGTAGCTCGCGCGGCTGATCGCGTCGGCCTGCTTCTCGAGCGCGGCGGCGTTCTCCTTGCCGAGGTCCACGCGGTAGCGCTCGATGAGACGGTGCGCGTCGTTCGCCTCGTGCATCTCCTTGTCGAGCTGCTTGTCGACGGCGTCCTTCAGCGAGCCCGCGATCGAGCCCGCGATGTCGACGTCGCAGCTCTTCTTGGCCGCGGCCTGCCCGGCCCAGGAGACCTTGCGGGTGATCTCGTCCTTCTCGGCCGCGAAGAACCGCCGCGCGCCCTCGACCTGCTGCGTCCGCTCGACGTACGCGCGGCTCTTGCCGGCGTCGTGCGCCGCGCGGAGGATCTCGTGGACGCGGCTCCAGGGCGGATCCTTGAGCTTGTTCGGGTACTCGTCGACCTCGCCGAGGGTCTTCTTCACCTCGTCCTGCGCGCCGTTGAAGTCTTGCACGGCGCCGCTCAGCGCCTGGGGATAGGCCTCGGCGTAGCCCGGCTGCGACGCCGACGAGGCGACGTGCGGCGAGGGCGTGGACGAGGAGCACGCGGGGAGGGCGGTGAGGAGGAGCGCTCCGAGGAGGGCGCGGAGGGGTCGGTCATGGCTCATGTAATGCGGGTATCCACCCCGATCGTGCATGTCAAATGCGCCCGTGTTTTTCGCGTGAATCGAGATTTTTCCACACCCCGATCGGGGCGCCACGCCTGCTGCCTGCTGTCCTTGTCGAACAATTCTGCCTTCCTTATGCTCGCCGCTCCCCCGGGAGGAGATCCAGATCATGCGCGGAGCCAGGCTGTCGTCGGACGTTGCCGAGATCGAGGCGGAGTACGAGGTCGTCGTCGTGGGCTCGGGCTACGGCGCGTCGATCGCCGCGAGCCGCATGGCGCGGGCCGGGCTCTCGGTGTGCTTGCTCGAGCGCGGGCGCGAGATCTTGTCCGGAGATTTTCCGGAGACGCCGCTCAAGGCCCTGCCGGAGGTGCAGGTCGACGCGCCCGAGGGGCATGTCGGATCCGCCACGGGCCTCTACGATTTCAGGCTCAACCCCGAGGTGAGCGTGCTCGTCGGATGCGGGCTCGGGGGCACCTCGCTCATCAACGCGGGTGTCGCGCTCAAGCCGGATCCGCGCGTGTTCAAGGATGGGCGCTGGCCCCGGGCGCTCGCCGACGACTGGGAGATCCTCGCCGCGGGGTACGAGCATGCCGAGCAGATGCTGCGGCCGCGCACCTACCCGGAGAGCTGGCCCAAGCTGCCCAAGATGGAGGCGCAGGAGGAGGCCGCGCGGAAGATGGGGCACCCCTTCGTGCGGGTGCCGATCAACGTCTCGTTCGAGGCGGGCGAGAGCCCGGGCGGTATCCCGCAGAAGCCGTGCGTCCTCTGCGGCAACTGCATCACGGGCTGCAACCACACCGCCAAGAACACCACCCAGGTCAACTACCTGCCCGACGCGAAACGGCACGGCGCGTCGATCTTCACCGGTGTCTCCGTGCGCTGGGTCGAGCGCGCCGGCGGGCGCTGGATCGTCCACTATCGCCTCAGCGAGGACGCGCCCGCCGGGCCGACATCGTTCGTCCGGGCCGGTGTCGTCATCCTCGGCGCAGGGGCGCTCGGCTCGACGGAGATCCTCCTCCGCTCGCGCGACAAGGGGCTGACGCTCTCCGGCGCGCTCGGGCAGAGCTTCACCGGCAACGGCGACATGATCTCCTTTTCGTACAACCCGGTGCCCGACTGCAACGGCATCGGCTGGGCCGGCGACGCGCCCCCCGCGGGCCCGGCGGTCGGGCCCTCGATCACCAGCGCCGTCCTCGTTCGCCCGCACGACACGGTGAAGCGCGACGTGCTCCTCGAAGAGGGCGCGATCCCGAGCGCGATCGGGGCCTTCGCGTCGGACGCGATGTTCGCCTTCGCGGCGCTCGAGGACGCGACGTACGGCAAGACCGCGCCGCCCGAGCAGCGCACGATCGCGCAGGCCGGCGCCGCCAGCCAGACCTACCTCGCCATGTCGCTCGACGACGACGAGGGGCAGGTCGTCCTCGTCGACGACCGGGCGCGGGTGCGCTGGCCGCATGCGGGCGTGGAGCCCGATCTGCGCGAGGCGAGCGTCGTGATGGATGAAGCGTCGACCGCCCTCGGCGGCACTTACCTCATCGACCCGCTGTGGACGCGGCTCGCGGGGCGGCGCCTCGTCACGGTGCACCCGCTCGGCGGCTGCCCCATGGCCGACGACGCCGAGCGAGGCGTGGTCGACGACCGGTGTCGCGTCTACGCCGGCCCGAGCGGCGCGTCGGTGCACCAAGGGCTCTACGTGTGCGACGGCTCGGTCGTGCCGAGCCCGCTCGGCGTCAACCCGCTCCTCACCATCTCGGCCATCACCGAGCGCGCGTGTCACTACATCGCGGAAGAGCGAGGCCTCTCGATCGACTACCGGGCGCCCTCGGCGCACGGGAGCGCGAAGCCCGACCCCGGGGCCGTCGGGATCGAGTTCGACGAGTCGATGCACGGGTTCTTCAAGATCGGCGTCACCGACGGCGATTTCCAGAAGGGCTACGCTGAAGGCGAGGCGAGCGATCAGCGCTGCCGGGTCTTCCTCACGATCCGCACCGACGATCTCGACGAGATGCTGAAGAGCCCCGCGCACGAGGCGCGCCTGATCGGCACGGCGGTGTCCCCTCCCCTCTCCGCGAGGCCGCTCGCCATCACCGACGGGCGTTTCAACCTCCTCGTCGAAGACCCGAAGACCCCCGGGCTCCGCCTCATGCGCTACCGGATGCGCCTCACCTCCGAGGAGGGTCGAGCGTACTTCCTCGACGGCGAAAAGCGCATCGGCGACGACTCACCGCTCCGCGCGTTCCACGACGCGACCACGCTCTTCACGACGATCCACGACGGCCCCGACGAGCGCGCGCCCATCCTCGCGCAGGGCATCTTGACGATCGGGATCGAGGGCGGGGTGAAGCTCCTCGAGTCGCTGCGGGCGATCGACGCGGGGGGCTTCTTCCGCGCGACGGCGGCGAAGCTCCGGTTCCTGGAGAGCTTCTTCGGGACGATGGTGATCACCTACCTGAAGGACATCGGGAAGTGGTGAGGACCACGGGAGATCGAATCGAGGCACCTGTCTCGATTTGAGACCCCTGTCGCACGATGGGACACCCCATCTTCGCGCGATCTCCCGGGATCCCCCGGCAAACCGACGCGGTGGGGCGCGGCGCGATTCTTGAGAGTCGGGCCGCCGGGCCGCGCGTCGAGACGACCACGCGCGGCCTCCCGGCGCACCATGAACAAGCCCCTCGCCCTCCGGTCCCCGGCCCGGATCCTCCGCGCCCCTCGCCCTCGCCCCGCGGGGCCCGCGCGAGCCCGCGCCGAGCTCCGCAGGATCCGGCTCGAGATCCTGCTCCGCCTCCGCGATCTCACGCCCTCCGTGCGACGCAGCATCGACATCATCGCGGCCCTGGTCGGCATGATCTTGCTGTCGCCCTTGCTCGCCGTCGTGGCGCTCGGCATCAAGCTCACGAGCCGCGGGCCGGTGCTCTTTCGCCAGCCGCGCATCGGCAAGAACGGCCGCCCCTTCGTCATGCTCAAGCTCCGCACCATGGCGGCCGACGCGGACGCCCGGAAGGCGGCGCTCACCAGCGATCCGGGAGAAGGCGTGCGCTTCAAGATGCGCCGCGATCCACGGGTCACCGCGCTCGGCAGGGTGCTGCGCAGGTACAGCGTCGACGAGCTGCCGCAGCTCTGGAACGTGCTCATGGGGGACATGACGATCATCGGACCGCGGCCGCCGCTCGCGGCCGAGGTCGCCCGGTACGACGCCTTCGCGCTGCGGCGCCTCGAGGTCACGCAGGGCCTGACGTGCCTCTGGCAGGTGAGCGGGCGCAGCGACCTGCCCTTCGAAGAGCAGGTCCGCCTCGACGTGGAGTACATCGATCGCACGACGGCGCGCGACGAGCTGCGCATCCTCGGCCGGACCATCCCCGCGGTGCTGACGGGGAAGGGCGCGTACTGATCGAGCTCAGCGCCGGTAGGGGATCTTCGCCGCGGCGATGCGCCGGTAGAGCGTCGAGCGCGCCACGCCGAGCAGCGCCGCCGCCTTGCCCACCCGCCCCGCGCTCGCGGCGAGCGCATGCTCGATCGCCTGGCGCTCGAGCGCCTCGAGCGGCGTCACCTCGTCGACGATCGTCGCGCCGGCGTCGGGCTCGACCCTCATCCGGCTCGGGGCGGGGGCGGCGAGGCCGCGGATCTGGAAGGGGAGATCGGTGAGCGCGATCTCGTCGCCCTCGCAGGTGAGCAGGGCCCGCTGCAGGACGTTGAGCAGCTCGCGCACGTTGCCCGGCCACGGGTAGCGCTCCAGCGCGTCGAGCGCCTCGGGCCGGATCCACCGCACGCGCTGGGCCCTCCCCTGCTGGAGCCTCCCGAGCATGTGCTCGACGAGCAGGGGGACATCGCCCCGCCGATCACGCAGCGCCGGCATCTCGATCGGGTAGACGACGAGCCGGTAGTAGAGGTCTTCGCGGAACCAGCCACAGCGCACGCCGAGGCCGAGATCGCGCCTCGTCGCGCAGACGATCCGGATGTCGACGGGGATGTCCTCGAAGCCCCCGAGGCGCCGGATCGTCCGCTCCTGCAACACGCGGAGCATCCTCGCCTGGGTGGCGAGGCTCATCTCCCCGAGCTCGTCGAGGAACAGCGTCCCTCCGCCGGCCTGCTCGAAGCAGCCGCGCCGGAGCTGCGTCGCCCCCGTGAACGCCCCGCGCTCCGCCCCGAAGAGCTCCGCCTCGAGGAGAGACTCCGGGATGGCCGCGCAGTTGATCGCCACGAAGGGGCCGGCGGCGCGCCCCGCCGGCGTGGAGGGCGCGCGCGACGAGCTCCTTTCCGGTCCCCGTCTCGCCGAGGACGCACACCACCACCTCGCTCTGCCTGGCGCGATCGAGCTGGCGCATCATCTCGCGCATCGGCTCGCTCTCGCCGACGATCTCGGGGCAAGATCGGCCCTTGATTCGCCGCGGGCCCGACGCGGGGGGCTCCGGCGTCGCCTCGAACGGCGGGGTGGTGATCTCGGGGCGACGGACCGACGTTTCCAGATCTCTGGCGCGCATCGACACACTCCTCTCTCGGTGAACGGCGGATGGACAAGCAGCGGGCGGTCAGGGCCCCCCTGAGCGTCGTCGACGTGGTCAGGCTCGACCGCCCTGGCTCGGGAGACAGTGCTTGCTCGACCGGCCGGCCTCCCGGGCAGCGCTTACCTCTTCGAACAAGCCCAACCTGTCGCACCGACCGGGCTTGCCCGGATCCGAATCGATCTGACGCGGCGGAGCGCGCCTCCACGCGCGGGGCACGCCGCGCGAAATGAAGGGAAGATCCAGCGGTTCCCGCGCGGGTAGCGACGCGATCAGATCGATTCAGATCGGATGCGCCTTGGTGGTAACGTGAAAATTTGATGACGAGGCGAGCACCGTGCCTGCCCTGCCAAGGAGGTCGAACGTGATCGACGCTCCCCTCTTCGAGCGCGAACGGGAGCTTTCATACCTGCGATCGCGGCGAGCGAGCCGATGGATCACCGTGGTCGGCTCGCCGGGGAGCGGCAAGACGCGCCTGGCGATCCAGCTCGCGCGCAGCGCCCCCCGGCCCGAAGGGACCGTGTTCGTCGATCTCCAGGACGTGGCCGGGCTCCCCGAGGCGGCCGCGCGGATCATGCGCGCCGCCGGGGCCCGGCTCGACGCCAACACCGAGGAGCTCGACGCGCTGCCCGAGCTACCGGGGCGCCGGACGCCCGAGCTCGTCGTCCTCGACAGCGCAGACGCGCTCGACGAAGAGGAGCGGAGGCAGCTCGGAGCCAAGCTCGCGCGGTGCGCGGCGGTGCGCGTCGTCGCCACCGCGGACCGGCCGCTCGGCCTCGAGGACGAGAAGATCCTCACGCTCCAGGGCCTCCAGCGGTCGGGCGCGCGCCTCTTCCTCGCGCGCGTCCACCGGCTGAGCCCGCCTCTGGCCAGGGAGGAGGCGATGCGCAGCGCGGCGGTCGACATCGCCGCGCGCTTCGCCGGGCACCCTCTCTCCATCGAGCTCGCGGCGGCGCGGGCCTGCGCCATCGGCTGCCTCCCCCTGATGGAGGAGCTCGCCGCGGAGACGTTCGGCGCGCCCCCGCGGATCGACGACCTGCTCGACCGCGCAGCCGCGACGTTGCCGCCCTGGGCCTCGTGGATGTTGGCCTCGATCGCCGCGATCCGCGGTCCGCTCGACGTGGACGAGGTCCGCGCGATGACCCAGGGCGCGAAGGACGCGCCCGTCCTGCTCGACGCGCTCGAATGGCTCTGCGACGCCGGCTGGCTGTGCGCGATCGAGCGGCCCTCGCCCGAGCCCACGGTCATGTTCACGGTGCGCAGGCAGGCGCGGGCGGCGCTGCTCGCGCGATGCCCGCCCGAGCAGCTCGACGCCGCGCGCGACCGGATGCTGGAGCTCGTCGCGGAGCGGTCGGCGCGGCTGCTCGCGGGCGCCGTGACCACGCGGGGCCTCGCCGAGCTGAGCTCCGCGCTGGAGCGGCTCGCGGACGCGGTCGATCACGCGCACCTCGGCCCCCCGCGGCTCGCCCCGGCGGGCGTGGCTGCGGCGCTCGCGCTCGACGAGGTCCTCGCTCGGGGCGCGCTCCCCACCCTGCGCGAGCAGACGCTGCGACGCGCCCGTGATCTCCTCGCGCGCGCGGAGGCGCCGCCTCGGCTGCGAGCCCGCGCGCACCTCGCCTGGGCTCGCTTCCAGCGCGACCGCGGAGACCAGGCCGCCGCCCAGGCCGAGATCCACGCGTGCCGATCGAGCGCGGCAGATGCGCCCGACGTGGAGGGCCGCGCGCTCCGGCAGCTCGGGCTCCTCGCCCTCCGCGCCGGGCGCGTCGCCGCCGCGGAGGAGCCGCTCCGGCGCGCGCTCGCGCAGCTCGAGGACGCCGGTGACGCCGAAGGCGCGTCGCGCGCGGCCGAGGCCCTGGCCGAAGCCGTCGATGGGCTCGGGCGCAGCGACGAGGCCCTCGCGCTCGCCCGCCGCGCCCTCGCGCTGGAGCCGCCGGACAGTCGACATCACGGGGTGCTGCTCGCCCGGCTCGCCGCGATCGAGCTGTCCCTCGGGCAGCTCGCCCCCGCGGCCGCCCATTTCGAAGAGGCCGTCGAGGCGCTGCTGTCGGCAGGGGGCCTCGGGGGGCTGGGTCTCGCGTTGCTCGGCCAGGGCCTCGGCCAGCAGGAGCTCGGCCAGCGCGACGACGCGCGCAGGAAATATCGCGAGGCGATCCGCTTGCTCCGGATCGCAGGCCACGAGGTGGCGCAGCAGATCGGGCTCGCGCTCCGGGGGAGCCTCGACGAGGAGGACGGCCGTCGCGACGAGGCGCGCGAGGCGATGACCGCCGCGGTCGCAGGCCTCGGGCGCCGGCGGCCGAGGAGCGCGGTCGAGCTCCTGCCCGCGCTCTACCTCGCGGGGCTCGCCGCGAGCGAGGGGCGGATGTCCTCCGCCCGCGAGCTCCTGGCCGGCGCCGCGGGCCCGGCGATCGAGCTCTTCGCGGGCGACGCGCTCGCCCTCGCGCGCGCCCACGTGGAGCTCGTCGCCGCGACGCAGATCAGCGCGCCGGCTTCGCTCCGGATCGAGGCGATCGCGCGCGCGGAGCGGGCGGCGAGGCGCCTCACCGCCGAGCGGGCGAGCGCCGCGCACCCGCTCGGTACGGCCTTTCTGCTGCGCCGGCTCGAACGAGCGCTCGGCGCGCCCGCGCCCGCCGGCGAGGAGGACGCGAAGAGCCGCGAGAGCACGACGCGATCCTTGATCTTCGACGCGCGCTCGGGCGTCGTGCGGCTGTCGAGCGGCGCCGAGATCGATCTCTCCCGCCGGCCCACGGCGCTGGCCGTGTTCGCGCACCTCCTGCGGGCCCGCCTCGAGCGCCCCGGCCTCGCCCAGCCGTCCGATCGGCTGATCCAGGTGGGCTGGCCCGACGAGCGCGTCGCGCCGGACGCCGCGGCCAACCGGCTCTACGCGCTCGTCTCGCTGCTGCGGCGCCTCGGTCTGCGCGACGTGATCGAGCGCACCGAGGGAGGGTACGCGGTGTCCCCCGCGCTCGACATCATCTGGCGAGGCTCCTCGTGCCCCGACCCGTGAGCCACCGCCCTCGGCGCACCCCCGCCGCGATCTCGGCGGGCGCGTCTCCTTTCGTCGGCCGCGCGGCGGAGATGCAGGCCATCCGCAGCTCGCTCTCGCGCGAGAGGCTCGTCACCGTCCTCGGCGCGGCGGGGATCGGCAAGACGCGCCTCCTGCAGAGGCTCGCCGAGGATCGGGGGCGATCGCGCGGCGGCAGCCTCTTCCTCTCCCTCGTCCCCGCGCGCGACGCGCAGGAGGCGCTGCGGATGCTCGGCGCGGCCGCCGGCGTCACGCTCAAGGGGCGCGAGGGCGCGCCCGCGGCGGTCGGCGCGGCGCTCGAGCGGAGACCCACCTGGCTCTTCCTCGACAACGTGGAGCACCTCTTGCCGGAGGTAGCGACGTGGATCGCGGAGCTGCTCGAGGCGACCACGAGGCTCCGCGTCATCGCGAGCTCGCGCGCCGCGATCGGGCTCGCAGAGGAGCATGTCTTCATGCTCGACGCCCTCCCTCACCTGGCGGGCGCCAGGTCCGACGCGGGGCGCCTGTTCCTCGATCGCGCACAGGCGGTACGGCCGTCGCTCCGACCGCGCACCGACGACCTCGCGGCCATCGGCCGGATGGTCACGCGCCTCGCCGGCCACCCGCTCGCCATCGAGCTCGCCGCCGCGCGGCTGCGGATCCTCGGCGTGGCGCAGCTCGAGCGCGAGCTCGCGGCGAGCCTCGATGTCCTCCAGCGGCCGAGCTACGCGGCCGAGGGCTCCCGCCACACCAGCATCACGAGCCTCGTCACCGGCGCCCTCGACAACCTCCCGCGATGGGCCGAGCCGCTGCTCTGGCAAGCGACGGTGTTCCGCGGGACGTTCGACGTGACCGCGGCGGAGGCCGTCCTCTCGGCGGAGCCGCTCGCGCCCCCGATCGACGAGGCCCTGGTCGAGCTCTCGCGCCTCTCGGCCCTCCAGCAAGGCGCCGCCGCGCCGAGGCGCTATCACCTGCACCCGCTCGTGCGCGAGATCGTCCTCCAGCGCGCGCCCGCAGCCGTCGTCGACGCCGCCAAGGACCGGCACCTCCAGCACTTCGCCGCGCTCGCCCCGGGGCTCGCGGACAACCTGGCCTCGGGCGAGGGGCTCGATCGGCTCGCCGAGGCCTCCGGGGATCTCCTGAGCGCGCTCGCCCACGGCGCGGCCAGGCCCGGCGACCGCGGCGGCGCAGCGCTGAAGATCGCCTTCGCCCTCGACGATCTGTTCTGGTCGCGAGGTCCGAGCTGGGCGCGGCAGGCGGTGATGATGGACGCGCTCGCGATCGCCCGCGCCTGGGACCCACCCGACGACATCATGGCCGAGCTCGCCTACCACGAGGGTCGCTTCCGCTTGATCGATCCCGCGGCCACCGCCGAACAGATCGCGACGATCTTGCGGCGGGGCCTCGCCGCCGCGCGCCGCATCGGGTGCGGGCGCGCCGAGGGGCGCGTCCTCGGCGTAGAGGGGCTCTTCGAGATGGGCCGAGGTCGGCTCGACGAGGCCACGGAGACGCTGGAGCGCGCGCTCGATCTGCTGGCGCGCGCGGGCGACCTGCCCCAGCAACTGCACCAGCTGACGGGCCTCATCGCGGTGGCGCTCTGGCGAGGGCGGAGGGCGCGCGCGCTCGAGCACTGCCATCGTTACCTCGCCCTGAAGCCCACCGATCACGTCTTCGGCGGGAACGGCTTGACCAACCTCGGCATCGTGGAGCACGAGCTCGGCAGGCTCGAAGAGGCGGAGCAGCACTTCCGCGAGGGCCTCGATCGGCTCAAGCGGTCCGGGAACGATCGGTACCTGAGCAACGCCCTCGTCGACCACGCCGCGCTCCTGCACGATCTCGGGCAGATCTCCGCGGCGAAGGCCGCGCTGCGCGAGGCGAGCCCGAGCCGCGAGCGCGCCGGCAGGACAGGGACGCACGCGCTCGCCCTCACCTACGAGGGCGCGCTCGCGGAGGAGGAGGGCGACCTGACCGAGGCCCGGGCGCTCTACGTGCGCGCCGCGGAGCTGCTCGAACGCACGCCTCCCTCCGAGTGCCGGGAGCTCTGCGCGTGGTTGTTCCTCTCGGGGCTCGAGGCGACCGCGGGCCGCTTCGACGAGGCGCGGCGGCTCGTGAGCCTGACCGAGCGCCGCGCGGAGCAGATCGCCTTCGCGATCGCCCCGCTGCCGGAGCTCGCGCGCGCGCGCAACGCGGCCCTCGCCCGGCGCGCGGGGATCATCGAAGGCCCCACGGAGCTCTCCCCCGCCGCGGCGAAAGTCCTCGAAGGCGGGGAGTGCCCCGTGGGGGGCCGCTTCCTCGGGCGCCGCCTGCGCGCGCTCCTCGACGAAGAGGCGAGAGATCGACGCGTCGAGAGGCGCGCGTCACCGCGGCTCCGGGTCGACGCGGGCAAGAGGACCCTCGGGCTCCCCGACGGCGCGATCGTCAAGCTCGCAGACCGTCCCACGCTCTTCTCGGTGGTGCGCGTGCTCGCCCGGGCGAGGCTCACCGCGCCCGGCAAGCCGGTGGCCGCGCTGGAGCTCTTCGAGGCGGTGTGGAACGATCGAGGCGCGCCGGTGGCGATCGCGCAGAACCGCATTTACGGCGCGCTCCGCAGCCTGCGAGCGCTCGGCTTGCGCGAGCTGCTCCGGGGGATCCCGGGCGGGTACTTGGTTCCGCCGGCCGTCGAGGTGGAGCTGATTGAAGGGCAGGAGGCGCGAGCCCACGGGGAATGAACCCGAGGGCTCGCGCGCATGTAGGGCGGTGGTTCAGTAACAGCGATACCGGAAATAGTGCGACTTGAGGACAAGGGGGCAGAGATCGCCCTTGTTCACACACACGCCGTCGCCGCCGGTGCCGATGCTGATCGTCGCGGGAGAGGAGGCGCTGGTCGAGTAGCGGTCGACCATGCACGACAGATCCGCCGCGGTCCAGACATAGGGGTTGCAGTTCATCGCCTGCCCCGCGCCGACCGGATAGACCTTGACCACGTTGTTCGGACACGACGGGATGCACGAGCCCTGGTCGTTGTAAGCGATCTCGTAGTACCCCTGGTTGATCGCCGCCGCGTCCGCGGTGTTGTAGGTGAATCCACCGCTTGTCATGTCGCAGTAGTACTGGGCCGGCACGGTCGGGCCGGCGCCGTCGAAGTCGAGCCAGTAGGTGCCGTTGCCCAGCGCCGGGTAGGTCTGGTGGATCGAGCCGCACGATGTCCCGGCGTTGGCCGCGGAGCTGCCATCGTTGACGGTGACGTCGGCGCGGACCCACATCGTGTAGTTGGCCCCTGCGTTTTGTCCGAGCGAAGAGGCCCCGTGATCGCCGGTGCCATCGCTGACGACCCACGGGATACCGGAGACGGTATGATCCGTGATGAAGAAGCCGGTCGACTGCATGCACGGCGTGTCGACGATGCCGCGGTGCCATGAGCATACGCTCGTGGCCACCTTGACCCCCTGCGTGAGCGCGACACCACCCCGGCAGACCTTCTGAGCGATGTTGTTGAACGTCCACCCGCTCGAGGTCTTGCCCGGCTCGACATTGCCACCGTTGAACGCATCCGTGATGCCGTGCCACGCGCGGTGACGTTGCTCTCGACGTTCGTCTGTTGACTCCAGCCACTTTCCCTGCGATTTGCCGATGTTGGCGATGGTCTCGCCCCAGACGAAGGAGCTGATCGCGGTCAGCGTCAGGTTCCCGTTGGACAGGCCGAGGTGGCCGCTCGTCTTCGCGGGGTCGAGCGTGGCGTAGGCCGCGACGCAACCCGCCACCCCCGCGCACACACCGCCCGTGCACACGTCGCTGTTCGTCGATGGATTCATCGTCGCCGTCCCGTCGGCCTTCGCCGGCGCCAGCGCTTACCCCGTCATCGGCCGCAGGTCCCTGCGTCGTGGCACTGATCCGGCGCCGCGGGCACGTCACGTTGTTCGCGATGCACAGGTTGACGTCCGTCGACCGAATAGGCCCCGTCCCCGCCGATGAACGACGCGCTCGGCGGCTGCGCTCCGCCCTGCCCGCTCGTGAACAGCGACGCGTTCGTCGGCGACTGATACCAGCTCTGGTTGCTCGTCCCCCGCTCTGCCCGAACGCCGCGAGCTGGCTGTAGCCCCGGAGATGTCCACCGACTCCTTCGGCCGCCCGATCCCCTGCGGCACGTCGAGCACATAAGGAATGCCTCGGTTGTCCACGAGAGTCCGCGCCCCCGTCGAGCCGTCCTGCAACGTCCCGAAGAGCGACCCATCCATCGCCGGGTCCCCGCGAAGCCCGGCCGGTGGATCGTGGCTCGGCGCCTGCGACCAGTAGAAGAACGCGTCGAACGGCGCCCCGGCCGCGCTCAGGCCGTCGGCGTCGAGGGCGTGACGACCAGCCGGTAGGTGGCGGGGAGGACCGCGGCGGCAGGATCGGTGTTGATCTGGTGACCGTCATTGGCCGCGTTGAAGGCCGCCTTGAGGTTCAGCAGCACATCGACCACGAGCTCGCTCGGCCGCGCGGGGCGCCAGGGCGGCGGAGCGCCGTGCCGAGCTGGAGCGTGACCGAGGAGACATTGGCCTTGGGGATCGGCAGGTGGAGGGCGAAGCCGTTGGCGTGGCCGCTGCCGGCCGCGAGCACGTTGTAGGTGCCGACGAGCTGCACCAGGTTGCCCGAGGAGTTGTAGGCGAGCAGTACTGATAGCTCGGCGTCGTTGAAGTCGAGTCGCCGTAGCCCGGCCACTGGTCCTCGAGCATCAAGGTGCCATGGGCGCCTGCTCGGCGGCACGAAGACGGCCATGGTGGTGTTGGCGTTGCACGGGAACGGATACCGTTCGCGGGCGTGTCCATCGGACGAGGGCAGGCGGCGCGAGGACGGCGAAGGAGCGAGCGTGGTAAGGGTACGGCCGGTGCGCTTCATGATCTGTTCGTGCTCCTGCGAGGTTCGGAATCCTGGGTCACCGCCTACGCTCGGTCCGCGGGCCGTCGAGGCATAGTCCCGGGCGGCGCTCGGCCGCCGCCCGGGATGGATTTGGAGCTGCTCGAGCGATGGGATCGCTCAGACAGCGATACGAAGTAGTGCCCCTTGAGGACGTTCGGGCAGAGATCGCCCTTGTTCACGCACACGCCGTCGCCGCCGCTGCCGATGCTGATCGTCGCGGGGGACGAGGCGCTGGTGGTGTAGCGATTGACCATGCGAGATCCGCCGCGGTCCAGACATAGGGGTTGCAGTTCATCGCCTGCCCTGCGCCGACCGGATAACCTTGACCGCGTTGTTCGGGCACGACGGGATGCAGGAGCCCTGGTCGTTGGCTGATCTGGTAGTATCCCTGGCTGATCGCCGCCGCGTCCGGCGTGTTGTACGTGAATCCACCATTGGTCATGTCCGGTAGTACTGGGCCGGCGCGAGCGGACCGGTATCAGGAATCAGGCCAGTAAGTCCGTTGCCCGCCGCCGGGTAATTCTGGTGGATCGTCTTGCACGACTCCGCGGCGGCCGCCGCCAGCTGCCATTGTTGGTCGCCCAGGCCGGGCTCGAACGGGCGCTGAGGACCGCGAAGGAGTTGCCACCGTACTGTGCGAAGCGGCTGATGCGCAGCTCGTCCGGAAGCCGTTGTAGAAGTGCCGCTCGCTGCACGCCCCGGCGCCCTCCGGACGGCGTGCCGCCGATCGCATAGGTCGCGACCCCGGCCGACGAGAAGATGCCCGCCTCGGTCGGGCACGCAAGCAGTTCCCGTTCCACAGCTCGTTGCTCGAGCTGGTAGGCCCTCTTCACACCGTCGAGGTAGAAGCTGAGGTTGTTCGAGGCGTCACGCTGGAGCACCACGTGGTGCAGGTGTTCACCGACGGGTAGATCATGTAGAACCCTCCCAGATCGGTGAATCCTTGCGTGAAGACGGTGTAAGCGAGGCCGAAGTTCTTGTAGTTGTACACACCGAACCCTTCCACACCGGTCCCGTAGCTGCCCCGGGGGTCTGAGATGCCGTAGTCGCGAGAGGCGTCGGTGATGTAATCCACGCTTCGATGGTGAACGCACCCGCAGGCCTCCACCGATGTTGCCGCCCGTGAGGACCGCGCCCGCGTCGAGGCCTTGGGAGACGCCGATCGAACTTGCTGCGCCAGCTGCCGAGGACCCCGTTCGCCGGCGAAGGCGTGTAGGAGGCGTGGAGCGGTCCGCTGTCGAAGATGGTCGCCGTGCCGACCTGTCCTTCGTGGAGGAGGGCGATGCTGCCAGCGCAGCTGCGCAAGGTCCGCCGCAGTCGACGCCTCCCTCCCCCTGGTTCTGGATCCCGTCATTGCAGGTGGCGGTCGGGGCACATGTTCCATTCGTGCACTGATCCCCGGAGGTCGTGGCATCGCCGTCGTTGCAAGCCGTCCCGTTGGCCTTGGCGGGCGGCGCCGAGCACACCCCCGTCATCGGCGCGCAGGTGCCCTGATCGTGGCACTGATCCGGCGCCGCCGGACATGTCACGTTGTTCGCGATGCACAGGTTGCACGTCCCGTCGACCGAATAGGCCCCGTCCCCGCCGATGAACGACGCACTCGGCGGCTGCGCTCCGCCCTGCCCGCTCGTGAACAGCGACGCGTTCGTCGGCGACTGATACCAGCTCTGGTTGCTCGTCCCCCCGCTCTGCCCGAACGCCGCGAGCTGGCTGTAGCCCCCGGAGATGTCCACCGACTCCTTCGACCACTTGATCCCCTGCGGCACGTCGAGCACATAAGGAATGCCTCGGTTGTCCACGAAGTGCCGCGCCCCCGTCGAGCCGTCCTGCAACGTCCCGAAGAGCGACCCATCCATCGCCGAGGTCCCCGCGAAGCCCGGCCGGTGGATCTCGTGGCTCGGCGCCTGCGACCAGTAGAAGAACGCGTCGAACGGCGCCCCGGCCGCGCTCAGGGCCGTCGGCGTCGAGAGCGTGACGACCAGCCGGTAGGTGGCCCCGGGGAGGACCGCGGCGGCAGGATCGGTGTTGATCTGGTGACCGTCATTGGCCGCGTTGAAGGCCGCCTTGAGGTTCGGCAGCACATCGACCACGAGCTCGCTCTCGGCCGCGCGGGGCGCCAGGGCGGCGGGGGCGCCGTTGCCGAGCTGGAGCGTGACCGAGGAGACGTTGGCCTTGGGGATCGGCAGGTGGAGGGCGAAGCCGTTGGCGTGGCCGCTGCCGGCCGCGAGCACGTTGTAGGTGCCGACGAGCTGTACCAGGTTGCCCGAGGAGTTGTAGGCGAGCGAGTACTGGTAGCTCACGACGGCGTCGTTGAAGTCGAGGTCGCCGTAGCCCGGCCACTGGTCCTCGAGCATCAAGGTGCCATGGGCGCTGCTCGACGGCACGTAGACGGCCATGGTGGTGTTGGCGTTGCACGGGAACGGATACGCGTTCGCCGGCGTGTCCATCCGGACGAGGGCGGCGGCGCCGAGGACGGCGAAGGCGCCGAGGGCGGTCAAGGTGCGGGGAGTGCGCTTCATGGTCGGTTCGAGCTCCTACGAAGTTGAAGGTCCGGTGGTGTCGCTCACTCGAACGTGGCCGAGGCGGAGCGGTTCTTGTCGAGGGTGAGGATCTGCTGCTGCTCTCCCACCTTGACGATCACCTGGGTGTCGCCGACAGGGAGCGGGTAATCGAAGACGACCTTGCCCTCGTCGTTGGGCTTGGCCGCGGCGAGCAGCTCGTTCCTGACGCTGTAGATCTCGACGGGGAGCGCGACGCCCGCGGGCAGGAGCTTGGGGTCGACGGTGACCTGGATACCGGCCGATCGGGTGGTGGCGAAGGTGAAGTCGGCGGGGATCTTGGCGTCCTTGAGCTCCGTCGGCGCGGGCTCGGGCTCGGGGCTCGGGGGGACATCGACGGCGCAGGCGGCGAGCGCCGCGGCCGCAGCGAGAGAACCGGAGAGGATGAGGACGTGAGGTTTCATGAGGGCGCTCCTTGAGAGAAGGTGAGACGAGGACATCGGCGCCCGGGCGCTTCGGCCGGGCGAGGCGGGCTTCGAAGAGCCCTTAGCAGGATGCGAGCCAAGCCCTCTATGCCGGGGAGCTCCCTCGATCGTCGTCGTTTCGAGGACGTCGAGAGGCCGTGTCCGTGACCTGCGTCGGGACCGATGTTCCACCCTCGGACGGTCGTCCCAAAGTGGGACGACATCGCGCCTCGATATCCTGGCTGCGCACCGCAAACCGCCCATCGAGCAGGTTGGTTCGAATCTTGTAATACGCGTGCTCAGGAGCCAGGGGTCCACCCGCGGAGCTGTCATGTACGCTGTCATCCACCTCGTCCCCGATGCCCCGGGCGCAGGCCTGCTGCCCATCGCCGGCCGGCCGCTCATCGTCCGTCAGCTCCAGTGGCTGCGCGCGGTGGGGGTGCGCGACATCGCCGTCGAGCTCCGTGCTGGGCCCGAGGGCGACGAGATCGCCCGGTGGCTCGGGGAGCGCGACGCCATCGGCCAGGGCGTGCTCCTTCTACGGACCGACAGGGCCCTCACGGCGCGCGCGCTCGCCGACCGCGCGGGGTTCCCGGACGGCGCCGCGCTCCTCGCTCACCCCGCCGACGTGCTGTGCGGCGGGCCGCTCGACGCGGTCTGCGCGGAGGAGCGCGGAGCGCAGGCGATCTCGCCCACGAGGCTCGTCGATCCTCCCGGCGGCGGGATCCAGCTCCTCTCCTCGGGCGGCTGGATCGCGCGGGCCCGCTCGCTCGCCGACGCGCTCGAGCTCGGCGCGGCGGCGCTCGATGGCCGCCTCTCGCGCCGGCCGAGCGATCCTTGCTGGGGCATCCAGGTCCACGCCGCCGAGATCGAGCCCGGCGTGTGGGTCGGTCGAGGAGCGCGCGTGGAGGCGGGCGCGAGGCTGCGCGCGCCCGTGCTCGTCGGCCCGGGCGCCGTGGTGCGCGCGGGCGCACAGGTCGGCCCGCGCGTGTGTGTCGGAGAGCGCGCCGTGGTGGAGGCGGGCGCGGTCCTGGTCGACGCGCTCGTCATGCCCGAGACGATCGTGGGTGAAGGGGTCGAGGTCGCGGGCGCGCTCGCCGAGCCCGCGGCGATCGTCCACCTCGGGAGTGGCCTCCGATCGCCGATCGACGATCGGCTGGTGCTCGCGCGCCGCGGTCATCGGTCACCGGCGGCCCTCGCGTCGCGCGCCGTGGCCGTCACCCTCCTCGCCCTGCTCGCGCCGGTCGCGGCGCTCCTCCAGGGCGCGTTGCCGCGCCTGCTCGGCATGTTGCTCGGCACGCGCGTGATCGTCGGGCTCGACGCCGGAGAGACGACGCCGGTGGGCGGCGGGCAAACCACGTTCTCCGGGGACGACGCGGCGTAGAGGCGCGCCGGGCCGCCGCGCGATGCTCAGGCCACGACCTCGATCTCGGTCTCTGCCCGGTCGCTCTTGCGGAGCGGCTCCGGGTCGGCGAGGCGCACCCCGTGGCGCTCGAAATCGCGGGCGAGCAGCGACAACCGAGCGGCGCGGATGTCGCGCATCGTCTCACGCTCGGCGATGTCGGCGATCTCCTGGCGGAAGTTGTACTTCATCGGCGAGCCGGCCATCACCCGCCGCGTCGCCGGGCCGGGCTGGAAGAGGTGGAAGGCGACCTGCGGGTACATCGCGCGCAGCGTGGGCACGGCCTTGTCGAAGCGCCCGTTGATCAGCGCCTTGAGGCCCTGCATGGCCACGAACACCGCGCCCCGCTCCGCCACCTGGCCGGGCGACTCGGACGACACGGGGACGAGCGGGTCGACCAGGATCACCAGCGTCGCGCCCTCCTGCACGGCCACGCGCATGTTGGTCGTGCGGGTGAAGCCCCCGTCGACGTAGTAGCGGCCGGCGATCTTCTCGGGCGCGTAGAAGGGCACGAGCGCGGTCGACGCGCGGATGGCCTGGTGGATCGGGGCCCGGGGCGCGCCGGGGGCGCCGAAGACCACGTGCTCGCTCGTGTCCTGATCGGTCGTGCCGACGAAGAGCTTGTGGGGCAGCGCGTCGAAGTCGTCGATCATCCCCGGGCGGGTGAGCTGTCGCTCGAGCCAGCGGCCGAGGCGATCGCCCGCGAAGATGCCCGCCGGGGGCACGCGGAAGAGCGCCGAGAGGGCCGCGCGCTTGCCGCGGATCACGTCGACGGAGAGGCGGGCCGCGCGCTTGCCGAGCTCGGTGAAGGCGAAGTCGAAGAGGTCGCCGCGATCGATGGCGTCGAGCCGGTCCGTCCCGTGGGCGAGGCCCTCGCTGATGGCCTGCGGATCGAGCCTGTTGGCGAGCAGCCCGCCGAGTATCGCGCCGGCGCTGATCCCGCAGAGGATGTCGACATCGCACAGGCTGTACGAGGGGAGGAAGCGCTGGAGGGCGCGCAGCACGCCGAGCTCGTAGAGCAGGCCCTCGGTGCCGCCGCCGGCGAGGCAGAGGGCGATCTTGCCGCCGCGGCCGCGCGCCGTGCTGAGGGCGATGCGCTCCCAGATCGTCTCCCAGGTGGGCTCGCCCTCGGCGACGATCACCCCGCCGAGGTGCAGGCGCCCTGCCTCGAAGGCGAGGCTCGCGCCGCGCGCGTCGCCCTCGACCACGAGGAATGTGTGCTCCCGGCCGATCACCCGGGCGACCTCGTGCTCGTCGAAGAGCCCGCGGAGGAGCGAGAGGGAGGTGCTCTCCTCGACCGGGCCGAGCTCGCCCCGGGCGTCGATCACCAGGGCCTCGGCGGCGCCGCTCCGCAGCTTGGCCAGGGCCCGCGCGGCGCTCTGCTCGAAGGCCACCCGGATCTGCGAGACCCGCTGGGGGGAGAGGCGCTGCCCGGCCTGGGCGAGGGCGGCCTCGGCGGCGCGGCGCGCGGCGGGCGAGGGGCTCGCGACGAAGTAGAGGACGTGATCTTTCGGGGCGTCGGCGGAGGATGCGCCGTTCGATCCGGCGCGATTTCCCTGGGCTTGCATGCGGGCTCTCGGCGTCCGCGGGCGGCGATGGACGGTGCCCGGCGACGTTTCCATTGTCCACGGCGAGGCCGGAGATGCAAACGTCATCGAAAATAGACGATTTCGCGCATCTCGTGCGCCGCCCGCCCCCCTATGTCCCGGTCACGAGCCGGGGCGCGGCGCCCCATCGTTGCCTTCCCGGAGGGTCACTCGGTAGAGTAGGGAGCGCCGCCGAGGCCGCCGCTCCGGAAACCGTCTATGTGGAAGCTAACGATCGAGGACGACGAGGGAAAACAGACCGCCCTCCCTCTCGCCCACGAGGAGTATGGTCTCGGCCGGGGCGAGTCGAACGCCATCCGACTCACGGACCGGAACATCTCGCGCTCGCACGCGCTGCTGAAGAAGAACGGCCAGGGCTGGTACGTCAAGGACCTCCAGAGCTACAACGGCACCTTCGTCAACGGCGTCCGCGTGGTGGGGGAGCAGCCGCTCGGCAGCGGCGACATGGTGCAGATCGGCGACTACCGCCTCGAGCTGCTCGACGAGGCAGCGGTCGCCCCGGTGGTCGCCCCCGCGCCGGGCGCGCCGCCCGCGCCGCATGTCCCGCCCGTCCACCAGCGGCCGAACCGCCTGGTGATGGTCGTCGGCCCTCAGCCGGGCGCCGAGTTCCCGCTCGACAAGGAGCACTTCACGATCGGCCGCTCGGAGGAGGCGACGATCTCCGTCAACCACAGCTCCGTGAGCCGCGTGCACGCCGAGCTCATCGCCCTCGGCGGCGGGCGCTTCGAGATCGTCGACAAGGCCTCCGCCAATGGCATCCGCATCAACGGCGTCGAGCTGAAGCGCGGCATCCTCGAGGCCGGCGACGCGCTCGAGCTCGGCGACGTGCGCCTGCGCTTCGTCGGCGCGGGGAAGATCTTCCGCGCGGGCTTCGATCAGAGCCAGCAGCTCACCGCCGTCGGGACGTTCGAGAGCGTCGCCCCCTCGGTGCAAGGCGCGCAGCTCAAGCCGGGCAGCTCCTCGTTCGGCAAGCTGCTCATCCTCGGCGCCATCGCCGGCGCAGCGCTGATCGCCCTGCTCATCTTCTTCTTCCACGGCAGCACGCCCACGGCGAGCGGCGATCCGAAGCACACCGCGCCCGCGACCAGCGAGCAGGTCAAGCAGCTCGAGGACGCGTACGCCAAGCTCAAGGCCCAGGACATCCAGGGCGCGCACGACAAGGTCCAGGAGATCCCGGACAACTCCGTCGCCCGCGACGATCCCCGCTTCAAGGAGATCGAGGACGCGTGGGCGGACATGATGTTCAAGAAGGTCGAGGCCTCGGCGGACGGCGCGGAGAAGAAGTCGCTGCTCAAGCAGATCACCGCGACGCCCTCCGTCGACCCGGAGAAGCGCAAGAAGGCCGCCGAGATGCTCCGCGACATCGAGAGCAAGGAGCCCGCAGCCCAGCCGACGTACACGGTCGATCCGACGAAGCCGCCCCCCACGGGTCCGGTGCCGCAGACGACCGCCACCACGCCCACCCCGACGAAGGAGCCCGCGGCCGGCGTGGTGCCCCAGGGCCTCGCCGACGAGGACGCCAAGCGCCGCGCCCTCGAGCCCAAGGTGTGGAGCGGCAAGGCCTCGATCGACGAGATCCGGATGCTCAAGGCCCTGTGCTCGCACCTCCAGAACCGCGAGTGCCGCGACCGGGCGAGCGCCATGCTCAAGAAGAAGATGGAGCAGCAGCCGTAGCGGGCGCCGCGCAGGGCCGCCCGGCGTAGCCATGGCGTAGCCCCGGGTTAAAACCTGAGCATTCGTCACATTTCCGCGGGCGAGGTCCTGGAAGATCCGGATCGCCCTGCCCGAAACCCCACCCCCAGCCCCTCCCCGCGTGCGGGGAGGGGAGGAGATCTACTTCGATCAGAGGGAAGAATGCCCTCGTGCCCTGATCCCTTCCCCTCCCCGCGTGCGGGGAGGGGCCGGGGGTGGGGTCTCAGCAGCGCGCCTTCACAAATCCCCGAGGTGCTGGAGATCCAACGCGGCCCTGCCTATCCACCCACGAAGGCGATGAGCTTCGCCAGCAGGGCCGCGCGATCGGCCGGCTGATCGATCACCTCGAGCGGGAAGGCGACGAGCACGGCCTTGCCGGGGACGCCGACGCCCGCGTTCATCCCGTTGCCGTACTCGAGCACCACCTGCCCGCCGCCGGAGACGCCGAGCGCGTCGGGCGAGTTCTCCGGGTAGGGTGCGCCCGCCCCGCCGTAGCCGAAGGGGCCGAGCCCGGCGAGCGGGCCTTGCCCGGTGACGGTGTACGAGCCGCTGTCGTCGGACGCGAACGACGCGCCGAAGCAGTGCTGGAGGAAGAATGCGCCGTCCGGGCTCGGATCGAGGTCGTAGCCCACCTCGCTCCCGCTCACGATCAGCGCGCCCCCGCCGTCCACGTAGTCGAGCACCGCCTGCTGCTCGGCCGGGGAGAAGGTGTGATCGCCGGTCGACTCGTCGCCGAGCAGCCAGATCACGATCGGCCACGAGGAGAGGTCGAAGCCGTCCTCCGTCACCGCCTCGTTCGAGATGGTCGCCACGGGCCCCGCCGACTCGGCCACGCGCGCCGCGAAGTCGTGAAAAAGCCCGCCGAACGATCCATCGAGGATCCGATCGAACCCGTCCACCACCAGGATCTTGGGCTTCGCGTCAACACGGTACACATCGGAGGACAGTGTGTCCGGCATGCCGTCGATCACCGATCGCACCCGCACCCGCACACCCCCGCCCGGCAGCGCAAAGCTCGCGTGGTCCTGATCGGCCGCCACCTTGGCCGCGGGCGCGAAGACCTGCCCGTCCTTCGAGGTCTCGACCACGAAGCCGCTCACGTCCTCGTCGGCCGGCGCGAGCCAGCGCACCGTCGCCGTCCCGCCGTTCTCGACCACCGCGCGCAGCTCGATCCGCGGCCCGCGGCGCGCGTGGGGGAGCGACCAGCGCAGCTCCTCGCCGTAGGCCCCGTCGATCCGCGTCGAGCCATCGTGGCTCGTGTCGGCGAAGTAGACCACCGGCTTCGCGTCCGCGAAATGGCGCTGCGAGGCGTCTTCGAAGGGCGGCTCGCCATGGCTCTTCAGCCAGGCGACCATCGCCTGGTTGTTGTCCTTGGTGCCCCCGAACGCGGTGTAATTCGACCGGTAAATCGCCCCCGAGACGGCGAAGGTCTCGTAGGTCGATTCGTAGCCGTAGAGCGAGTCGAAGAGGTCGACCTGGCGGACCTCGGGCATGTCGTTCGGCGGCGCGATGTTGAGCGCCACGGCCTGGTAGCCGCCCGAGTGCGAGGTGAGCGCCACCTCGCCGAGCACCGGGGCCGCGATCTTCCCCTCCCGGTAGAGCAGCGCGTTGACCTCGGTGAGCAGGCGCGCGAGCCCGCCGGGCTTCATCAGCTTGCCGAAATCGCCGCTCGCGGTGTTGACGGGGCCCTGCGGGACGACGAGCACCGCGTTCGATCCGCTCGCGTAGAGGTGCTGGCGGTAGCGGTGCGCCGCGAGCGTGGAGGCGAGGGTGGTGTTGTGTCCGTGGAAGTGCACGACCATGTCCTGCGCGCCGCGGTCGCGGTAGCCCTCGGGCAGGAAGACCTGCACGCTCGCGTCGTCGAAGGGCGCATTTCCATCGGGGAAGGGCGCGGCCGGCAGATCGACGGTGAGACCCTCGCCCGCGATCACGCCGCCCTGCCCCTCGATGACCTCCCACGCGCCCTGGCCGATCGCCGGATCGCCCGCCACGCCGAAGACCGGGACGGAGGCCGCGATCGAGGGGCCGGTGACCTTCAGCATGCCCTCGGCGATGGACTCCTGCGCGGCGCCCGCGAAGGTGAAGGTGAGCTTCTTGCTCTCGCCCGGCGCGAGCGAGGCGGGCGCGCCGGCAAACGAGAGGAGCGGGCTGCCTTCGAGGGAGAACGCGAGCCCCATCAGCGGGAGATCGCCGGTGTTCTTGACCTCGATCTCGAGGGTCGAGCCGCCCTCCCCCGCGCTCACGTAAGGCAGATCGATCACCATCGGCAGGGCGAGGCGCCCGCCCTGGGCCACACCGCCTTCACCGCCGGTCCCGCTCGTCGCGCCCGCGCCTCCCCCGCCGGCCGAGGCCGTCGTGACCGTCGTGCTCGTCGTCGCGGCCGACGCGCCTCCGTGCCCGCCCGCGCCCTCGTCCGTGCCTCCGCAGCCGAGGGCGACGAGGACGAAGGACGCAGCGAGCGCGGATCTCATCCGCCCGAGGCTATCACGTGGCCTTCTCCTCGGCGCCCGCGGCGTCGCCCGGATCGCCCGCCGAGAGCTCGCGGAACATGCGCATCAGCGTCTCGCAGCAGAAGCTCTCGATGAGCGAGCCCTTCATATCGACGTTGAACACGGGCGCTTCATCGTGGATCGGGCAGCGGAAATTCGCGTATCTGGAGCGCAGATCGAGGAGGATCTGCTGATCGAGCTCGGGCGCGTCGGGGACCGGGGGGGCCTCGTCGGAGAGGTCGGGCTTGTCGGTTTCCATACGCTGGAACGTAAGACCGAGATCGGTCACCTTCCACTCCAAACCTCGCCCGATCCTGCGATCGGACCATGATCGGGCGGCGGAGCGTTCCACCGGAAAAGGTCGAGAAACTTTCTGGTGTACGACGACTTGGGTACGATTGAGGCACCTGTGCGATCCAAGAAGCTCCCCCTCCTCCTCGGGCTCGCCCTGACCACCTCGGCCGGCGGCGTTGCGGCCTATCGGTTCCTCCCGCGCTCCCCGGTGGTCCGCGGCCTCTCCGTCGGCGAGCGCATCGTGCCCGACCGCGGGAGCCAGGTCGCGTCGTGGCTCGCCGGCCGGCAAGAGGCCTACAAGAAGCGGGTCGTGCGCTTCCACCACGGCGATCACATGTTCGAGTCCACCCTCGACGCGATGGGCATCTCCCTCGACGTGGACGCGACGCTCCGTGACGCCGCGCAGGTGGGGCACCGCGGCTCCCCCTGGAAGCGGATCAAGGAGTCCGAGCAGGCGCGCAAGGGGAAGGTCGAGGTCCCGCTCCGCTGGAACGTCGACGAGAGCAAGGCCCGGGCGGTGCTCGCCACCTTCGCCCCCGAGATCGCCCGCGCCCCGGTGAACGCCAAGCTCGACCTCGACAAGCACGTGCGCATCGCCGACGAGCCGGGGATGGAGCTCGATGTCGACGGCTCCCTCGACGCGATCCGCGAGGCCGGCCACGACGACGAGGAGATGATCGAGCTCAGGGTCAAGAGCGTGCCGGCCAAGGTGACCGCGGACTCGCTCGCGAACGTGAACGTCGAGAAGGTGGTCTCGTCGTGGGAGACGACGTTCTCCCTCCACGGGATGGGCGAGAACCGCGCGATCAACATCCGCACGGCCGTCTCCAAGTTCGACGGCACGGTGCTCGCCCCCGGCGAGGTGTTCTCCTTCAACGCCGCCGTGGGCCCGCGCACCAAGGAGAACGGCTTCGCGCTCGCCCCCGAGATCCAGGGCGACGAGATGCAGTACGGCTACGGCGGAGGCACCTGCCAGTCGTCCACCACGCTCTACGCCGCGGCCCTGTTCGGCGCGATGGAGATCGTCGAGCGGCAGTCGCACTCGCGGCCCTCGACGTACATCAAGATGGGCCTCGACGCGACCGTCAGCTACCCGAAGACCGATCTCAAGATCAAGAACACCCTGCCTTATCCGGTGATCCTCCACGGCTACTTCCCCAAGCCCACCGCCGTGCGCGTGGAGATCCTCGGCGGCGATCCGATCGCCAAGGTGACGCACGCGATCGAGGCCGGCCCCGCCCTCGATTTCGTCCGGCGGATCACGATCAAGCCCTATTTGCCGCCGGGCACGCGGGTCAAGCACCAGCGGGGGATCCCGGGCTTCGACGTGACCTCGACGGTGACGATCAACTACCTCGACGGCCGCGTCGAGGAGAAGAAGTACTACAGCGGCTATCGCCCGACCCCCGAGGTCTACTGGGTCTCTCCCGGCTACAGCGAGGAGCTGCCCCCCTTGCCCGCGCACGCCAAGGGCGTGGAGGACAAGGAGAAGGACAAGGCCAGCAAGAGCGGCGGGAGCGGGCAGAACGGCCTGAGCGGGCAGGTGGCCTCGACCGACATCGGCGGCTGACGGGGTGACGAAAAAACCTGCTGTGCAGCCCGATTCGTCGGTCGGGCTCCCTCAAAATCGCAGAGGATTCCTCGGTCGCCCTCCCTAGCTTCGGGCCGCTCGCGACGTTTTTTTCGTCACCCCTTGGCGGCCTCACGGGCAGCCGCCGCCCTGCTCCGTCACGAGGTAGCAGCACATGCCGTCGGCTGCGGTGACCGGCCCGCAGTCGACCGACACCACGTAGCTGCACGGGATGCTCGGGACGATGTACATCGTCACCTGGTACTGATTCGGGCACTTGCCGTCGACCTCGGCGATGCACTCGGTCACCTGGTAATTGAGCCCGTTCGTGCCCGTGCTCGTGAGCGAGCACGCGCCGGTGCCGGTCGTCATGCTCCCCGTGCTCCCGGCGCCTCCTGCGCCGCCGGCCCCACCCGCGCCTCCCTCGCCGCTCGCGCCGCCGTCGTGATCGAGCACCACCTTGCCCCCGCATGCGATCGCGTGGACGAGCGGCACGAGGAGCAGGAGCGCGCGCGCGCGACCGCTCGGGCTGCCTTGCGGGTGGGTCGATGATCGCAGCCGTTTCATCCTGATCTCCTCGTGCAGAAATTGACGTTCCGAGAGCTCTCGAACGGCCGGGGCCGGAGCACCAGCAGGGCCCATGCCACCGGCTCGCCCAAGCAGGCCTGCTCGGCTAGTCTACGCGCCATGACCCGGTTGCTGCCTTGGCTTGGTTTGTTCATCGCCACCACCCTGTTCGCGTGTGGGGGCAAGGTCATCGTCGATGGTCCCTCCGCCGGGGAGGGCGGCGCCGGCGGGACGGGCTCGGGCGCCTCCACCGGCACGAGCCCCTCGACGGGCACCGTCCCCTCGACGGGCACCGTTCCCTCGACCTCCACGGGGCCCTCTGATCTGTGCGCCCAGTTCTGCTCGTTCTGGGACCAGCAAGGCTGCCCGATGAGCGATTGTGCGTCGCAATGCGCCATGGCCTTCCAGTCCGCCGGCGACTGCGCGGACGAGCTCACGGCGGCGCTCCAGTGCTTCCTCCAGAACCCCACCATGGGCTGCATGACGCCCGACGCGTGCCTCGGCGCCATCGACACCTACCAGACCTGCATCGCCCCGGCGGCCTGCTCGGATCTCGGCTGCTTCCAGGGATCGGACGGGAGCTGCGGCTGCAAGGGCCAGTGCAACGGCGCGAACGTCGCGGTCGAGTGCTCGGGCGGCGTGTGCAGCTGCCTGCTCGACGGGAAGCAGATCGGGCAGTGCAAGGAGGTGAACGCGACCTGCGATCCGCTCGAGGGCTGCTGCGGGCCGATCCTCTTCGGCCAAGGCCTCTGATCGCCCGGCGGTAGGCTCCGGGCGCGCGCCGTACTACCTTGAGCGGCGCGATGGCCCCTGCCCTTCCCTCTGATCGCCTCCTCCGCGCGGCCCGGCTCCTCGTCCTCGGCCTCGCGGCCGCTTCGTCCTCGCTGACCGGAGGCTGCGAGAGCAAGCCCGCGCCGCCTTCGGTCACCGCGGAGGATCTCTCCCCCGTGCCCGCGCCCGACGGGCTCCTCGCCGAGCTCTGCATCCCCTCGCCCGAGGCGAGCTGGGGCAAGGCGCGGGCGATCGTCGGCGGACCCGCGGCCTTCCTCCCGCCCAATTTCGGCGGCCTCGCGGCCACCTTGCTCCGGCTGCCGGTGATGGCGAGCGCGGAGATCGACGACAAGGTCCCGGTGCTCGGGGCGATCGTGAAGAAGCCGGCCGAGAGCTACGCCTTCGCGATCGGCCTCCACGTCAAGGCCGGCGATCGCTTCGTCGATCAGCTCACCAAGGGGCCCGAAGCGCGCTTCGTGTCCGCGCGTGATCCATTGTCGCACGTGCAGGTGATCTCGCTCAAAGAGCCGCCGAGCGCGCCGCCTCCGGTGGTGATCGGCGTGCTCGGCAACTACCTGATCGCGGCCCAGAACGCGGCCGATCTCCACGCCCTCGGGCCCTACGTGGCCCGCACCCTGCCGACGCACCCCGTGCCGAAGGAAGACGCGGTCGTCGAGGTGCCGGAGAGCGCGCTCTCCGGGCCGATCGCCGAGGCGATGAAGAAGCAGTGGAACGTCGCGCGGCAAGGGCTCGAAGGGGCGAGCCCCTCGACGCTGCCGCTCACCGCCACGATGGACACGGTGCTCGGCGTGCTCACGGACGCCAAGCATGCGCGGCTCGCGATCGAGCTCGGGGAGGACGCCGTGCGCAGCCGCTTCCTCCTCACGCCGAAGTCGGCCGACGGCCCGGCGAGCAAGGCGCTCGCCCTGATGAGCGTGGGCGACGCGAGCCCGCTCCTCGATCTGCCGCAGAGCTCGCTCGTCGCGATCACCTTCCGCGAGTCCGCGGACGCGCGCGCGCTCGCCACCGACGCGCAGACCGAGGCCCTCGCGCGGCTCTTCGGCGGCGAGCCCTCGGCCGAGGACAAGGCCGCGATCGGCGCCGCGCTCAAGGCCGAGGCCGCCGCGCGCGGCGACTGGATGGCCCTCGGGATCGCGCTCGATCCCACGGGCCCGAGCGCGATGGTGCGCGCGCCGATCGCCGATCAAGATCGGATGGACAAGGCGCTCAAGCAGCTCCTCGATCTGGCCCGCCTCCCCGCCGCCAAGGCGCGCCTCGCCGAGGCCGGCTTCGCGATCAGCGCGAGCAAGACGGTGGTGGAGAACCTGCCCGGCGACGTGCAGAAGGTCCGCATCGATCGGCTCATCGCCAAGGACGCGCCGCCCGCGAAGAGCGCCGAGCCGCTCGAGGACAAGAAGCCGAAGGAGACGAAGGGCAAGAAGGACGACAAGGCCGCCGCCAAGCCCGCGACGCCGATCAACGCGCCTCCCACCGCGATCGACGTGCTCTACCTGATCGGCAAGGACATGCTCGTCGGCGCCGTGGGCTACGACTCGGCCGAGGCGCTCCGCACCCTCGTCCGCACCACGAACGAGACGAGCCTCGGCCACGATCCGATCGTGAAGGCCGCCGTGACCGGCCTCGGCAACGAGTCCTCCTTCGTCGTGCTGGCCGATCCGATCCGCCTCGTCGCCGCGCGCGCCGGCAAACCCGCCCCGAGCACCCCCGCCCCGACCCTCCTCGCCATCGGCAAGACCGGCTCCCCCGCCGCCCTCACCGGCCGACTCGACATCGCCGTCTTCGCCATCCAGGAGCTCGTGAAGCACCGCGGCGCGTTCTGATCGCACCACTCTTGCCCCCTTAGCCCCGCTCCCGCTCCCGCTCCCGCTGCCCTCTCCCGCTACCCTCGCTCCCTGCGGGCATGGGGAGCGGGAACGGGAACGGGAACGGGAGCGGGAGCGCTCGGCGAAGCAACGAGCTGCCGATTTTGAGCAACCCCCGCACCTGGGTTACGCTCCCATCGATGCGCACCTTCGCCCTCGCCTTCGCCGCTCTCGCCACCCTCACCGGGTGCAGCGGAGCGCGCGGAGACAGCTGGGTGAACGACCTGCCCGAGAGCAAGCTCCAGAAGCCCGTGGGCCCCGGCGCCTGGCAAGGCACGAGCACCTTCCCCGAGCGCGCCGAGGCGCGGATCGAGGACCGATCGCCGCGATCACGTCCGGTCGGCGTCGAGGTCGATCTCGACGACGACGCCCCCCAGGGCGGCTCCATCAGCGTGCGCGATCTGGGCGACGGCGTGCCGCGCGCGGTGATCGCGCACGACGACAGCGACCTGCTCTTCCGCAACACCTACTACGACTTCCCCGCCGAGGGCGGGGGCGCGAAAGACGCGACGGTCTTCGACGCGAGCTGCGCGCCGATCGCCAAGGTCACGAGCGACTTCCACGATCGCGTGTGCGTGCAGGGCAGCGGGCGGCTCGCGAGCGGGGTCACGGTGAGCTTCGCCAAGCGCGGGTGCGCATGCGCGGCCACGTGCCCGCGCACGGGGCAGCAGATCTGCTACGAGCGGCTCGACCCCGCGCGCTTCCCCCACGGGCGCGGCGCGCTCGGCAAGCCCATCACGCCGCTGCGCACCGTGGCCGTCGACTCGAAGGTGATCCCCCTCGGCACGCCGATCTTCGTGCCCGAGTACGTGGGCCTGCCGCGCCCCGACGGGACGAAGCACGACGGCTGCTTCCTCGCCGAGGACCGCGGCCTCAAGGTCACCGGCCGGCAGATCGACGTCTTCACGGGCGACCCGGCGCTCACCCGCGAGTGGAACGCTCTCGTGCCGTCGAACCGCGGGGTGCACGTGGCGATGAACGATCCCCGCTGCCGCTCGGGTGGCTAGCGATCGGCGCGCGTTCGTCGAGAGCGCATGCTTTGCGTGCTCGGCCCCGTTTCCGTCGCGCTTGTCCTCGCATGCGTTGCACTTCTGCAACAGTTGTCACGCGCGTGACCGTCGCTGTTGACGCATCGCGCCCGCCACCTAGAATGCCCCGGGTCGAGGTCGAGAGCGACCGTCGCCCGAGCAGAGGGGCGGCCGATCGCTCTCGCCGAAAGAACGGCGCGCGGCGCCACGTGCTCGCGGAGCGAGGGTCATGAGCAAGCGGACCAAGTTCGTCTTCGTCACCGGCGGCGTTGTTTCTTCGATCGGCAAGGGCCTCGGCGCCGCGTCGATCGGCGCGCTGATGGAGGCCCGGGGCCTCAAGGTCACCCACATCAAGCTCGACCCGTACATCAACGTCGACCCCGGCACGATGTCGCCCTACCAGCACGGCGAGGTCTTCGTGACCGACGACGGCGCGGAGACCGACCTCGACCTGGGGCACTACGAGCGCTTCACCACCGCGCGCATGACGCGGCAGAACAACCTGACCACCGGCCGCATCTACGAGGCCGTCATCTCGAAGGAGCGGCGCGGCGAGTACCTGGGCGCGACGGTGCAGGTCATCCCGCACGTGACGGACGAGATCAAGACGCGCATCCGCGGCGCGGCCGAGGGCGCCGACATCGCGATCGTGGAGATCGGCGGCACCGTGGGCGACATCGAGTCGCTCCCCTTCCTCGAGGCGATCCGCCAGCTCAAGATCGAGTGCGGCCACCAGAACGCCATCAGCGTGCACGTCACGCTCGTCCCCTTCATCGCGACGGCCGGCGAGCTGAAGACGAAGCCGACCCAGCACTCCGTCAAGGAGATGCGCGAGATCGGCATCCAGCCCGACATCCTCCTCTGCCGCTGCGACCGCCCGCTCTCGCGCGGGATGAAGGAGAAGATCGCCCTCTTCTCCAACGTCGCCGTCGAGTGCGTGATCGCCGCGATGGACGTCGACTGCATCTACGAGCTGCCCCTCGCGCTCCACGCCGAGGGCATCGACGAGAAGATCACCGAGCGCCTCAACATCTGGGCCCGCCAGCCCGACCTCACGAGCTGGCAGCGGACGGTCGAGCGCTCCAAGAAGCCCTCGCGCGGCGCCGTGAAGATCGGCGTGGTCGGCAAGTACGTGCACCTCCGCGACTCGTACAAGTCGCTCCACGAGGCGCTCATCCACGGCGGCATGAACCACGACGTGCGGGTCGACCTCGAGTACATCGACTCCGAGCAGATCGAGGAGCGCGGGGCCGAGAGCCTGCTCTCCGGGCTCGACGCGATCCTCGTCCCCGGCGGCTTCGGCGACCGCGGGACGGAGGGGAAGATCGAGGCGATCCGCTACGCCCGCGAGAACAAGATCCCCTTCTTCGGCATCTGCCTCGGGATGCAGCTCGCCGTGGTCGAGTTCGCCCGCCACATCTGCGGGATGGCCGGCGCGAACTCCGTCGAGTTCGATCGCAACGCCGCCTTCCCCGTGATCGACCTGATGCCCGACCAGAAGGGCGTGATGGAAAAGGGCGGGACGATGCGGCTCGGCGCGTACCCCTGCGTGCTCGAGAAGGGCACGCTCGCCGCCGAGGCGTACGGCATGCTGTCGATCAGCGAGCGCCACCGCCACCGCTACGAGGTGTCGAACCGCTACCGCGAGGCGATGACCCAGCGCGGCCTCGTGCTCTCCGGCACCTCGCCCGACCAGCGCCTCGTCGAGATGATCGAGCTGCGCGAGCACCCCTACTTCGTGGGCTGCCAGTTCCACCCCGAGTTCAAGAGCCGCCCCCAAGCCCCGCACCCGCTCTTCGCCCGCTTCGTGCGCGCAGGGATCGACCGCCAGAAGGAGCGCGCCAAGGGGAGCGAGCGCGCCAAGGCCGAAGGCCCACAGGTCAGCTCCAGCGTCAACTGACGCAGCCGACCTGCCAAGCCCGGGATTTTAACCTGAGCATTCGTCAGATCTCCAAAACCTCGGGGATTTGTGGAGGCGCGCTGCTAGACCCCACCCCCGGCCCCTCCCCGCATGCGGGGAGGAGGGATCAGGGCACGAGGGCATTCTTTTCTCTGATCGAAGTAGATCTCCTCCCCTCCCCGCACGCGGGGAGGGGCTGGGGGTGGGGTTTCGGGCAGGGCGATCCGGATCCTCCAGGACCTCGCCCGCGGAAATGTGACGAATGGAAGCTCAGCCCGCCTCGGGCTCCGGCTCGCCGAGCGGCGCGTCCTTCTCGTTCGCGTAGACCACCTTGCCCTGGAGCAGGAGCGGCGCGCGCTCGCCGACCTCGCTGATCAGGTGGCGCTTCAGCCAGCGCTCCGGCACCGGGCGCAGATCCCACACGAGGCCGAGCTTCTCGAGCACCTTGAGCGCGTAGTAGCTCATGTCGATCTCCCACCAGTAGAAGCCCTGGCGGGCGCTCGACTGGTAGTGGTGGTGGTTGTTGTGCCAGCCCTCGCCGAGGGTGATGAGCGCGAGCCAGAAGTTGTTGCGGCTCGTGTCGGTGGTCGCGTAGCGCCGCGATCCGAAGACATGGCAGAGCGAGTTGATCGTGAACGTGCCGTGCATCAGGAAGCACGTGCTCACCACGTAGCCCCAGAGGAACGCGTCGAAGCCGAAGAGCGCCGTCCCGCCGATGAGCGAGAAGACGCCGACCCAGTACCACTCGTCGAGCCAGCGGAGCTCCGGGTAACCGGCGAAATCCGGGATGAGCGCCTTGTCGTACGAGACGTGATCGCGGCCGGCCCACCAGCCGACATGCGCGTGCCAGAAGCCGCGGCGGATCGGGCTGTGCACGTCCTTCTCGGTGTCCGACTGCTTGTGGTGCACGCGGTGCGTCGCGGCCCACCAGAGCGGGCCCTTCTGCGTCGCCGTCGTGCCGAGGAAGGCGAGGATGAACTGGAAGACGCGGCTCGTCTTGTACGCCTTGTGCGAGAAGTAGCGGTGGTACACGGCCGTGATCGCGAACATGCGCACCACGTAGGTGATGACCGCGAGCAGCACGAGCTTGTAGGTGATGGGCCGGGTGAACGCGTAGATCGTGCCCAGGTGCAGGGCGATCAGCGCCACGAAGTTGAAGCGATGGCCGAAGGTGGGACCGCTGTCGACGGGGGCTTTGACGAGGACGGGGCTTTTCACGTCGGCCACGATCGCCGATCGAGGTCAGGCGGCCTCGCTCATCCCGTCATGTTTTCGTCACGCGGAGGGGCGCAGCGCGGCGCGTCAGCGCGCGGGCAACGACGTCAACGCGCCGGATCGAAGGTCACCACGTCGAGCACCGGGCCTGCCGTTACGGTAACGCGCTCGGCGCGGAGCATGTCGCCGTCGAGCACGTAGGGCCCTGCGCCGCGGGGGAAGCGCACGGTGAACACGCTCACCAGATCGTCGAAGTGCCCCGGGCCGCCGATCGACCTGCCCGCGAGGACGAGGGGAGCGCGCGGGCCGAGGCTGTGCGCCGGGAGCGGGCTCGCCACGAGGTGCGGGCGCAGAGGGTCCTCCGCGGCGCGGTGGTTCACGAGCATGTGGATGCCGAGATCGCGCACCACGGCGCAGCAGACGAGCGAGAAGGAGCGGGGCGCGAGCAGGCGGCCGTCGACCTCGATCGAGCAAGGCAAGGGATCGAGCACGCGCCTCGCGTAGGCGCCGCCGTAGAACGACTCGGCGAAGACGCGGGCGACGATCTTCGCGGCGCCCGCGTAGCCCTGCGCGCCGGCCTCGTAGTAGACCTCGAAGAACTTCGCGACGAGGCCCGTGCCGAAGATGAAGCCGATCCGCTCCTCGCGCGCGCTGCCCGTCGTCGCGAGGGCGCGCAGCGTCGGCCTCCGCCGCGTGACGAGCGCGTGACGCGCGTCGATCAGGCGGCCGAGGAGCGGGACGAGCTCGCCGCGCACCCCGAAGTTGCGCGCCACCGTCGCGACCGTCCCGCCGGGGAGGAGCGCGATCCGCGGCAGCGGCCGGTCGCCGAAGGCATGCGCGAGCGCGGTGACGCCGGCCATGAACGAGCCGTCGCCGCCGGCGAGCACGACCAGATCGCTCCCGCGCGCGGCGATCGCGCGGGCCGCCTCGGTGAGCGCGCCGAGGTCGCCGGTGGGGAAGACCTCGCCGTGGCCGCGGACGCGCGCCGTGACCTCGCCGAGGATCGAGGGGCGCGCGAGGACACGTCGGGCCCGGGTGTTGACGATGACGTCCAAGCGCATGGAAGCCGAAACGTGGGCATCATTCGCATTTGTTCATCCGGCTGGCACCTGGTTTCGGCTAGGGTACCGTGCCGGATGCAACGCTCCTCGGTTCCCGGCGTTCTCGGCGCTGGCCTCGCCTGTCTCCTCCTCTGCTCCTGCGGCGGCACCGCCTCGATCCGCGCCGCCGAGCAGGGCAGGCTCGACGGCCTCGGCGCGCTCGTGGGCGGCGAGGTCGCGCGCGGCGAGCTCGGCGCGGGCGACGCGCGCAGGCTCGCGTCCGCGATCGGCAAGGGCGAGATCGCGCGGGCCAAGGGCGAGGCCGGCGTCACCACCGTGCGCGAGCTCGCCGGCTGCGCGAGGAGCTTCGCCGAGCCCTTCGAGGATCGATCGCAGCAGGAGGACGAGGTGGCCGCCGCCGCCCTGCTCGTGCGGATCGAGGCGGGCCTGGCCTCGCCGAGCGAGGCCTCCAAATGGCTCACCGCCGTCCCCGATGGCCCGCGCGCCTCTTTCCGCAAGGCGGCCGCCCGCGCGTTGACGGGAGAGGACGACGGGCCACGCCGTCGCGCGCTGTTCCTCGACCCGTACGAAGAGGTGCGCGCCGCCGCGCTGACCGCCGCCGGCCTCGCCGCCGATCCCGGCGACACCGAGCCCCTGCTCGAAGCCGCGCGCGTCGATCCCTCACCGGCCGCGCGGATCCAGGCCATCCGCAGCGCCGGGGCCGTCGGCGGCGAGCGCGTGACCCTGGCGCTCAAGGACCTCTGGCCCTCGGCCTCGAACGACCTTCGCAAGGCGATCGCCTCGGCCTGGGCCGCGCGCCCGACGCTCGACGCGGGCGGCCGGCGCGAGCTCGTCTGGGTGGTGGAGACGCAGCAGGGGAGCCCCGCGCTCACCGCGGCGCTCTCCCTCGTCCAGGCCGGCGGCGACGGATCGAGCGCGTCGATCGGCGTCATCGAGCGAGCCATCGGGACCGGTCCGCTCGACGATCGGCTCCTCGCGATCGGGAGCGCGCCCCTCGCCCACGAGCCCCTCCGCGCCGCGGTGATCAAGGCGCTCGACGACCCCGACGAGATGGTGAAGCTCGGCGCCCTCGGCCGGATGCTGGAGACCTCGGCCGACGATCACGGCGCGACCGCGGACGAGCGCAAGAAGCTCCTGCCCAAGCTCCTCGCCCTCGCCTCCTCGGAGACGAAGCGCGTCGCCCTCGGCGCGAAGCTCTCGCTCGCCCGCGTCGGCGCGCGCGAGGTGCTCCCGCTGCTCGACAAGGATCAGAAGAGCGAGAGCGCGCAGGCCCGCAAGATCGCGGCCCTCGCGTACGCCGCGCTCGGTGAGCTCCCGCGCGCCGCGCTCCTGCTCGCCGACGCCGACGCGCATGTGCGCACCGGCGCGGCGTGCGCGATCCTCAACGCCGATCGTTGAGCCCGTTCGCCCGCGGGTCGTCGGAGACCTCCACCTCCTGGTGGAACCTCACGAAGCCGGCCCGCTCGTACATCGGCAAGGCCGCCGGGTGATCCAGCGTGCAGGTGTGCACCCAGAAGCGGGATGGCGCGTACGAGAAGGCGCGGTGGATCGCCTGCGAGAGCAGGTACGGACCGAGCTTCCGGCCGATGAAATCGGGGAGGATCCCGAAGTAGGCGAGCTCGATCGACGGGGGATCGCGCCGGTCGAGCTCGAAGTACCCGGCGGGCGTGCCGTCCTTGTAGAGCACGAAGACCTCGTCGGCCGGGTCGTGGAGGATCGCTGCGAGCGCTGTGTCGTCGAGCTTCTTGCGATCGCTCCACAGCCATTCGCGCCCGACCGCATCGTAGAGGTAGCGGTAGAACGACACCGTGGGCCGCAGCGCGCGCACGATCGTCAGCCCCTCGCAGGGCGCGGGCAGCGGCGCCGGGGTCGGGAGCGCGAACATCTCGAGGTGGGTGACGACGCACTCGATCTTGCCGTCCGGTCGCACGGGAGGGTGGTGGCCCATCCCGCTCTCGTAGCAGAGGTCAGCCCGCGGCTCCGCGGGATTTGCAGCGCGCCGCGAGCGAGGGCGCGCCGGCCTGCGCCGCGATCGTCGCCGCCGCTCTCCACGCCGCCGCGCGCTCGGCCGAGGCTGCGCCGCGCGGGGCGGCCTTCACCCGCGCCTCGACGGCCCGCTCGAACGCGACGAGCGCGCCCTCTTCATCGCCCGCCGCCGCGCGGAGCTCCGCGAGCTTCTGCGCCGCGAGCCCGAGGTCGCGCTCGGCCCCCGGGTAGAAGCCCGCCTCGATCGCCGCCCCGAGCGCCGCCGCGTCGCCCGCGCGCATCGCATGCCTGGCTCGCACCTCGGGCGAGGCCGGCGCGCCGATCACGCCGCACCGCAGCTCCAGGTAGCCGACCAGATCGAGCGCGATCCGCTTGAACGACGAGAGCCCGTCGGTCGGCGCCTCCAGCACCCCGCCCCCGGCGCGCGCGCCCCGTCGATCCGGATCGCGCACGATCACGAGGTCCTCCCGCTCGCCCACCACGCGGAGCTCCTCCGGCCAGTCGAGCGACTTCTCCTCCACGAGCCAGCGCGTGGCCTGCGCGCGCTCCTCGCGGCCGAGGATGGTCGTCCCGTCGCGGAGCGCGAGCCCGCCCGAGAGCGCGTCGAACGCCCGGAGATCCAGGGGCAGATCGCCGATCGTTGCGATCGCAACGTTCTCGCCGGAGGGCTCGCGCCGCTCCAGCACGGCGGGGCCCGCGAGCAGCGCGCGGAGCCGCCCCTCGAAGCCTGCGTCGCTCACGGCTGCGGCGGCGGGATGCGGCCCTTGGGATCGCTCGCCAGGTCGACGAGGAAGCTCGACGACTGGTTGCGGGCCAGGGTCACGTCGAAGACCACGAAGTGCCCGTCCTTGCCGGGCGGCACCGCCCACTGCGCCAGCACGCCCGAGGCGTTGCCGTTGCCGAGGTTGCCGCCGAGCCCATCCTTGGGGATGCTCACCGCCTTCGGGCCGCCCCACTGGCTCTCGGCGATGGCGCGCTGGAACGGGATCTGGAGGGGCAGGCCCATCGCGAGCGCATGCGCCTCGATCCCGTGCGGGGGCGCGTAGCTGTCGCCCGTGCCGTCGGCGTTGATGCCCTCCGTCATGTAGATGCTCTTCGGCGCGAAGCCCGCGCGCGGCTCCTCGATGATGTGTCGCGCGTAGTGGACGGGATCGACCACGTCGATGATCGTCTGCGCGAGCGAGAGCGCCGGGTGGAAGGTGTCGACCTCGCCCTCCTCCTCGCTGTTCAGCCCGAGGAAGATCGTCTTCACCAGCGACGAGACGCTGGGCGAGGGCTTGGTCTTGTCGAGCAGCGCGATGGTCAGGAACGCGCCCGAGCCGGAGAGCACGCCGCCGCGCGCCGAGTCGGAGGCGGCGAGGTAGAGCGGCCCGTTGAGCCCGCCCTGCGAGTGACCGAAGAACATCACCTTCGTCGGGTCGAAGAGGATGTCCGCGCCCGTCGACGAGACCTTGGCGGGCACGCGCATCTTCGTCTCGGTGAAGAGCCGCGCGCGCTGCACCTCGTCGAGCGCGCTCTGCCGGCCGTTCGAGCGGGCGGCCACCGGGTTCTGGAAGTTGAAGAAGAGGAGCTCGATCTTGCTCTCGTCGGCGTCCGGCGGCGCGCCCGGCCGCGTGCCGTGGAAGATCTGATCGACCCCCATCGTCGCCAGGCACTGCTTGGCGAGGGCGAGGCCGGTGCCGTCCTTCACGTAGCTCCGGTAGTAGCCGCCCGTGCCGTGCGCGTAGAGCACGATCGGGTAGCCGTTCTCGGGCATCGGGCACTTCTGCGGGTTCGGCACCATCAGCGAGAAGCGCAGATCGAAGGTGTCGACCGCCTGCGGCTTGCCGTCGGGGAAGTTGAGCTCGCCGCCGTCGCCGTAGTGCTCGAAGGGCAGGTCGCCCGCCTGGTAGTTCGGCGAGGGCCCGTAGGAGCCGGTGTACTCGGTGTAGGTCGGGCCCTTGTATTTGAGGTGCCAGTCGTTGTCGCGCGCGTCGGGCGCCAGGATGTTGTTGCGCACGTCGTCGGCCGCCGCGAACAGCTCCTTGGTCGGATCGGCGGTGGTGAAGACCGCGAGGTGGACGATGTGCTCCTTCGTCAACCCCGCTTTTTCCAGCTCGGTGAGCGCGGGGGCGACCGCCGCCTTCCACGACCGGGTGCGGTCCGACTCGGCGCCGGTGCCGAGCACGGCGGAGAGGTCCTCGCTCGGGTGCACGGCCTTGCCATCCTTGGCGCGGATCGCGTCGGTGACCACGAGGGCGTAGCGGGTGTGGGCGCGGAGGGGGAAGCCGATGGTGGGCAGGTAGGCGAGCGTGTTCGGCTGGTAATAGACGCCCTCGGCCTCCTGCCAGCGCAGCGAGATGAGCTTGTGCTGCCCGTGCTCGGGCGAGGCGGGGTCGATGTCGAGGAGCTGCACCGAGGCCTGGGCCGAGAGCGCGTCGGTCGGCGTCGCCGGCAACGAGCCGGGATCGATCGGCCCCGTGAAGCGGACATAGCCGGCCGCCGCAGGGGAGAAGCCGTCGACGAGCCCCTTCGTCGACTCGATGTACTCGGCGATGATCGGGATCTGCCGCGGGTTGTAGTAGCCGGTGCAGCGGGGCGAGCCGTCTTCCATGCGCAGATCGCTCGGCCACGGGTGGTCGAAGAAGTGCGCCTCGCTGAGCGCGTCGAGCGAGGCGGGGACCACGTAGAGCGACTCCACGTCCTCGGAGCCGGACACCGCGTCGGAGCATCCGAGGGTCAAGGGGGTCAGGGCGGCGAGGGCGGGCAGGAGGGCGCAGAAGACCGGGCGGGCCGAGGGAGGCATCCGCGAATCTTGCCCGAATCTCGACCGGGGATCGACCTGCGCCGCAAATTGCCGCCGGGTACGGAGAAATCGCGCCGGAACGGCGGCCGCCGTCTTCGGCCCCCGACCGGGGATGCGATCCACTATGCTCTCGGACCCGATGAACCTCGACGGCAAGACGGCCCTCGTCACCGGCGGAGGCCGCGGAATCGGCCGGGCGATCGCCGTGCGCCTGGCGGCCCTCGGGGCCAGGGTCGTGGTCACCGGCCGGACCTCCCGCGAGATCGACGAGGTGGCGGCGCAGACCGGCGGGCTCAGCCTGCGCATGGACCTCGCCGATCGGGCCTCGATCCAGGGCGGTTTGAAGATCCTCGCCGAGCGAGCTGGGCCGGTCGACATCCTGGTCAACAACGCCGGGATCTCCGAGAGCGCGCCCTACGACCGGACGAGCGACGAGGTGTGGGATCGCCTCCTCGAGGTCAACGTCACCGCCGCCTTCGCGCTCTGCCGGGCGCTCATCCCGCCCATGATCGGGCGCGGCTTCGGGCGCGTCGTCAACGTCGCCTCCAACGCCGGGCTCACCGGCTACGCGTACACGGCGGCCTACTGCGCTTCCAAGCATGCGCTGGTCGGCTTGACCCGCGCGCTCGCGGTCGAGCTCGCGCGCACCGAGGTGACGGTCAACGCCGTCTGCCCCGGCTGGGTCGACACGCAGATGGCCGGCGAGGCCGCCGCGCGCATCGCCGGCAAGACCGGCCGCAGCCCGGAAGAGGCCCGGAAGGCCCTGGAGGGCATGTCGCCGCAAAAGCGTCTGGTTTTGCCGGCCGAGGTGGCCCATGTCGTGGCCATGCTCTGCGCGCCCGAGGCCCGGAGCATCCATGGTCAGGCGATCCCCATCGACGGCGGACAGGTGATGTCATGAGCGAGAACAAGAGCGCGATCCGGTTCGTGTCCCCCGCGGGGTGGATCCCTCCCAAGGGCTATTCCAACGGCGTCATCACCCAGGGCCGGACGCTCTACGTGGCCGGGCAGGTGGGCTGGAACGACAGGCAGGAGTTCACCGCCAAGGACTTCGCGGGACAGTTCGCGCAGGCCCTCGACAACGTGCTCGCGGTCGTGCACGCCGCCGGCGGGACGCCGGAGAGCGTGGTGAAGATGACGGTGTACGCGACCGACCTCGACGCGTACCGCAACGCGCAGCGCGACCTCGGCAAGATCTGGCGCGAGCGCTTCGGCAAGCACTACCCGGTGATGGCGCTCGTCGGCGTGGCCGGCCTGGTCGAAGAAGGCGCGCTCGTCGAGATCGAGACGACCTGCGCGCTCGGCGAGGCCGATTGAGGCGCGGAGCGCCCGCGCGACGCCCGGTGAGCCCGCCGTCCGCGGCGCCGCCCCCGGGGAGCGATCCGGGCCCGCCGGCCGCGGTCCGGGCGTGGGAGCGCCTGCTCGCGGTGCAGCGGCGCGCCCTCGCCTCGGTGCGTGACGGGCTCGAGCGGGACATGACGCTCCTCCGCTTCGCGCTCCTCGGCGCCGTCGATCGCAGGCCCGGGCAGACGATCGCGGAGCTGTCGCGGGCCCTCGGCGTGAAGACGAAGAACCTCGGCGGCGTCCTGGAGCGGGCCGAGCGCGACGGCCTCTGCGAGCGCAGGGCCGATCCCGCGTCGCGCCGCGCGTGGACGGTGCACCTCACGCCCCGCGGAAAGCAGGCCGTGCGCGACGCCGAGCGCCGCCACGAGGCTCGCCTCGGCCGGGTCTTCGCGGCCCTCACCGCGCCCGAGGTCGAGGCCCTCGCGGCCCTGCTCGACAAGCTCTGCGCGGCCTTGCCCGACCCGCCGGCCCCCGCGCCGCGCCCGAGCGCCGGCCCCCCCGCCCACCCCACCCGATCCGGCGCCGGAAAGCGCCGGCGCACCCTGCCCAAGCGCTCTCCGTAGCCCTCGCCCCAAGCCCGCTCCCGTGGTGACCCGATGACCCTCTCTCCCCGTTCCTTCGATCTGTCCATCGACCGAGGCATCGCCGCGATCACCCTCGATCGCCCGGACCGCCTCAACGCCCTCACCTTCGAGGTCTACGGCGAGCTCGCCTCGACCTTCCGCTCCCTCGAGCGCTCGAACGAGACCCGCGCCGTCACCATCACCGGCAAGGGCCGCGGCTTCTGCTCGGGCGGCGATGTCGAGGGCATCATCGCCGAGCTCTTCGCCAAGGACGCGCGCGGCCTGCTCGAGTTCACCCGCGTCACCGGGGCCTTGATCCAGAGCATCTGCGAGCTCCGGCGCCCGGTGATCGCCGCCATCAACGGCGTGGCCGTCGGCGCCGGCGCGGTGATCGCCGCCGCGTGCGACATGCGCATCGCCGCGGAGACCGCGCGCTTCGGCTTCATCTTCCCCAAGGTCGGCCTCTCCGGCGCCGACATGGGCGCCTCGTTCCTCCTGCCGCGGATCGTCGGCCGGGGCCGCGCCGCCGAGCTGCTCTTCTTCGGCGACCTGATCGACGCCGCCGAGGCCTACCGCATCGGCCTCGCCAACCGCGTCGTCCCCGTGAGCGAGGTCGTGCCCACGGCCCGCGCCTGGGCCGACAAGCTCGCCCGCGGCCCGGCCTTCGCCCACACGATGACCAAGCAGATGCTCGAGAGCGAGCACGGGATGTCCCTCGCCGCCGCCATCGAGGCCGAGGCCCAGGCCCAGGCCATCTGCATGGCGCACCCCGATTTCCGCGCCGCCTACGAGGCCAACAAAGAAAAGCGCCCGCCGCGCTTCGAGGGCGCAGAGATCTGCGGAGAGCCGGGCCCCGAGCCGGGGAAGGTCGCATGAGCCACGCGCGGACAATCCACCTCTCGGTCGACGATCTCGGCCTCTTCTTCGACCCCTCCCACCAGGCCCTCGCCGAGCACCTCCGCTCCGAGGCCGTGCGCGACCTCAGCGCGATCGAGAGCCCCGACGACAGCGCCTCGGCCATGGGCGATCTCGGCCTCTACGCCTATCTCGTCCCCGAGCCCCTCGGCGGCGCCAAGGTCGGTAAACCCGATGACGCGACGTACATCGATGTCCGCTCCCTCGTGCTCATCCGCGAGGCGCTCGGCCAGATCTCCCCGCTCGCGGACGCCATCTTCGCCGTGCAGGGCCTCGGCTCCTATCCCATCGTCCTCGCCGGGACGGACGAGCAGAAGCGCCATTATCTGCCGAGCGTGATCACCGGCAAACGGATCACCGGATTCGGCCTCACCGAGCCCGAGGCCGGGAGCGACGTGGCCTCGCTCCAGACCACCGCGACGAGGAGAGAGGGCGCGTGGGTGCTCGACGGCGAGAAGACGTTGATCTCCAACGTCCCCATCGCCCAGCACTACGTGGTCTTCGCCAGCGCCGACCGCGCCCTCGGCCGCAAAGGCATCTCCGCCTTCGTCGTGGAAGACGGCTCGACCGGCCTCTCCTTCGATCCCATCCCGATGTCGATCCCCCACCCGATCGGCAACTTGCACCTCGAGGGCTGCCGGGTGCCGGAGAGCGCCTTGCTCGGGGCCGTCGGCGGCGGCTTCTCCCTCGCCATGGCCACGCTCGACGCGTTCCGGATCTCGGTCGGCGCCGCCGCCGTGGGGATGGCCCGGCGCGCCCTCGCCGCTGCGATCGAGCATGTGACCACGCGCCGCCAGTTCGGCCAGAAGCTCGCCGAGCAGCAGCAGGTCCTCGCCTACCTCGCCGAGATGGCCACCGAGCTCGACGCCTCGCGCCTGCTCGTGGCGCGCGCCGCGCACCTGCGCGACACGAGCGGAAAGCGGGTGTCGGTCGAGGCGGCCATGGCCAAGATGTTCGCGACCGAGGCCGCCCAGCGGATCATCGACAAGGCGGTGCAGCTCCATGGCGGCAGAGGGGTGACGCTCGGCTCCGAGGTGGAGGCCCTCTACCGGGAGATAAGGCCCCTCCGCATCTACGAGGGGACGACCGAGATCCAGAAGCTCATCATCGGCAAAGCGCTCACCGCCGGCGCCGGCACCAAGGGCTGATCCATGCTCCGCGCGCCCGACGAGCCGCCCGATCCGGTGGTGCCCCCGGACCCGCCTTCGCCGCCCGGCGAGGTCGATTTCGCCACCTACGTGGCCATCGAGGCCGCGCTCGCGGAGGACGGGGGGCCGCTCGGCCTGCTGCTCGCCGAGCATGATATCGAGTCTGCCGCCGACTACGACCGTGCCCGCGAAAAACACGGCCGGACGCGCGCGAAGAGCCCCGAGGCCGAGGCCGGATACCAGCGGATGCTGGCCTATTTCATCGCCGATCACCGCGCCCGGAAGGAGGAGCGCGAGGCGGCCCGCCGCGCGGAGGAGGCCGAGCAGAGGGCCGCCCTCGCCGCGCAAGAGAGGGCGATCGGGGCTTTGCCCATCGCGCCGCCCGCCGAGGAGCCCGCCGCCCCGCCGCCCCGCAAGCGCCTCGACAGCACCGCGCTCAGCGTGGATGTGCCGCGCGGCCCCGCCCTGCCCTTCGCGGCCGCGCCCCCTCCCCCCGAGGCGCCCGCCGCGCCCGCGGCGAGCGAGCCGGTCGCCCTCAAGGCCGCTCCGAGCGAGCCCGCCGAGCCGCGCCCGGCGCTGACCGGAACTGCCTTGTCGCTCGACAGGCCCTCTTCCCTCCCCTTGCCCTTCTCCGCCCGAGCATCGATCGAGCCCGCGGCAAACACTCCTCCAGCCCAGCCGCCGGCCTCGATCAACCGCCCTGCGGCCAAGCTGGCCGGGACACTCCCCCTCGGCCATGGCCCGATGCCGATCCCACCCATGCCCTTTCAAAAGGGCGAATCGGCGCTCGCCACCGCGCCGCGCGCCGAGCCTCCCCCGCGCCCGGCCATCGATCTCGGGGGCACGGTGCACGGCGCCGAGGCGCCCAGGCTGCCCGTCATCCCCTTCGAGGCCGCGAGAGCTGCTCCTCCCAAGGAATCAGCGCCTCGCCTCACCCTCGAACAGCATGCCTCGCTGTGCGCGGAGCTGGCCTTCTACGCGGGCCACGAGGCCGCCGTCCTCGCCCGCCACACGCTGGATGCGGCGGCCAAGAGCGCGCTCGATGATCATTACCGCGGCGTGGTGCAGGCGAGCCCGGAGGCGAGGTTGGCCTGGAACCGGACGTTTCAGGCCTACTCGTCCTGGCTCGCCAAGCGGAGGTAGTGGAGCTGAGCATGGGGTCGTGCTGCTCCACGTCGGTGTTGCTTCACTCCATTTTTAACGCAAAGACGCCAAGGCGCTCGGGTAGCCCCGGGAGATTACCCTCCCGG